>JAHFGL010000067.1:1956-4236 GCA_023247445.1 Candidatus Omnitrophota bacterium | reverse complement strand
CGTGAGATGTATGTTGTAATGAATGAGATAATTCATGTGCAATAATAAAAGCAATTATATCCTCGGTGAGAGGAACACTCATGCGTTTCGAAATATCGTATAAAGTCTCATATAATCCTTTGTAAAAATAAACATCCGTGCGCTTACGAATCACAAAAGCGTTAACGGTATTCGCATCCACAATATGAAAATTTCCCGGAGGTTCATCTGTCTTCGTCTTATAGACAGCTATCAATCGATCGAATATCTCATGTATCTTCTGTGCAATTTTATCAGTGCTTGGTTCTATTAAGCCAGTATGCTCAATGCGTTCCTCAAGCATAGTGACAGTTCGCTGGAAATCTGCCTGGAGATCATCGACCGAAACTCCCTTCTGTTTTGCCAATTCCTTAATAACGATGTCATCAAAACTTTCATCCGATACAACCGAATAGACTGCACGTTCCGGCATAATACCTTGGGCGGTAGGACTTCTTATGCCCCACCGTCCAGCCGCTAAATTTAAGTCCTTAAAATCATTAGACTGTGTGTAAGTTTGCGCTATTTGTTCATTGGATGGTAATTCTCCTGTCCTCTCAGCTTGTGCATATATATTTTCGATTGGATGGTGTTGTTCCGCATCTTTATCAACCTCCTGTAGAAACTCAATAGACTCCTTAAGGTGACTTTTTAGCCACTGACGCATTTGTTCAGGAGACAATCCTAATGATTTTCTCTTTTGTACCCACCTGCTTACCTTTAGGCCTTCGTGATCTCTAACAACTTCTTGTATACCATGCTTTGAATCTAAGAATACGACCTCTTGTCCACCCTCAATCGCCTGTCCATTCTCATCTTTCTCGATAAATCCTATATGCCCCAGCTGGCCCATTGCTTGTAACAAATCTTCGACATAGTAAGTTTTGCGTTGACTACCATCCTCTAAAGTAATAGAGTCTCCAACATTGACGTGTCCTTCTTGAAATTGTTTTCTAATAAAATCATTAACTGATCTGGGTGAAGAGCGTGGTTGCCGGTATACACCTTGTATCCAGCTTAATTTTCCAACGATATCTGCTTTAGCCAATTCCTCAGGATCTGTCTTAATCTCAAGAGGAACTCTAAGCTCTAATCCTCCTGAAAAATATTTTCGTGAAACTACTTGTTGAGTCTGGGCGTCATAATCTTCTTTGATATAGCTAAAAACACCTTTCTTGAAGGCTTCCAAATATTGTTGATAAATTTTCTCTTTAACATTTTTGTCACTTAAATTAACCCCATTAATTTTCTTCTGATCTGAATATGCCTGATTCAAAAGACTCGTCTTAAGTCTTTCTTTGTACCATTTGGCTAAAATGAGGGAAAGATAGACTTGTCGTAGTTGGGCAAAATTTTGACCACTGTTAACTTCTTTTTCAATCTCCGGAATAATGATTTCTTTAATAATCTCAGATGAAACATTACTAATTTTTTTAACTTCTTGTTCTTTTAACCGATCTGTTCCAATTGTTTCATCTGCGAGGTTATGCTTAAGCGCAATATAATCTTCTTCCAACATGACCTTAAGATGGCTTTCAAGAACAAAAGCAATATCATTTTTCTCATAGATGACAGCCCTGTCCGGAACAATCCATACTTTATTGAATGTATTAACGGGGATTTCATTCGTACCATAGAGTTGTTGCGCTCGCGCGTGGACTTTATCCCAAAATTCCCGACCTAAATTTTCTTCTGGATAAATCAACGAAGCTGTCAATTGCTTTAAAATATAATCCTGCGCCAACAAATCACGACCCATTTCCGTCACGCCAAATTCATCCGGGATGATCCGGTCTTTCTCATATGGTGACAAGTTGACCCAGAGATCATTTTCAGGAATAGTTAACGAAACTAAAAAATATTTAATCAGCTTATTGGCTTCTTCTTTCAATTCTTGCTGGGATAAGTTTGCGTTTCCGCTGTCTAAAATAAAATCAAAGGCAAAGGGATCCTGTATCGCAACCTTCATACCCTTGAGCATAGGAGGAACATAAGAAGATGTTGGTGTTATCATTGTTCCGGGGTTAGGTAAGAGAAAAGAACTGGTTCCTACTACGTTGGAGGTTTGAGCAAAAATATGGGGAGGGGTAATCAATGAAGAAAAAAATGAAAAAAGAACCACCCAAATGGAAAATTTAAAAAATGGCCTGCTTTTCATTTTGGGAGTAAAGTTTTTCATAGGGCCCATATAAGTTTATTACTATGAAAGTATAATATATATAAGCTCTGAAGACCATTATAGGATGCTAAAAAACACCCCAA
>JAHFGL010000067.1:0-1946 GCA_023247445.1 Candidatus Omnitrophota bacterium | reverse complement strand
GGAGGACGAACTGAGGATTAAACTGGAATCGATAACTCGGGAAGGAATATTGGAAAATCTAACTTGAATCCAACGCCATATTGATACAAAGCAAAAGTATAATACTCTCCCAAGGCGGAATGCTAAAGTTAGTTGAAACTTTTTAAAAAGATGGGCAGGGTTCTCCTAAAATAGAGTTGTCGAAAGCTCTATAAAACAAAAAGGAGATGAACCCATGCCCAAGTACAATGTAACAAAGAAGCGCGGTAAATCCAAGATTAAAATCAGTGATAAACGGGAAGCAGCTATGCGCAAAATTGTGGATAGTTACAGCGAAAATTTTGACGTTAAGATGTCCATTATCCAAGAGTTGATTCCATTGGGACTTAAAGCGGTGGCGGAAGAATTGCAAAACGAAGTAACGCAACTGACTGGTAAGAAGTACAGCCGCGGGGGTGATAATGCCCGTTGGGGACGGCAAGATGGATCGGTATATCTTCGAGATCAAAAGTTTCCAATAAGCGTGCCGCGGGTACGTGATGTTGTGGCTAATCAAGAGATTCCTTTGAAAGCGTATCAGCGCTTGCAAGAACCATCCGTTGATGATGAAGCCATGCGCAAACTGCTTCATGGATTGAGCACGCATAAATATCATGAGAGTTCATCGCTGGCGGCGGAAGCCTTTGGGATCAGCGCTTCAAACTTGTCTAAACGGTTTAAAAAACATTCCAGGAATGAGCTTAAAGAATTACAGGCCCGTTCGTTGGCAGATCAGGACATTGTAGCGATTTTTATCGATGCTAAACGTTATGCGGACGATGGGATTGTGGTCGGTCTTGGCGTAACGATCGACGGTAAAAAGATCATTCTTGGGATCGAACAGGTCCATAGCGAGAACGGGCGCGCCATTGAACAATGGCTTGAAGGGCTGATTGAACGCGGGCTTAAATTCGAGCGCGGGATTTTATTTATCATTGATGGATCAAAAGGTATCAAGAAAGCCATTGAGCATAAATTCTCGGTTTACGCGCTCATTCAGCGCTGTCGGTGGCATAAACGCGAAAACGTTGTGGCGTATCTGGATGAGGCGCAGCAGGTCGTATTCCGTCGACGATTACAAGAAGCTTATGCTCAAACAACCCACAAAGAGGCCCAGGCCGCGCTGATACATCTGCATCAGGAGCTTGAAGAATTTAACGCTTCAGCGGCCAACAGTCTAATAGAAGGATTGGAAGAAACCCTAACGATTCATCACCTGGGGTTATCGTCTGAATTGACAAAGAGTCTAAGCACGACGAATTGCATCGAAGGGGTTATGTCCCTGATGGGCAGTTACACGGACAAGGTTGATCGTTGGCAAAATAGCGATCAAATCCTGCGCTGGACGGGCATGAGCCTGATGGATATTGAGCCACGGCTGAATCGCATTTTTGGACACGGATATTTAAAAGTTTTAAGATTTAAACTACTGAAGATTGTTGAAGAAAGAACGGGAATAAAGCCCGTTGTTAAGACCACCGCATTACTCGAGGTTAACTAAAAATGACGGAAGAACCCTGCGGAGTTTCAACTAAGAAAAACATTGCGCCTTTTAAATAGGTTGCAGACTGAATTAACCCAACCATAGAATAATTAGAATAATTAGTGCCAGAACTAAACTAACTCATTGCTCATCAATAAGGTAGAGATAAATTATGAGTTCTGACACCAATAAACTCAATAAACTTGAATCAAATGATATTAAACGATGATTAATAAATCACAAAAGAATCTTTATCGAGACCTATGGAGGACTTTGGGGGAGTTTTTAAACAGAATTTATCAGTGAAATGGACGTCTAATCACATCTAAGTTATACTTAAATCAAATTTGGCCCAACTTATTTAAATTATTATGGAGGAAAACATGACTGTTAAAGACATTGCAAAAAATGTGATTAATTCTTTGCCACAAAAAGCCACGATGGA
>JAHFGL010000066.1 GCA_023247445.1 Candidatus Omnitrophota bacterium | reverse complement strand
CGCAGTGTTTTGTTGATTGTTTTAGGGGTCTGGGCTGGGGTTTTTTTATTATCCGGATATGTGTCTTTAGCTTCCATCATTGCAGCTGTCAGCTTGCCCATTTGCATGGTTATTTTTGATGCTCCTATTGAGTTTAAGATTATGTCTATAATGCTGTGTATATTCATCGTTTTTCGCCACCGTTCCAATATAAAGCGGTTATTTCAGGGTAAAGAAAACCGTGTCCGCCTGCCGTATTTGAAGTAGCCTTCAATAACATTTAAAATAATCTGAAATGTATGGGTTCACATGTTAATCTATAGCAGGAATTATGGAGGATACTTATGGTTACACGAATGAGAGAAAAAGGTCAGATAACGATTCCAGCAAATATCCGTGAAGCATTACATTTATCAAGTGACTCTGTTTTGTCTATTACCAGAGTAGGTGATGGAATTCTTTTAACCCCTAAACCTTCAGTGTTCGAGTCTGTTTCGGCAAAATTCTCCAAGGCCGCAAAGGCGAAGGAAATTACGTTGGACAATCTTTTGAAGGATTTGAAAAAAAATCGACACAAAGAGTCTTAAATTGCTATTCCTAGTTACCTCGCTTGTTGATTTTCCATAACCGTCTTTCAATTCACCATAAGTATTGAGCGTTCCTAGTAAAAACATAGTGTCATCGAGGATTTCGCTTTTGGCGCTCGCAATGACATTAACCCTGCCTCGCCACTGACCGCAATTTATATTGCACTATTATGACACTATCTTGACACTATCTTGACACTATCTTTGAAATTAGTGACTGAAATTAGTGACAGGCACTAGTGCCTGTCACTAATTTCTTACTAGTGCCTGTCACTAATTTCTTAAGAATTTTGCTTAAATAATGGGTATTTATACAAGGAAACCGTTTCCTCAAAACGCCCCAAATCGCCTTGTTTTGCCCTTGACAGATGCTATACTTTCAATAGAAGCAGGGAGAGGGAAACACTTAAATTAACATAAAACCAGTAGTTGCAAATAGATGAGGAGATCTCGATGAGAGATGTACTGCACAAGACAAAAGAAATCTTAAAAGGCCGTGGGAAAAGAATAGTGATTCATGAACATTCTCAGGATAAGGAATGTGTCTCTGATATCCGTAAAAACTTTCTTTATTTGGCCAATGAAGTTGATCATCAAGAGGATCCTGGTGCTCCAGAGGTTCATGTGCGCAAATCCTATGATAGTTTAAACCGTAACGAAAAGTTTACGATGCGGGTCAAAGGGTTCTTTTATGTGAATCGGAATCGTCGCTTAGTCAAGGTGGGGTATTATCATACCTTGAGGATTTTATTGCATTGGAAATCAGCATTGCTTTCTCCCAGTAAATCGGTGTTCATGGCCTAGGAAACCATCCCGGTTAGGGTAAGGACAAGAGAAGCCTCATTCAATTACTGAATGAGGCTTTTCTGTTTAAGGTTGCCTGTTGCAAATGTATACGCAAATGGTACATTATCAATAGACATAAGAAAGGAGTAATGTTTATGGTAAATACTATTTCTGTTAGGGAATTGAGGCCTCGGTTGTCAAAGGTTTTAGATAACATACATTTGAAATTTGACCGTTATGTTGTGACCAAACGAGGTAAGCCCGAAGTTGTTATGATGAGCATTGAGGATTATGAGGGGCTTTTAGAGACGATAGAAATTGAGTCTAATCCTCAATTAGTCAAAGAGTTAAAACGTGCAAGCCAGGAGTGTAAGAAAGGAAAAGGCGTCTCTTTAGAAGAAGCCAGAAAGAGATTAGGACGTGTATAACAGTTTTTGTTTTAAGAATTGGACATCGCCGCGAAGTTTATCAATGATTTGAGCCCTAGTTTTTCTTTTTTCTTTTCCCCTTATCACTCACCCAAAATTCAAGATATTTACCAAACATTAAGCGTTTTCATTGCTTAAATTGTTACCAACTTTTCAAAAGTGGACATCTGACGACTCAAAACTGGACAGGCCAAAAGTCAGGGATTTTAAGGCGTTGAACTTTAACAAGCTTGGCATTATGCCAAAAACGTAGCTCGTAGAAGTCCTGTTCAAGGACATAAGCCCGAATATCGACGGGATAGCGAGGCTCCACATCAGAGAGTTTGAAGTTAATATTTTTGATAGTTACGGAAGAATAGCCATCAATGTAACGTTCAATACGAAGGGCAAAGATGTCCTTATAGCTCAAAAATGGCTTAGGGATGCTCCAAGTACGGAATAAAGATTTTTTTGCCTGTAAAGCGGAATTAAATCTCTTGTTTGGGATTTCACGGGTTGTAGAGTGAACTTGTTTGTAATTATATCTGTCGCGTTCCCAGTTTAGGATACGCTGAGCATGGGATATATCTTTGACATTTTCACGGATGCAAGTACGAACTAAGTGATCTTGAAGCCAACCATAAGGCCTTTCAATTTTGCCTTTGGCTTGTGGGGATAAGGCGTAAATAGGTTTGATGTTGCATTCTTTAACGACCATTTTCCATTGGGGGTCGACGTCGTCGGTGAATTTCTCAAAGATTTTATGCCGTTGATCACGGCCTTTAACGTAACGGAATATGGAATGACAGTCTGTATAGTAGGCTAAAGGAACGCCATATTTAGTTACAACTGATTGCAAAGCCTCAATGTGGGCAATGGTTGATTCATGCTCAACCAATTTGGCATAAAGCATAAAACGGCTATGGTCATCCAGGGATGTTATAAGGCACCATTTGGTCCCAGAATCAGGTGCCCACATATGATAAGAGGCGTCATGCTGGATTAATTCGCCAGCATAATCAGTTAAGACTTCACGATCATGGGCTTTGGGGGTTTTTCTTTTAGGCAGGTAAAAATCATTGGCTTTGGCATATTGGATTATGGTTGATAAGGCAGCTGATTGCTTATATTTGGTCTCTAAGCGTTTTTGGATGTAACTGTAGTTATATTTGTACAATGGAACGTCTTTGTTTTGGATGGCTTTTTTGTCTATAGCGAGTTCTTTGATGATGGTATTTTGAATTTCTGGCGCAATGCGCCTTGCTTCAGATGATCGTTTATAATCGACGGAGAACGTCTTTGGATCATTGCGGTAGGCTTGGATTATTTCAAAGAATCGGGACTTTTCAATACCCAAGACTTGCTGGATATGTTTTCGTTCGACCTCTTTATTGAGATACTTCGTTAAAAGTTCTTTGACTTGATCAGTAGTGAATGTCTTGTGAATTTGGCTGGCCATTTTGGAATCCTTTCATTTATTCCAAGTATGGCCTATTTTTAGCCTATTTGAGGTGTCCACTTTTCAGTCAAAAATTCATTAAAAAGTGTCCACTTTTGAATCGTAAATGACACATTTTCTTCAAAATTGGCATTTTGTCTGCTTAGCAGGTATACTTTAGCTTATAGTCTATCCATATTTCCAAAAGTTTGTGTTAGTTAATATTGAGTGAGAATTATGAGTTTAACGATTTTTAAATTAAACAAAATTGAGTTTGTTTGTGTATTGGCAACTTTTGTGAGTTTGTTTTATATTGTCATTTGGAATTCTCGCCATCATATCAGTGAACCAGTGGTTTTGATGGATCAAATGAATATAAATCATCCCATATTGGAATATGCTCAAAATTTTAGAGTTCCCAATTCGTACGATTTTTATAAGAACCAAAGCACTTTTAGAGATCCTTTTAGTATTGCGAATGCCAAAGATTTGTCTGAGCCGGTTGGTCAATTGCCAGCTAATTTGAAAGTAACAGGTATTTTAACAGGATCATCCCCCGAAGTTGTTTTAGAAGATAGCAGTACTAATCAGGTGTATTTTGTTAACGAACGATCAACTGATGGAATAAGCATCTCAGAGGTCCAGCAAGATAAGATTCTATTAAATTATCACGGTCAAATCGTTGAAGTTAAAATGAAAGGCAGCTTAAAGGATGAGGCTAATCAATAATATAGTTCTAATTTTGATTTTATTGTTGAGCTCAATCAGTGCTTTTGCTCAAGATAAAGATGATAAACCAGCTCCAATTATGATCGATACTCTTGATTTGCGAGACATTGATTTAAAGGATGCTTTTAAGTTGATTGCATCGAAAAGTGGTTTAAACATTATTTCTGGAAAAGGGGTGCAGGGGCGGGCGAGTATTTTTTTAAAGAATGTTGAGGTCCATGAAGCGTTAACAACCATTTTAAAGGTTAACAATCTAGCCTTTATTGAAGATCATGGCGTCATTCAAATCATGTCAGACACAGACTATCAGCAAGTCAATGGTTATAAGTTTGGCAGAAATACTACT
>JAHFGL010000065.1 GCA_023247445.1 Candidatus Omnitrophota bacterium | reverse complement strand
GCCGTAATGATACACAAAACAACCGGTATTTATTTGCCGTAGGGCCTTCCCATCCTTTCGTCTAAATCCAAAAGCATCACCAAACGATTCAATCTGACCGTTGTTACGAATAATCCGATCTTGCTTTTGATACCAGCCCTTGTCAATGCGATAGCGATAATAACTTCCATAAAAATGCAACCAACGAAAACGTAGGGCATCAACCGATTGGTCAGTCGCATATTTTTCCATCAACATCTTTAACTTTCCTAAATCATCTTGATGGATGACTTCATCTGATTGCACATAAAACGCCCAATCGCCCTGACAAGCTTTAAGAGCAAGGTTTGTTTCTTCCGACAAAACTTCAGCTTTCTTCGAAAAATCCCACTTGGAGTGAATTATCTTTATTTTCTTACTCGGAATTGATTGAATGAGTTTTAATGTATCATCTTCTGAATCACCGACGTTAACAATAAACTCATCACAAATAGGCAGGATAGATTGAATAGACGCTAAAATTGGATAATTAAACTTGATGACATTGCGCGCGATGGTAAAGCCACTAATTTTCATAGTTGTAACCATAGCTCATGGCTCATAGCTCATAGCTCGTCAACGAGCTACAAGCTATGAACTACGAGCTACCATAGGCTTCTTTATAAACCTGAAGTGTTTGCTCGGCTGTTTTACGAAAATTAAAATCACCGGCACGCTTTAAAGCTTTATCTCTTAACTCTCGTTTTAGCTGAGGATCATTAACAATTCTTGCCAAAGCTTCAGCGATTTCTCGAGGGTTGTACGGATTAACTGTTAAAGCCGCATCTTGAGTTACTTCTGGACACGAAGAAACATTAGAAGTTACAACAGCCGTCCCACAGCAAAACGCCTCGACAATTGGGAAACCAAAACCTTCATAAAAAGAAGGAAAAACAAACGCCTCCGCTTTATTGTAAAAATATCGCAACTCTTGATCAGAAACGAATCCAAGAAAAATTACTTCATCTTTTAATCTTAATTTATTAATCGTATCGGCTATTCCTTCGCTTAACCAACCCATCATTCCAACAACCGCTAGTTTTCCCGTAAATTGTCCTGTAACTTTTAAATGACTAAAGGCATGAAGGACATTTTCCAAATTCTTTCGCGGCTCAATGGTTCCGACGGAAAGAATGTACGGACAATCAATTCCCTTGGCCTTAAGCATGCTATTGGCCAGCCCTTCTTCTTCCTTCCCAATAATATAAAACACATTTTTATCAACACCCTGATAAACCAACCGAACTTTTTCTTCATTAACGCTAAAATATTTCTTTAGATCCTTCATGGTGTTTTTCGAACAACAAATAATGCGGGTCGCACGTTCAATCATTTGACGGAAATGCTTATCGGTATCTTCAATGGCCCGTTGAGTGTGGCCTTGCGGAAAGGCTTTAAAAATCAAATCATGAATGGTAACAACAATCTTGGTCCCGTTATGGATATTAAGTGAATCGGGACTGGGGGAATGATAGACATCAACTTTCCCGATCGTTTTTTCTAACCCACGATGAAAACGATCGATTCGTAAGAAGAAGTTCTTAGCGCCGAAGTTGGTGATCTTACGATTGTGATTAAAAAGTCCCTTGCGGGCGTATAAAAGATAACTGTTCTGACTATCAATCTCACTTAAACTTTTCAGAAGATGATACGTGTAACGGCCGATCCCCGTATAATTTTTATTCAAGAACGACCGACAGTTAATGGCAATATCCATTTATTTAACCTTAATCCCTTTGGATTTTAAGAAATCATCGACGGCTTCTACCGTATAATCTAAATCGGCTAATTCAATATCTTGATGAATCCCAATGTGAAAACCATAATCTGAACAATATTCGCTTTCAGGAAATTCGCCAAGCTTATGTCCCATAAACGCATAACTGTCACACTGTGTAGGAATGGAATAAAACAAATTACGCGAATCAATGCCGGCCTTATCCAAATAATCGACAAATTCATCTTTGGTGAATTTGCAATTTTCACGCAAAATAATTGAAAAGGCATGTGGGCCAATTTTTTCATGTTTATCTTCTTTGATAGTAATAAAAAATTTATCGAACTTCTTAAACTTATCAATTAAATAAAGTAGGTTTCGACGGCGACGGCCTAAAATCGTGTCAAAGATTTTTATATTTCCAAGCCCAACGGCCGCCTCGATTTCATTCATCTTGGCTGAAAACCCGATACGCTGAAACTGAAACTTCCCAACGATCCCATGATTGCGCAAAGATCGCATCGCCTCCGCCATTTGGTGATTATTGGTAATCATAATCCCACCTTCAATGGTTGTAATAATATGCGCGGCGTATAAGCTAAAAGCAGCCATATCACCAATCGCACCAATCTTCTTGCCATGATACTCGGCCCCATGCGCCTCGGCCGCATCTTCAATCACATACAATTTATATTTCTTAGCAATCGCCAGAATTTTATTCATCTCGGCTGGTTTACCCATCAAGTGAACCGGCATAATCGCCCGCGTTTTCTTGGTGATAGCCTTTTCAATTTTATCTGGATCAATGTTAAGCGTGTTACGGTTGACATCCACAAAAACCGGTGTGAGTCCCGCTTGAAGAACAGCATTAGCCGTCGCCACAAATGTCAGCGCGGGAATAATCACTTCATCGCCGCGTTTGGCGCCAAAGTCGTAAAGAACCGAACAGCAAATCGCATCAGCATCGGTGCCGCTACTAACTGTCACGCCTTCTTTGACCCCAAATAGTTTGGCAAATTTTTCTTCAAACTCTTGAACATACTTACCCCGCGTAACCCATTTAGCTTCTAATGCGGCATCAATTAACCGACGGGCCTCTTCTGTGACAGAGACCGTTCCAAAAGGAACCTTATATTTGGCTTTCGCTGATAATGTGGCACTGCTGTTATGATCGACTTTCACGGTGTTAACCTTTCTTCAAAATATTTTTAATTTGATTGTATCGTTCGGGTGTTCCAATATCAAAAAATTCTTCTTTAATAACAAATCCATATAGATCTTTATTAACCAACTTTGGGAACAAATCACATTCCAACGAAAACTTCTGTTGGTCTGGCATTAAAGAAAAAACTTGTTTATTAAAACAATAAATCCCGGCATTAACATAGGCGTTTGCTGATTTTTGATCCTTCTCTTTAAATGCAGTAATTTTAAAATTAGGATCTAACGTAATCGTTCCATAATCTTTGCCATCGGTAACTTTTGACACAGCTACCGTCGCCATAGATTTTTTAATCTGGTGAAAATCAAAAAATGCATTTAAATCAGCCGCACAAAACGAATCACCATTTAAAAGAAAAAATGAGTCACTCTTAATAAGATTTTGTGCATTCTTTAACGCACCACCGGTTCCCAGAGGCTCCTCTTCTCGTGAAAATTCAATTGTTAATCCCTGGGTATTTTCGCGATAGTAATGCTCAACACTATCGGCTTTATAACCGGTACACAAAACCACACGTTTAATTCCTTGGATTTTTAGATACGTAAGAAGAATATCGAGAAATGGTTGGCCGTCGACTTGGGCCATTATTTTCTGTGATTCACCAACAACGCTACGTAAACGTTTGCCTAACCCGCCACAGAGAATGACGGCATTAATATTTTTTAATGTTATATCAGCGGCCATTGGGTTGATAGAAAATAATCTGGCTACCTGAATCTTCGAACTCGAAAGGAACGAGTAAAAATTTCTTTAATTTCTGTCTAATCTTTGCTTGCTGTGATGGAGGGGCAAATAGAAGGAGAAATCCTCCGCCACCGGCGCCCAAAAGTTTTCCACCCAGAGCCCCAGCAGAACGGGCAGCCTCATAAATTTCGTCAATGTTAGCCGTTGAAACCTTGTCGGAAAGCTTACGTTTTAATTGCCAACTTTCATGAAGCAACTTTCCAAAATCACAAATATTGCGCTTACCATTTAAAATCTCCATCGCTTCAAAAACCATTTCATACATTCGTTTTATTTCTTTGGTCTTCTGAGGAATATTTTTGATCTGATGCTTGGCGATTTCTGAGGCGGTTCGTGAAAACCCAGTAAAACAAAGCATCAAATGGCTCTTTAATTCTTGAAATTTTTCTTCGGAGATCGTAACGCGCCTAACTTGCAAATGATTTCTTCCACCAAACTCAATAAAATTAAAACCACCATGAGCAGCTAACATCTGATCTTGGCATCCAACATTTTCTTTGCACATCGATTGTTCAATATGAATAGCTTCCTTGGCCAATTGATCTTTACTAACCATCTTTCCCTTAATCGCATA
>JAHFGL010000009.1 GCA_023247445.1 Candidatus Omnitrophota bacterium | reverse complement strand
AATTACTCTGATATGATGATTAGCGCACCCGCCATTATTGCTCAAACATTAAATTTTAAAGAAGTCGGCTATGTCCACAAACCCTTAGATGTGATGGTCTATGGCATTCGTAGTCCGCATGAAGGGATCAAGGAATTTCAGGGACTTGATAAAATTGATATTAGGAAGACCATTTGGGTCGGCTTAAGAGTTGATATGAACAAAGATTTTACTGGATATCCCTATGGGCCCAAGGATCTTATTGTTAAGAAAATTGAGATAGGGGATAAGATGGCGACGCTATTTATGGGTGGATATTCTGTTGAAAAATTACGTAGACTATTTCAGTTAAAGACTAAGATATTGTTAGAAAAAAATGCCCAAGGCCATTAACATTTGGGTTTTAATAAGATATTTACAAACTTCCTGCTTTACAGTAATGTCAATCTCTGGTATAAATAGGCTCAAATTTTTTTAGGCCTCTGGGGCCACCCCGCCTTCTCTAATATTAATAAGTAGAGTCGGGGTTGCCCAAGATTTTTCTGGAATATAGTTTTAAAAATATTGGTTTTGGCCACACTTACTTTTCTTGATTGTATGTTTGTAGTAAGTGTTGCCCCAAGTCTTTCTTAAATATAGTTTTTAGTTTGTGGTAACTTGGGGCCATTAGCTCACCTGGTAGAGCAAGTGACTCTTAATCACTGGGTAGCAGGTTCGACTCCTGCATGGCCCATCACTCCGCGTAGCGGAGTTTTATCCCGAGTGTCCGTCGTAAAAGAATCAAGGGTTTGTCTATATGAAATATATTCTTGCCTTGAGTATTTTCCTGTTTATTGGAGTATCTTCTGTTTATGCCTATACCCATTCTGATGGCTGTGATTCGGTCTGTTTCGGTACGTGCGATGATTATAGCCATACAAAAATGCCTGCAGCAAAATGCGCAGGCGTCGATCCGGCAAGTCAAAGTATTTGCAAGATCATGTTCGGAGATTGCTCACGTTTAGAGAATGGCGAGTGTGGTTGGAAATCCAATGTCGATTACCAGGCGTGCACGAACAATCCAGGCGCCTATCGCCAGCAGTATATTCAATGGCAGGAAGATTTGGTTCATGATCGTATCTCCGCAAATAACTCAGTAGATGAGCAGAGGGCAATTGCCATCGCTAAAGATGCGACGAGAGAAGCGTGTAGTATCAATAATTACAAAGGATGTACTTTAAAAGCATCAAGAGTGAAAGGTGGATGGGATGTTGCTGCATCAATTATTCATTCTTACGATGAACAAGGCAACCCTCGTTATATGCCGGAAGGATATGTATTTGTACATGTGAATGATAATGGAACCGTTAATAAACGTGAAGGAAATGCGCCTGTTTTAGAATTAGAGACACATTCTAATTAAATAATGTAAGGAGTTCCCGTGACAAAAAAGAACATCGATATTGATTCTCTTAAAACACAAGCTGTTGAAATCCGCAAAGAAATTTTAGAAACGCTTCAATTGGCCGGCTCCGGACATCCGGGCGGCTCACTTTCCGCGGTCGAAATTTTAATCAGCCTCTACGGTTATAAAATGAATCATAATCCGCAATCGCCTGAGTGGTCAGGGCGGGATTATTTGATTGTCTCCAAAGGCCACATTAGTCCCGGCGTCTATGCAACGCTGGCTAGTTTTGGCTATTTCCCAAAAGAAGAATTAAAAACATTTCGTAAATTTGGCAGCCGTCTGCAAGGACACGTTCATCACAAAGTTCCGGGTGTTGAGTTTAATACCGGTTCATTAGGACATGGATTGTCGGTTGCTAATGGAATTGCTTTTGGGGCCAAGATGCTTAATAAGCCAAATAAAGTGTTTTGTCTTATGGGCGATGGAGAAATTCAGGAAGGGTCAGTTTGGGAGGCCGCGATGACGGCGTCACATCATAAGTTGGATAATGTTTGCGCGATTGTTGATTACAATAAAGTTCAGGAGAATGGCCCGACCAACGATATTAAAAATTTAGAACCACTCGCCGATAAATGGCGCAGTTTTGGTTGGCACACCGTTGAGGTGATTGGTCATAATTTTGGCGCGCTTATTAAAGCCCTCGATCAATTTGGAACAATTGAAGGAAAGCCATTTGTTATTATTGCGCACACGATAAAAGGAAAAGGAATTTCTTTTATGGAAGGCGAATCCAAATGGCATGGCAAGGCGCCGAATTCCGAGCAACTTGCAGAAGCACTGAAAGAATTAAATTCAGAATAATTGTATCAGCTGTCTGCTTTCGGCTTTCAGTTATCAGCAGCTTACAGCTACTGAAGGCTGAAAGCTGATAGCTGACAGCTGTTAAGGAGATCTTAAGATGGAGATGATTCCAACGCGAGATGGATTCGGCAAAGAGATTGTCGAACTTGGAAAATTAAATGAAAAGATTGTTGTTCTTTCCGGAGATTTGGAAGACGCAACTCGCGCGGAATATTTTCGCGATGCGTTTCCCGAGCGATTTTTTAATTTAGGAATCGCGGAACAAGATGTTGTTGGAACGGCGGCTGGACTTACCTTTCATGGTTTTATTCCGCTCGCGTGTTCGTTTGCAGTTTTTTTAACCAACCGTGCGTATGACATGATACGGTTAGATGTTTGTTACAACAATCGTAACGTAAAAGTTGTTTGTTCGCATGCTGGTTTAACCGTCGGTGAGGATGGGGCGTCTGCTCAGTGTCTCGAAGATTTTGCGATTATGCGGGTACTTCCCAACATTAAAGTCATTTGTCCGGTGGATGTCATTGAAGCGAAGAAGGCCACCCGCGCTATTATTAGTGAAGATGGCCCGATGTATATGCGAACCAGCCGTGCACCGCTGCCTGTTATCACAAAAGATTCTGATCCGTTTATTATTGGCAAAGCTAATGTTATCCGAGAAGGAAAAGATGTTTCCATTATTGGTTGCGGGATGATGGTCTCCGAGGCGCTTTCTGCGGCAGAGATTTTAAAGAAAGAAAATATTGATGCACGTGTTATCAACATGCATACGATTAAACCAATCGATCAAGAAATGATTATTAAGTGTGCGAAAGAAACCGGGGCCATTGTTAGCGCCGAGGAACATCAGGCCAATGGCGGATTAGGAAGCGCGATTGCCGAAGTTTTGGCGAAGACAACCCCCGTGCCGATGGAGATGGTTGCGGTTAATGATACTTTTGGTGAATCGGGTAGCCCACAAGAACTTTTGAAAGCTTATCATTTAAAGGATGTTGATATCGTCAAAGCAGCTAAAAAGGCGATTGAAAGGAAGAAGTAAATTTTGAATTGTGCTGTTATACCCGCCAAGGGTATATCTAATTTCACGGGGATGACCGATGGATGCATTATAGGATGACAATGGAAAAAGTGGCGCAGATTTTGATGAAACAAGCTTTTATTGCAAAACCTATATAAAATGCGTAACGTTACAACAAATTGTATGATAAGAAAATGGCAACTCTCGGGTTTGATTATTATTACACTGTTTAGTTTAAACACTTTAACATATGCCAAAACTGTAGACGAATACCTTGATGATGTTTATAAACTGATTGACCAAAAAAAATATGATGAAGCTTTAACGCTTGTTCAAAAGGTTGCAGATGAGTATCCTGGAGAGTGGGGGCCAACGATAGCCTTTGCCGAAATTCTCTATTTCAAAGGAGATTATGAAACAGCTATTGCCAATTATATGAATATTATGAAGGCCTTAGCATCCTCGGGAAAAGAAGTGCCAGCAATGGCGCACTATCATTCTATTCTTGCTGACGCCTATAATGAATTGGGGCAGAGGCATTACTTTTCGAAAGATCTTTGTCTACGTATTATTTATCATACCGAAAAAATGTTCGAACTCATGCCGGAAACCTTACAAGATGGTAATAATATCGAATTTGTTAGAAAATCGATTGGACATTATGATGTGTCAAGCATAGGGGCAAAGATAAAGATGATGGAAGAAGGAGGAGATGGAAAAGATTTTCAGCTCCCCAATGACTATGTTAGCAATGATGAAAAAATGCGTTACTTAGACAAGGCTATTCAAAGAATCAAGGATTATGATATTTCTAAGAAAGAGATCGCCTTTCAGACAACAACAAGCGACAAAACATTAGAGGACATTATGGCGTTGATTAATCAACGGGTTTCTGCAATAAATTTTATTCATTTTAGAAGAATGAATAAGCATAATGTCTTGCTTGAAGAAATCTTTTTTAAGAGTCCTGACAAGATCAAAGTAGTTGCCTCCGATGCGATCACTGTACTTAATGGCACAACCTATACTGTTATTGATCCGAAAGACAATACGAAAATGCATGAGGATACTATCGCGCCAGGGCAATGGAGTCTACTTCGAGGAATTGGATTTTATAATCTCAATGAGTCTTCCAGAGATTACAATTTGACTATCGAAAAGATTGTTGATTGTCCCGTTTTCTTAAGTGAAGTTTGCATTGGGGCGTCTATAAGTTTATATCTCATCACTGGAAAGTTAAAAAATCCTGATGGGGGACCATATTATCCACCAACACCAAAAATAGAATATTTTATTGATGGGCAAAGCGGTTTATGTGTTGCGAAAAGAGAATATTGGTTGGGGATTATGGGCTCTGGAAAAGAAGAAGAACTAGCAAAAGAAACTATTGTTACACATATTGAGCAAACAAAAGAAGGAATATCTTTCGCATCGGCTGGCATGACTAAGGGACATGTTAATGAATTGGCAGGGTTAAACGAAGATTGGGAAATTAACGTGCTTTCCATCAATCAGGATATTAATGATCAGGAGTTTGTTGTTACAGCGACAGAGGGTACAAAGAAAAAAGTAGAGTTACCGTTAGTTTTTTCTCTTGATGAATTAACCCCTGAACAGAAAGAATATTTTCAGAAAAACTATTGAGTTAATCAAATATGTCAAAAAAGTTTTCATCCAGACTTGGGGATGACATTCAATGAAGGAGATAAGATGTCTAAGCCAATTTTAAATCAACTAGCCGATTTTGGTCAAAGCATTTGGTTGGATTATATTAGCCGACCGCTTATTGAAACCGGGAAGTTAAAGGGTTTAATTGATCAAGGATTGCGCGGCATGACGTCAAATCCATCTATATTTAATCAGGCGATCGGTTCAAGCCAAGATTACGACGATAAAATTACGCAACTCAAACGCCAAGGCAAATCTACTTTTGAAATTTATGATGAATTGACAATCAAAGACATTCAAGATGCGACAGATATTTTTAAGCAGGTTTATGACAAGACCAAAGGGTTAGATGGTTATGTGAGTTTAGAAATTAATCCGCTATTAGCCAATAAGATCGAAGAGCAAATGCTCGAGGGAATCAGGCTTTATAAAAAAGTTAGCCGTCCCAATGTGATGATTAAAGTTCCTTCAACTGATCAAGGATTTCCTGTTATCGAAGAACTCATTGCGCAAGGGATCAATGTTAATGTCACGCTTATTTTTTCGCTTAGGCAATATGAAAAGACCGCAGAAGCGTATTTAAAAGGTTTAAAAAGATTATCAGCCAAGACGGCAGATTTAAGTAAGGTTCGATCGGTGGCGAGTGTGTTTGTCAGCCGTATTGATACCACAATCGATAAAATGCTCGATGATAAGATAGCGGCAGAAAAAGATTCAGTGAAGAAAAATAAATTAGCAGCCCTTAAAGGCAAGGCCGCGATTGCTAATTCTCGACTTATTTTTGAGCGATCGAAAGAATTGTTTGCTGGTGAAGAGTTTACGAAATTACACGGAGCCAATGTTCAGCGCGTTTTGTGGGGATCAACTGGAACGAAAAATCCTGCTTACAGCGATATAAAATATGTAACCGAATTAATCGCTAGTCCAACCGTTAACACTATTCCCGAGCCGACGCTCAATGCCTTCCTTGATCATGGGAAGGTTTCTGATGCCTTCCAGTATTTTTCAGCCACCGATGCGCAAAATATTATTAGTGCACTTAAGGCAAATGGAATTAATGTCGACGATGTTTGTGCGACGTTACTTAAAGATGGTTGTGTTGCCTTTGACAAGGCTTTTGAAGCGCTGCTTACCTCGATTGAAAAGAAGGCCGAGCAATTAGCTGTTAAGTCTTAAGAATGTCTACCCCAGACACTATTTCCTATCACATCAATCGTCCTGATTGGTTAAACACACCCAACCAAGAACCTCGCGGATACATCCAGCCACAATTTCTTAAAGAACTTTGGTTTCATACGGGAACGATTTGCAATTTGAGTTGTCCATTTTGTTTGGAAGGTTCTAAGCCCGGCGATGATCGCTTAAATAAAATTACCTTGGAAGACGCCAAACCATTTATGGATGAAGCCTTAAATTTGGGAGTTGAGAAATTTTCCTTTACCGGGGGAGAGCCGTTTGTTATTAAGGACATGATTAAGATTTTAGATTATGCACTCAATCAACGACCATGTTTGGTGTTGACCAATGCCACCAATCCGTTAAAGATGCGACTAGATGATTTGGCCGTATTAAAAAATAAACCACATACGCTAAACCTTCGCGTTAGCTTAGATTATCCGGATCCTAAAAAACATGACGCTGGCCGCGGTCAGGGGAATTTTTATTTGACGCTCGAAATTTTGGGCCAACTTCATAAAATGGGTTTTGCCGTTTCGATTGCTCGTCAGAGGGCGAAGGGTGAAAATATTAAAGCTGTGGATACGCTTTATCAACCATTTCTTAAAAAATATGGACTTTCTTTGGACACGCGCATTGTTAGTTTTCCTGATTTTCTTTCACCGGGGTCTAATCCGCAAGTTCCGCATATCACTGAAAATTGTATGACAAAATATCAAACGCAGGAAACGCGCGATAAATTTATGTGCAACTTTAGTAAGATGGTTATTAAACGTGATGGAAAAATGCGTGTCTATGCATGCACGTTGGTTGATGATGACCCCGACTATGATTTAGGCCCAAGCCTTACCGAAGCGATGAAGATCCGTGTGATGCTTAAGCATCATCGCTGTTACTGCTGCTTTGCCTTTGGGGCTTCTTGCTCAGAAAGTTAATATGAATCCAGAAATTTTAATTTTTGAAGATACCGCTAAACTTAATGAACATCTTTTTGAAAAATGGGTTGCGTTGGCCAATCAATCGATTAAAACCTCTGGACAATTTACCGTTGCGCTCTCCGGCGGAAAAACACCAGGGGCTTTTTATAAAAAATTAACCTTTTTAAAAGATAAGGACATTTGGTCTAAAACACATCTTTTTCAAGTGGATGAACGTTTTGTTGCCTCGCATAAATATGAAAGTAATTTTCGTACAATTGATGAATATCTTTTGAATTATATCCCGTCAACAAACATCCATGCGGTCAAAACGGATGCAGTCGATGTTACAGCAGCCGCAGAAGAATATGAAAAGCAGCTAAGAGATTTTTTCAATCTTAAAGATAATCAATTCCCACAATTTGATTTAATTTTGCTTGGTATTGGCGAAGACGGCCATACGGCTTCACTTTTTCCAGGAGATCCAGCTGTTACTGAAAATAAGAAATTAGCCATCGGTGTTTCAGCTAAACATCTAACGAATGAGCGTATTAGTTTAACCTTGCCTGTTATCAATTCTGCCCGTCATATTGTATTTATGGTAACGGGAGCGAATAAGGCGGGAATCGTTCGGCGTATTATTATGAATCGGGCGGATTTGCCAGCCGCTTATGTTGAACCCACGGGCGGGCATTTATATTATTTATTAGACCAGTCCGCTGGTCAAAAAATGAGGGAGGCGCAATGATTCGTCGCATAAAAAATATGGCTCCAGAAGAAATCTTTACGCGTACAGTTTTTGGTTTTGTCTTGATTGGCTCCACCTTTATCAGCTGGGGCAAATGGGTCACTTTTGTCCTGGGAATTTTATTTCTAATCTCTGCTTCGCAAGGATTCTGCATTACCTGCGTATTATATAAAAAATTTCTATCCAAAAATTCTTCGTCTAACAAATAATAATTTATTGGGAAATTGATTGTAGGAAGCTCGTGATATTGTATACTTGTCATAGAGCAAATCTGCTGATTGCGGATTTAACAAGAAAGGTTCGTTATGAACCCCTGGGGTAAGATTTCAAGTCTTTCCAAGCAAGAAACAATTGATTTACAAAATCAGAAACTGCATCAGTTCATCAATTCCTATCTGTATCCTTTTAGTCCGCACTATAAACGTGTATTTGACGAGAATAAGATTAATCCTAAACATATTCGCACCACTCATGATTTAAAGCACATTCCTTTTACTTCTAAGTTGGATTTTGTCGATACTGAACAAAGTAAGGAGCGCTTCAAAGATTTTGTCCTGCAGCCAACTAAAGAAAAGATTAAGCAGTATTGGCCGGTGAGTCGACAAGTTCCTCTGGCGGTAACATCGGTGTTTAAGGGATCCGAATATGTTCTTGATCAACTTAACAAAGAATTTCGTCCAGTTTTTATGACCTTTACAACGGGAACAACCAGTAGGCCAATTCCATTCTTATATAGTACGTATGATATTCAAAATCTTCACACCTCTGGTGCGAGGATGCTTAATCTTTTTGATATTAAAATTACTGAACAGATTGTTAATACATTTCCTTATGCCCCGCATTTAGCTTTTTGGCAAGTTGTTTATGGCGGGATTGCTTCATGTGCGCTGATTCTAAGTACCGGTGGAGGCAAAGTCATGGGAACGGAAGGAAATATTGCGGCGATTATGAAGATGCGTCCGAGTGTCATTCTTGGCGTGCCAAGTTTTGTCTATCACACACTACGGGTTGCGAAGGAAAAAGGATATAAGATGGAATTTATTAAAAAGGTTGTGTTGGGGGCTTCGAAAGTATCTATTCCTTTTAAATTAAAAGTAGCTGAAATTTTAGAAGGACTCGGTGCGACCGGCGTGTCAATTTTTGGAACATATGGATTTACAGAATCACGTTGTGCTTGGGCCGAATGTCCGACGGCTTTAGATGTTTCAAGTGGATATCATTTATATTCAGATAAAGAAATTTTTGAAGTGGTTGATCCTAAAACAGGCGAGGCAAAAAAAGAAGGAGAAGACGGCGAGCTTGTCTACACTTCTATTGATTCACGAGCGAGCGTTGTGATTCGTTACCGCACGGGCGATTTTGTTAAAGGAGGAATCACTTATGAGCCATGTCCACATTGTAAACGTCGGACACCGCGGATTTCAAGTGACATCACGCGTCTTTCTGATGTAAAAGATTTACAGTTATCGAAAATTAAAGGATCGTTGGTTAACTTAAATAATTTCTCAGCCTGCATGTCGGAGGTTGCCGCCGTTGATGAATGGCAAGTAGAGCTTAGAAAAAAAGATAATGATCCTTTTGAAATTGATGAGCTCATTGTTTGTGCGGCGCTTAAGCCTAATGCTGATAAGAAAAAAGCTGAAGAGGAAATTAAAGAGAAGATGTTGCAAGCAACAGAGGTTGCGCCAAATTCAATCCAGTTTGTTTCAATGGATGAGATTGTAAAGCGCTTGGAGATCGAAACAGCGAATAAAGAAAAAAGAATTGTTGATAATAGACCAAAAGTCTAAAAAGGAGTTGGCATGGAACGAATAGCTATCATTGATGGAGTCAGAACTCCGTTTTGTAAGATGGGAACAGATTTTAATGATCTTGGCGCGCAAGAGTTAGGCCGAATTGTTACGCGTGAATTGCTCGAACGAACACAATTAGATCCAAAACATATCGACGAAGTTATTTTTGGTTGCGTTGGCCAGCCGGCGGATGCGGCGAATATTGCGCGGGTCGTTGCGCTTTTGGCGGGAATTCCTCAAACGATTCCAGCATTTACGGTACATCGCAATTGTGCCTCGGGGATTGAGTCAGCCGTGCAAGCAGAAATTAAAATTAAGGTTGGCGAAGGACGTTGTTATTTGGTTGGCGGTACAGAATCCATGAGCAACATCCCTTTTTATTTAGCGAAGACACTGCAGAATCAATTGGGATCACTGCAACGGGCCAAGGGACTTGGCGCACGTCTAGCTGTGATGAGTAAATTCTTCCCAGAGTATCTTAATTTTCAAAAGAGTTTAAAGATTGGTCTTCAGTTAGGATTAACCGATCCTGTTTGTGGACTCAACATGGGACAAACGGCGGAAGTATTAGCGAAGGAATTTGGAATTACTCGAGAAGAACAAGACCATCTTGCCTTGGTCAGTCATCAGCGTGCGATTGCTGGACGACGTGTTTTACAAGAAGAGATTGTTCCTATTATCCCAGGACCAAAATATAAAAAAGTAACGGAGTTCGATAACGGCCCGCGAGAAAATCAGACGATGGAGGCTTTAGCCAAATTAAAAACAGTTTTTGATCGATATTCAGGAACAGTAACCGCGGGCAACGCCAGCCAAATTACCGACGGCGCCGCTGCAATAATTATGATGAGCGAAAGTAAAGCCAAGGAATTAAATGTTCAACCACTTGGATATTTGCGCGCTTCTGCGTTTTCTGGTGTTGAACCCAATCGGATGGGCATCGGTCCAGCGCATGCAATTCCAAAGGTTCTTAAAAAAGCTGGGATGCGATTAAATGATATTCAGGCCTTTGAAATTAATGAGGCGTTTGCTGCGCAAGTGTTGGCATGCTTAAAGGCCCTTGAGTCGGAAAAATTTGCGAAAGATTTTGGCTATGAAGGATACACTGGAACAATTGATCGCGCGAAGATGAATGTCAATGGGGGCTCCATTGCCCTGGGGCATCCGGTTGGAACAACCGGCACGCGGATAATTCTTACGATGCTAAAACATATGAAACGAAATAATTTGAATATAGGTCTTGTCTCTTTATGTGTCGGTGGAGGACAAGGGGCGGCTGTTATTCTTGAGAGATAAAAACCAGAAAGCTATCAGCCTTCAGCTATCAGTCGTCAGTAGCTGTCAGCTGCTGATAACTGATAGCTGATAGCAGGAAGCTGAAAAAAAGGAAAGCATATGCCACTGATGTTTCGTCTACAAAATAATATTGGATTTATTGAGTTTGATCAGGATGATTCAAAGGTTAATCTTTTAACAAGCGATGTCATTAAAGAACTAGATAAGGCTTTAGATAATGTTAAAAATAATACTTTGGTGCATGCTCTTGTTTTCATCAGTAAGAAAAAAGATGTTTTTATCGCCGGCGCGGATATTAAAGAGATTGAGAAAATTGTCGAGCCTAAAGATGGAATGGCAAAAGCCAAGGCAGGCCAGGATGTCCTAAATAAAATTGAAGATCTGAAAATTCCAACGATTGCTGTTGTTGACGGCGTTGCACTGGGTGGCGGATGTGAGCTAACGCTCGCCTGTCTTTATCGTGTGTCGACCTTTAATGACAAAGTTCGCATTGGTTTACCTGAAGTAAATTTGGGATTTGTTCCCGGATTTGGTGGGACATATCGTTTGCCGCGCATCGTTGGTTTATCCGAGGGACTTAAAATGATTTTGGCCGGGAAACCAATTGATAGTAACAAGGCGCTTCGCATTGGATTGTTTGATCAGCTTTTCCCACAAAATGGACTGGCAACACATGTTCATAAATTTGTCAGCGAGATTTTGGCTGGGAATATTAAGAAGAAAAGATATTCTCCTAAAAAGAAAAAGGGGCTTGAGAAATTTCTTGATGAATCACGATTGGGGAATCGTCTTGTTTTTTATAAATCTCGTCAATCGGTCATAAGCGCGACCAAAGGATTTTATCCGGCACCGCTTAAGGCTATTGATGTCGTCCAAAAGAACTTTTATACCAATCGAGAAGAGGGCCTTGAGATTGAGGCCAGGGGTTTTGGGGAGCTCGCCATCACCGCGATATCGAAGAATCTTGTTCATGTGTTTTATCTGTCTGAAGAATATAAAAAGTTAAAAGTTGAAGGGGCTGATAATGTTGCCCCGTCTGCCATTGATAAATGCGGAGTGCTCGGTGCTGGCATTATGGGTGGCGGGATTGCACAGCTGCTTAGTTCAAAAGGGATTTGGTGCCGTCTTAAAGATATTAGTTATGACGCCATTGGAAAAGGTTATCAAGCCGCCGCTAAAATTTATAAGCAAGCGGTTGATAAAAGAATTCTTAGTAAAGCCGTTGCTCAAGAAAAAATGGCTCATATCTCGGGAACGCTTGATTACAGTGGTTTTGGTAATTTGGATATGGTGATCGAGGCTGTTGTTGAGAACATGGATGTTAAGCGAAAAGTTTTTAAAGAGTTGAGCGATGTGGTGGGCCAAAAAACTATTTTAGCGACAAACACCTCAGCCCTTTCAGTAACCGAGATGGCCAAGGCCACAAAAGATCCATCGAAGGTTATCGGATTTCATTTCTTTAATCCCGTTCATCGTATGCCACTGGTTGAAATTATTACAACGCCCATGACATCAACCGAGACACTCGTTGCCAGTCTTAATCTTGTCAAACGTTTAGGAAAGACCGCGATTGTCGTTAAGGATTCGTGTGGCTTTGTGGTTAATCGTATTTTGCTGGGATATATCAACGAGGCGGGACGAATATTAGAAGAAGGCGCCGATATGCAAACGGTTGATAAAGTAGCAACAGATTTTGGGATGCCCATGGGACCATTTACGCTTTCAGATGAAGTTGGATTAGATGTTGGTATTAAAGTTTTACATATTTTGGAACAGGCCTTTGGCGATCGGTTTAAACCGACGGTTATTTTTGATTCGATTTATAAAAAAGGATTTTTAGGAAAAAAATCTGGCAAAGGATTTTATATCCATCAAAAGAAGAGAGTGCCTAATCCTGAAGTCCAGGGGTTACTCGGGAAAACGGCTGGACGATCTTTTAATCGCGAAGAATGCGAAGAGCGTTTAATTCTTATTATGGTCAATGAGGCTGCCCGTTGTTTAGAAGATGGTATTGTTAATCATGCCTCTGCCATTGATGTTGGAATGATTTTCGGGATTGGGTTCCCAGCTTTTCGTGAAGGTTTGCTAAAGTATGCCGATGATCTTGGCGTAGAAAATATTGTTGTCAAATTGGAAAAATTAGAATCAACACTTAAGGCTGAACGATTTAAGCCTTGCCGCTATCTGGTTGATCTTAAAAATCAAAAAAATAAATTTTATCAAAGATAAAAAGGTGCTTAGATGAAACAACGTAAACAGTTGACCATTATTTTTGGAATTATCGCTGGGGTAAGTGTTTGTTTAATTGCAGTTGTTCTTTGGATGGTTAATAAAGAACATCGATTTTTAAATTACAAGAATACAACGTATAGTTTTTCCATAAAATATCCAACTAGTTGGGCCTTAAGTGAGAATCAAAATGGCACGGCGGTTATGTTTACGTCACCCCTTGAAAATAAGTTGGATACTTTTAAGGAAAATTTTAATGTGGTGGTCCAGGATCTATCGCAGCATCCGACGAAGCTAGATATATATACGATGCTCTCTATTGCCCAAATGAAAGTTCTTTTTAAATCAAAATTGGTTGTTGTCGATTCTTCTCCAGCGTATTTGGATGGCCATCCCGCTTATAACTTTACTTTTATTGTCAAAGAAGCTGATTCTGAAATGAAATTTAAAAGTATTTGGACCGTTGTAAAGGATGTGAAAGCCTACCAGGTTACCTATGGAGCCACTTCATCTCAGTATGATAAGTATCTTCCTCAAATTGATAAAATGATAAAATCGTTTAAGATTCAATAGGTTATGGTTCTTACCCAAAAGTCATTTAAAAAGAATAAACCTCCTTGTTCTGTCTTCGGTGAATGCGGTGGATGCTCTTATCAAGATCTTCCCTACGAAGAAGAATTGATTCTTAAGGATAATTATTTGCGTGAGCTCTTACAAAAAAAAGTTTCACTCGCCGATAATTTGTTTGAGCCCATCGTTAGTTCGCCAAAGGATTATCATTATCGTCATCGGCTCGATTTAAAACTTGTTCAGACGCGGACAAAAGAAGTATTTATGGGATTCTCACCTTTCGCCAAGGGACGTTTAATCCCTGTTGATTCGTGTCCGATTGCAATCAAAGAGGTGTCGGATTTTCTCCCGACGCTTAAAGAACAAGCCAAAGCAAAATTATCCGATAAATATCGCCAAGCAAATTTGGTTATCCGCACTGGTGATGATCATCGTGTTCTTTGGGGAGGAATTGGTCGGCGGTCGTTGCAGCTTAAGGAAGAAGATTATTTGTGGACAACCATTGCTGGAAAGAAAATTTTCTATTCACTCGATACTTTTTTTCAGGCGAATCTATCCATTCTTCCAAAGCTCTTTGAACGTCTTTATCAATTTGATTGCTGGGGTAGTGACGTTTCATTTTATGATCTTTATGGTGGCGTTGGTTTGTTTGCCATTGGGCTCATCGAAAAAGTGGATCAAGTTTTTTTAATCGAGGAATGTGGCGCTTCGCTAAAATTAGCCAGATATAATGCACAGTTTCATGGCTTTAAAAATTTCCAACTTGTTGAAGGTCGCGTTGAAGATAAATTGGGAGATGTTATTAAAGAAGATCACCATTCTGTTAAAGTTGCCTTTATTGATCCACCCAGAGCCGGTTTAAGTGATACGGCCCGAGCGTTGTTGACAGGGAAAAAAGAATTTAACCACTTGTTTTATCTTTCCTGCAATCCAGAGGCATTGGGACGGGATTTAAATGATTTTATTAGCAAGGGATGGAAAGTTGAGAAAATTATTCCATTTGATTTTTTCCCACGGACGAAACATTTAGAAACGTTGGTTTTGTTGAATAATTAGAGGCTTTCAGCTATCAGCTTTCAGTCATCAGTAGCCTACAGCTGAAGACTACTGATAGCAGACAGCTGAAAGCTGACAGCCATTACTGGAAAGGACTTTATTATGCTTAAACAAACAACACCCTATCAAAAACAAATTTTTGTTTGCACCAATGACAACAAGGGCGAGAAGCCAAGCTGCGGTGATCACCAAGGCGAGGCCATCTTTAAAGAACTTCGTCGGATTGCCAAAGAAAAAGGTTTGCATCCAACTATTCGCGTGGCGCAAGCCAAATGTTTGGGTCAATGTAATATTGGAACCAATATTATGGTTTATCCAGATAATCTCTGGTACTCAGGCGTTAGGCCAGAGGATGTTGCCGCACTGGCTGATAAATATTTGAAAGAGAGCAAATAAGCGGAGTTTACGTAATTGAATTTTTATATTTAAAAACCTAGCTAATATTGGCTAGGTTTTATTTTTTTGTTAGTAAAATTCTCGAGAGAGTTGTTGATTTGTTAAGAAGCACAACTATACTAAAGTTAAGATTTTATTTTGTAACTTTAATAGTATCAAGCATATAGCCAAGAGCCAAAATTGTCCGCAGCCCAACGGAAAGGGGAGAACCGATATGAGCATGTATGATAAAAATATCAGTGAAGAGAAAAAACAGTCTCTCGAATTTGCTGAAGCTGCTCGGGAGACTCAATGGTTCCATCCAAGTTTTGCCCTTCAATTATTTCATGGTAAGGTCGATTGGAATTTAATTTTCCCTTTCCCTCAACAGTCCGAAGAGGAAAAGCACAAGGGAGATGAATATGTTAAGAAGCTGGAAAAGTTTTTAAGAGAGAATCTTGATCCCAATGAAGTTGATAAGACAGGGATTATTCCTGATCATGTGATGAAAGGTTTAGGTGAGCTTAAGGCCTTTGCGATGAAGATTTATGAGAAAGATGGAGGACTTGGTTTAAGTCAGGTCAATTATAATCGAGCCATGCATTTAGTTTCGAGTTTCTGTGGATCGACAGCTGTGTTATTGTCTGCGCATCAAAGTATCGGCGTTCCGCAGCCGCTTAAATTGTTTGGAACGGATGAACAAAAGAAGAAATATTTTCCGATGTTTGCCAAAGGCGTTGTTTCGGCTTTTGCATTAACGGAGCCCGAGGCTGGATCGGATCCTCGTAATATGTCCACAACCGCAACGCCTGTCGATGGTGGAGAGAATTTTCTCATTAATGGTGAAAAACTTTGGTGTACGAATGGTTTGATTGCCGGTGTCATTGTCGTTATGGCTGTCACGCCTGCGAAAATTGTTAAGGGCAAAGAGATAAAACAAATCACGGCGTTTATTGTTGAGATGGATACTCCGGGAATTGAGAAGGTTCATCGTTGTCAATTCATGGGATTGCATGGAATTCAAAATGGTGTAATTCGTTTTAAGAATGTAAAAGTCCCGCGACAGAATATTATTTTAGGCGAAGGCGAAGGTCTTAAATTAGCGCTTATGACGCTTAACACGGGGCGTTTAACATTGCCAGCGGCCTCAACCGGTATTGCCAAATGGTGCTTACATGTTTGTCGTGAGTGGTCAACGAAAAGAGTTCAGTGGGGAGCTAGGATTGGTGAGCATGAAGCGGTGGCACTTAAGTTAGGATACATCGCCAGCCATACCTTTGCCATGGATGCAATGACGTGGCTCACGTCTTTTATGGCTGATGATAAAAAGAAAGACATTCGCCTCGAAGCTGCGATCGCCAAATATTTTTGTACTTATCATAGCTGGATTATCGTTGATGAAACATTGCAGATTCGTGGTGGCCAAGGATATGAAAACAGCGAGTCACTAAGGAAGCGTGGCATGGATTATTGGCCTGTTGAGCGAGTTTTGCGCGATGCCCGTATTAATTTAATTATTGAGGGAACGTCCGACATCATGCATTTATTTATTGCCCGGGAGGCCCTTGATCCGCATTTAAGTAAAATTAAACCTCTCTTAACAGGAAAAACAACTTTACCGCAAAAATTAAAAGCAATCCTTGCGATGGGGCTTTATTATGGAGCGTGGTATCCCAAGATGCTTTTGCCTTCGTATTCGTCGTATGGGGATATTGATCATCGATTACAACCTTATATGGCTTATGTTGAAAGCGCCAGCAAACGGTTAGCTCGTCAGGTTTTTTATCAAATGATGAAATATCAAAAAAAGTTAGAAGCCAAGCAGGGTATTTTGAATCGCCTTGTTGACGCTGGCGTTGAGCTTTTTGCGATGGCAACGGCCTGCGCTTATGCCGATATGTTGGTGAAGAAAGAAAAGGGTAAGGAAAATTCCGTTGACCTAGCGGTTCTTTTTTGTCAAACGGCACGTCGTAGAATTGAGGCAAATCTAAAATCCGTTTGTTGTAACGACGATCGGCAAAGTTTATCTGTGGCGAAAAAAGTTTTGGCTAAAGAGTTTGAATGGATGGAGAGTGAAATTATAAAATGACCGGCATTCATTCCATAATCAATCGTTTTAATCTCGTTAAACAAATCCCCATTTTCAACAAGCTCCATTGGTTTGAGCTTCAGAAGATTGCCCGTAACGCTGTTGTTCAGGAATATAAAAAAGGGGAAATTATTCGTCGCGAAGGTGATCCCGCCGATTATTTTTACTGTTTAATCTCCGGGCGTCTTCAGGCGTATACGCTTAATCCGGCTGATCAGAAAGATAATGTTGAATTTATTCATCGGGGAATGCATTTTGGTATTATTTCTGTTTTTACCGGGGAGAATCATTCTCTTAACTTTGAGGCTATTAACGATTCCGTCGTCCTTAAAATTGATAAAGATGATTTTCATGCGCTGTTAAAATCGGTTCCGCAATTAGCGATTGAATTTAATCAAAGTTTATCTCGGCGGATTCGCAGCCAAGTCAAAGGAACAAAATCCATCTTTGAAAGTACAATCATTTCTATCTATAGTCCTCAAAAAGGAACGGGGAGTTCCACCTATGCCATTAATTTGGCGCTTAATCTAGAGAAGGAAACAAAAAAGAAAGTTATCCTGGTCAATATTCATACCATTCAAAATCAAGATGACGATCAGCCGGCACCAGTTGGGGAAACAGCCCCAGAGTTAGGCCGTGCCATTGATATTCGTGATGTGGCCGGTGACCCTGAACGCATTTTTGGCAGTATCAGTAAAACCGATATTAAAATTGATGTTCTTAACGTTGCCTTTGATGCGAAAGATGCTGCCCTTAAAAAACAAATTAGTCCTTTGGTTAGCACCTTGGTTGGCGCCTATCATTATGTCATCGTCGATTTACCGAATGATATGGACGATTTTGTTTTGGAGACGCTTAATCAATCGGATATGGTGCATTTGGTTGCGGCAGACCGGCGTAAAGATTTGGAACTGATTCGTAATGTCATTGAACGGCTTAAATCTGCCTTTAAAGAGAATTATCGTATGGAAAAATTTCATGTGATTATTCGTTCAGCCCATAATCACATGTATTTGTCGTATGAAGAAATTAACAAAGCGATTAATTTTAATGTATACACCGTCTTGCCGCAAATCGAACCATCTCAAATAAAAACTGATATCCATTCCAAAGGTATTGTCATTCACCAATTTGATGAAAATAGTGAATATACGAAGTCTGTTAAGCGCATTGCTCGTCAGATTGGTGGTGTCATGGTTGGGCTTGTTTTAGGAGGAGGGGCGGCGCTTGGGGTTGCTCATGTTGGCGTTATTCGTGTTTTGGAAGAAGAAAATATTCCAATTGATGTTGTCGTGGGAAGCAGCATGGGGGCCTTGATTGCAAGTTTATGGGCCATTGGGAAAAATGCCGCTGAGCTTGAAATCGTCGCACGTGAATTTGAAAAGCGAGAAAACATGTTGAAACTCTTTGATCCTATTTTCCCCATCGATGGACTGGTTGCGGGGCATGCCATTACGCGTTGGTTAAAAAAGCATTTGGGAAACAGCACATTTTATAACACCCGAATTCCTTTAAAAATAGTTGCTTATGATTTGATTAGGCGCGAAGAACTTGTTATTGAGGACGGATCGTTAGCTGACGCGGTGCGTAAAAGTATTTCGATTCCAGGCGTTATTAGACCAATTAAAATTAGAGATCAAATTATCATTGATGGCGGCGTTCTTAATCCCTTACCAACAAATGTTTTAGCCCGGCGTGGGATCAAAAAAATTATTGCAGTTAATGTGCTGCAGTCTCCTGAAGATACCTCCGCGGGGTTTGATCTGGAACAACGCCAACTGCGCGAGCAGGAAAAGATTCCTTTTTCTAAAGCTCCATGGCAATTTATCGTTTTTAGAATATCAAGATTCTTCTCGAGAATAATTTATGGAAACATTTCTGATGTCATCGTTCGAAGTCTTCAAGCCTGTGAGTATGTGATCGCTGAACAAAGCGCCCAGCAAGCGGATGTTGTGATTCATCCAAATCTTGTTGGGATCAACTGGTTTGAACTCCATAGGGTCGATGAGCTGCTTAAAAGCGGTGAAGATGCCACCCGTCAACTCCTTCCCAAGATTAAAAAACTTATCGAACATAGTCATTCTAGTTAAACGAATGCCTCTGAAATTTCCCATCCTTGAAAAATGTCTTGTGATATAATATCCCCCTAAAATATGATTTCTCATAACAAAATAATTAATGTCGGATCTCGAGGAAGTAATCTCGCTTTGGTTCAAGTTGAGGAAATTAAATCCCTCCTGAACCAAAAGGGAGTTAGTGTTTCTTTTAAGGCCACTACGTATAAAACTAATGGTGATCAAGATAAAAAAACACCCTTAACGGCCAACGTTTCCGATGATTTTTTTACGGATACAATCGATGCCGCTTTACTTAATAGAGAAATTGATGTTGCCATTCATAGCGCCAAAGATCTTCCCAAAAAGTTAAAAGAAGGTTTAACTATCTTTGCTTTGACAAAAAGTTTAGATGACACAGACGCCTTTGTTGGTAAATCAAAATTAGGAGAATTAAAGCCAGGCGCAAAAATCGGAACAAGCAGTTTGGTTCGACAAAAATCGATTAAAGAATTATTCCCACAGTTTGAAGTTATCAATATTCGTGGGACGATCGAAGAACGGCTTAAACTAATTGACCAGGGCATTTGTGATGGAATTATTGTGGCAACGGCGGCGCTTAAAAGACTTAAGCTAGATCATTTGATTAAAGATATTATGCCGTGGGAAGCGACACCGCTCCAAGGGCAGTTGGCGATCGTGGGTCGATCGGAAAATCATGATCTTAAAGAGTTATTTGCGGCCATTGATATTCGTCGCAATTATGGAAAAGTTTATTTGGTTGGCGCTGGCCCAGGTGATCCTGATTTGATTACGATAAAAGGTGTCAAATCTTTGAAAGAAGCAGAGTGTGTTTTTTATGATTATTTAGCCCATAAGGATTTATTAAACCACGCGACCAAAGCTGAGAAAATTTACGTCGGCAAACGAAAAGGTGCGCATAGCTTACCGCAAAGTGAATTGTCAAAACTGTTACGACAAAAAGCCATGGAAGGAAAAAGAGTTGTTCGATTAAAAGGCGGTGATCCTCTCGTTTTTGGTCGCGGCGCTGAAGAAATTGAATATTTACGGGCGTATCACATTGATGTTGATGTCATCCCAGGGGTTAGTTCCGCAACCGCCATCCCTGGGCATTTAGGAATTCCACTGACCGCGCGAGGGATTTCTTCATCGGTTGCGTTTCTTAGTGCACATGGGGAAGATGAAACTTCAGCAGAGGATCTTTTAACGATTCCGCAAGTAGAAACCCTTGTCTTTTTAATGGGCTTAACAAAACTGGATGTTATAATCAAATCTTTAAAACACGTACGTTGGAAAGAGACCACCCCAGTTATTGCCATTTCAAAGGGAACACGGCTTGATCAAAAAATTGTGATAGGGACAATTAAAGATATTGAGCAGAAGATTAAGGACCAGCCACTTGATGCTCCGGTGCTCATTATTGTTGGCGAGACGGTAAATTTTTATAAAACAGAATCTTGCCATCAGGAAACAATTTTGTATACAGGAGCCCATCCAGAAAAATATCAGTCACTAGGCCGTTTGGTGCATCTTCCTATGATTGAGATTAGAGAAGCGCCATTGAGCCATGAGCAAAAAGAGTCAATAGTCAAAGACCTCTCTGGGCATGACGTGATTTTGTTCACGAGTTGTTTTGCCGTAGAGAATTTCTTTAAAGTCTTAGCCCAGCAGAATTATTCAACGACTAATCTTAAAACAAAGAATTTTTGGGTGATTGGTCACGGAACGCGAGAAGAGTTAATAAAACATGGTTTTGAACCGGAATTAGTTCCTAAAATTGAGACAAGCGAAGGATTGTTTAATGAGATCAAAGCAAAAAAAGATTTAAAGGGGAAGCATATTCTTTTCCCGCGATCATCGTTACCAAATCCATATTTAAAAAATGAATTAACGAAGTTGGGCGCCGTCGTTTTTGAAATAACAATTTATGAAAACATTAGGCCCGTTAAGCGTCCATTACCGAAAGATAATATTGATAAAGTACTTTTTACGAGTCCATCAACCGTTAGAAATTTTTTAGCGGATTATTCTACTATTCCTAAACATTGGCGAATTATCAGTCGTGGACCGTTAACGAGTAAAGCTTTAGCGGACGCTGGTTATAAAAATGAGGTTTTAATTTATGGGTAGATTTCGTCGACTAAGGGGAAATGACGTCATTCGTAGCATTGTGAGGGAAACAAGGCTCACGAAAGAAGATTTGATCCAGCCATTTTTTGTGTTAGAAGGAAAGAATAAAAAAGAAACAATTGAGTCGATGCCCGGGATTTATCGGTTTTCGATGGATCAGCTGCTTAAAGAACTCGAACAGTATCAAAAGCTAGGTGGTAAGGCCGGCATTTTTTTTGGTATTCCATCCACAAAAGATAGTTTGGGTAGTGGCGCTTATAATGAATCAGGAATAATTCCAAAGGCGATCAAAGCCATTAAAAAAGAATTTCCGCAATTTTTAGTGATCACCGATGTTTGTTTGTGTGGATATACGAATCATGGCCATTGTGGAGTTGTTCACAACAAAACGGTTGATAATGATAAAACCATTCCTTTATTAGGGAAGATGGCGCTTGTTCATGCACAGGCTGGGGCGGATATCGTTGCTCCATCGGATATGATGGATTATCGCGTTAAGCAGATTCGGGAAGATTTAGATCATGGCGGCTATAAAAATATTCCAATTATGTCGTACGCGGTTAAATATGCCTCATCTTTTTACGGCCCATTTCGTGATGCCGTTAATTCCTCCCCACAGTTTGGTGATCGTAAAACTTATCAGATGGATTATGCCAATTCTCGTGAAGCATTAAAAGAGGCCCAGCAAGATGTCTCTGAGGGTGCTGATTTTATTATGGTTAAACCTGCGCTCGCGTATTTGGATATTATTGCTTTACTGCGACGCGAATTAACGCAACCTATCGTGGCTTATAGTGTCAGCGGTGAATATTCGATGATTAAGGCTGCGGCCGTCAAGAAATGGATTAACGAACAGGATAATGTTATTGAAAGTTTAACGGCGATTAAACGCGCGGGCGCTGATATTATAATTTCATATTACGCGAAAGAGGTTTTAAAATGGATATAGAGAGGAGGATGGAAGATAGATGATAGAAAATGGATGAGAGTGGAAGATAGACAATTGATTTGAATGATAACGATGCGATGAAAGGAGAAAACAATGGTGATACAAAAATGTAATGATTTAGAAGTTTATAACCTATCATTTAACTTAGCTATAGAAGTCTTTGATGAAACAAAAAGATTCCCAAGGGAAGAAACTTATTCTTTGGTAGATCAAATTAGAAGATCTTCTCGGTCAGTCCCAGTTAATATTCGGGAAGGTTTTGCTAAACGTCGATATCCCGATGTTTTTACGCGACATCTTAATGATGCTTTGGGATCTTCAGAAGAAACTCTAACGTGGTTAGAATTCGCATATAAATCAAATTATTTATCCAGACATAGATTTGAGGAAATTAGTTGTCGATACCAACAAACAGGTGCAATGATTTATAAATTAATGCAGAATTGGAAGAAGTTTTAGATTAATTCCACTATCTATTTTCATCCATTGTCCATTTTCTATCTTCAATTTTCACGATGAGAACAAACAACTCAGATAAGTATTTTCAACAGGCCAAAGACGTCATGGTCGGCGGCGTCAATAGCCCTGTACGGTCGTTTCGTGCTGTCGGTGGAAATCCTATTGTGATGAAGTATGGCCGTGGCTCCAAGCTTTATGATTATGATAACAATGAGTTCACCGATTATTGTTTATCATGGGGGGCGTTGGTTTTAGGACATGCGCCACGTAACGCTATTTTGGCGGCGAAGAAAACAGCGGAGAAGGGAATCAGTTTTGGCGTGACCACCCGTGAAGAAATTGATTTGGCGCGATTTATCGTTGATCATGTACCATCCATTGATTTAATTCGTTTTGTCAACTCGGGAACAGAAGCGACGATGAGCGCGATTCGTTTGGCGCGCGGATTTACAAATAAAGAAATGTTGATTAAGTTCGACGGTTGTTATCATGGCCATTTTGATGATCTTTTAGCTAAGGCAGGTTCCGGTGTCGCGCAACTTAAAGAATCTTCGAGCCTTGGCATTCCGCAAAGCCATATTCAAAACACGATCAGCCTTCCCTATAATAATGTAGAGATCCTAGAAAAAACAATTACACAATTTAAAGATCGAATTGCCTGTGTTATTATTGAACCTGTTGCGGGAAATATGGGTGTTATTCCAGCGAACATGGAATTTTTACGAGCTTTACGTGAGTTGACTAAGAAAAATAATATTGTTCTTATTTTTGATGAGGTCATGACGGGCTTTCGCACCCACGCGGGGTGTGTTCAAACAGAGATGAATATCATTCCGGATATAACGTGTTTAGGGAAAATTATTGGAGGAGGTTTTCCCGTTGGCGCTTACGGTGGACGAAAGGATATTATGGAATGTTTGGCTCCACTTGGCGGTGTTTATCAGGCCGGAACATTTGCTGGAAATCCGGTTGTCATGAAAACGGGACTTGCGACTTTAAAATTTCTAAATAAGAATTTCTATCGCATTCTAAATCAAAAATCGGAAGAATTAGCCAATACGATCAACACCTATTTTAAAGAACATAATATTGAAGCCCATTTATCTTATTACCGATCGATGATGAGTATCCGTTTTCGCCAAGAAGCAGTTTTAAATTATGATGATGCGCAAAAAGCCGCTGGGGCAGAGCGTTACACAAAACTCTTTCATCATTTATTAAAGGCGGGGATTTATTGGCCACCCGCTGATCTTGAGGCGTTTTTTATATCGAGCATGCATACCAGAAAAGATTTGGATAAGTTGATCCTAACGTTAAAAACATTCTTTAAATAGGAAAGGAAACTCGCATGATAAGAGCTATCAAGAATTTAACTTTAATGTTGTTGTTAGTTGGCGTTGTTGTAACAAGCTCTGGTTGTTTTGCTTTGCTACTTGGAGCGGCTGCGGGAGCTGGTGGCGTTGCGTATGTTAAAGGAAGCGCAGAAAAGAATCTTGATAAACCTGTAGATCAAGTTTATCGGGCGAGTCTTGCTGCTTTAAAGAAACTTAAAATGGCTGTTCATGACGATGATTTGAGTCAGCACGTAGCTCATATAAGCGCTGTGGATAATGATGGCAAAAAGATTCAAGTCGACATTGAGGCTCTTACTGAGAAAACAGCAAAGCTTAAAGTTCGTGTGGGTGTTTTTGGTGATCAAGAAAGATCATCAATAATTCTCAACATGATTCAGAAAAGACTGTAATCAAGATTTTATAAAATTATTATAGCGAATATAAAGAATCTGCTTTTGGGATGATAGATATTTGATGCTGAATCAGCCAGAGAGGCCTCCACTTATTTGTGTTATCATTCCCGCCTTTAACGAAGAATTATCGCTTCCCAAAGTTGTTGCCGACTTACCCAAAGCTTTGATTAAAGAAATTATCGTTGTCAATAACGCCAGCACAGATCAAACGGCTCGTGTGGCTCGAGAGTTAGGTTGTCGTGTCATTGATGAACCCAAGCGTGGTTATGGGCAGGCGTGCCTGGCAGGAATAGCGGCTTTAAATCCACAAACTGATATTGTCGTTTTTATTGACGGTGATTATAGTGATCATGGCGAACAGTTAGAGCGCATCATAAGTCCTATTATTTATGACGACTATGATTTTGTTCTTGGATCCAGGGCTTTAGGAAAAAGAGAAGAGGGTGCCATGACACCACAGGCTTTTTGGGGCAATAAGCTGGCCTGTTTCTTGATGAAGCAATTTTGGCACGCTTCTTATACGGATTTAGGGCCATTTCGTGCGATTAAATTTTCCGCTTTAAAAAAAATAAATATGACTGATACAAATTTTGGTTGGACCATTGAAATGCAAATCAAAGTGATAGAGAAAGGTTTAAAGATAAAAGAAGTGCCTGTTGATTATCGAAAACGCATTGGTCATTCTAAAATATCAGGAACGATTAAGGGAACCATTCTAGCGAGCGAGAAAATATTGAGGACTATTTTTAAATATAAATTTCGTAAGCATCAGTAGATTATATAAAGATCTAACCGGTATTTTAAAATGATAATCCAGTGAAAATAAAGAAAGATAAATCAGCCTTAATTGTTTTTGCCCGGGAACCAAAAGATGGTGAGGTTAAGACGCGGCTGCTTAAGAGTCTCTCTGTGCCAGTCGTCACGCAATTGTATCAAGCTTTTATTAAAGATGTTTTGACGATTGCTTTAGAAGCTAACTGTGACGAACGGTTAATCTATTGTGCAGCAACCGATAATATAACGCCTTTCCTGAGCCAATTTAAGGATAGGTTTCATCTTCAAGAGCAGCAAGGAATAGATTTAGGTGAAAGGATGTTTAATGCCGCGAACGATTGTCGAAAAAAAGGATTTGAGCGCATTGTTATTATTGGAACAGACTGTTTGACTCTTACCACAGCTGATATCGTTGGCGCTTTCGATAAGCTTAACGAACATGATTATGTCATTGGACCTGCGTGTGATGGCGGATATTATTTGATTGGTTTGCGAAATCCTCATCAACAGATTTTTCAAAAAATTAAGTGGAGCAGCGGGGCCGTTTTAAGACAAACGCGTCAAAACATTAAAGAGCTGAAACAATCTGTTTATTTACTCAAAGAACAAGAAGATGTTGATGATTTGGCATCGCTTAAGCGATTACATCAAGAGCTTTTTAAACGGGAATTCGCTTTTTCTACTAGGAAAATTTTAGAAAATCTGGCATACTAGGGAAAATATGGATATCAAAATTAATTATTCACATAGGCCGTGGGGATTTTACATCAAATTTTTAGAAGAAGCTGGGGTGTGGGTTAAGCGCGTTGAGGTTAATCCCGGGGCCCGACTTAGTCTACAAAAGCATCAGCATCGCTCGGAAAAATGGAATATTGTCGCTGGCCAAGGGTTGGTTACCATCGATGGAAAAGATATTAAAGTTGGCGCGGGATCGGTTGTTGATGTCCCGGTTGGCGCTGTCCACCGTATTGCCAACGTAGGAAAAGATAGTCTTGTATTTATTGAAGTTGCCTGCGGTGAACATCTTTCTGAAGAGGATATTATTCGGCTAGAAGATGATTACAATCGTTTAAACAATTAGTCTAGCGCCATACAATCCCACCAATAAAATTATTCTACTACCTATTTTAATTTATATTTTTCGTAAATGAGAAGGTTGGATGTGCAGAGTTTGTCGATATTTACTAATGGTGCGGCGGGCGATTGTCATTCCTCTATTCTTAAATCGTTGTTGAATCTCTTGATCAGATAGAGGACGGTTTTTATCTTCTTCTTCAATGAAGGTTTTAAGATCTTCTTTAATGCTTCGATTGGACACCGCGTCACTTCCTTCCTGTGGTAAAGATTGAGAAAAGAAAAACTTCATCGGCAATAATCCCTGCGGTGTATCCATGTATTTATTATTAATCGCTCGGCAGACAGTTGATTCGTTGCGATTAATGACCTGAGCAATGTCCTTTAAGATTAGTGGTTTTAGGGCCACGGGACCTTGCTCAAAGAAATCTTTTTGGTGATTCACAATATATTTGGCAATTTCTTTAATGGTTTGATGCCGTTGCTCAATGCTGCGCATAAATAACAAGGCGTTTTTAATTTTTTCTCTAATAAAATCTGTTTCTTCTTTTGTCCGGTTAGGTTGTTTGAGCATCTGTTGATAAAAAGAATTGATCCGTAAATGAGGGACGCTATCGCGATTAATCTGGATATTGTATTGACCATTTTCATCAGTAAAGATGGTCACATCTGGTTTAATATAAATATTGGCATGGATAGGACGATAATTTCGTGCCGGGTTGGGTTCCAGCGCGGCAATAATTTTTGCAATTTCTTTAACTCTATCAATGGATGTTTTTAACGTTTTAGCAATGTGATGATATCGTTTGTGTCCCAAATCTTCCATATGATTGATAATCGTTTGAACAATTAATTGACTTTCGCCATTAAATTTATAATTGACTTGGGTTAGTAAGCATTCCTGTAGATTTCGGGAAGCGACTCCAAGTGGTTCAAAATTTTGTATGGTTTTTAATACCTCTTCAACAATTGTGACATCGGGGACTTCAAGGATTTGGGCAATTTCTTCGCAGGTTAAATTTAAATAACCATTTTCATCTAAATTTCCTACAATGAACTCACCAATTTTTAAGGTTAGGGGGGCTGTTATTTCGATTCGTAACTGCCGCAACAAATCTTCTTCTAATGTCGTTGCTTTTGTAATGGGCCGTTCCTCTAGCTCGTGATCTTCTTCTGTAATATCTTTTGTAGATCCTCTTGGATTTTCGATGGCGTTTCTTAAATTAAAATTTACAATTTGATCGATTTGTTGTTGTTCTTTGGCCGTTTTTTCTTCATCAATTTCTAAAAGAGGGTTCTCTTGGAGTTCTTTTTCAATATTTATACTTAATTCCGCAAGGGGAAGCATCAGCACCTCGATTGATTGCTGCATCGAGGGGGCTAAAATTGGTTTTTGAATTTGTTGGGGCGTTAATTTTATCTTCATACGCAAAAAGTATACCATACTATTGATAATTGCCAAATTTTTTTCTGATGCGCAACCCGCCAGACCATGTAAAAAGTTGGCGGCCCTACCAATGATAAAGATTCGGTTATTTGATGATAAAACTCGACATATGTTTAACTTGTTGATAGAGTGTGTTTTCCGTGATTGTCCTGGTGTGTCCCAGACAAAGCTGTTCATTCTTTTAAACATCATCCCATGTCTGCTTTGTCTCGAAAGAGTTTGACAGGTTTAACATTGTTTTGTGTAAGTTGTTTATCTGTAACTATTTACTGCTTCTTAGATAAATTTAATTTTGCCATTTTAATAGATGGCATGGTAATTGCTTCTTAAAATGGTATCCGTTTTCGATGAAAATGGAATAAAAAGAAAAAAATCGTAAGCATTACATATAATAAGGAGGAAGGCCAAGTGAGTAATCGGAGAATGACAATTACAGAAGTTGCTGATGTTGTTGGGATCAGTCCCAAAACCATCGTTCGATGGGAAAAAGTAGGAAAAGTCCGAAAGGCCAAAAGAGATTGGCGAGGTTGGCGCTTTTATGATGAAAAAGATCTTGACCATATCCGACAGTTTCGTGAAACTGTTGTTGAATTCTAATCTAGGCCAATTTAATAAATTATAAGGGAGTCATTTGAAAATGAAAAGATTAACATTACTAAGACTAATAATTATTGTAGGTCTGCTGTGTTTGCCATTAAGTGTTGCTAGCGCGCAAAATTATGCCAACACTAATCCAAATCAATTAGTGTCAGAGACAGCCGCAGAAACATCCGTTCAAGATGACACCGTTTCATCTGTTAAAACAACCTCCGAAGAAATTGACCCAGATAAAATTTTAGCTGAAGCAGGCATTCCTAATAACTTAGCGATGGCTAACAACAGTTTAGAAACTCCAAGTACCTACACTTTTGGTATTAATGATGTGATTGATATTGCGGTAGCTCGTCATCCAGAGTTAACAGGACAATACGCGATTAATAATGAAGGAAATATTCAATATGAATTTGTAGGCGATGTTCCTTTGGTTGGAAAGACTAAGAAAGAAACCACAGAAATTGTCAAAAAATTATTGTCAAAATATATCATATCTCCCGATGTTACGATTAAAATTTCAGGCTATAATAGCAAAGTTGTTTATGTTATTGGCGAAGTTGCTGGCCCAGGAAAAATTTATATGCGTGGTGACACAATCACTGTCCGCGAAGCACTAGTGCAATCGGGGTTACCTCTATTAAGTGCTAATACACCCAAAGGGAGTTTGATTACACCATCGATGAGTGGCAAGGCTGCTCAGCGCAATGTCAATATCCATAAATTACTCATTGAAGGAGATTTAAGAGAAAATTTAGTTATGAAACCAGGCGACACATTATATGTTCCGCCGACACTTATGGCAAAAGCGATGCGTGTCATACAACCAGTCGCAACCCCAGTTGGAACAGCGGCCGGTACAGCACGAACCGTATACACGGGTGGATTTTAATCTTCTTTAATTTTAGTTGTTAGCAATTTTTAGCAGAAAGGAAATACTGATCATGATGGAATCAACACAAACTCCTTTGACACCGATGAATTTCTTGAAAATATTTTTCCGCCGCAAAGATTTGTTCCTTGTTCCTTTATATGCAGGGTTAATTTTAGGCGTCTGCATGGGAATTATTCTCCCTAAAAAATATCTTTCATCCACGATTCTTCTGATCGAAGAAGGTAAAAGTGATAACCCTCTTTTTGATAAACTTGCTGTTTCAAGTACCATTATGCAAAGAATGGCGGGCATCCGAGAATCGATGCTTGGGTGGAATAGTCTTGTCACTTTAGTCCGACGCTTAAATATGGATCAAGATATTAAAACTCCGCAAGAATTAGAGGCGGCGATTTTAGGAATTAGAAAAGATATTATTATCAAATTAAAAGGACAGAATATTATTGAGCTTTCTTATATTGGCGATACCCCAGAGAAAACTCAAGCAGTCGTCCGTAATGTCGCTGAAATCTTTATTGAAAGAAACGTTGATGTCCAAAATAAAGAAACATCAGATGCCATCACTTTTATTGAAGAACAATTAAAGCTTTATCAAGGTAAAATCAAATCTGCCGAAATTGCTAAGCTGCAAGATGCGCTCGATGCGCTCTTGGTCGATTCAACAGATGAACATCCTCGCGTAAAACAATTACGAGAGCAGATCGCGGCTAAGAAGGAAGAATTGAAAAAGGAAAATTTAGAGTATACCAAAAGTAGTCACTTAGCCACACAGTCGACGAATAGAATTATCGATGAAATTAAAACCGCTTTAGATAAAATCGAAGGTGGCGGATCAGTTAAGGCGTCTCAAACCAAAGCCGAAGGTACTGAAAAAGATTTGTATAAGGTCATGCTCATTGACAGACTTGATGGTGTCATGGCCCGGGATGTGGATGTTAATACACAGATTTACAATACGCTTTTACAACGATTGGAAACAGCCAAAATAACACAACGATTACAATCTTCCAAAGAAGGAACCAGATACACTGTTTTAGATCCTCCCCGTATTCCCTTAAGTCCGATTAAACCTAATAAAATCCTTGTTGCTCTAATGGGATTATTCGCCGGTGGGTTAATTGGTTTTGGATTAGTTGTCGCAGCTGAATTCTTAGATAAATCTTTTATTGATGTTGAAGAAGCTAAAAACTTTTTAGGTATGCCGCTTTTAGGGGCGATATCAAAAATTAATACTCAGCATAGCATCCAAATGGAACGGGAACGGCTGGGATGGTTTTATAGTTTGGTGGTTATTGCGGGGGGTATCACTGTTATTTTAACAACAGCGATTATGAATTTTATCCGCTAATTTTATAAAGAGGTGTTTGAATGTATTACAATTTTTATGGATTTAAAGAGCCGCCTTTTAATTTAACACCCAATTCGAAGTTCTTTTTCTCGAGCAGTAAGCATACCGAGGCTTTGAGCACGCTACTTTATGCCATCAAAGAGCGTAAAGGTTTTGTGGTCATTACCGGGGACATCGGATCTGGGAAGACAACCGTTTGTCGTGCCCTTCTTAATAAATTAGACACCAGGACGCAAGTCGCCCTTATTACCAACACCCATATGAGTGGCAAAGATCTTTTGATGACGATTTTAGATGATCTAGAAGTCGAGTATGAGCCGGGATCAAAGGCGAAATTGCATGCTCAGCTTAATGGTTATTTAATCGAACAATTGCGTCGGGATAATAATGTGGTTTTAATCATTGATGAAGCGCAGAACTTAAGTCCATCCGTCTTAGAAGAAGTTCGCATGTTATCAAATTTAGAAACAGAAAATGAAAAACTCATCCAAATTCTTTTTATCGGACAACCAGAATTAAAAGCGAAATTAGCTTTGCCAAAGTTGGAACAGTTACGTCAGCGGATTGCCGTATTTTTTCAATTAACCCCGTTAAATAGAGAAGACACAAAAGATTATATTGAGCATCGATTGAAAGTTGCCAGTGGATCAGATCGGAAATTTTTTACCGATGAGGCTCTTGATTTAATTTGTCAATTCAGCCGAGGAGTTCCTCGGATCGTCAATCAGATTTGTGACAGCGCATTATTATCAGGATATATTTATGAAAAACCAGAAATTGATAAGGCGTTGATTACTGAAGTCATTGGTGAATCACCTATGACGCAAATTGGTGGCATCACAGATGTAAAAAAGAAGCTAGAGGCTTCAGTTTAAATTGTTCGTTTTTTTAATGATGTAATCAAAGATTTTAAGAATTAATTAATACAACTAGGAAGGGATATTTAATCATGGGAAAAATTACCAATGCTCTTAAGAAAGCGGCTGAAGAACGATTTAGTCGTATTGAAAAAATTTCAAAAATAGAGGATCGCGATCCATTCATTGTTAAGAAAGTTGGTGAGTCTAAAGTGGATGCCTCGATTGTTGCTCATTTTGATCCTAAGGCGCTAATTACGGAGCAATATAAAATTCTGCGTACGAATATCCTTTCAATGAATAAAGGAAAGCCGCCACATGTATTTGTTATCACGAGCTCTTTGCATTCGGAAGGGAAGACCGTTACATCCTTAAATTTAGCGATTTCGATGGCGCAGGCTGTTATTAAACCCAAGGTCGTTTTAATTGATGCTGATTTAAGACGCGGTCGTCTGGCCAAATATCTTGGTGTAAGTCAACCCGTTGGATTAACAGAGGTTTTAAGCGGCAAAGCCACAATTGAAGATGTAATGTTTAATGTCAAGGAATATGACAATTTAGCCTTTATGGCTTGTGGGGCTGTTCCTGATAACCCAGCTGAACTTTTAGCTTCAGATGCGATGAAGAAATTTATATCTGATATGAAAAGTAAATTTGAATTTGTTTTGATTGATACCCCCCCGATTATTCCTGTAACAGATTCTGGAATTATTGGCGCCCAGACAGAAGGTGTCTTTATGGTTATTCAAGCCGGACGGACACAACGTGGGATTGTCAAACGTGCGGAGGAACTATTAACACAATCGCATTCAAAAATTCTAGGACATGTCCTTACAAATATTGAGTATCATTTACCTGAATACATTTATAGATATCTATAATAAGAAAGGAAATTTATGAGTCGGTTTTTAATCGCAGGTGGGGCAGGTTTTATTGGCTCCAGTATTGCTGAATATCTAATTAAAAAAGGACATTATGTCCGTGTTTTAGATAATTTTTTCTCTGGGAAAAAAGAAAATTTAGAATTTACAAAAGGATTTGGGAAAACAAAATTTGAACTTATCAAAGGTGATATTCGTGACCGCGCAGCCTGTGAAAAGGCCTGTGAAGGCATTGATTATATTTCGCTTCAAGCGGCACTGCGCTCTGTACCAAAATCAATGGAAGATCCCTACAGTTATAATGATGTTAATATTAATGGCGTTTTAACAATGCTTACGGCTGCCGCCAAAAAGAAAGTTAAGCGTTTGGTTTTTGCTTCATCAAGTTCGGTTTATGGTGATACAACAAAATTTCCACAGGTAGAAACAGATTATCCGCTTCTTATTTCGCCTTATGCGCTCAGTAAATTAACAGGAGAGTATTATTGCCGAATTTTTTCAGAGCATTTTAATATTGAAACTGTATGTTTACGTTATTTTAATGTTTTTGGTCCCAAACAAGCTTTAGATGATGAATATGCCGTTGTTATTCCTAAATTTATCCATTGCATTATGAACAATGAACCTCCGCCTATTTTTGGAAACGGCAAACAGTCTAGAGATTTTACCTATATTGAAAATGTCATCTCAGCTAATGTGTTAGCCGCCACAACGCCGGGAATTAAACATCAAGTATTTAATGTCGCCAATGGACAAGATAATACCGTTTTAGAATTGGTAGCGGTGCTTAACAAAATTATGGGTAAAAATATTAAACCAAAATTATTACCCAAGCGCGCCGGCGATGTTTTTAAAACAGAAGCAAATATTTCAAAAATTAAGAATATTCTTAAATACAAACCAACGGTCAATTTCGAAGAAGGATTAAAGAAAACTGTAGAATATTTCAAAACGAAATGGAATTAAAAGATGACAAAAGGAAGTTGGCCTATGATGACAACTCTAGACTTAGTCTTTTTAACTCACGTTTCTTTTAAGCCGGCTGGTTTAGTATCCCTCATTCGATATAAAAAAGATAACCTATGCCGCAAGTAAGTGTCTGTGTTCCTTCCTATAATCATAGTAAATTTATTAAAGAATTAATCGAGAGTGTTTTATCGCAAACATTTACTGACTTTGAACTCATTATTTGTGATGATGCGTCAACAGATTCTTCTGTGGAGATCATAAAATCTTTTAATGATCGGCGCATACGCTTCTATCAAAATGAAAAGAATCTCGGGATTGTTGAGACGATGAATCGTTGTATTAGCTTGGCTCAAGGGGAATTTATTAATATAATCGGCAGTGATGATGCTATGCTGCCTAATAATTTATTGAAAAAGGTTGAATTTCTAAAAGCACATCCGTATGCTGGAATTGTTTACTCAGATATTGATAAGATTGATGAGGGGGGACAATTGATTGGTCACATCTGGGGAAACCAATCTAAGACAGATACGATCCTTGATAAGACAACTGCTTTTAAACGATTAATTCAGGAAGGAAATTTTCTCTGCCACTCGGCCGCGCTACTGCGTAAACAATGTCATGACCAAGTTGGAATATATGACGAACGATTTCGATCTAATCAGGATTATGACATGTGGCTTCGGATTTCCTTGCATTACGACGTGGGATATATGGTTGAGCCATTAATTAAGTACCGGTGGCACCAAAACAATATCACTCGAGATTATGTTGGGGAGCATCGTTTAAAAGGAAAAGATAAAGATTATTTAGCCAGAAAGGCCGCTCTTGAACAATATCATCAATTTGCTCAAGGGAAGATTTTTACTGACAATGAATTAGCTCAAATATATTGTGAGTTTGGTCAGTTTAGTTATTGGACGGATGATTTAAGAACAGCAAGGGGCTTTTTTCTAAAAGCGTTAAAACACAATTCTTTTTCTATAAAAATCTTTATTTATATTATATTAAGTTTATTCCCGGTTGGGATGATCCACTTTTTACGTCATTTAAAAAATATACTTAAGAGGGAAAAATGAGTTTTATTGCACTGCTTCTTTACTTTTTCTGTACATTTATCCGACCGCAGGATTGGATCCTGGTCTTTATGCAGACTCGTCCGATTGAAATTTTAGGTTATACGACACTTGTTTTGTTGGGGTTAGAGCACATGGCTTTTAAGAAAACTACTTATGCTAGAGGCCCACAAAATATATTAATGTTGGGTTTTTATTTTTCCATTTTAATGTCCCACATTGTTCATACGTATTTTGAGGGGATGGTTTTGTCCTTCCAGTCATTTTTAGTTAACTTTATATTCTTTTATCTTGTTTTAAACGCGATCAACACAGAAAAGAAATTTAAGATTTCAATTTGGTTTATTGTTGGCTTAATTGTTATTTTAGTTCCTCAAGGAATTTATCAGTTAAAGAATATGTATGGATGGGCTGGACAAGAGCTCACCTTTGATGTTACCCGCAATGAATATCGCATTAACTGGATTGGAATTTTTAATGACCCCAACGATTTGGCTCTTATTTTTGTCGTGGCCATTGGGCTTTTACTTCCATTTGCTTTTGGAAAGAAGATCAATCCATTGACAAGGGTTTTGGTTATTGGTTTAATTGCCGCTCTTTTTTATGGAATATATTTGACGAATTCTCGTGGTGGGTTATTGGCCCTTATGGTCACAACGTATTTCTTTTTCGTCAGATTAACAAGGAAGTTTGTGTTAGGAGGAGTTATCGGCGCGATCCTGGCGGCTGCCATTTTAGCCTTGGGTCCATCCCGTGCGGGTCTTATCTCAGTTCAGGAAGAATCAGCTTTTAATCGGGTTGAACTGTGGTATGAGGGGATGCTCATGTTAAAATCAAATCCGTTTTTTGGTGTTGGGCAGAACATGTTTATGGAAGAGCTGCCGCAAACTACACATAACTCTTTCATGCAGATTGCTGCCGAATTAGGATTTATTGGATTGTTTTTCTGGGTAGCATTAATTTATAGTTCTTATAAGGGGCTTACGATTGTACAAAATAATGTCCCGAGATTAAGGCCTTATGCGATTGGTCTTCAATCCAGTTTAATTGGTTTTTGTGCCGCTGCATTTTTTCTATCCCGGGCCTATGTCATTTTGCCGTATCTTTTGTTTGCATTTTCGGGGGCTTTGTTGTGGATTGCCTATCAAACAAATAAAGACCTCGATATTAAATTTACCAAAAAAGATGCCCTAATAAGTTTCCTGCTCTCGCTGGGTGTTTTACTTATGACATATATCATTATCAAGATCGGGCTTTAATTTAAGATGAGTTATTCTTCGAACACGATCGGTGGAGAATCCCTAACGACGAATGCCTCGCAAAATACCTTCTGGGCCTTTCTTAAAACCATTAGTATTAGTACGACAAGATTCCTAACAACAATTCTTTTGGCGCGTTTATTAAGCCCTCAAGATTTTGGTATTTTGGGGATGGCGGTTCTTTTTATGGATATTGTCAATTTATTTGGCAATATTGGGGTCGGCGGGGCGCTCATTCAAAGAAAAGAAATAGATGATAGAGATGTCTCAACCGTTTATTGGGCAAATTTTTGTAGTGGGTTAATTCTTACTGTTTTATGCTTGGTTCTTTCCCCTGTCGTGGCCACGTTCTTTCACGAGCCTATCTTAACTTCCATCATCGTTTGTTTATCGCTTAACTTTATTTTTTCTGCAATGGCGAGCACGTATCATGTCCTTATGATGCGAAGTTTAAATTTTAAATCCATTGCCATTATTGAAATGATTTCTACAGGTGTTCGCGTTTTAATTACACTTATTTTAGCGATGAGTGGGTTTGGCGTATGGAGTTTAATCATGGGAATGATCGGGGAAAGAATTGTGAAGACTTGTCTGTTTGCTGCTTGGGGGAAGTGGCGCATTAAGCTTCTCTTTGACAAAGAAAGGTTTAAAGGGCTATTTCATTTTGGCAAGAATTTATACGGCATATGCTTTTTAAACTATTTTAATTCAAATATCGATTATATCGTTACCGGACGATTTTTGGGATCGGCTAACCTTGGCTATTATCAATTTTCGTTTGCCTTACCACACTTGGTCCTGACTCATATTGTTGAGAATATCCTCGATGTTGTTTATCCGTTGTATTGTAAGGTCCACGATGAAAAGGATAGAATTTTAAGAGGATTTCTTAAAACAATTAATTTTATTTCTATCGTTACGTTTCCACTGATGTTTGCCTTGTTTTTTATGGCGGAGGATTTTATTTTACTAGTTTATGGAGTGCGGTGGACGCCTTCGATTATTCCACTGAAGATTCTTTGTCTTTCTGGGGCGGTTTTATCCATAACATCCGTATCGAGCACCTTATGTATTTCGTTGGGACGACCAGATGTTAGTTTAAAATGGCAATCGTTTATGCTGCCACTGACGATCGTGGCCGTCTGGATTGGCTCACGATGGGGAATTAATGGGGTTGCTTCTGCCATGGCTCTGATGGCGAGCTTGAATCTTATTTTGGCTAAGATCAGTTTAAAATTTCTTAACGCATCCTTTCGTAGTTATTTTGCCGCGCTAACGCCAGCGTTTATTAGTTCATCAATGATGATTTTAAGTTTATACCTGTTTAATAAGTTGCTTGGACTAGAGTTGTGGCCCCGGTGGTCACGATTTCTAACTGACACAGGCTTAGGCGTCATGATTTATTTTTGTATGCTTCAATTTGGATTCCCAGAAGATTTCAATGAACTAAAGAGTTTTGGTAAACGAATGTTTAAGAAAACAAAATGAAACATAAAGATAAAATATTGTATATATCGACCACCTCTAGACTAGGCGGCGGCGAGGGGATCTTGCTCAACATTCTTGAGCGGTTGGATAGGACTAAGTTTGAGCCTATTGTTTTATTGCCTGAAAAAGGTAAATTGGAAGATGAGCTAAAGAAAAAGAATATCAAGTTTGCTATTGTTTCAAATAAGAAAAAATATTCCAAGAAGGATATCTTTTCTTTTCTCGTATTGGTGGCTCGGTATGTTTTTTGGATTCTAAAGGAAAATATAACGCTCGTTCATGTTAATGGATTGGGTGTTTATCGGCCTTGTGCGATCGCAGCTCGTTTGACCCAGAGAAAAATTGTTTGTCATTTACATTCTCCAACGATAAAAGACGATCTTGATTATGCGCTCATTATTCCTCCTGATAGTTTAATATGCTGCTGCGCAGATATTGCCCAATGTGTTAAACAATATTTAAAGCCGGTTCCTCGCCGAACATCCCTGCGTGTCCTTATTAATGCGATTGATGGATCCTTGTTTCACCCCATAAGCCCAGAGGAGAAAACACAATTACGAAGAAAATTGAATATAAGAAATGATTGTTTCATTGTCACCACAATCGGCGATTTGTCTCTTCGAAAAGGACAAAAAGAATTCTTGCTCATGGCCAAGGATATTTTAGTGGAAAATAAAGAGGTGAAATTTCAAATTATTGGAACAGAGAAAGAATCTAATACCGGTTACACATCAATTCTTAAAGAACTAGCTAATTCATTGAATATAGCTGAGAGTGTTGACTTTTTAGGCTATTGTTCAAATCCTCATGAATATGTCTCTGCTTGTGATTTGTTTGTGCTGCCATCTAAAGAAGAAGGGTTGCCATTAGTTATTCTAGAAGCCATGGGTTGTGCTAAACCAGTTGTGGCTTCATCCGTTAATGGAATCCCAGAGGCGATTTCACATAATAAAACTGGATTCTTAGTTCAAGCGGATGATGTTCTTTCGCTCACCAAATATGTCAGAGAGCTTTTGACAAATTCTGATAAGCGCGAATTGATGGGACTTGAAGGCCGAAAATATGTGGAACAATTTTTCCATCTAGATCGATACGTTCGTCAACTCGAAGAAATCTATTCCAATATCCTAGAAAATCATTTTAAAGCCACGGTCCGACATCGCCTACGAACGCAATTTATGGCGTATGTTATTAAGTTATTATTATATCCACGCCAAAAGATTTCCGATCGGCAACAGATAAAGAAGATTTTAATTGTCTTGTTGGATTACATTGGCGATGGTGTTTTAAGTAGTCCCATTTTTTCTATCTTAAAGAAAAAATTTCCGCAAGCGACCGTTGATGTCATGGTCGGTGAATGGACAAAGGATTTATACAAGGCAAATCCATCGATTAGAAAAGTTATTCCGTATAATTGCGATTGGTTAAATCGAAGCAGTACAAAATGGAGTATTAGTCAGAAGCTCAGTGCACTTAAAAATGTGCGAAAAGAGGAGTACGATCTGATTGTTGATATGCGTGGCAGCTTAGGAACATTGATACTTCCTTTACTAAAATCGAGTCGATATTGGGTTGATAGTCGATTTTTTCTTCATGAAGATTATATGAAAAGATTCTTTAATAAAGCCTTTGGAAAGAAATTGCCCTTGGAAGATTTACGCCGTCCCATCCAAGCTAAAAATATTTTACGATACGTAGGGATCACAAACGAAGATCAACCAAAAATAAATCTTTTTGTTTCCGATGAACATCGACAAACCTTAAAAGATATTTTGCGTAAAAGGGGCATCGATATTGGCAAGAATAATATTATCTCTTTTCATCCTGGCGTGCATAGCCGATTTAAACGTTGGGATGTTGTAAAATGGGCGCAGCTTGCTGATCGATTAATTGAAAAAGAGGGCGCGCAAGTCGTTATTTGTGGGGGGAAGGCTGATCTAAACGTTGCTTCCGATATATGTTTTCTGATGAAACATAAGGCGGTCAATCTTACGGGCCAATTACAGTTGATGCAGTTGGCTGCTTTAATTGAAATAAGTTCTTTATGTGTTTGTTTAGACAGCGGTCCGATGCATATGGCCGGTGCTTTAAATGTTCCAGTGGTTGGTTTGTTCGGGGCCAATCATCCCAGCACGTGTTCGCCTTGGACAGATCGTAAGCAAACACTTTATCATCAGTTGCCTTGTAGTTTGATTTGCACAGAAAGCGAAGAGATGGGATGCGCTGTTGAATGCATGCAGGCGATTTCGGCAGAAGAAGCATTTGACGCCGCTCAATATTTTCTTGAAAAAAATAACGTTAAGACCAAAATTAGCTGATATATTGACCTACAAAAAGTACTCGAAGGGGAATTGGAATGAAAATATTACATATTCTTAATAGTTTGGATTGCGGCGGACTGGAAAAATTTGTTATTGATCTTTCCATCGAGCTTAATAAACGAGGACATCAGGTTCAGCTGGCGTGTCTACAAAAAGGTGGCGATCTAAAGACCTTAGCCCATAACAGTCAACTACCCGTTACAACATTTGATAAAAAAGACGGCATTGATTTAAATTTAATTTTTCAGCTTAAAAGTTTAATTAGCCAGCAGAAATTTGATGTTATTCATACCCATAACATTGCCCCTTTGATCTATGGAACCTTGGCCGGGCAACTGAGTTTTAATCATCATCTGATAAATACCCGGCATGGACGGCAAGTGGAGTCTATTAATCCTCTTTTTTGGGCTCTTAATAAAACAATCGTCTCCATTTCGAACGAAGCTAAAGAGTGTTTGATTAAATCTAATCGTATCAACCCAAATAAAATTAAAGTGATCCATAATGGAATTAATGTTAAGGCCTTTGATGTTAGGTTAACGCCGGAAGAAAATAAAAAATTGAAGACGGAGATTGGAATTGCCGATGATCGTTTTGTGATTGGAACCGTTGGTCGTTTGGCGAAAGAAAAAGATCACGGCACGCTTCTTAAAGCCTTTCGTAAGTTGATTCAGAAGAAGGTGAACGCGAGTCTTGTGATCGTGGGTGATGGCCTTTTAAAAGATAAGCTTATTGAGATGGCAGAAGAATTTGAGATTAAAGATCATGTTAAATTCTTGGGTTATCGCTCGGATACGGTAAAATTGTTACAAATATTTGACGTCTTTGTTTTATCTTCCTATTCCGAAGGAATGTCGTTGGCTCTATTAGAAGCGATGGCTGCGGGTAAACCGGTTGTGGCCACCAAAGTCGGTGGCAACCCAGAAGTTGTTGTCGAAGGCGAAACTGGCTTAATCGTTCCCTGTGGATTTCCAGAACGCATCGAAGCGGCTGTTATGCGTTTTTATGCGAATCGATCGTTGATCAGTAAATTTGGTGAGGCGGGCCGAGCGCGGGCACACACATTCTTTAACTTGGATCGCATGACAATGGACTATGAAGAATTATATGAGGAAATCTGCAAGAAATGAACACAATATCTCAAGATGATGATTTGGTTAAGATGATCAAGCTTTTATTGAAAGGCAAGGAAGCTCATCCGCGCTATCAAAAATGGTTTGATGATTTCATGACCCTTGAACAAAGGCATCTTAAGAATTTTGTTCCTTTGCTTAACGAGTTTACCCCTCTAAAAGATAAACTGATTTTTGATTTTGGCTGTGGCACGGGAGGATCATCCGTTGCTTTGGGTTTAAGCGCAGCGAAGGTGATCGGTGTTGAACCAGATCAGATGAATATTGATGTTGCTGCCGCCAGGATTAAAAAGCATCATTTAGATGATTTGATTAAGGTGTCGTATTTAGCCGATACTTCTAAATTACCATTCCCGAGTGAAACTTTTGACATTTGCATTTGTCATTCAGTTCTTGAGTACATCCCCACCGATCGTCACCTATATATAAGAGAAATGTGGCGAATTCTAAAACCTAATGGAATTCTGTTTATTGGGGGATCATCCAATGGAATTTACCCCATTGAGATGCATACGGGCAAATGGTTTATTAATTATATTCCATCGAAAACAACCAGTCCGCGTGGTATCAGCTATTGGGAGATTGTAAACGCTATTAAACCGCAAAAATATGTTGTGCTTAATCAAAGCTTGCCCAGAGATGGACTAACTCGATATGCACAGCGGTTGCAGGATAAAGAAATGTCCTCACTTAAAAAGCTACAGGCCAATATTGTGGTATTTTTTCTTCGTCTGATTAAAGCAACCCTTTGTCCAATGCTGGGTGTTCCCATTGAAGCCTTTTTGCCCTGGCTCGATATTGGTTTAAAAAAATCTTAATACTAAAGAGAAGTTTATGAACGTACTTGTTATTACGAATTTGTTTCCTAATTCTATTGAGCCACAAAGAGGGATTTTTAATAAACAACAATTTCTAGAATTAGCCAAGCTTTGTAACTTACGTGTTATTGCCCCATTGCCATTTTTGCCATCATCTAATATTAAGGAAGAAGAGATAATTGGGGGCATCAAGACCTATCATCCACGACATTGCGTTATTCCAAAGATTGGACGGATATTGACCGGCTGGTTTTATTATTTCGCCATACGACAGTTAGCCCGCAGGATTCAAAAGGAATTTAATTTTGATGTTATTTTGGCAACATGGGCGTATCCAGATTGTTATGCGGCGAGTTTACTGGCCAAAGAACTCAATAAACCTCTGGTATGCAAAGTTCATGGATCTGATATTAATGTCGGGTTTGAAAGTCTATGGCGTCAAAAATTTATTACCAAGGCATTTGAGCAAGCTAAAGGTATTGTTTCGGTTAGTCGTCCATTAAAAAATAAGATGACCAGGGTGGGAATAAGTGAAGCAAAGATCATCATTATTCCAAACGGAATCGATAAAACGCTTTTTAAACATTTGGATAAAAATGTGTGTCGACAGAAATTGTCCTTGGACAACAATAAAAAATTTATTTTGTTTATTGGCAATTTAGTTCCCGTGAAAGGTTTAACATTTTTAATTGAGGCGATGAAAACTTTATCAACAGACATCCATCTTAATATTGTTGGCGAGGGAGAATTAAAAGAAGAATTAGTTCAGCAGGTTAACACCTTGGGATTGGCAGAGCGTGTAAAATTTGTTGGGAAAGTAAAACACGAAGAGATTCCAACGTGGATGAATGCCTCTGATGTGTTTTGTCTGCCGAGTTTAAACGAAGGCTGTCCAAATGTGATTGTGGAGGCGATCGGCTGTAATAGCTCTATTGTTGCCACAAAAGTTGGAGCGATCCCAGAATTGTTGGCCAGTTACTCAAAGTCCATCTTGGTTAATCCCAAAGATACACAAGATTTGGCTCGCGGATTAAATGACATTTTTGTTAAGCAAGATGATCTTTCTTTAATGTCGGTTTTGAGTTGGGAAGAAAATGCTCAGCGACTTTATCAAATTTTAAAATGAAAACACTCGTTACCATTACCGTTGATACTGAATTCTCAAGCCACCCTGAAGATATGGGCATCTCAGGAATAATTGATGGTCATTCGTATGGTCTCCCGTTATTTGTAAAGATTTTAAAGGAGTATGACTTTAAGGCTACATTTTTCGTCGATGTTTATACCATCAACAAACCATTTTTAAAATCGTTTGTACAAGCTATTGATGAGCTTAAGAAGCAAGGGCACGATTTACAATTACATACTCATCCGCAAGGAACATTTGATCCTAAGCGCTCGGGGATGAAAGATTACAGTCTTAATGAGCAAATTGAAATTATTAAAAAAGGTAAAGAGCTGTTTTACGAATGGTTTGCCACGACTCCCATTGCGCATCGAGCAGGGGATTGGGCGGCGAATTATGATACGCTCAAGGCTTTAACAGCTAATGATATCTGGATCGATAGTTCGATGTTTTTTGGTTGGTCCAACTGCGCATTAAACAATCCAGCGCTGACAAAGAATATTTCCGTGTGGCAGGATGGTTTATTAGAAATTCCGGCGAGCGTTTTTGAATGTGTTCCGCTTGGGGTTTTTAGCCCGTTTCGATTGGTGTCGACAGACGGGAATTCTTATAACGAAACCAAAGAGCTTCTTGAAACATTTCATCAGGAGGGAGCTCCTGTCGTCAACTTGGTTTATCACAGCTTTAGTTTTATTAAGTGGAATAAGGCGCGAACAGAGTATAGCGTTGACCAAATCCGGATTGATAAGTTTAAGAATCTGATGAACTATCTTTCAACAAATTCTAATTTTGAAGTTAAAACTATCAAAGACGTTGGTCTTCATTTTAAAAATGGAAACGTAAATACCAAAACGGATTTTATTCCTAAACGAGGATATTTAGCCAGTATTGATCGCATTGTTGATCGCTTGAGGAAATAATATGTCGCTTATCCAAATATTTGATCAAACATCACCGCTTGTCAGCGGTTACAGTATGCGCAGCCGCTACATCACAGAGTCACTTCATAAGCTCGGTGTGCCACTAACTGTCTTTAGTTCGCCGATCTTTTCGTATAAAAATAATACCGAATCCATTAATGGCGTGAATTATGTGCGTTCAGTAATGCCTGGCTGGAATGTGATTAGAAAGTTTCCTGTCCTTAAAGAGAAATGCGTTGTTGAAAATATCAAGGCGACGATTGATAAAAATTGGCGATCTGATTTTAAAGCCATTAGCGCACACTCATCTGTTTTAAATGGTTTGGCGGGGGTTGATTTAGCCAAGAAGCATGGCGTCCCTTTAATCTACGAAATCCGTGCGTTGTGGGAAGATGCGGCAGTTGATCAGGGTAAAACGAAAGAGGGGAGTCTGCGTTACAATTTGACCCGCCAAATTGAAACGGACGTAATCAAAAAAGCGGATCACATTACGGTTATTTGTGAAGGATTAAAAAAAGATATTATGGGGCGTGGAATCCCTGAAAATAAAATTACCATTATCTCTAATGGGGTAGACGTATCGGGATTTACACCTCAAGCGGCGGATCAAGAACTCATTAAAAAGTACGGCTTAGCTGGTCACAAGGTCTTTGGTTTTATTGGAACCTTCTTTGAATTTGAAGGTTTAGAGCTTTTGATAAAAGCGGCGAAAGATGTGCTTTTTGCGCGAAAAGATGTTAAATTTATATTCGTCGGCGGCGGGCTGCAAGAACAAAAGCTCAAAGATATGGTCCAGGAATTAGGGCTCGCGGATCAGATTATATTTTCTGGCCGCGTTAAACATGATGACGTTCAGAAATTTTATTCAGTCATTGATGTTTTGGTTTATCCACGAATTTCTAAACGCATTACCGAACTTGTCACGCCACTCAAGCCTTTGGAGGCGATGGCGCTTGAAAAAATTGTGATTGGTAGTGATGTGGGAGGAATTAAAGAATTGGTTAAGGATGGTTACAACGGCATTTTGTTTAAAGCCGGCGATGACAAAGACTTGACTGACAAATGTCTTTATGCGCTCAACCATTTTAGTGAGATGCAAAAAATTGCCAAACAAGGACGAGAATACGTGATCCGTGAGCGAAACTGGTTTGATATCTGTAAGACTTATTTAGGAATATTTAAGGAGTTAGGAATAAAGTCATGAAAATTTTAAGTGTTGTTGGCGCGCGCCCAAATTTTATGAAAATTGCACCAATTGTCCGGGCAATTCGTGCGCACAAAGGCATCCAGCATATTTTGGTTCATACGGGCCAGCATTATGATCATGCGATGTCGGGGTCTTTTTTTAAAGATTTAGGGATTCCAAAACCAAATATTAATTTAGGCATCGGCTCCGGCAGTCATGCCAAGCAAACGGCAGAAATTATGATGGCCTTTGAACATGTTTTGATGAAAGTTAAGCCAGATGTGGTTTTGGTTGTCGGTGATGTTAATTCAACAATGGCGTGCTCGCTTGTCGCAACCAAACTACGGATTGCCGTTGTTCATGTGGAAGCGGGCTTACGCAGCTACGATCGCAACATGCCCGAAGAAATCAATCGGTTGGTGACCGATAGCATTGCCGATCTTCTTTTTACAACGAGCGAAGATGCTGATAAAAATCTCATCAAAGAAGGACTGCCAAAGGATCGTATTTATTTTGTCGGCAACGTGATGATTGATACGCTTATGAATAATCTGGTTGCGGCGCAACGATTAAATATTTTAAGCAAGTTTGCGTTAAAGAAAAAGGCCTTTGCCTTAGTGACGCTTCATCGACCGTCCAATGTTGATTCCAAAGAGTCGCTTTCAAAAATTATGAATGCGTTTAAAGTCATTCAAAATAAAATTCCAATCGTTTTTCCTGTTCATCCACGGACAAAAAAGAATTTGGAAAAGTTTCTTTCGAAGAATGAACTAATGAAAATGAAGCAGATGGTTTTCATCGAACCTTTGGGTTATTTAGATTTCTTGGCGCTGATGAATGAGGCTAAGTTTGTTATTACGGACTCTGGTGGCATTCAGGAAGAAACAACGGTGCTTGGAATCCCCTGTTTGACGGTGCGCGAAAATACGGAACGACCGATTACAATCACAGAAGGAACAAACACATTGGTTGGATTAAATACGGACAAAATTATTAAAGAAAGTTTAAAGATTCTTAAAGGCCAAGGCAAAAAAGGACGACGACCTAAGTTTTGGGATGGGAAGGCCTCAACGCGCATTATCAAAACACTGGTGGCGTTACACAAACAAGGCAGGTTATTACGATGAAAATTATAGATGATTTTAAATGTAAAAGTCAGTGTTACTACAATCGAGTTGATACGATGAGCATTTTAAAGGTTTTGATTAAAGATGGCAGCTCAGCGGTTGTGTTTTATCGATTGTTTCAGTTCTTTAAAATGATTGGAATGGAAATTGTCGGCTGTTTATTTTTAGAGCTTAATAAACTTTTTAATGGATGTGTGATCGGCCGCGGAGCGCATTTTGAGGGAGGATTTGTTCTTATGCACCCGATTGGCGTTGTCATTAATGCCGGTGTTAAGGCGGGAAAAAATATTGTGATTGAAAGTGGCGTTGTCATTGGCGCCGCTAAAAATGGAATTCCCGTTGAGGTTCCCAGCTTAGGCGATAATATTTTTATTGGCACGGGCGCCAAAGTCTTGGGAAATATTCATGTTGGTAATAATGTTAAAATTGGCGCTAATGCGGTTGTTGTTAAGGATGTTCCAGATGGCGCAACGGTTGTTGGTATCCCAGCCAGGGTTGTGAAGATAGATAATAATGATCAGAGCTCACCAAAAGTTTAATCTAAAATTAACCACGATCCTAAAAATATGAAATGCAAAATTTGTGAGCACGAAGATGCTCATTCAAAATATCTTGTCCGTGAAATGATGTTTGGTTTACCGGAGAGTTTTGAATATTTTAAGTGTAGCCAATGTGAATGTCTGCAGATCGCCGCCGTTCCAACGGACATGTCAAAATATTATCCAGCAAATTACTATAGCTTTGCCGATGAACTCGTAAGTGTTAAGAAAAAAACTCGTAAATTGGCAACCTATTTAAAAGAGGCCAGGGATGACTACGCTATTTTTGGTCGTGGGCTTCTTGGAAAAATGGTTTATACACTATGGCCGAATGAAAAATTAAAAAAATATGTCCGCTATTATTGGCCAAATAATGAAATCATAAAAGATCTTGATAGAAATTCTCGCATCTTAGATGTGGGTTGCGGCAAGGGAGAATTTCTTTTTTGGCTCAAGGAATCAGGCTTTACAAATCTTTTAGGAGCAGACCCCTTTCTTAGCGAAACTAAACAATACGATAATGGTTTAAAGATCATTAAAGGATCTTTGCAGGATATAAAGGGAAGTTTTGATTTAATTATGTTCCAACATTCTTTGGAGCATATCCCAAATCAAGAAGAAACGATGAAGCGGGTGTCCGAGTTGTTGGCCCCCGGAGGCATGTGTTTAATTCGTATTCCCATTGTTTCTTCACAGGCTTGGGAAATTTATAGAGAGAATTGGGTTAGTCTTGATGCCCCGCGTCATTTCTTTCTTCATTCGATAAAAAGTATGAATATTTTAGCCGCTCAAAACCATCTTTCTGTACAATCGATTGTTTACGATTCAACTGATTTTCAGTTTTGGGGCAGTGAACAATACAAACAAAATATTCCACTGATGGCGCCAAATTCTTATTTGACCGATAAAACCAAATCTATTTTTACGAATGAGCAAATTGCGTCTTATAAGATTAAAGCCCAAGAGTTAAATGCCGCGAAGCTTGGAGATTCGGCTGGGTTTCTTTTGAGGAAGGATTAGGCCGTGAAATATTTTGCCAACAATGTGACGCTGCCGATTATTAGAGAAAATAATTATCGTACGATTCTTGAAGTCGGGGCTTCGATGGGAGATAATACCGACCAAATCCTTGAAATAAAAGGAGTTTCCTTAACGATCATTGATCCTTGTTTAGATTGTGATTTGGTTAAGAAATTTTCTGATCAGCAAAATGTAAAAGTTATCAAAGATCTTAGTTTGAATGGCCTTAAGAAATTATCAACACAGTTCGATTGTATTTTTATTGATGACGATCACAACTGGTATACGGTCTACAACGAATTAAAAATTATCAAAGAGCGCAATTTGCTTAAAGTTGGCGGCACGATTTTCCTTCACGATGTGGGTTGGCCTTATGGACGAAGGGATATGTATTATTTGCCTGAAACAATCCCTGCGGAGTTTTTTCGACCCAATGCCCGGAAAGGAATGATTCCGGGGCAATCGGAATTAGTTGACGAGGGTGGGGTTAATCCCCGGTTTTTTAATGCCCTATCCGAGGGTGGTCTTAAGAATGGTGTGTTAACCGCCATTGAAGATTTTATCAAAAATTTTGGACCTAACGATTACAATTTGCTGGTTGATCCACGGCAATATGGTTTGGGTATTTTAATTTATGGGAAAAATAATAATTCTTCTTGGGCCCGTCAATGGTCCGCTAAATTAAAATATTTATCCATAAAAGCTAGGTTCATATATTTTATTAAATCTCGTTTAGTACGAATTAAAATGTTACGATCGATAATCTACAATGCTAACAACTAAAATTATATTTTGGCTTTCCTTATTTTTCTTAATTTACAGCTATGTTTTCTATCCGCTACTGCTTGCGCTTTTGGCCAAGATTTGGAAAGTTAAAGAGTTTAAGCTTTCTAGTGAGCTTCCTAAGCTTTCTCTAATTATCGCCGCTTATAATGAAGAGAAGGTCATCAAAGGCCGGATTGAAAATTGTCTTAATTTGGATTATCCGCAAGATTCTTTAGAAATCATCATTGCTTCAGATGGTTCGAGCGACAAAACCAATGAAATTGTCCGCGAATATCAATCACGTGGGATAATCTTGTTAGATTTTGAAAATCGTCGCGGAAAGGTTAATGTTCTTAATGAGATTGTCCCGCAGGCGAAACATTCCATTGTTGTTTTTAGCGATGCCAACACGATGTTTAAACGGGATGCGCTTAAAAAGTTAGTTCGTTATTTTGGCGATTCAAGGGTTGGTTGCGTTTGCGGAGGTTTGCAATTTGTTAATGCCAAGGGCAGTAATACCGGAGAATTGGAAGGCGTTTATTGGCGGTATGAAACCATGATTAAAAAGTTTGAAGGCCGCCGCGGTTCACTATTAGGTGTTAATGGGGCCATTTTTGCGATTCGAAAAGAATGCTATTATTCCTGCCCACCGGACACAATCGTTGAAGACTTTGTCATGCCGATGAAGATATTAGAGAAGGGACATGCGGTTGTGTATGAGCCAGAGGCGATCGCCATTGAAGAGGCCGCGCATAAAATTATTCATGAAAAGCAAAGGCGGATTAGAATCGGCGCTGGAGATTTTCAAGCGCTCTTTCGATTGTTACCGATGCTTAATCCTTTTCGTGGTTTTCCCGCACTCGCGTTTTGGTCACATAAGGTTTTGCGCTGGTTCGCCCCGTTTTTTCTAATCATTTGTTTTTTTACTAATTTATCTTTATTTGCCAAAGAGCCGGTTTATGCCGTGATATTCATTATTCAATGCGTGTTTTACGGATGCGCTTTTATCGGCCAGATGTTTTCATGGTCAGGAATTAACATTAAGCTGTTTAGTCTTTGCTATTATTTTGTCTCGATGAACTTGGCGCTGTTATTGGGATTTGTTCGCTACTTGACCGGTCGACAAAATGTGAAGTGGCAGCGAACGGAGCGATAAATGTCCCTACTTAGGGGGGTTTGTCCTATTGACTTAAGTTTTATTAATTGTTATATTGCTGTTCTTCAATTAGAAAAATTTAAAGTAACACATAAATTTATTATTTTAATTTAAAAAATTTTAAGGAGAGGTTCAAATGAGACGGAAAATATTTTCATTGTTTGTAATTCTACTGACAATCGGAGGCTCATCTTTATCAAATGCGGCCACCGTGTACGTCGGTGATCACTTAGCAGGTATTTATTCTGTTGAGACCGATACAGGTGTTGCAACCCTTGTTGGAAATTCCGGTTCAGCCATGACAGATATTGCGTTTGATTTAAATGGTAATCTTTGGGGTGTTACATTTGATTCCTTGTATAGAATTGATAAAAATACGGCAGCCAGTACTTTGGTGGGAAGCCTAGGATCTATTAATAGTGCTAATGCCTTAATTTTTGCTCCTGATGGATCGCTTTTTACCGCTGGCTGGAATTCGCCTCTTCTTTATGCTGTAAATACAACAACTGGGGCAGCAACAGCCGTCGGCAATATGGGAAGAAATTCATCTGGAGATCTCGAATTTGATGGTAATGGAACTATGTTTATGGCTTCTCGTGGAGCGACTGATTCTATTGTCCAGGTTAATCCAAATACAGGCGCCGGAACACTTATTGGAAACACTAGTTTTGGGCAATTGTATGGGCTTACCTACGTTGATGATACGATGTTTGGTTTTACACGAAAAAATATTATCTCCATTAATTTACTAAATGGATCTAGTTCAATCTTTCGGCCTATAACAGGAATGGCAGGCAATGCATGGGGTGCTTCGCTTTTGCCAGTTGAGGTTCCTCCATCTTCTCCAGTTCCTGAACCCACCACACTGATTTTGTTAAATTCTGGTCTTTTAGGATTAGCTTATTTTCGAAGAAAAAATAAGTAATTTCCGTTCTACATAGTAAAATTGGGACACGTACCTTTTTTTGAAAAAGATTTTAATTGGTACGTGTCCTTTTTGTTTGGTGATGTATCCCGGAATCATCTTTAAATTTTATGACCAAAAATATTCATTTGTGGATGGGAAGTTATTTAAAGCAAGAGTTGCGGCGTTTGCTTTCTAAGGAAGCATTCCCAAAGCCGACGCACGTTATGTTTTCTGTCGTTGATCATTTTGAACCGGATTGGAAGGGCGCCGATGCGGCAACTCAAATTAGTCGCGTCAAACGTTGGGTTGATGATTATCCCAAATTAGCCAATAAACACAAAGATGCCGATGGGCAACATCCGCGCCATTCGTTTTTTTATCCAGCGGAAGTCTACAGGAAAGAAAATTTGGATTTGCTAGCAAAGTTGTGCAAACAAGGATTTGGCGAACTAGAGGTTCACTTGCATCATGACAATGATACAGAAGAGGGTTTAAGAGAGAAGTTAGAAAAGGCGAAGAAAGATTTTTCAAGTCATGGACTGCTGAGCAAACGAAATTTGTCTGGGCAGATTCGGTTTGGTTTTATTCACGGCAATTGGGCGCTCAACAATTCCCGTCCCGATCGGCGTTGGTGCGGCGTCAACCATGAATCGCATATTTTAAATGATGCCGGATGTTACGCGGATTTTACGTTTCCCTCAGCTCCCAGCGATACCCAACCTAAGAAAATTAATAGTATCTATTACACCAGCTCGCAACCTTCTAAACCAAAAACACATAATCAAGGGGTTGATGTTGAGGTTGGAAAATTTACTAATGCGGATTTGATGATTATTCAAGGGCCGCTGACGCTTAATTGGCGCAATCGTAAATATGGGATTTTCCCACGGATTGAAAATGCCGATGTTGGTTCTGGAAATTTACCGACAGCAAATCGGGTTGATTTGTGGGTTAAACAACGGATTGCCGTTCGTGGCAAACCTGATTGGATTTTTATTAAAGTTCATACACACGGCGCGCCGGAACATAATGCCAATGTCCTTTTAGGTGAAGCGATGGATCAAATGTACTCTTATATAGAGAAGAAATATAATGATGGCCAGAATTTTATTTTGCATTATGTTAGCGCGCGTGAAATGTACAACGTTATCAAAGCCGCGGAGGCGGGAGAGTCCGGCGCGCCCGACCAGTATCGGAATTACATTATTGAGAGTTTATAGTCTTGCCGTCATCCTGAAGGAGCGAAAGCGACTGAAGGATCTCCGAAGAGATCCTTCGCTGCGCTCAGGATGACGAGAAGGAAATTAATTTATGAAGAATAATAAATATTTTATTATCATAGTTCTTGTTTTGATGAGCTTGTTTGTTCTGCGAAAGTTAACCCATCATCCGCCCAAGATAAATAGTCTTAAAGAAAAAAATATCATTAGTGATTTTGAGGACAAGAGACTTTGGTCCACCGCTCCAGAAGAAGACTTTCCTTTAAAAACATCTGGTGACCATGTTACAGAGGGGAAACATAGCCTTGAAGCGGTCTTTCCAAAAGGCGGATTGCCCAGCATTAATACCCGTCGATTTGATCACAATTGGGGTGAATATGAATCGTTTGCCATAGATATTTTTAATTCAGAAAAAGAAGCGATCAGTTTTACCATTCGGTTGGACGACATAAACAAGCAAAAAACTAATATTCCTTACACGCTGCAGCCGGGTCTGAATAAAGTACAGATTGCGTATTCACACATTGCGTCAAAGATTGATGCCCAGCACATTGGTTTTATCGTTTTATTTATTAATGAACCATCCAAGCGTTATAAATTATATTTCGATAATATGCGTCTGGAACGATCAGGTTTAGTGGCTGGGCTTCGAGAAGAAAAATTAAAGAAGAAACAAGAAGAAGAAAATGCTCCGCCTTTGCCCGTTCGTCACGCCGTTGTGTTACCTAAAAAACCTATCGAAACAAAAGGTGAAATACAAATTGCCTTGGCGCGATTAAAAAACGTGATGGAAAATAAGCCATTAATTTCGTCTGGGATTCCATTTGCGCCAGGTCAATTAATCTCAAAAGATGATTTTACGGTTGTTGATGACAAAGGAAATGAAATTCCTATCGCCACAAAAGTGCTCGCCCTTTGGCCGCAAGACCAATCTATTCGATCGGTTTTAGTGCAGTTTAAGTATCCCATCGAACATCTTTATGAATACGCAACACTTAAGTGGGGGGCGAGGCGCTCAACAACAGATTTGTCAATTATTGAACCTAATTGGGATTATCCCGAAGGATGGATTTTATTGCCGGCCAAGTGGCTTTGCGATTCTCAAGTTATCGGAGAACAAGTTCCGATGGGGCTTATCGAGTTTAATGGGTATGATGAGAATATCTTAAAAAATTATGATGAGGTTAAGAATAAGCCATGGACAGGAGATGTGCGTGAAGACGGCTATTATTCAACACCACATGTCTTTTATCAGATTTATGCGCGTAGCGGTGAATTAAAATATTTTTTAGACGCGCGTAAAGAATTTTTGCATTACCGCGATAGTGAGATTGTTCAAGAAGGCGAAAACAGCGGTCGCAGTGCAACGCAAACTGATCCGCGCTACGTTTATATTGAAACGATGGAAGATGATTATTTGTTAACGGGCGATCCAAAATCATTAACAGTGGCTGGTTACATGGCAGAATATTTAAGAAACTATATGAAACCAGACAAGGCTTTTTATCCCAAAGATGAAAAAAGATTTTTTACCGAGCGGTTGATGGCCTTTTTAATGTTGGAGCAATTGAATTATTATGAATTAACGCAAAATAAAGAGTCAGTAAAATTAGCTGGTGAATTTATGGAGAACCTTTATAAAACACAATTGCAGTGGCCATCGCGGGGAGGATTTATTCATAATTTGTACGCGCATGACCCAGAAGAAGGGGCGCGGCCTGATGAATACGGTGGATCACCTTTTATGACGGGACTTTTGCTTGAAGCGATCATTAAATATCATCAATTAACAGCAAGTGACATAGCGGCTGATTCTATTTTTCGTGCTGTTGATTGGCTAATTAAAGAGGCGCTTGTCTCAACGGGAGATTCTTTTCGTTATACAACTGCGGACATAAATAGAGATTCTGCTGGCGAGCCTGATTTAAATCTTTTGATTGTTCATGGTCTTGGGTATGCCTATCGTCTGAGCGGTTATCAAAATCAAGATTATCTGCAAATTAGCCAGCAAGTTTTTAACCGTGGTGTCAAAGAAGCTTATTTGTCTAAACGAAAACATTTTAATCAAAATTATCGTAATAGCGGGCATTATCTTGCGTATATTATTGATGGTTTAAAACAGAAAACAATTCCAGCTGAGTTGGATGAAAATAAGACGGTGAGTAGTAAACCGGACATCTTTTATTTTGAAGGTTTTGATTCCTCGATGGGCCGTTTTAAAAGTCAGGGAGATGCCAATTTGGAAAGTAGTTCCAGTCAGGTTTATTTAAATGGTAATGCACTCCAGATTCAAAGCAAATTTGAGTCCGCGGCATTATCGGCCGGTGTTGATTTTGATGGATGGGATATTAATAGTCATTCTCATTTAAGCTTCGCCTATTTTATCCCAAAAGGAACACCGGTTGGCATGCGTGTAAAAACACAATTTGGTGATTGGATTTGTATCGGTGGAACTGTTTCTTATCGTTGTGCTGGCACGCCTTCGCAAAAAATATTTGTGTTAAATGATGATGGACAGTGGCATGAGATGACCGACGACATTGGTGTCGCCGTCAAAAGTGTTTTGCCCAGCCTTGAGAAGCTTTCAGCCTTTGAATTTTATACGCAGCAAAATGCAGTCAACGGCGATCAGTTTTGGATTGATGATTTTAAGATTAGTCGATAGTTGGCAAAATTAGAAAAAATATGTTATTGTAGAGGGCAATTATGACTTCTAATCCAACAAAAATTTTACCAGCCGAAATTTGGAAACAATATTCTCAGCAAATAATTGTTGCGATTGTTTTTCTTTTGGCCTATTTGCCGACCTTTCTATGGATGTGGGATCGCTGGTTTGCGCGCGATTCGTATTATAGCCACGGCATTTTAATTCCTTTCGTCACGGGATATTTAATTTGGCAGATGAAAGATGAGTTGGCTAAGATAAAACCGCAAGAATCCGTCTGGGGCATGCGCTGGATTATTGCCGGTGTGTTACTTTATTTGCTTAGTTCTTTCTTTCGTATTTATTTTTCTTCCGCATTCTCGATGATGATTGTTTTTGTGGGGCTCATTTTGTATTTTTATGGTGAAGCGATACTGAAGAAAATTGCATTTCCAATCGCGTTTCTATTTTTTATGCTCCCCTTGCCGATGGTTGTTATTACCAACATCAGTTTTACATTAAAGTTATTAGCCGCCCAAATTGCGACGTTTTTGTTGAATCACATGCGCATTCCCGCTATCCGTGAGGGCAGTGTCATTAAAATGCTTCATTCCCAAGTTGTTGTCGAAGACGTCTGCAGCGGTTTGCGGTCTTTAATTTCTTTAACAGCTCTAGGAAGCATTTTTGCCTTTTGGATGAAGGGGCCAATGTTTAAACGTACTTTACTTTTTCTGTCGACGATTCCTATTGCGATTATTACCAATGTCTGCCGTATTATGTTTTTATCATTTATTAGTGAGGTCTGGGGATCTCAATACGCCACTGGACTTGTTCACGATTTTTCTGGATTTATGGTTTTTGGCTTAGCCTTTATTTTACTATTTGCGGTTGCAAAATTACTCGAATGAAAAAAGATCAACAAAAATTCTTTATTATTTTGGCGTTACTGCTCTTGGCCTGCGCGGTGTCGTGGAATTTTTATTTTAAAATGTATTCACAGCAGGATACCGTTAGTATTCATAAATTCCCAACGACGATCGGAGAATGGAGCTCCAAAGAGATCCCTTTAACAAGTGTTGAGTATGCGATCCTTGAGACCAAAAACGCCTTTACGCGGAAATATTCAACGCCATCAGGCAAGGAAGTCTATTTGTTTATTGTTTACTCACAAAGTAATAGAAAAGTTTCCCATCCACCGGAAATTTGTTATACCGGGTCAGGTATGACGCTTCTGACTAAAAAGCCTAGTCAGATTCAAGGGCCAGTATCTCTTGAGCCATCCGCTCCGGTGCAGTCGATTGATGTAGATAGTTTGCTTTTAGAAAAGGATAATTTTCGGCAGCTAGCTTTTTATTGGTTTAAGGTGGGGGATTCGTTTACACCAAACTACTGGAAGCAGCAGATTTTAATTGCCTTTAAATCATTGCTTGGAAAGCCGTCTAGTAGTGCTTTGATTCGCGTTTCAGCTTCTATTAGTAATCAAGATCAAAAGGCAACAGAGAAGGAGCTTCAGGAGTTTTCTGCGGTTATCTTGCCGTATCTTTCTAAATATCTTCCCTGAGAAATTTTCTAAAAGATTAACAGTATATAATAATGATTATATATGTTCATTGATAGCAACAACATGTTTACAAATATCAACAGGGTTTAGGGTGGGGTTGTCATAGGTTGTACAGTTTTGTCCTAGTATGTCCTATGTATTTTAAATTTTATAATCATTTAACCATATTAATTTCAACATGTTATGGTTTTATAGAAAAATATTTTTTATTGGCACAAGTTGGTACGCATCTTGCTATTAAATTCAATGTGCTTTACAACAAAATCAAACAATCTAATTTTATGAAGCTAGAAAATTTTAAAACCAAAATTGCCTTTATTATTATGGTATCTATCCTAATTGGTGGATTAACTGGTGCTGCTTGGGCTACGGTTTCCTTTGTAAAGCCAGAAGATGCCAATCATCAGGTTGAATTAGCAAAAAAATCAGACATTCCGTCTGAAATAGATCACAAGTCTAAAGCCAGAGCTCCAGAACCCACAACCATGGCCCTTTTTGGTAGTGGACTTTTCGGGATGGTTATAAGCTTTGTACGAAAGACCTATGCAGTAACTAAACGAATTTTGGATATGATTAGTTCTGTTGTTTTATGTATTATTGCTTCTCCCGTAATTTTATTAACGGCTTTATTAGTCAAGTTAACCTCAAAAGGGCCGATTCTTTACTCTCAAACACGTGTTGGGAAAGATGGAAAACATTTTGAGATTTATAAGTTTCGTACGATGAAAATTGATGCTGAAAAAGAGACTGGTCCTGTTTGGGCGGCTGCTAACGATAATCGTTTGACCTCCATTGGTGGGTTTTTAAGAAAAGCCCATATTGACGAACTTCCACAAATAATCAATGTATTTAAAGGTGATATGAGTCTAATTGGCCCACGCCCTGAAAGACCAGTATTTGTTACCCAATTTAAAGAAGCTATTCCAGGATATGAAGAAAGATTATCTATAAAGCCAGGTATCACAGGTTTAGCTCAAGTTTGGCACCGTTATGATGAAACCATTGAAGATGTCAAAAAGAAACTCAAATACGATCTTCTCTATATAAAGAAGATGTGTTTGTGGTCTGATATAAATATTACATTAAGAACAATAAGAGTAATATTAACGGGAGAGGGAGCTAGGTAAAATGATGAAAAAATTACTTACAGTTGTTGGAATTTTAACAGTTGTTCTGATGCTTAATACGAAAGCAGAAGCTGTTATTTTACTGCAGGAAGATTTTAATACGGGAAGCGGGACTACGGTTGGAGTTCCAACTATTACCAATGGTGCAGATAATGATTGGTTTGGCGCTCGATTTCAAACAGGTGCTGGAGCAACATCTGCCGATATTAATGTGCAAAGTCAAGGTTCTTCTACCGATCAATATGCTAGCTTTGAAGATGATGCCGGAATTCTATATAACATCAGCACGGTCGGCTATGTCGATGCATTATTAAGTTTCGATTGGAGAACTAATGGGACAGAATCAGGGGATACATTTACTTACGGCTATTTTGTAGGTACGATCAGTGGTTTTGATGCTTTTCGAACGATTGATTTAACATCCCCAGTTGATCCAGCTAATTTTACTAATTGGACAGGCTTTGCTTTAGGAACGGCCGGAAGTTTTACCAACCAAACTTTAACGTTACCTGGTGGACAATCAAGTATTTGGATTGCTTTTTGGCTAAATGACGGTAATGGTGATGAAGGACGTGTGGATAATATTTTGATAGATGGCAATCTTGGTGCTAATGCTGGTGCTGTTCCTGAACCAGCTTCAATGATGCTTCTAGGAAGCGGTTTATTAGGGGTTTTAGGTATTCGAAAAAAGAAATAAAACGTAATTTTTTAATAATAATGGGAGGAGAAAAAGTGAAAAAAACAATTTTAACAATTTTAGCGTTGGCTGCGGTAGTGATGAGCTATGGCTCTCAAAAAGCAGAAGCCTCTGTTACTGCCACATTAACAGCCGACAACCATTATGGCCTTTATTATGGGGCGCTTGATGGAACCGGGCTGACCTTTATTGGCCGTAATGAAGTTGGAACTCCTGGATCGACTCCGGGAACCCTAAATTGGGAAGAACCCGAAAGTTATATTTTTGATGCACCGGGTGGAAATTATCTTTACCTTTTAGCTTGGGATGATGAACAGCAACAAATGATCATTGGAGACTTTATACTTCCAGACGCATCGGTTATCCATACTAATTCCGTGGATTGGTTATATTATGTTTCAACGAATCCTAACCCAGGCCCATCAGGAGCCGTTCCTTCCCTAGGAACCGTTGCTGCTGATATTTCTGGAGCAACATGGAGTATTCCTGGAGCTGATGCGAATGCATTATCGACCTGGGGTAGCATTTCTGGAATCGATCCAAGTGCAAATTTTATTTGGCACGATACTTTTGACATTAACTCAAGCAGCGATGGTAATTATGTCATTTTTAGAAGTGCAAATCCTATTCCCGATGTTCCAGCTGCTTCACCTGTTCCTGAACCAGCCAGCATGATTTTATTTGGAGTGGGAAGTGGTTTATTAGGATTTATCCGTAACAAGAAGAAATAAGCACATTGTTTTTTGTAGTAACCCCGGCAATTATAAAGGGGGAGATAATATTGAAGCAATTCAGATCTGAGAAAAATTAAATTTTTTCGATCTGTAAATATATATAGAGAAGCCAAAAAATGAGTTGCAGAAAAAATAGGGCAAGGGTTTTTAAAAAACTTTGCCCTATTTTTTTGTAAGATATTTTGATGCAATAATATATTTAATTTTAGGCCTTTATGTTGACACGTTAAATTCGTCATGGTATCATCGCTTACTTAATTTGCTCGTAGATAAAGAGTTGCGATAAATTTGCAAGGATACAAGGTATGGATAATATAGAAGATCAAAAACCTAAGCGAAGAGTAATTGGGACAATTAGGGCAGCTGTTAACACCCTTATGAGCCATAAGGAAATTTTGTTTCCATTTACCTTTGTTATCTTTATTCAACTTTTGTCATTAGAGATCCTTTATTTTGCTCCCCGATATCCACTTAATATCTTTTTTGCACCGATTATTCGTACGCTTTGGTCAGAGGCATACCTGCATTACCCCCTTAATTTTATCTTGTTGCCAAAACTTTTTCAATATGCCGAAATGGGTATTTATATTCTTATCAATAGTTTTTGTATCGCATTATCTATTGCTAAGTTGTACGCTATTGTCAGTGATAAAAAAGATCAGACCAAGTCTATTTTTAGGGAAACCATTTCTTCGTATGTCCACATTGCCTTAGCTGCTATACTTTCATTTTTAGTTGTTATGTTGTTTTTTAAATTTTATGGATTGTTTTTAAATCGTGCTATGAAGATCCAATCAACCACAGGGATTTTCTTTGTCATCAAGACACTTGTTATCGGAGGGGCACCTTATTGTAATCTTATTTTCAGTGTCTTTGTCACCGCCCTTTTTGCCTATGTTGTTCCTATTATTGTCATTGAAAAAAAGAAGGTTTTTACTGCTATTATTCAAAGTTTCAAAATTCTCAAGGGTTCATTTTGGTTCTCATTTTGGATAGCTTTTGTCCCAACGCTTTTATATGTGCCAGTGCTTTTGTTGCGTAATAGTCTTAACTTAGAGAGCTTGTTGCCTGAATTAAAAGTTTTAGTTCTTGTTTTAAGCATTTTTGTAATCGTCTTTGTGGATGCTATCATCTATGCTTCTTTGGCCACGTATTATCTTTCAGTTAGGGAACGTAAATGAAAAAAATTATTTATGCTTACATAGTAATATTGATCAGTGTTTTCGCTATTTTATCTTTTCTTGATATTAATGGAGAATATCCTGCTGAAAAGGCGATGTGGAAAATTAATCAACAATTTAAAACTATCATTGCTGATCCAAAAGCAGCCCCCCCAGCGACTTATAAGCAGGTAACCGATGAATATAAACGATTCATTGAGCGGTTCCCAAATTCACAGTTGGTTCCTCTTGCCCACTTATTTTTGGGACGCATTTCTATGGTTCGAGAAGATTATAAGGGAGCCAGAGAAAAATTTGAGTCGATTGTTAATAATTATTCTAAGGAAAATCCCGTCGGGCTAGAAGCATTATCTGAAATTGTACGCAGTTATACCTTAGAGAAAGATCCCGTTAATATTTTAAAAACCTATCATAGGATCGAACAAGATTATCCTTTATCTGGGTTGGGTCTTCATGTCCCTATTTTGATTGCTAAATTCCATATGGATCAAAAGAATACGGAACAAGCCAAGGTTGCCCTCGCCAGCGCCATTGACTATTATCGAAAAATGATCAATCAATACCCAAAATCTTTAGTGGAATATAATTCTTTGAGACTTTTAGCTACTTGCTATATGGCCAAAAAGCGTTGGTCTGATGCGGTTAATACTTTTGGAGATTTGCTTATTAAATATCCTGATCCCCGTAACACGGGAAATATTGTAAAGGCCATTAATACGGTATCAATTAAGAATATGGGAAATTTTGATTTGCCCATTTCTATTTATGAAAAATTTATAAAAACTTATCCAGACCACCCATTTAATGAACCGTTAACAGAGGTTATCGAAAAAATTAAAGAATTAAAGAAGCAGAACGTGGACGAAGCGACGAAAAACGAGAATGAATCTCAAAAGTAAGTCATCCGTTGGAGAATTATCCCAAAGCGTTTTTTTTCAGAAAATTAGTGACATCTGTTCAGCTGTTAATATAACCATTGGTTTAGAGGATTTGCTGGAAGTCTCGCTTAAGGAAACCATGGATTTGTTTGAAGCCACCCGAGGCTCCATCTTTATCCTAGATGATGATGAACAGAATCTAACCCTGCGTATTGCCCGCGGCATGGGACCACAAGAAGAAGCAAGCATGGTCAAGCGCATGGGACACGGCATTGTTGGTCAAGTCGCGCAACTAAAAAAACCCATTGTCGTTGAAGATATTTCTAAGGATGGTCGTTTTGGAAATCTCAAATCACGGAAAAGCTACCGAACATCTTCGTTTATTTGTGCCCCGCTTCTTATCAAAGATAAATTAATTGGCGTTATTAATATTACAGACAAAGAATCTGGGCATAAATTTAATAAAGATGAGATGCAATTGCTTGATTTCTTATCAACTCAAATTGCCCTAAATTATAGACGTATTCAGCTTTATCAGAAATTTAAGAAAATTGTTAAAGAAACACAAGGCCTTAAAGATAAATTAGGCCAAAGTGATCAAGAGGCTGAGCATCTTAAAAAAAGAATTATTATTCAAGAAAAATTAGCTACGATTGGGAAGCTTGCTGGTGGGATCGCCCATGAGTTTAACAATCCATTAGATGGTGTCATGCGGTATACGAATTTATGTGTTGAGTTAACGAAAGATGATGATGTTATCCGAGGATATTTGTTGGAGATCAAACACGGGCTCAACCGTATGGCCAATATTGTTAAGAATCTCTTAGCCTGTTCCCGTAACGAGGCGTTAAATAAAGAAAAAGTTTATTTTAAACAATCGTTAGAACATTCTTTGGGCAGTGTTAAAACAGATTTAAGTTATAAGAATATCCATGTTAAGAAAATTATTGATGACAATATTCCCTCCATCCGTGACTTAGGGCTGGAGCGGATTCTGACGAATATTATCCGAAATGCGATCGATTCGATGGGAGAGGGTGGGGAGCTGACCATTAAAGCTGGTTATGAAAGCCCAATGTTAACCATTGTTGTTAGTGATACAGGTGTTGGAATTCCTCCCGAATTGGTGGATAAGATTTTTGAACCATTTTTTACAACTAAAGATATGGATAAGGGGTGTGGTTTGGGTTTAACGATTGTTGGTGAGGTTATTAAGAGCTATGATGGCAAAATTGATTTAGAAAGCCATCTGGGTAAGGGATCAACATTTACTATTAGAATCCCGGTTGAAAGATAATTATGGTTAAGGGCGAGCGAAAAAAATTTCAAATTTTAATTGTCGATGACGAACCACTTATTCGTCAGTCTCTCTATGAAATTTTACGCATTGAGGGCTATCGCGTGCAAATGGCTAGTAGCGGAGAAGAAGCTACGGAAATTGTGAAGAACAATAAGATTGATATTGTGCTCACTGACTTAAAGCTTCCCAAAATGAATGGGATAGAGTTATTGACAAAAATTAAGAAAGATTCTAAAGAAACAGAGATTATTGTAATCACTGGTTATGGCTCAATTGAAACAGCTGTTGAAGCGATGAAAAACGGAGCTTTCGATTATGTGACAAAACCAATCAATGATAACGAAATAAAATTTATCATTGCTAAAATTGTTGAGCGAAACAGAATAATCGAGGAAAATGAATCATTAAAAGAAATCATTGCTAAAGAAAGGCGTAGTTCATTTGGCAAAATGATCGGCGCAAGTACAAAAATGCAGAGTGTTTATCATATCATTGACTCTGTTGCGAGTACCAATGCCACTATTCTGATTACAGGAGAAAGCGGAACGGGGAAGGGTTTGGTGGCGCGTGCGATTCATGAGTGTGATAAGAATAGAAAAGATAAGCCTTTTGTTGAGATTAGCTGCGGTGCGCTATCAGAAACTCTTTTGGAAAGTGAGTTGTTTGGTCATGTGAAGGGCGCTTTTACAGGAGCCATTAAAGATAAGGAAGGCAGATTTGAATATGCCAAGGGAGGGTCAATTTTCTTGGATGAAATTGATGCCTTTTCTCCAGGGCTCCAGGTTAAGTTGTTACGTGTTCTTCAAGATGGTGTTTATGAATGTGTGGGAGACAATGTGACGCGAAAAGCTGAGGCGAGAATCATTGTTGCCACCAACCGTGTATTAACAGATTTGGTTGAAAAAGGAGAATTTCGAGAAGATCTTTATTATCGGATTAATGTTATTGCGATACAAATGCCGCCCTTAAGAGAGCGTAAAGAAGATATTGAGCGATTGGTCCAATATTTTATTAATTCTTATAACCAAATTAATAATAAAAAGATTAAAGGTATTGCTGATGAAGTTCATCGAATGTTTATGGATTACAATTGGCCGGGGAATATTCGCGAATTAGAAAATGCGATTGAAGGGGCTGTTATTATGGCCAGGACAGAAATCATTAATAAGTGGGATATTCCAAACCTGGCTAAATTTTCTGCGGTGTCAGCTACTCCAGTATCAGATGAAAAGACATTAAAAAGAATTGTGGAACAGCCGGAAAAAGAACATATTATTTCTGTTTTAAAAAATAATAATTGGAACCGTAATAAAGCCGCCGCCGCATTAGGGATTAATAGGACAACACTTTATAATAAAATGAAGAAATATGATATTTCAGACAATGGTCGATAATATCATTGGTGCCCAATGAATCAGGAACAGTTAAAACAAATAGCTCAAAAAACTATCAATAAGGATAAGTGGTGGGATATCCTGTCACGCTTTATTGATGTCTTGCGAATTAATATTTTTCTTGTGGACTGCACTGGTTCAATTATTTTGCCACCCGAAGAGGGGCGATGTGGCGGGCGTCTTTTAACTGAGCGATCATTGGGATTTGACCTACTTTGCGACTCTGGGAATATTATGAAGCAATTTGA
>JAHFGL010000064.1 GCA_023247445.1 Candidatus Omnitrophota bacterium | reverse complement strand
TCAAGTACAGACACTGGATAAAACCGATGCCATCGCGCAAGGGTACACGCCCTGCAAGCGCTGTTTCAAAGAAGACCTTGTCCAAACGGAAAAAAAGGATCAAATCGAAGACCAGTCGCGGCCAAAAACAAAGAAATAATTAAAAGTCAACTAAACAAACGTTGTCGTTTGGATTCCGGGGTTGTTAGTTAAATTTTATGAAAAGACTTCCTCCAACAGGATGTGGCTCTTAAAAAGCACTGTGGGAAGGGGCCTTTAAGAGAGTATTACCATGGGGGAAATAGGACCGGTTTCGGGGGAGATCGGGCCCCTTCGTTTAAGATCCTGCAAATGGTCTTGAAGAAGGTTTGACATGAAAATGATACTCTTGGCATCCTGTTGGAATTTTTTTTCAGCCTGAGGCTGATCCCTGCCAGCTGTCTGGCAGGCGCGGGCGCCTTTGGCGGAAAAATTCAAAGATCAAGAATCAAAGGTCAAAATTAAGCCTTCGTGTCCATGCTGTCATTGCGAGCCCCAAAGGGGCGAAGCAATCTTCTCAACCCAATTTTAACCGGACACTTGTGAGACGCAGGAGTTAATTAAAAACAGGTTTTAAAAAGGAGAGTGTGATATGAGCCCCGCAAACTTAGAAATCAAAGTCAATCGGATTCACCGCCTGACCAATACCAACGCCCTCAAAGCCTTTGCCGACATCGCGGTCAACGACGCGCTTTTGATTAAGGGCATCCGGGTTTTGGACGGCAAACAAGGCCCATTTATCGCCATGCCGCGCGAACAGTCCGCGAAGGATAAAAAGTGGTACGAGGTCGTGCGGTGTTTGTCGTTTCCGGTCAAAGAGCGGATCACCGAGGAGGTCTTAAAGGCGTATCATGCCGATGGAGGTTAAGCCGCCGTCTTTAAATTAAGAAATAATTTGACATACTATCAAAACAGTGATATTCTTTCACCCATGAAAGAAAGTTATCTTGGGAAAGTTTCATTATTCTTTGGCTTATCACTTTTGTTTCTTTCCGGCTGTTCAAGCGCACCTGTGCGTGTGGAAATCCCTAATGCCCCGGTAACAGATGAAAAGAAGGCAAGTATATTGGAAGAAAACTTGGGTTCAGCCGGCTATTATTTCATGGTTCTTAATTTCAAACTCGTTGATGATGTCAAAACCGTCAACCGGTTAAATCGGATTGGCGCTCGGCTGGCTCACTATACCGAAAGGCCGAATATTGTCTACAAATATTTCATTATTGATTCCAAATACAGAAATGCTTTTTCAATGCCTGATGGTTATATTTTTTTCACCAACTCCTTAATCAAAACTTTGGGGGATGACGAAAAAATTGCGGCCGTTATGGCCCATGAAATAGCGCATATCACCCACAAACATGCCCTTCAATCTTACGAGCGGCTTAAAGGTTACAACCCTTTAAGATCTATTTTAGGGGAAGATGTATTTAGGGTAGCCACCGAACTTGGATATAACCAGGCCTATGAGCTGCAGGCTGATCAAACATCTCTGCGCTATCTTTATCGTGCCGGATATGATCCTCAATCAGCCTTTAATGTCCTCGGAGATTTAAAGAAAATAGAAGAAGAGGATGAGAAAATGTTTAAGGAAGATCAAGCGCAGAAAGATAAGAAAGCAGAGAAGATAGAACGTAAGTTTCTAGATACTCACCCTTACAGCGAGAATCGCATTGTGAACGTGCGCAATTATTTAGAACAGGTTTACAAAGAAGAGAAAGTCTTGTACAAACCAGAGGATTTTAATTTTTAAGGGAAATTCATGAAAAAATTCAGCTTCCTATTGTTATTCTGCGGTATTTTAAGCTCCGGCTGCGCCACCGTGTATTTCCCGATGGAAAAACAATCCTATTTTGAAACAGAAAAAGCCAAGCCTAAGACCATCATGGTTATGCCTTTTGATGTGGATCCGTTCATATTTTTTAATAAATACAATACGCGGGAGTTATTGGATAAAAAGATTAAAGCGGCTGACGAATATGTGATCCGCGCCCTTAAAGAAGAGCTAAACGATTCAATCTATAAAATTATTGATGATATCCCTTTTGAGGAGATTGAAAAAGATGATTTTGATCAAGATCATTTGAGGGTCATAGGGGAGTTGTTTGATGAGTTAAGGAGTGCTAAGTACGCCATTTCCAAGAATATGAAAGATGAAAAGGGTAAGCCTTTTGACTATTGCGTTGGAATCAGGGCAGAAGAATTATCCAAAATGCGTTCCCAAAATCCTGATCTCCTGCTTTTTGTTTATGTCTCGGGGTATATTGCAAATTTGTCGGCTCTTGAGACTAATGCCATGAATACAATGCAGGCCATTCTTAGTTTAGGATTAAGCTTGGCTATCCCTACTCCGGACGATACAATTTTAGTGGAAGTCGTCTTAGTCGATGCTAAAACAGGGGATATTGTTTGGCTCAACAGTGAATTATATCCTTCGCAATCACTGCTTATATACAATCACATTCGAGATAGCGTTAAAAGTGTTTTTAAAAAACTTCCGCTTAAAATGGAAATCAAAAATGATTCACAACCAAAGACATAATTTAATTTTATTTATTTTTTTGCTATTTTTGAATGGCTGTGCGACATTAACCGAAGTGACTCTGCCGGCTGCCAAAGAGAAAACGTACAACTTCCCTGCTTATTCCGTGACCCCGCTGGAGGATAATCCCGAATGGCGGTTCTGGAGGAAAGATAAAGATTTGGAAAGACTCACCTTTATCCACGCCAAATTCGAATCGTATTTATTTTTCTCCGTTACACCGCTTTTTAAAGAAAGTTCCGTGGAGAAAACAGAAAAGGGAATTATCGATTATTTCCAAAACAAAACTTTAAAAGAATTCAAATTATCACCGGATATTAAGCTGTCAGACCAATCAATCCAAAGATTTGAGCAAAAAATAGGAGATAGGGCTTATCAGGTTGTCACGATTGCTTATGAATTCGAAAAAACATCCTATGAACTTGCGATTTATTATTATGTCTCGGTGCAGGATGGTCTTTTGTATGAAGCCTCGATTTTAAAAAACAAAACTAAACCTAAAGAAAGCGGCTGGGAAGATTCTTTAATGCGAGATTTTTATGAGATCGTTAAGAACGTAAGCTTTAAAAAGCCTAAACCTCAAGAGATCATTGAGCTGAGGGTCAACTTTGCTTTTTCGAACTTTTTTGAAAGCACCAAGGATAAGTATCTAAAGGAAAAAACGAATGAAATCAAAGAAAAATACCAATTTGCCTCTGAAGAGGTTCAAAAATGGCTTGTTCTTAAAAAGGATAATTATATCGGGTATAATTTATTGGGATTCCTTTTGACCTACAATGATAAATTTGAACAGTATGGAGAGGGGTTTAATTTTCCTGAAGCAGAAAAATATTTTCTTAAATCCAGTCATATTCGTCCTTATTATAAAGATGCTCATGTCAATCTAGCCGAACTTTATAAAACGATGAATAAAGTGGATCAGGCTCTTAAGGAATATGACACGGCCCTTAAAATCTCACCTAACGATGATGACCTTTATTATAAGGTAGGCCAAGTTTATGAGAATAAAGCCGATCTAAAAACGGCTAAGGTCTACTACGAGAAGGCCATCAAACACTGGGGAAGCGGATTTACTACCCTGGAAGAATTAAAGAATAAGATTAAGAAATGGAATTAGAAATTAATTTAACTTTTAGGGTAGACAGGCAATATTTTTTTTGATACTATAACTATCTTATAGTATAGGAAACTGAAAGTTTCCAACACGTTATAAAATAGTGCCCAACGGAGTGAGGCTTATTTTAGAATTTTTAGGCCGTAAAGAGATCAGTTCTCGGTAGAGAATGAATGAAAGATACAAAAGAATCACAGGGAAGTCAAGCGTTTTTTAAAAAAGTATTAACAAAAGTATTAACAAGTAACATATTATACGAGGAGGAAATGGAATGAAAAAATTTTTGTTATTGCTCACGGTTGTTTCTTTAGTTATGGGATGTACCTATGCGAAATTAATGACAGCAGGAGGAAAGCCGGTTATACTCAATCAACCGCCGCAACAATATACGGTGTTAGCTCACATTGAAAAGACCAAACAGATTGCATTTGATTATACGTCAACTCCTGACATGGCTAGCATATTTCGTGATGCGCTGAACCCTTATCCAAATGCAGATGCGATCATCAATGTAGTTGCTTCTATCCAAATGACACCCGGAGATTTTTTCCTTAATCTTTTTACGTTGGGTATTGCTAACGCTTACACGATGAAAATCGAAGGTGATGTCATCGATTACAAAGAATAAAAGATAAGGGGGGT
>JAHFGL010000047.1 GCA_023247445.1 Candidatus Omnitrophota bacterium | reverse complement strand
AGTTTCTTGCCTAATCTAAATAATTTAAAAATCCCCCGGTCTTTTCCTTTGGGATCATAAACAATGAGTCCATCCAAATACGGACAACCGTCTAAAACTTTACGAGATTCTTTTCCTACGAGACAATAAATCTTAGAATGCGGAAATTTCTTTCGTAGAGCCCGCAATGATGGCGTCACAAAAATCACATCGCCTAACGAACTTATTTTAATGACCAAAATATTGGCACATTTAAGAAGCTCTTCATAAACACGAATTGTCTGCGAAGCCATATGGTCAATAGTAAACTTTTCTTTTAAAAGTTTTTGGGCTTCACTAACAAGTCGTTTCGCGAGTTCTGGCTCATTTAAAACGCGCATGATTTCTTTGGCCATGGCCTCAACATCTTTGGGCATGACGAGTATTCCTGTCTTTCGATCCTCAATTATGTCAACCACACCTCCCACCCGCGTTGCCACAACAGGAACACCAACCGCTTGAGCCTCCAAAATAACGCGCCCAAATGATTCCGGCTCAATACTTGAAAAAGCTAAAACATCGACTTGTGATAATAATTCTGGAAGATCAGAACGATTCCCTAAAAACTCAACATGATTTTTTAGTCCCAAACGCTGAACCAGGACTTCCAATTCTTGACGATAGTAATATTTCTTAGCCGGAGCGTCGCCGATAATCATTATTTTAACATTTGGCATCTTGCGAATAACCTGAGCCATCGCTTGTAAAAAATAACTGTGCCCTTTAAGTGGTGTGATGCGGCCAACAACGGCCACGGTATATTGAGACTTCTTTTGAGAGCTAATTTCCTTACTCATTTTGAAACGTTCTAAATCAACGCTTCGTGGAATACAGCGAATACTTTCAACCGGCACTTTATAATCCTCAATCATATGCCGACCAATGGCAAGGCTTGGAACAATGATCAACTTCGCCCACCCCATGATTTGGCTAAAGAAATGACTTTTATAATACCCGTGACATGTCGTGATAAAAGCAGCGTCAGTTTTTCGGCAAGCAAAATACGCAATCCACGCAGGAACACGCGACCGCGCATGCACAATGTCTACCTTTTCTTCGATAATAATCTTACGCAGGATTTTGATCAGATGAAATCCGACCCACAAAGATTTTTTATGAACAGGCAACGTGTAATGCTTTGAACCCGATTGCTCCAGGATTGATACAAGTTTTCCGCCGTTCGACACAACAATGGACTGATGCCCATGCTTAACGAGATATTTGGCGAAATCAACCGTGCCGGTTTCAACACCACCGACGTTTAATTCTGGGAGAATTTGAAGAACTTTCATTTTAACTTAGATAACCTTCCTTGCGGCTTCGAGAATAATCTGATTATCATCCAAACGTTTAGTTTGAATTTTATTTTTAGCAGCATCTAAAATTGTCTGCCCAATATCTCTGACAGGCGTTGAGCGAATAAATCCTTGGACATTAAGATTATCAATAAACTTCATATGTTTATTGGACTTAGCTAACGATGACTGACGGACACGCGGCAAGAAGACGATTGTTTTCTTGCCTGAACTTGCGGCCTCTGAAATCATGGAAATACTATCTCCTGAGACAATCACAATATCTGACAATCCCAAAATTCCTCCCACCGTTTCTGGCACATTATCTTTACTTGCAAGAATAAGCAGCGGACATTCCAAAGACTTCTTTAATTCTCGCTGCAGCAATTGTTCAATGGTCGCTGGCGTTCGCCGAGAAGTTGTAACAAGAACCTGGGCATTAAGTTCTTTCAAAACCTGTTTGATCTGATTGACAAGAATTTTAATTTGCGGCTCCTCAAGATAAACATTTTTTGAATCCCCTCCAATAAAAAGCCCCAAGGTCACTTTCGTTTTTGACTTTAAATGCGAAAAACGATTGAGTAGTAGCTTCGTTTGGCTTTCTAAATATTCTTCATCAATTAAATTCAAAGCCGCATTGGTAAATGCCACATTACGTTGACGTGCCTTGCGCGGCGTAAAATCATGTTGAGGCAAAACAACTAAATCAAATTTTTTGTAGGGCAACAAACCAGGATTAAGAATGGCAATGCTTTTTGCTCGACAGTCCTTCGACAACAAATAATTAACTCCGGCAATCGATGAACCACAGGAAATAACATAGTTGGTCTTGGCCCTAACAATTTGATCAAATGAGTTCTTAGATAAAACCCACTGCAAAATTTCTAGTCGCCCCTGGCATATAAAAGGATTAAAAAACATGCTGACGAAAGAAAATACTTTTGCGATCAACTTGTTCTTAAATTCGACAGTGATCGTTTGGATGTCGGCTGTAATTTCACGTTCCGCTAAGGCCTTTTCTAAGACGCTTCCCAACGCCTCTGATTGACGTAGATGTCCGACTTTGCCATCACTTAAAATTGTAATGTGAGTTTCCTTAGAGTATTTCCAAATCTTATAAAACCACATATATTCTGACGGATGTTCATGGATATACTTCTCCATAAATTGTTTAATCTTATTAAAATTGGAAACAATATCTTTTTCTAAATCTCCCGTGTTATCCAACACGAGAGGCTTATTGATAATCAGACGATGATAGGGACCGCGTTCTCGAAAAATCACCGAAAAACAAATGGGGGTTTCTAACTTAAGCGCCAAACGAATCGCCCCAACCGACATCGCTGCTTGACGATCAAGAAATGGAACCAAAACACCATCCTTCCCCCCTTGATCAACGACCATTCCAATAACTTCATTATTTTTAAGACTCTTGACCAAATCTCGCGTTTGAATCCCGCGCGATAAAACAACTGATCCACCGCAGGCCCGATAAGAATTAAGCAGTTCATCAAGTTTAGAATATTTTGTTTGAGATTTAACTAAAACTTTATACGCATATCCAAACATCGCACAGGTCAGATTAGCCAATTCCCAACTACCAAAATGCATCGCGAGCAATATAACGCCGTTTCCTTTTTTTAAAGATTCTGTAACATTGTCAATTCCTTCCATTGTTACAAACTCTTTAAATTTATCCGCGGTATTTATCAGCGGCAATCGAAACAGCTCAATAAAATTCTGACCATAATTTTTAAAAAGCTTTTTGGTAATCTTTTTGATTTCGTTGGGAGATTTTGAATCGGCAAAAGCCATGCGCAGATTGGCGTAGGCAATCGATTTGTGTTTAACATCAAAATAATACGCAAGGATACCAATAGCCCGGCCGATGGCCAGTGCTAACCCAACGGGCAAATGACGAATAATAAATCCAAACCCTTTAACGATGTAATAAATGATTGATTCTTTCAAGAAACGCTTCCTTTTCTTTCACCAAAACAATATTAATCTGAAGAGATACCAGACTGATCCCTTCTTCAATTAAAGATAAAAACTCACCCAGTTTAGCAGCATCTTTTTGTGTCGTAACAATCATCTTGATCTGATGTCCCTTACAATAACGAAGAATTTCTTTAATATCCTCCTCGGTATAAACATAATGATCCAAAAAAGCAAAGTGTTCTTGAATGCTGGCTCCTAATCCAATTAGCGTATCCTCAAATGATTTAGGATTGCCAATGCTACAGACCAAACAAACACGTTGTCCACTAACCGATGATACATCGCTGGTCTGATGAGTTTTTAAATCAATTAAAACTGTTGGTTCGTGGATCGCTTCCACAACAAGCTTGCTACCCACGATCGATTTAAATTGATCACGAATAACGACAACGCTCGATCGCGCCAAGTCAGTTTTAGTTAAAACAAAGATATCCGCTCTTTTAAGAGCATTTAACGGTTCTCGTAAAATCCCGCGAGGAATCAAATGTCGATTACCCCAGGGATCAGTAGCATCAATAACAGCAATATCCATATCACGAAATAATCGCCAATGTTGGAATCCATCATCTAAAAGAAAAATATCTGTCGAATTATTAACAAGAAATTCTTGAGCATTCTTAAATCGATCTTTCCCTGCTAAAACAGGAATACTTCGTAACGATTTTCTCAACATTTCTGCTTCATCACTAACTGGCGTATTCTTAGCCATATAACCACGCGTTAAAATAACTGACCGAAATCCCTGAGCTCTAAGAGCCAAGGCGACATATTCAATAAGCGGTGTTTTGCCGACGCCGCCTAAAGTAATATTACCGATGCTAATAACAGGCTTTGGTAACCTTTGTTGCTTTAAAATCTCCATCCTATAAAGAAGCTTGACGATCGCAACACCACATCCATAAATACAAGACAAAACCCATAAAACAATTTTCAAAATCTTAATGGGCCAACTATCGATCTGATCCGTTGCGACTCTATAAAAGAAATTTTTCATATAATAATGACCTGGTTCTTAGCTGTTAGCTCGTAGCTCATTTACGAGCTGTGAGCCAAGAGCTATCAACTTTTTATTATTTGTTCAATAACTTCTACTGTCTTCGTCGTTGCGCCCTGATATTTCTCAACAATTCTTTTAGCGGCTAAACCCATCTGATTCATTTCGTTTGAATTTCTTAATAACGCTTTAATCCTTGCCAAAAGTTCTTCGTTATCATTAACTTGGATGAGGGCGCCTTCGTGAAGAAATATCCTGACAACATCTTTAAAATTATAGGTGTGCGGCCCCAGGATGATGGCTCGACCAAAAGCCGCAGGCTCGATCATATTCTGTCCACCGCCAACCGTTAAGGTCTTGCCAATAAAAACAATCTTTGACAAGCTATACAAAGTTCTTAATTTCCCGATTTCATCAACGACAACAATCGTTTTGGCATCGATTGCGGCATGGCCAAGCGTAGAGAATCTGACCGGAATAAATCCTTGATCATTAACAAGCGCGACGACCTCTTCGCTACGTTCAACATGCCGAGGAACAAGGACAAGTCGTAGTTGCGGGAAATCATTCATCAAATTCCGATAGGTGTTCATTAAAATTACTTCTTCTCCCGGATGTGTACTTCCCGCGACCAGCAGCCATTGATTAGACGTAAATCCTAAATCTTCTAGTTTAAAATCACAGGCCTGCGGGACATTATCAAACTTAATATTGCCAAAAACTCTAACACGTTTAGGATCAGCTCCAAGAGCAATCACGCGCTCTTGATCCAAATCGCTTTGCACACAAAACACATTAACCGATCCAAGAACCCGCCGTGTTAACCACTTTACTTTTTGATATCCTTTGAAAGCTTTATCAGAAATACGGCCATTGACTTGAACAATCGGGATCCCTTTTCTGGATAAATATGTATATAAATTCGGCCAAATTTCCGTTTCAGCAGCGATATAGATTTGAGGATTGATGGCCCTGACAAATGTTCGTATAATCCAGCTAAAATCCAGCGGGGCAAAAATCACAACGCCTAAAGACGCTAGACGCTCAGACGCAATCTTGTATCCAGTCTTTGTCACTGTGGAACAAACGATTTGGTAATTGGGGAATTTCTTCTTTAATTTTTCGATTAAATCAACAATGGCCAATACCTCACCGACACTAACCGCGTGTATCCAGATATTTTTCTTGGCCGATAACAATTTGATCGTTTCTTTGGGAATAAAACCAAAACGCACACAAAACCCTCTGTGCCACTTACGTCTAATCGTAAGGTAGGGGATATAAAGAATGGCAAAAATGATAAATATAAGGTCGTAAACAATAAACAATTGAAGTCCTCTGTCTAGAATATATAAAACATTATAGTATATATAATCTTATTATTAATATGAACTTTTTTTATTTGAATTTAATCTTTGGAAAGATTACGCCCGGGGATGGGCTTGGTCATAAACTTTTTTCAAGCGGTCTGTGGTAACGTGGGTATAAATCTGAGTTGTTGAAAGATTCGCATGCCCTAAGAGTTCTTGGACTGAACGCAAATCTGCCCCGCGATTAAGTAAGTGCGTTGCAAAGGAATGTCGCAAGACGTGCGGAGAAACATGTTTAGTTTCGCTAATTATCTTTATATATTTATGGGTCAAATCACAAACACCGCGAGCTGACAACCTCGTTCCATTCTTATTCAAAAAAAGTATGTTCGATTTTTGTTTACGATTATCCAAATAATCTTTTATAGCCTCAATAGCTTTATTGCCAATGGGAACCAATCGCTCCTTCTTCCCCTTACCAGCAACCTTCATAATGTTGCCAATAATATCGACGTTTTCTATATTTAACCCCACCAATTCGCTAACACGAATGCCCGTGCTGTAAAGCGTCTCTAAGATTGCCCGATTACGTTTACCTAATTTTAATTCTAAATCCGGAGATTCAATAAACTTGCCCATCTCCTCTTCCGATAAAAAATTAGGCAATTTCTTGTCGAGCTTTGGCGACATAAGTAAAACCGCAGGATTATTCTTTACAATATTTTCACGATGGAGAAATTTAAAAAAACTGCGTAAGGACGAAAGTTTTCGGGCGAGTGTCCGCGGACGATAGTTGTGGGTTCTTAGCTGTGCCAAATATCGTCGTAATAATAAATAGTCAACTTGATCAACAGTAACAGGGGCAAACTTAAAAAATTCCTCTAAATCGAGTCGATAATTAAGCAGTGTGTGCTGGGAATAATTCTTTTCAATTTCAAGGTAGGTAAAAAATTTGTCGAGGTATCTGTTCATTTTAGGGACAAGGGGCATGGGTCAAGGGGCATGGTCAAAAAATAAACCCTCTTTGACCCTTGCTACTTGCTACTTGACCCTACTTCAGGTAATTCCTTGGAAACAAATTTACATTCAGGATATCGACTGCACCCATAAAAAGTTCCGCGGGAAGATCGCCGTTCAACCAACTCGCCAGTGCAGTTTTGTTCTGTACACTTGATACCCGTTGTAAACGGCTGGGCAAATTTGCACTCGGGAAAGCCAGAGCAACTTAAAAATTTTCCTCGTCGGCCCCATTTGATAACCATCTGCCGATTACACTGCGGACATACTTTATCGACAAAATTCTCCGTTTTAACAATATTTTCCTGCGCATGATCCAACTCTTCTTTAAATGGAATATAAAATTCCGCGAGAAGTTTTGGATATTTGAGATCTCCTTCTTCAACCAAATCTAGACTCTCTTCCATTTGCGCGGTAAAACCAATGTCCATAATCTTCTTAAAATATTCCACTAACAAATCACAAATCTTTATCCCTAGTTCTGTCGGACCTAAGTATCCTTTATCACGAATGACATAATTACGTAAAACAACCGTTTGGATAATTGAGGCATACGTGCTCGGGCGGCCAATACCATCTTCTTCCAGGGCCTTTACAAGACTCGCATCAGAATATCGCGGCGGAGGTTTAGTAAAATGTTGTGTTGGTTTTAGATCAACAAGATTTAGCGAATCCTCTTTATTATATTTAGAAAAATCAACACTCGCGGCTTCTTCTTCCTCATCTTTAACAAGCTTTAAGCATCCATCAAAAATAAGTGTTGAGCCCGCCGCCCCAAACTGAAATTGACCAGCTGTAATCTCTACCTTTTTATATTGAAAAATGGCCGGCATCATTTGGCAACTGATAAATCTATTCCAAATAAGCTCATAAAGCTTATATTGATCATCATCTAAAAATTTTCTTACATCTTGCGGTCGGCGAGTGACATCTGACGGGCGAATCGCCTCGTGCGCTTCCTGCGCACTCTTTTTTGATTTATAGACATTGGGCTGCTCCGGCAAATATTGGGCACCAAAACTTTTCTTAATAAATTCTCTGACTTTCGTAATCGCCTCTTGGGAGATATTAACCGAATCTGTTCTCATGTACGTAATAAGCCCTGTTGTTTCTCCATCGCCTAACTCAATCCCTTCATACAACTGCTGGGCAAACATCATGGTCTTATTGGCATTAAATTTGAGTTTATTAAACGCCTCTTGTTGCAAAGTACTCGTTATAAACGGTGGGCTGGGATTACGCTTTACTTCACGCTGCGAGACATTGGTGACAACAAATTTCTCTTTTTTAATTTCGGCAACAATACCGTCTGTTTGATCTTTTGAATTTAATTCAAATTTTTCGCCACTGATCTTTTCTAACGACGCGGCAAGAATATCTGGGGAACCTTTCTTTTGAAGATCAGCAGCGATTTGCCAATATTCGACAGGATTAAAACTTCTAATGGCACGTTCACGCTCAACAATTAAACGCAGCGCAACCGACTGGACACGCCCGGCACTTAAGCGCGATCCAACTTTTTTCCAAAGAATCGGACTAATCATGTAACCCACAATACGATCTAAAATTCGGCGGGCCACTTGCGCATCAATCTTTTTGGTATCAAATTTACGTGGATGTTCGAAGGCTTTTAATACTGCTTCTTTTGTAATTTCCTGAAAAGTCACGCGATAAATCTTTTTGCCCTCGCCGATGGCCTGACTTAAATTCCACCCAATCGCCTCTCCTTCACGGTCAGGGTCTGTTGCAAAGTAAATTTCCTTGGCATCTTTCGCATCTTTTTTTAACTGTGTGAGCACACGCTGTTTACTGCGGACAACAATAAATTTAGGGGCAAATCCATTGTCAACATCAACGCCAAGTGTCGATTTTGGCAAATCAATCAAATGTCCCATGGAAGAGACAACTTTAAATTTATTTCCAAGAATCTTATTTATGGTTTTTACTTTCGCGGGAGATTCAACGATGACAATGGCTTTTGACATAAAGATTACCTATTTATAAAGGGACAAGGGGCAGGGGTCAAGGGACTAAAGATCGTATTAATCCATTTAAAAGCCTGCCAACTTCTTGACGTTTATTCTCTAAATCATTAAATTCTTGATGTTGTGTATAACCTAAATCCTTTGAAAATAGTAAATATGTTTCTACTTCTGATAACGATCCTTTGGCTATGCTTAAATAATGAATATATTCTTTACGATGACGCCTCTCATATCCTTCTGCTATATTGGCGCTCACAGAAATTGATGCTCGTCGTATTTGCGAAATTAAACCATATTGTTCATTTTTTGGAAACTCTTTTGTTCTTTTATAGATATCTAATGCTAAACCGTATGCCTTTTGCCAAACAATTAATCCTTTAAATCCACCATCCATAACCTAACCCTCCGATATTGCACACTTTCTTGCCCCTTGCTACCTGACCCTTGACCCTTTTAAGAACGAATAAACATTTTTCCCGGCATTTGCTTAACTAATTTTTTCATTTCCAATCTTAACAACACTGATGACATAGATGAACCAACGCCTTCTGAAGAATTCATCAGCTCATCAATATGAATCGGTCGGTCGCTTAAAGAATCTAAAATTTGTTTTTCCATCGCAGTTAAATTAAATGTTTGATTAATATCTTCCGTAACGCGCGAGACCTCATCAACTAAAGGTTTCTTCTCTATATAAATATCTAATTGCGGTTTTAAATCTTCTAAAATATCCTCAATCGACATAACCAATTTAGCGCCTTGTTTGATTAAATTATTAACCCCTTGTGCGCTGGGATTATCAATCTTTCCAGGAACCGCATAAACTTCGCGGCCTTGTTCAAGCGCGCAATCCGCGGTAATAAGCGCTCCACTTCGCGCCGCTGCCTCAACGACAATGACCCCCATCGACAGGCCACTGATAATACGATTACGCCGTGGAAAATTAAAGGCAAAGGGTTCCATTGTCATCGAAAATTCCGAGATAACCGCGCCGGTCTGGCTAATTTCATCAAAGAGCTTTTTATTCTCCGGCGGATAAATATGATTTAACCCGCAACCTAAAACCGCGATCGTTGTTCCCTTGGCTTTGAGCGTTCCTTTATGCGCTGCGGTATCAATCCCACGCGCCATTCCGGAAACAATGGTTATCCCAAGTTCCGCCAAACGCGTGGCAAATTGTTCCGCGATCGTTTGACCATAAAAAGACGCCTTACGCGAGCCAACGATCCCCAAAGCTAAATTATCATCTTGCGGCAACTTCCCTTTAATATAAAGAACAACTGGACAATCTACCGTTTCAAACAAATTCTTTGGATATCCGTCTTCCCAACAGCTAATGACGCGAATTTGCTTTTGGGTGATCAGATTATATTCACATTTTAGGAATTTGTCTTTAGGAAAATTTAAAATATTTTGGATGATCTTCGGGGCAACGATCGCTTCCTGCAGTAAATCCGATTCACTCAGTGATAAAACTTCGGCGGCAGATCCATATCGAGCCATCAAATTTTTAATCCCCACATTCCCAAGACCGTTCACCGCATTTAAAACTAACAACGCTTCCATTTCTGTCATAATTTAAGTAACTCCCTAACTTTCAAGGCAACCTCTTCGGGTGTTTTACCATCAGTATCAATCGCATGATCCGCTTGCCGGTATAAAAATTGTCTATCTTTTAAAAGTTGTTTAATCTTGACCAGCGGATTTTTAACATTAAGCAAAGGCCGCTTTTTATTTGTCATAATACGCTTATAAATCCACGCTGGCGATGTGTATAAATATATTAAAATTCCATTTTTCTTAAGATGCTTGATATTATCAGGATTTAAAACAACCCCTCCGCCACAATCAACGATAATGTTTTCTTTCTGAAAAATTTTGGCCACCATTTTCTTTTCTAATTCTCGGAAATAGGGCTCTCCTTCTTTCTTGAATATTTTAGCAATTGTCTTTTTTTCTTGCGCCACAATCATCTGATCCGTCGATAAAACCTTACGCTTTAAAAGTTTCGCTAAACATTTGGATGTGCTCGATTTACCTGAGCCCATAAAACCAATAAAAACAATATTTTTATTTTTCTTTGAATTAAACATGGTCGAATTCTAACATAATGAGATTGATTGAAGCAACTGTTATTGGGGGAATCTCGGGGGGATATTTTGTTTTGCGGATAAAGCCTAACATCTAACCATAAACATGTCAATACAGCTGATAGCCGCTCATAATCCAAAGAATCAAATGGTCTCCAAAGAAAAGACTAATCAGCGCACCTAAAACAAGAAACGGGCCATAAGCAATGGTGGTATCTTTTGTACGAATTTTTTCGATAATACCGAAGACCGCTCCAAAAAATGGAGCAACAAAAAATGTCAGGATCGCTAATTTCCAACCTAAGAATGCACCCACCATCGCGAGAAGTTTTACATCCCCTCCCCCCATGGATTCTTTTTTAAAGAGAAAATCTCCTAGAATTCCCATCGCATAGATAGATCCACCACCGATTAAAACCCCTAGCAAAGATAATCCCAATGATTTTAAATGAACGATCCACCAAGCCCCAGAGCTTAGTTCAATGTGGTGCATTTGAGGAATTAATAAGCTAAAAATGAGTCCAAAAACCATGCCCCCAACGCTTACTTCATCTGGAATAATGCGATGTTCAAAATCAACAAACGTGGCAACAATAAAACAGCAGGTCATGAAAAGATACGGGATGATAAGAATATTTAGCCCATAATATTTATAAAACAAAACGAAGGTAATGGCCGTGATCAGCTCCACAAAAAAATAGCGACTAGAAAATGGGGCTTTACAATATCGGCATTTGCCTCCTAGCGCAACGTAACTAATCAGGGGCACATTGTCGTGCCAGGCCAAAGATTTTTGGCATTTAATGCAATGCGATCCTGGAAAAACAATAGACGTTTCCAAAGGCATGCGTACGATGCAGACATTTAGAAAACTGCCGACGATAGAGCCAAATACAAAGAAAATTAATTCAATCATATGACAGCCTTTTCAATTGCATCTCTCATCTTCTTTTTAATCTTTTGATCTAATTCCATATTCGCCCAATGCTGAAAAGATAAAATGCCTTGATAATAGAGCATCCCTAACCCATTGGCAACTTTAGCACCTTTTCGTTTGGCCATCTTGAGTAACTTTGTTTCTTTTGGATTATAAATAAGATCGTAGACCAACAAATCCGGATGAAACATCTCCGCCTCAATTAAAGAATCATCATCATCTTTTAACCCAAGAGATGTTGTATTAATTAGAAGGTCCGCCAGTTCAACATTTAAATCTTCGACGCTACTAACCGGTTCAACCATGCTCATGTCGATGCGTTCACCCAAATCATTTAACAATACTTCAGTCCGCGATCCTGTACGATTATAAATTTTAATCGATTGCGGCCGCTCGGGGATTAAACAAAGTGTTGCTAAAATAGCGCGCGCTGAGCCGCCGGCTCCTAAAATCGCGATACGCTTATCGGCAAAATTAAATTTTAATTCTGTCAAATGCGCCATAAATCCTGGCGCGTCGGTATTGTAACCAATGATGCTACGCTCGGGGGTAATCACAATCGTATTAACCGCCATAATTTTCTGAGCAAGCGGCGAAAGATTATCAATGTATTTGACCACGCGTTCTTTATACGGAACCGTGACATTTAAACCAAAGATTGGACTAGCCTTCTCTTTTAATTTAGCAAAAAAACTATCAAGCTCTTCTTCGCGTAAAGGAAAAAGTTTGTAACTGGCATCGACCTTCAACGCCTTAAAAGCCGCATTATGCATAAGTGGGGATAAACTGTGAGAGACGGGATAACCAATGATGCCGTAGGTTGCTTGCGAGTCTTCCATTATTTCTTAAGGGTAGATTGTTGTGAGATTACTTTGTTGACTGCATTGATGTAGGCTTTGGCAGATGCTTCTAAAATATCGGTACTTGTCCCATGCGCAATAACACTTTTTCCGTCGATTTTAACCTTAACAGTAACCTCTCCCATCGCATCTTGACCTTGGGTCACCGATTGAATGGAATAATCTAAGAGCTCACCTTTATTCTTTGTGATCGAATCAATAGCTTTATAGCAGGCATCAACTGGGCCATCGCCGGTTGAGCTTTTCTTAAAAATCTTGCCCTTCGATTTTAAAACAACATCGACTTTAGTTTTAATTTTCGTTCCACTAATTGATTTTAAACTGACCAATTCCCAGGTCCGTTCAAACGCCTTCGTGTCATCTTCGACGATGACCAATAAATCCTCATCGAAAACATGTTTCTTTTTATCAGCAATATCTTTAAAACGATTAAAGGCTTTATCTAACTCTTGATCATTTAACTCGATGCCCAAACCTTTCAACCGATCCTTTAACGCATGACGGCCAGAGTGCTTTCCGAGCACCAATCCCGTTTCCATAAAGCCAACATCTTCCGGGCGCATGATTTCATAGGTCGAACGTTCTTTAAGCATTCCATCTTGATGAATTCCTGCTTCGTGACGAAAGGCATTGGCGCCAACAATCGCTTTATTTGGCGCAACCGCAAAGCCCGTATATTTACTCACTAATCGCGAAACGCGGCAGACATCTGGCGTATGAATATTCGTCGTGCATCCATAAACATCCTGACGTGTGCGAAGCGCCATCACAATCTCTTCCATCGAGGCATTACCCGCGCGCTCCCCAATTCCGTTAATCGTACACTCAACCTGCCGGGCGCCATTACGCACGGCGGCCAATGAATTAGCCACCGCGACACCTAAATCATCATGACAATGAACGGAGATGATGGCCTTATTTATATTAGAAACATTACTTTTAATATCCGCAATTAATTTTCCATATTCGATGGGCATGCCGTAACCAACGGTGTCTGGAATATTAACCGTTGTCGCACCGGCTTTTATTACGGCTTCGATAACACGATACAAAAATTCTTTTTCTGAACGCGAGGCATCTTCCGCAGAAAACTCAACATCTTCGACGCGATTTCGCGCATACGCGACCGCTTCAATGGCCATCTGCAAAATTTCATCCGGCGTCTTTTTTAATTTGTGCTGCATATGAATTTTTGAGGTGGCCAAAAAGACATGAATCCGTTTTCGGTTGGCTGACTTTAATGAATCGGCGGCGGCATCAATGTCCTTTTTCACACATCGCGCCAGCCCACAAACAATCGAATCTTTGATATTTTCAGCGACGGCTTTGACTGAATCAAAATCTCCTTTGGAGATGACAGGAAATCCCGCCTCAATAATATCAACCTTTAAACGCTCCAAAGCAAAGGCGATCTCGAGCTTTTCTTTTTCGTTCATGCTCGCACCAGGGGCCTGCTCGCCATCGCGCAAGGTTGTATCAAAAATTAATACTTTATTTTCGTCATTCATTTTGAAATTTTCTGATTTTCTCTCTAGCGAATTTGAAATTTACAGTCGCCTCGCCATCGCCAAACTTATTGGCATGAGAAGGAATTTTTATTTGATCTAAGTCTTCAATTGTAACATGTTTTGTTTTTTTGCCAAGCAGTCTAAGGTTCAGCCCTTTCTGCTCAAGGGAAATTGTTTCGATGCCAAAGTAAGCAACAAACTCTTTCAAAGTCTTGTCGGAATACCCCCATTTATGATTACCAAAGTGTCCGATATAAATCTTTGACTGCCAAAGATTTTCGCCAAAAATAAAATCAACAAAGCTATCATAGCCAAACTTAAAATATTTGAAAAGAATTTTCTTAAAGTTTGGGACCTGAATGGTCACAAGTCCGCCGACTTTTAAAACCCGAACCCATTCATAAAACACCACAAAACGGACATATTTGTCGAAATGTTCCAAAAGATCTTCGGCCAAAACTTCATCAACGCTTAAGGTTTTATAAGGAAGAGGTTTGCTGATGTCGTGGACAAGATCGGGTTGGCAGGCCTTGACCGAATCAATATTAATCCATCCAGGAATTTTCTTGGTGCCGCATCCTAAATGGAGCTTAATTGATTGCCCATCG
>JAHFGL010000046.1 GCA_023247445.1 Candidatus Omnitrophota bacterium | reverse complement strand
GCAAGTCAAAGCCGCCACAACGCCTTCGTTTCCCATGAAGGACGATCCTGCAATTAAAGATTTACGATCTTTTCTTTGGTCTTCTATTGATAATCATGATTCATTAGATCTTGATCAAGTTGAGTTTTGTCAAAAGCGTGATAATGGAGAAATTCATGTCCGCGTTGCCATTGCCGACGTTGATTATTTTGTCCCCAAAGATTCTTTGACCGATAAACATGTTTCCAACAATGCGACCTCGGTTTATATGGGGATCGAAACGTTTCATATGTTGCCAACACCTTTGTCGCATGATCTTTCTTCCCTTAAAGAAGGAGAAGATCGTTTGGCTATTGTGATTGAATATTTAGTTAGCGTTGATGGAACAATTCATGGCGGAGATGTTTATCGGGCAATTATTCATAATTATGCAAAATTAGTTTACGAAGAAGTTGGCGATTGGTTAGAAGGACGAGGTCCTATGCCAGCAAAGATAGCTAGCCTAAGCGGGTTAAAAGAGCAGATTCAATTGCAAGATGAGGCGGCCAGCCGTTTGCTTGAACTACGACGGAAAAATGGAGCTATTGAGTTAGCCATGATTGAGGCCAAGGCTGTTATTGAAAATGACACCGTCATTGATTTAAAAATACGGCATTTGACCCGCGCTAATTTAATCATTGAAAATTTTATGGTAGCCGCTAACCAAACCATGGTTGGATTTTTAATGAGCAAAAATACACCGATGATCCAGCGTATTGTGCGAACACCTGAGCGTTGGATGCGCATTGTTGATCTAGCTAAATCTTTAGGTGGAAGTTTACCCATTGAACCAGATTCTGGAGCCTTGGCGGATTTTTTAATGCATCAAAAAGCTATTGATCCAAATCATTTTCCGGATCTTTCTCTTACGGTTGTGAAATTATTAGGCCGCGGCGAATATACGATTGTTTATCCAGGGGTCGCCAGTCACGGACATTTTGGATTGGCGGTCTTAGATTACACCCACTCAACAGCCCCCAACAGACGGTATGTCGATTTAGTGATTCAGCGTCTGATTAAAAGTGTCTTGGCCCAAGCCGCGACTCCGTATACAAAGAATGAATTAAGAGATATTGCTGGATGGTGTAGCGATCGTGATCAGGCTTCCAAAAAAGTTGAACGTTTTATGCGTAAAGTTGAGGCTGCGGTTCTTTTAAGTGAACGTGTTGGCGAAACTTTTGAGGGGATCATAACGGGAGCCTCAATTAAAGGAACCTATGTACGGCTGATTCATCCTCCTGCTGAAGGCCGGATTATTCATGGCGAAGAAGGCCTTGATGTCGGTCAAAAAGTTCGGGTTCGCTTGACCTCACTCGATCCTGCCCAAGGTTTTATTGATTTTGTCCGCGTCAACAAATCAGCTAAATAGAAGATATTCATTGATGAATAAAAATCTTATTTTTAGTTTTATTATCTGCGTTATTTTTTTTATAACACTTGAGAGTGTTGCGCGATTTTTTACCGTGCCTGGGGCTGCTCATTATATTGAACAACGAATCATGGAGGAAGGGCTAACGGCTCAAAAACCAAAAGGAGAGTATCGTGTCTTGATGTTTGGGGAATCAACCATGCACGGCAATCATCTTTTTCCAAAATCGACGATTGGTAAATGGGTTGAGCTTTATTTAGGGAACCTTATTGGTCCGCAGCAAGCCAAGCATGTAAAGGTTGTTAATCTCGGACGCTGTGGCGCATCGAGCGACTATATTTCTCAAGCGTTCTTTGATACGATTGCTTATAAACCTGATTTGGTTATTTTTTATACAGTTCATAATGATTTTATTGAACTTGAAAATCGTCAGTTGATTTTAAATCCGAAGTCTTTGTCGGTGAGAATGAGCGATTTTTTTGAGATGCTATTAAAGAAAAGTTGTTTTGTCTCGGCTGTAAAGCGGATGTACATTAAGATTAAAATGAAACGTAAGAAAGATAAGCAAATGAGTCGGGATAGCGCCATGGAGTGGTTTGATGAGCGAACGCGCGCGCCTCATAACAAAAATACAGATTTGCTAGAGCCAAAGGGCGATGATTTTGGCCGTGTTCAAGCTCATTGGGAAAATAATGTTAAAATGATTATTAACGTTGCTCAAAAAAATCATATCCCAGTCATTTTTCTGGAAGGTGCGGCGAAATATAAAGAATATGAGCCTTTTGAATCGGTTCACGCGAAAACTTTGACTGATGATCAATTGATGTCATGGAATAAATATTATGAAACAGCAGAAGAGCAGTTTAAAAATAAGAATTTTGCGCAGGCCGTGATCTCATATAAACAATCATTAGAAGTTGATCCTGAATATGCGCTAACGTATTTTCGACTCGGAGAATGTTTTGAGCAACTAAGTGATTATGAGTTGGCCAAGAAATATTATTTTCTGGCGAATGAGAAAGATCGTTTTCCTATTCGGGCTCCAGGTGTGGTCAATCAGTTTTATGATCAATTGGCGGCACAGAATCTTTCCGCTGTCCATGTGGTAAAGACACAAGAATTGTTTGATCAGTATTCGGCGTATGGAATGGTTGATAGTGATTTGATTCTTGACCAAATTCATCCGACGATTAAGGGGCAATCGTTGATTGCACTGGAAATTGTAAAATGGTTAAGTGCCAAGAAGGAAATTAATTCTAGCCTTGTTTGGAATTGGGATCAGTTGGAAAGTATGGAAGAATTAGAACAAGGACTTAACATCGATCGCGATTTTGAATTTCTTGTTTATATTTATTCGGCGCGCTATGTTGGAAGGTATAATCAAAAGGCTATTGAATACTTAAAAAAGGCCTTGGCGATTAAGCCGGCTTCAATTGCTGCCCAAAGTCATTTAGCTTGGATTTATTGGAGTATGGGAGATGAGCAAGAAGCGATTAAACTATATCGAGACTTAGGGCCACGGGATCCCGCGGCCGCCACAAAATTTTTTGGACGACATCCAGAGATTGCGACAAAAGTAAATCTAGAAAAATAAAGGCCGCCAACTTTTAATATGAAAAGTTGGCGAGTCCACCGATACAATGTATCGGCGAGATCTCGCCAAAGGCGGACCTCGCCATACAAAAATAATGAAAGGCGGGAGACACATGATTAAATTTATTGAAGAACCAACACGTATCAAGGCCGCAGGAAATAAACCAAAGGTTATTGAAGAATTTATCGGCCGAGTTAATTCTAAAACAGAGGCGATTAGTATTGCCCATATGCGTAGTCCGGGAGGATGGATTGAGCCGGGCCAGACGCCGGAGTTTGATGAATATACGGTTGTTCTAAAGGGAAGCCTTCGCGTCAAAACGAAATCAGAGGCCTTTGAAGTTAAAGCTGGTCAGGCTATTATTGTTTCCAAAGGGGAATGGGTTCAGTATAGTTCTCCTCATCCCGATGGAGCGGATTATGTTGCTGTTTGTCTTCCAGCATTTGCATTAACGACCGTTCATCGAGATGAATAATCTGTGAGGAGAAAAGAAATGAAACTAAAACGTTTGGTATGGTTTTTGATGATTGGGTTTGTTGTAAGTTTTGGAAATGTTCTATCGCAAGCGCAGGCAGAAGAAAAAAAGTTAGAAAAAGCGACCTTCGCCGAAGGCTGCTTCTGGCATACCCAAGATGTTTATCGTAAGCTTAAAGGAGTTGTTTCAACAATGGTTGGATATGCCGGTGGAACAGTGGAAAATCCAACCTATGAAAAAGTTTGTTATACTAACACAGGCCATGCTGAATCCATTGATATAATTTACGACCCAACGGTTATTTCTTATGAACAGCTTTTAGATGTTTTCTGGACGAGTCATGATCCAACGACTTTAAATAAGCAGGGGCCGGATGTTGGTGAACAGTATCGCAGCGTTATTTTTTATCATACGCCTGAGCAGGAAAAGTTGGCGAAAGCATCGAAGGAGAAATTAGAAAGTTCTGGTAAGTATAAGAGACCAATTGTGACTCAAATTCTTCCTGCGCAAGAATTCTATAAAGCGGAAGAATACCATCAGAATTATTTTGAAAAAAAGGGTAGGAGATAACGTTATGAAAAATAATTTACAGTTAGCGACTTTTGGCGCGGGATGCTTTTGGGGCGTGGAGGAGACGTTTCGGACACTTAAGGGGGTTAAAGAAACAGCTGTTGGTTATGCTGGCGGAAATTTTCCTGACCCAACGTATCAAGATGTTTGTACGGGGACAACAGGCCATGCGGAGGTTTTGCAGATTACGTATGATCCGTCAGAAATTTCTTATGACGAGCTTTTAAATGTTTTTTGGAGTAACCATAATCCAATGACGCTCAATCGCCAGGGACCGGATGTCGGCACACAATATCGTTCCGCGATATTCTTTCATACGCCGGAGCAAGAAGTTGCCGCCCAAAAATCTAAAGAGAGTTTAGAAAAAAGTGGCCGTTATAAGAGTAAGATTGTTACCGAAATTAAACCTGCCTCAACATTTTATCGCGCTGAAGAGTATCATCAAAAATATCTTCATAAACGAGGCCTTGGCTCGTGCCACTTATAATGCGCAATAACTAAGTCGCGATTATGTCTACATCGGTGCAATTACCATCATTATTCTTAGAACGATTAAAAGAAATTGTTCCATCGGCGCAGTTGGATTCTGTTTTGCGAAGTTTTTCTTCGGCGCGCCCCATCAGTATCCGTGTCAATAAATTAAAGGATGATCGCAATCAAATTTGTCAAACCTTTAAAGAGCGCAATATTGAATTCCGTTTATTGCCATGGTGTGATGACGCTTTGATTTTGGAAAACATTTCTAAGGAACAGCTTTGGGAAATGGACCTTATCAAAGAGGGAAAGATTTATCAGCAGGCATCCTCGAGCATGCTTGTTCCAGTTGTCTTAAATCCTCAGCCGGGTGAGCGTGTTTTGGATTTGTGTGCGGCCCCGGGAAGTAAGACCAGCCAAATTGCTGCGATGATGAATAACGAAGGAGAAATCATCGCGGTCGAGCATATTAAAGACCGTTATTATCGATTAAAATCGGTTCTTTCGCTTTTGGGCGTTACAAATACAAAACTAAAAATGATGGATGGCCGACGATATAAAGATTCAGAATTGTTTGATCGAATTTTGGTTGATGCGCCGTGCAGCTCGGAGGGAAGATTTCATCTGGCGGATAAGAAATCTTTCGGATTTTGGAGTTTGCGCAAAATTAAAGAGATGGTCCAGAAGCAAAGGGGGTTACTCTTAAGCGCCAGCCGATTATTAAAGCCAAACGGAATTCTAGTTTATTCAACGTGTACATTTGCACCAGAAGAAAATGAAGGAGTTGTTGATTGGTTTCTTAGAAAGACGAAAGAACGGTTTACGATTTACCCCGTTGAACTAAACGGTATAGAAACATATCCGGCGATAAAACAGTGGAAAGGCAAGGTCTATCGTGATGTGGTTTCTTCGTGTGTTCGCCTTTTGCCGACGCAAATCATGGACGGATTTTTTATCGCTAAATTAAGAAAAGAAGAATAGGGAGATAGGTTGTGTCCTTTACTGTGTTAATTATTTTGATGGTGCTGATTTATTTTGATATCAGGATGTTTAAGAAACAAAACAAGGTTTTGTTTGATCAGACCTTTGCTGCGCCAAATTGGATGTTTAATGTTACGGTCGTTGTTCTGGCTCTTACTGTTATTATCCCTTCAGGAAGCTGGGTTGCTGGATCGCTTTTTATTTTTGGATTTGTTATTCCTTTATACATTGTTCGACGAGATCGATTGACTAGATTGCTTGAAGGAGATGAGAGTCTCTATAAGTTTTATTTATCTTCTGATGCGCAGGGTTTGGTTATTATCTGGTTATATAGCATGGCGGCGATTGGATTTATTTTGCGGCAAATATTGCCCATATGGTTGTCCTCGCAACTGGAGATTGGAAATCTTATTATTTCAGCAATTTTTTCTTCTTCGATCATTTTCTTTCTGGTTTTTTCTGCTTCGAGGCGATTTTCTAATCAAGATTTTCTAACGAGGATTGGATTAAAAAGAGGAAATCAATCTGTTTTCAAAGTTATCATTATCCCCATTTTGCTTGGATTATTCTTTGCCTATCTTTCCGCCAAGCTCATAACCGATCGACAAATTCAACCTGATACCCCGTTAGGAGATATTTTAAATACCGCTCAATCGGCCTGGGCGATCATGTTGTTTTTCTTGCTGGCGCTTGGAATGGCGCCTTTTGTTGAAGAAGTTATTTTCCGAGGATATTTCTTTCGTGTCATCAGTGAAGTTAAAGGCAGAATGTTTGCGATTTGTTTTATTGCTTTAAGCTTTGCTTTTTTGCACGTTGGACAATATTGGGGCGATTGGCTCGCCATTGGAATGATTACGATTTTAGGTTTTGTTTTAACGCTTCTACGGGCGTGGACAGGAACAACACTTTCGAGTGTCATTACTCACTATGTTTACAACACGGGTGTTACCGTTATTCCATTTTTCATGATTGTTTTTGCTAATCCGGCTTATCTAAAATATCAGGCGTACTATCCTTCTCTTGACGCAAAAACGAAAATAATTCTTCTTAAGGAGAGTATTAAAAAAGAGCCGGATTTAGCTGATGCGTATAACGATTTGGCCTGGCAATATGCCTTAGAAAATAAGAATTTAGATGAAGCGTTAAGTCTAATTGATACGGCGTTGTCGTTTGATGCGTCTAATATTGCCTATTTAGATACGAAAGCAGAGATTTTGTTTCGATTGGGTCGCGACAAAGAATCATTGGAGATTCGCCGCAAAATTGCAGCAATGGATCTTTCCAAAGAGATGAAACAAGATCAATTAGATAAGATTCAAAAGCTTAAGAAACGAAAACAATCCCTTCCAAACCCGCATTGACATTCCTTTAACATAAAATTTTGGAAGTCAATACTGCCCTGGTTCTTTCTAATAGAAAGGTCAATGCAGTACTGGTTACAAGAATTAAGATTAAGGAAAACCAGTGCCGCATTGACATTATTTAATCTATTATTACTAATAACATAACTAATTTATAGTTATTGGTCAGGGAAAATGCCTTGACAGCCCAAATTAAATATATGAGAATATGGCAACTTTATTACTCACTTTTAGAGCGGATCGATCAAAAATGGCCCTGCAGATGCAAAAGTTTCTCCTTTCATTCCTTTTTTGTTTTTCAATTGTCTTCATTGGTTTTCCTGGGGCTCCCGCGGCAGCGGAGCAGCCAGCCGATTATAATTCTACGATTGAAAATGCCTTGGATTCGGTTGAGAAAGAGATAACACCCCAAGAAGATTCCTTAGTAACCAATTCAGTTTTTCCCACCGATCAACCCACTGATCAGACGAAATCTCATAGTGATATTATTGATGTTTTTGATGTTAATGATATGGATATTCATGATGCGCTAAAGTTAATTAGCGAATTAAGTGGTCTATCGATTACGACTAAGGATGAAATTGCTGGCAACCTAACAATTTATCTTAAAAATATTAATGTTCATGATGCCTTAAAAATTATTCTTGATATCAACGATTTAGCTTATACAGAAGACAACGGCCATATTCTCGTCATGACGGCGAAGGATTTTGAATCAGAAAAAGGCTATTCATTTGGACAAAGCATACAAGCAAAAATGGTAACCCTTCTTAATTTAAAAGTCATTGATGTTATTGAGAATTTGAATCAGATGAAAAGTTTAACGGGAAAGGTTATTTATAATGATCGTAATACCGTTATTATTTTGATGGATGTTCCTGAAAAAGTTAAAGCCATGGAAGCATGGATAAAAGAAGTGGATGCGCCGCTTAGCACGGAGATTTTTAATTTAAAAAATATCAAAGGAAGCGACGTTGTAAGTAATATCCAAGCTATTTTAACTAAGAATATTGGGCATCTTCAGTTTGACGAACGTTCTAACAATATTGTGGTGACGGATACGCAGGTTAAGATCAAAGAGGTTGATAAGTTAATCAAAAGTTTAGATCAGGATAATAAGGAAATTATTATTCAAGCCAAGATTTTGCAGATCGTGCTTAATGAAGAGCATCAGCAAGGCATTGATTGGGAAGCCATTGTTGCTAATTTTCAAAGTTCTGAGTTTGCTGGCTTTGATCATAATAATAAATCCAGTGACCATCATTTAAGCTGCGGGATTGTCTCCGAGGAAGATTATAAGGTTTTGTTGGGGGCCTTGGACACGGTTGGGGTTTCTAATATTGTTTCTGATTCACAAATGACGGTGTCTGTTAACGAGCCCCTAGAGGTTGTTGTTAAATCGATTGATCTATCAATGACCCCGGAAGATCGTCAAAAGTCGGACACCACAAAAGATGAGAGGGTTAAGTTTTTACTACGACCGACAATTAATTTTGATAATACTTTTACTTTAAAAATTAAGCCACGACTTGTTAGTAATGATCCAAATCCGGGAATTAAAGTTAATGATATTATCATGAAGATTCCCGAAGGTTCCACGGTTGCCATGGGAGGATTATTTAAAGAGATCGTTGTTGAATCGACGCGAAAGATTCCTCTTTTAGGCGATTTGCCTTTTGTCGGATTTGCTTTTAGAAATCAGGGCCAACGATTGATCAAAACGGAGATTGTTGTTTTCTTAACACCAAAAGTTATTTTAAAGGAAAAAGCACCAGCTCCACTCACAGGGTTTGAAAATGCGACAAAATAGATTTAAACTTGGATTTTTTTTGTTTTTATTTATAGGATTGATCAGCGGGTGTGCCACTGTTCCCCCACCGATTACCCCCTCAGCCCAGGATGTTTTATTAAAGGATCTTTGTTCACAAAAGAATATTTTTTATCAGTGGGACTCCATCAGCCAAATAGTAACCTTAAATATTAACAATGGAAAAGTTAAAGTGTTGGTTGGCAGCAATCTTGTTTTGATTGGTGAAGACAAGGTTTTTTTAAGTTCACCGGCTAAAATTATTCAAAGCAATATTTATGTCCCTGCAGATTTTAAGATAAAAGTTGTCGAGCAAAAGAAAATTAAACCGGTGGTTAAGTTTCGTGATTCATATCGAAAGGTTAGAGAAGTTATTCTTGATCCCGGGCATGGGGGCAAAGATCCGGGGGCCATGAGTAAACGCGGGACAAGAGAAAAGGATATTGTCTTGGATATCTCTCGCCGAGTAAAACAGCTTTTGGAACAACGTGGGGTTAAGGTGCGTATGACGCGAAACAAGGATGTTTTTATTTCCTTGCAAGAACGGACAGAAATCGCCTGCCGATCAAAGGCGGATTTATTTGTCAGTATTCATGCTAATTCTAATCCAAATCGAAATACACAGGGCATGGAAGTTTATGTCCTGAAAGATCTTGAATCGAATGAAAAGTATGAAGAGCAGCGCAGAGTAAATAGCAAACTGTTGTTTCGGAATTTAGCCATGAAGCAAGGCCAGGTTGATTTGGAGAATATCCTGGATGATATGTTATATGCCAATAAACAGGTTGATTCAAAGTTGATTGCAAGTCACGTCTGCAGAAATGTTTGTCGAGAAGCAAAGATTAGAAATGGTGGGATTAAGCGCGCCCATTTTTATGTTTTAAGAAATACGTTTATTCCTTCGATATTGATTGAGGTTGGTTATTTAACCAATCTACAGGAGGAGCGCCTGCTTAAGACAGGTCTTCATCGACAAAAGTTAGCGGAAGGAATTGCTCAGAGCATTTTAGGCTACATTCATGGAAAATGATTCTAAAAATCCAATTGGTGTTTTTGATTCAGGCTTAGGTGGCCTGACGGTTGTTAAGGAACTCATCCGTCAGCTTCCGAATGAAGATATCATTTATTATGGAGACACCGCGCGTGTTCCCTATGGAACCAAGTCGAAGGAGTCCATTATTCGTTTCTCGATTGAGAATGCCAATATTCTTTTAAAATATAAAGTGAAGATGATTGTCGTTGCGTGCAATTCCTGTTCGAGCTATGCGCTATCGATTTTGCAAAAAGGATTTTCTGTTCCGGTTATTGGCGTTATTGATGCTGGCGCACGTAAGGCCGTTGATACAACAAAGAATAAACGCGTAGGCGTTATTGCCACGCCGGCGACGATTGCCAGCGAGAAATATCCACAAACGATTCATCATTATGACAAATCACTGAAGGTCCTTAGTCAGGCGTGTCCGCTGTTTGTTCCCTTGGTTGAAGAAGGTTGGATGGATAAAGATGTGACGCTTCGAGTGGCGAATGAATATTTAGGTGATTTTAAAAAGCAGAAGATCGACACACTGATTTTAGGTTGTACGCATTATCCGCTGCTTAAGAAAGTTTTGAGTAAATCGATGGGGGCGCAGGTGAGTCTGGTTGATTCCGCGCAAGAGGTCGCGCTCGAAGTTAAAAGAGTGTTGAATGCTCTGGGAAAGATTAATGCGAATCAGAAAAAAGGTCGAACGAAATTTTTAGTTAGTGACAAGCCGCAGGAGTTTAAAAAGATTGCTAAACAGTTTTTGGGATTTGAGATTAAGGATTTAGTAAAAGTAGAAAAACATAAGATGTAACGCTTCGTCATCCTGAGCGCAAGCGAAGGATCTCAAGGCTGCCGAAGGCCAGAGCTCCCCGGGTTTACCCGGGGGTGAATGCGTTTCGGCTCAAGCTTTTAAGTGGTGCCCCGGGCTTGCCCGGGGGGAACCACGAATTGCTTAAGTGTTTTGAGATTCTTCGGCCTTCGGCCTCAGAATGACGAGAAAGATAAAACATGTACGAACTCACGATTAAAGGCGATATCGCCTCAGCTCATTATTTAAAAGGCTATCAAGGCCGATGCAAAGATTTGCATGGGCATACGTGGGCCATTGAGGTCACACTTAAGAGTAATCACCTCGATTCTATCGGCATGGTTGCGGATTTTGCCATTCTTAAAAAGCAGCTTAAAGAATTTTTAATGCCCATTGATCATGTGTGTCTAAATGATCTGCCATATTTTAAAGATAATAATCCTACGACGGAAAATATTGCCAAATACATCTACCAGAATTTTGCCAAGGTCATTGCCCCGCTTACAATTAAACAAGTCCAGGTGTGGGAGTCAGAAAGCGCCAGCGTTGTTTACTACGAATAAAATATGAAAAAAGCAATTGTGTTATTATCTGGCGGATTAGATTCCGCTACCATACTTTATTATGCCAAGACGCAAGGATTTGATCCGTATTGTTTGGTTTTTGATTATGGTCAGCGGCATAATAAAGAAATTGAGCAGGCAAAAAAGATTGCTAAGAATGCGAAATGTTCATTTGAGGTGATGAAAATTTCTTTGCCGTGGCAGGGATCAGCACTCTTAAATAAGAAAATGCCGCTACCGAATCGAAAATTATTTAAGGCCAATGACATTCCATCAACTTATGTGCCGGCACGTAATATTATCTTCTTAAGTTTTGCTGTTTCTTTTTCTGAAGCCATTGGCGCATCCGCTGTCTTTATCGGGGCAAATGCCATTGATTATTCTGGTTATCCTGATTGTCGACCGGATTTTTTTAAGGCGTATGAAAAAGTTTTGGCCAAAGGATTAAAGTCAGGGATTCAAAAAAAGCCGATAAAGATTATTACACCGCTTATCGATAAAACAAAAGCGCAGATTATTGCGATGGGATTAGAGTTAAAGGTCCCCTATCATTTGACATGGTCATGTTATCGTGGCGGTGCACGGCCTTGTGGCAAGTGTGAGAGCTGTTCATTGCGGCAGAAGGGTTTTGATACTCTTGGCATTGTTGATCCACTTCTTCTTAATCTTAACTAGTTATGAAAGCAAAAATATTAGAGATATTTCGATCGATTCAAGGCGAAGGCAAATATGCCGGCGTGTCGCAGGTTTTTGTACGGTTCTTTGGCTGTAACATGCACTGCGTTTGGTGTGATACGCCGTATTCCATTGGCGATTCAGCAAAGACGACAGGAAAGTACAAAGAGTATTCTGTGGAAGAGCTTTTACGTGAGATAAAAAGCATTGGACAGGGAAGCCACTCGGTGAGCATCACCGGCGGCGAACCACTGTTACAGACGGAGTTTCTAAAAGAATTTTTGCCAGCGCTTAAGAAGAATCGGATAAAGGTTTACTTGGACACCAATGGAACGTTGCCAAATGAACTTAAAGATCTGATTAAAGATATCGACATTATCGCGATGGACATTAAATTACCGAGTTCCACCAAACAAAAATCTTATTGGTCCGAGCACAAAAAGTTTTTAAAGACGGCCCTTAAGAAAGATGTTTTTATTAAGGCAGTTGTCTCAAGTCAAACGCATAAGAAAGATGTCAGCAAGGCCATTGATTTGGTTTCAGGCATTGATCCCGATGTTCTTTTTATCTTACAGCCAAATTATTTTGATATGCACAATGGCGTCGTTAAGAAATGTTTGGAGTTTGAGGAAGAATGTTCAACTAAATTAAAGAACGTGCGAATAATTCCACAGATGCACAAGTTCTTGAAGTTAAGATAATAATTTATTGTCATCCTGAGGCCAACGGCCGAAGGATCTCAAAGTATTTAAGAGTTCTGAGATCCTTCACTTCGTTCAGGATGACGACAATAGAAGGGAAATGAAAATGGCAAAACAAAAATCATCTTACGAAGACCGACAAGATCACATTCGGAGGCTCAAGATGCCAGAAATTGAAGTCTGGGAAAATCAATATCCAGATCGCAATTATAGTGTACATTTGGAAACAAATGAGCTGACCTGCATTTGTCCAAAAACAGGATTGCCGGATTTTGCGGTGATTAAGATTGATTACAAACCACAAAAATATTGTGTCGAGTTAAAGTCGTTTAAGATGTATCTTGTTGCTTATCGTAATGTCGGAATTTACCATGAACATTTAGTTAACCGCATCTTGGATGATTTTACTAAAGCCTGTAAACCACGCTACGCTAAACTTGAGATTGTGATGAATCCTCGAGGAGGAATTGAGACAACCGTCGCGGCTGAATATAAAAGGAAAGGTAAGTAAATGAAACGAATCGATAATCGAAATCCAAATCAATTGCGTAAAATAAAAGTTACTAAAGACTATATTATGCATCCCGCGGGATCGTGCCTTATTGAATTTGGCGACACCAAAGTAATTTGTACGGCAACGGTTGAAGAGAGCGTTCCGCCTTTTTTAAAAGGTAAAGGTAAGGGGTGGGTAACGGCGGAATATGGAATGCTTCCGGGATCAACGAATACCCGAGTTCAGCGCGAAAAGACTTCAGGTCGCACGATGGAGATTCAACGTTTGGTTGGACGATCGCTGCGCGGCGTTGTTGATACAACGAAATTGGGCGAACGAACGATTAAAATTGATTGTGATGTTATCCAGGCTGATGGAGGCACGCGTACGGCTTCTATTACCGGCGGCTTTATTGCGTTGGCCTTAGCGATCATGAAGATTAAAAAACAAGGTTTAATTAAAGAAATTCCACTGACCGATTATGTGGCGGCTATTAGCGTCGGCATTTATAAAGATCAGTTAGTGTTGGATTTAAATTACGAAGAAGATTCCAATGCTCAGATGGACATGAATGTGGTCATGGTTGGCAAGGGCGCATTTATTGAGGTGCAAGGCACCGCTGAGAAAGATCCATTTTCTAAAAAGCAAATGGATGGATTGCTCGATTTGGCTCAGAAAGGGATTAAAGAATTGATTACAATCCAGAAAGAGAATTTGAAAGGTTTAAAGCTTAGTTGAACGTCATGCCTGTGAAAACGGGCATCTAAAAAGATTTTTACTATTATTTGATCCCCGCTTTCGCGGGGATGACACACGGAGCAGGGATGACGTTTTTAGGAGGAATTAATAATGAAAGAATTAATTGTTGCGACAAAAAATAAAGGCAAGTTAAGAGAAATCAAAGAGCTGCTCAAAGATTTTGATTTAAAGATTACATCGCTCGCCGATTATCCAGATGCGCCAGAAATCGAAGAGGATGGAAAGACCTTTAGTCAAAACGCGATTAAGAAAGCCGTCACGATTGCGATGTTTACAAAGAAGTTGACCCTCGGCGAGGATTCTGGTCTTGAGGTCAAAGCCTTAGGAAATCAGCCCGGTATTTATTCCGCCCGATTCTCAGGAGATGGCGCGACCGACAATAAAAATAATTCAAAGTTACTGCGATCGCTAAAAGGTGTTTCGGCGAAGAAACGTCAAGCGCGCTACCGCTGTTTTGCTGCCCTTGTCGATGGCCACAAGATTGTCGATGTTGTCGGCGGCAGCTGCGCTGGAATCATTACGGAGCGCTTGCGTGGAAAGAATGGTTTTGGTTATGACCCGTTATTTTTAATTCCAAAATATAATAAAACTTTTGGTGAGCTTGATGGGTCGATTAAAGCCAAGATGAGTCATCGAGCCAAAGCACTTGAGAAGATAAAGAAAAGTTTGAAGAAGTATTTGAAGTAAGGGGTAGTTAAAAGATTTCCTGCAGAATTCCCTTCACACCATCTTTCAAAAGATCGGTCGTATTGCCAATCACTTTAAAAGGCGAGGTTGAGACTTTGTATTTGGGTTTGTCTAAAGTCCCGGTAATCCGAATATCGAAGGCTTGCGTGATAAGGTTGGTGGGTCCTTTTTTAAGCGAATCAGATTTTAAAATGGCAATTTCACTAAATTGTGGGTTGACATTTAAATCGAGATTCATATCAAAATCAATAGAACCTTTGGCGCGTAAGCTCACCGTTTGACTCATTAACTGCGCATTCTCCGTATAGAATTTTTTGTTATCGATCAAGAAATCGGCCTGGGCATCGGTAAAAACAATGTTTTTAAACTCTG
>JAHFGL010000045.1 GCA_023247445.1 Candidatus Omnitrophota bacterium | reverse complement strand
GCCCCGGCGGCACTGATGATGTCCAAACTTCTTTTACCGGAGACTCAGCATCCTAAAACATTAGGTGAGCATGTGACACCACACGTTGTGCGTGAGGGCAGTATTTTTGAAGCGATTATAAATGGTGCGCAATCTGGGATGCAATTAATTGGTGGCATTGCGGCTTTACTGATTGCGGTTTTGGGACTCGTGGCTCTTTCTGACCAGCTGGTGGGATTTATCGGGGGAAAGATTAATATTTTATTCCACTCATCGTTTGATTGGTCGTTTAAAAATTTGTTGGGAATTTTATTTTATCCTTTTACATTAGTTTTGGGCATTCCGCCATCAGATGCTGGGATTTTATCAAAAATTATTGGAGAAAGGATCGTTCTTACGGAGGTTGTTTCTTATCAAGATTTGGCGGATGTGATGTCTAAGGGATTGTTACAAAATCCACGTTCAGCGGTCATTGCAACATACGCCCTTTGCGGCTTTGCGCATTTGGCTTCCATGGCGATTTTTATTGGGGGCACGGCTGCACTTGCTCCAGAGAAAACCAAGACACTTGCCCAAATTGGATTTCGTTCCTTATTGGCCGCGACGCTCGCGTGTTTAATGACCGCTTGTGTGGCGGGGGTATTTTTTACTAGGGGATCATTGCTCCTTGGATACTAAATAAAAATAGAAACAGATTCTTGGCCATCACCGACGAAAATTACCTTGTCTTAAAATAAATCACAAGGTAGAATGAACACCATATTTGTAGATAAATATTAGAAAAGTATCATTATTTTCAGTTCAATATATGGTTGATCGATTATTTATTATTTTGATGGTTGTCTTCGCTTTGGTAGGAGCTTTTTCGTTCGACCAATCGATGCGTAAAAATGGAGGGGTTTCTCCACTGGGTCGAATCATTGATTTCGCTGGGTTATCCAAATGGCGAACGGATGATACAACCAGAAATACCAAGCGCCACGATTCATTTAAGCTCGACCTGCAAAGCAATCTTTCCCGACTTCAAGAAAAACATAAACAAATCGAAGAAAAAAGAGCTCAGTTAATTGCTCATCGAAAAGAAATTTTAGAGAAATTGATGGGGGTCAATGGACAGGTTCAGGGCCAGGCCGAGTATTATAAGAAAGTAATCGATGGCGAGCGAAAGAAGCTTAAAGCACAGTTTCCTGAGTTGGAAGAGTTAGGTTCAAGTTTGGTGTCTGTGGCTAAAGTAACTGATGAGAAATTGCGTGCACAACGTTTTCAAGATATTAAAGGTCAGATCATTACCTCCTTGCATAAAATCGTTGAGAATCCAGAAAAAGATACACCGCGGCTGATGAATATTTTAGATAAAATTGAAGCCATCGTTGGAAGGTCGTCGAATGGCCAGGTAGAAGAATGTGGTGACATTGAGGTCTGCTTAAAACAGAAAGTGGTTGAGGTTGAGACTGAGTTAAATCAATATTTTGATTCTTTAATGCAGCAACCTGAGCGTGATTTGGGACAATTGCTTGAGTTATCACAACTTCTTCAACAGGAGTACCAATCACAAGTCGATGAGATACAGGCGAGTGAACAAAAATGGAAAGAAAGTGATGAGCGCGTTGAAGGTAATATGAAAAAATTGGTTGAACAGTTGGTGGCGACGACCGATAGTGATATGCAAGATTTAATGCGGCTTTATCGGGAACTTAACCAGGAACAAGAGGAAATGGTTAAGTATCTGGATTTAAATCGGCATGCCCTTAGAGGATCGTATGACAGATATTCTCAGCAATTTAAAGACGTTTTAAGAAATCTAAGAAGTAACCCGCGGCTTGATTTGTCGTCACTCACCGATACTTATCAGAAGCTTGATAGCCAATCACAAGATTTGTTGACGCAATCCTCAGATGACAGTGATGCCCTTATTAAGTTGGTTCAAGAACAGGGATCTGAAAATAAAAAATCTGCTGAAGAGATGGGAGCGGCCCTTAATGTTGATTTAAAACGAATGATTGAAGATGATTTTTATGCGCAAGAGATGGTGAATCAATATCAGCAGGATCATTCGCAACTAAGAGAGAAACTTGCGGAAGTAAAACGGCAAAGAAAAGAACAAAGTGATTATCAAAAAGATAAACAAAAAGATATTCGTCGGCAGTTAGACAATTTAAGAAACAGGTCAAAAGATCAGGGATTTTAAAAATCCTTTTGAAAAGAAAGAATGGTTATGAAATTTACTCGTGATTTGGTTGTTTTAGATTTGGAATCAACAGGGACGTGGATTGAAAAAGATAAGATTATCGAAATTGCCATGATTAAATGTAAACCCAGTGGCGAGCGCGAAACATATCATAAAAGAGTAAATCCCGGAATTCCCATCCCACGGTTTATTGTTGAGCTAACCGGGATTAGTGATAATGATGTTAAGGATGCCCCGACCTTTAAAGATATTGCTTTAGAGGTCTTGCAATTTATTGGCAGCTCGGATTTATCTGGTTTTAATGTCGAACGATTTGATTTGCCGCTTCTTGAGCGCGAAATGTGGGATGCCGGACAAAAGCTTGAATGGCAGAAACTCAATGTCTATGATGCGCAAAAAATTTATCATATTAATGAGAAAAGAGATTTAACCGCCGCCTATAAATTTTATTGCAGCAAAGAGCTTAACAATGCTCATTCAGCGCTGGCCGACACCGAAGCTACCTTTGGAATTTTGGAAGCCCAAGTTGTCAAATATGGTGAGGATGAAAATCTTGAAAGTTTAAGCCGGTTTAATTATGAAACCAGAGCTGAATATTATGATCCTGATCGCAAATTTCGTTGGTGGAATGGAAAGTTGTATATGATGTTTGGTAAATATGCAAAACAGTACAGCCTGCAGGATTTGGTTAAGAAAGATCGTGGTTATTTGGAGTGGATTGTCTCTGCTGATTTTAGTGAAGAAGTTAAAGAGCTTGTCCAAAATGCTTTAAATAGTAAATTTCCCGTGGCCGGAGCTGGTGGTAACTAATATGAATGATAATACGAATGAACGAAGAAAATCGAGACGATATGATACAGAAGCAAAGATTTATTTTCATATCAACTATGATTTAAAGACAAAAGTAACGTTTCAGTTGATTGATAAGATTAAAAAGAAATTTTTATCAAAGAAACATTTGGCCTTTAGTAAGAATGTAAGCCCCGGTGGACTGTGTTTTTATTGCGATCAAAAGTTGGCTATCGGTGATTTGCTAAAGCTCGAGGTTTATGTTCCGGGAGTTGATAAGCCTATTTTTATGGAGGGAGAAGTAAGATGGGCCAATCCCAATCCTTCACAGGAAGAATTTATCAAGAAATTGGGTTTAGGTAAATATGAGATAGGTGTTAAATTGCTTATTGTTGACGGTAAATCTGTGGCGGAATCCATTTATTATGATGAGACTTATCAGGTAGAGTGGAGCATTGTTTTAGAATCTGTTCTTGGCAATTATAGGATTCAAGCGCAAAAGCGTAATCAAAAGTAATCTTCCCGCGTATGAAAAGTTTGTGGAATGACAAAGAAGCTAAACAGTATCTTTCTGATCCTCTGCAGTTAAGAGTTTATACCTCTCAACTCTTGGGGCGTGAACCCGATTTAGTTCTTCATGGTGGTGGCAACACATCCGTTAAAATTAATGTTAGTAATATTTTTGGTGAAACAGAAGCCATTCTCTATGTTAAGGGAAGCGGATGGGATTTAGCGACGATCCAAGCGGCTGGTTTTGCTCCAGTTAAGATGGATGTGCTCTTAAAGATGGCGCGGCTTAAAGAATTGACCGACACTGAAATGGTCAAGTGGCAGCGCGCGGCGATGATTGATCCCAGCGCTCCGAATCCTTCCGTTGAGGCGATTCTTCACGCCATTATTCCCTATAAATTTGTTGATCATACCCATGCGGATTGTGTGGTTACGATTACCAATACGCCTGACGGTGAAAAACGTATTCGAGATATTTATGGCGATCGGATGATTTACGTTCCCTATGTCATGCCTGGATTTATTTTGGCGCGTAAAGTTTTTGAGATGACACAAAAGATCGATTGGAAAAAATATGACGGCATAATTTTGCTCAATCACGGCATTTTTACTTTTGATGATGATGGTCGAGAAAGTTATGAGCGGATGATTCATCTTGTTAGCAAGGCCGAAAGATATTTGCATAAACACAAAGCTGTTATTTCTGTAAAGAAAACGCCACAATCTTCCTTTAATAAACTTCTGGAATTTGCTTCTATTCGGCAATTAATTGCGCAAAAGGCCAAGACACCGATGTTGGCGCGGCTTAATCGAAGTCAAGAGCAGCTAAATTTTGCTTCTATTTCTAATATTAGTTCGATCGCTACCCGTGGTCCGTTAACGCCGGATCATGTGATTCGTACCAAACGTATTGCCGCTATATTAGGGAAGACACCTCAAAATGATATCGCTAAATTTGCTGAAGATTACAGAAAATATTTTAATCGATATGCAAAGGCAGGGATGACCATGTTAGATCCAGCTCCACGTTGGGCGGCGTGGAAAAATGAAGGGGTTGTTTTATTTGGAACAAACGTTTCGGATTTAGAAATTTTAACTGATATAACTAATCACACGATTCGTTCAATTCAATCCGCAGAGAGGCTCGGTGGTTGGACGGCCTTGCCGCCAGAAGATATCTTCGACGTTGAATATTGGGATTTAGAGCAGGCGAAATTAAAAAAGGCTGGGAAGGCGCCAAGTTTTGCCGGCAAAGTCGCTCTTGTTACGGGGGCAGCCAGCGGCATCGGAAAGGCAACTGTAGAGATGCTCGCGGCGCAAGGGGCGGCGGTAGTTGCGCTTGATATCAATCCGCAAATAAAAAATATGTTTACCAAAAAAGGAATTTTAGGAATCGTTTGCGATGTTACCAAAGAAAAAGATATTGCAATGGCCATTCAAACCACAATTCTTAACTTTGGTGGGCTTGATATTTTAGTGAGTAATGCCGGAATATTTCCTCCGGGCGAACATATCGAAAATTTAAAAGCAGATACGTGGCAGAAAAGTATCGACATTAATTTAACAAGTCACGAACGTTTACTTAAAGCCTGCATTCCTTATTTAAAATTAGGCCTTGATCCAGCGGTTGTGATTGTTGCTTCTAAAAATGTTCTGGCGCCTGGGCCTGGGGCGGCGGCTTATTCCGTCGCTAAAGCGGGTTTAACCCAAATGGCCCGTGTGGCCGCTTTGGAACTTGCCTCTTACAACGTCCGTGTCAACGTCATTCATCCGAACCAAGTTTTTGATACGGCGATTTGGACGGATGAGGTTTTAAAGAATCGCGCGGCGCATTATAAAATGACGGTTGAGGAATATAAGACAAATAATTTACTTAAAGTAGAAATTACGTCAAAGGATGTCGCGTCCTTAATTTGTACGATGGCAGGCCAAGTTTTTGCGAAAACAACCGGCGCACAGATCCCGATTGATGGGGGTAATGATCGCGTTATTTAAAAGGTCTAGTTTTTAACAATTCACGGAGGTAATCATTATGGCGAATATTTCTGGAGAAGATTATTACCTTAAGGTTTTGTTCGAAAAAACAAAGATTAAAGATGTGATGACAACTCCTGTCGTGACCATCCATGAGAATGATGAGGTTAGTGAAGCGCAGATGAAGTTTGTGAATAATCATATCAGTCACTTGATTGTCGTTAATACCGAAAACAAGTTGGTAGGAATTATCAGTCAAAAATATCTTTATAAAACACAATCGCCGCGAAAAATTATTAGTGAAGAGATGGATTATGATCCTGATATTTTGTTTGATGGTGATAATAGTTTTTATAGTAAAGATACGTTAGACAGATTTATTTTGCATTCGATTATGAGTAAAGATCCTTTTTCGCTGTCACCCGAAGATTCGTTGGCAAAAGGCATTCTGAGTATGGCGCAGAAGAAGATCAGCTGTATTCCTATTGTTGATCAAAATCGTCGACCACAAGGTGTTTTGTCTCACCAAGAAATCGTCATCTTTGCGGCTAAGTTATTAAGTTAGATTGTATGATTAGAAATTCTGAGTATTGTCAAACGAGGTGTTGTAGGAGTTCCCACCGAGGGGCATAACAAATCTTGTCTTATCCAGCGCCTTCATGTGCGCTTCTTCTTGCGAAACTTTTCCTTCCTTTATCAGTCTTAATAAACATTCATCCATCAAAATCATCCCCATCTGTCGATGTGTCTGTATTTCAGAAGTAAGCTTGGCTGTTTCACCAGTTTGGATAATGGGTCCAAGGGCAGTTGTGCGTAGGAGTATTTCATACGCAACCCAGCGGCGTTTGCCATCAATGCTGCGCAAAAGCTGTTGGGCAACAACCGCGCGTAAATTATTCGCCAGACTTGTTCGGATTTGATTTTTTTTGTTGGCGGGAAAAACGTCAATAATACGATCAATGGTTTTAGCTGCAGAATTAGTGTGCAGCGTTCCAAAAACTAAAATTCCCATTTCGGCCGCGGTTAGCGCCAAATGAATCGTTTCTTGATCACGCATTTCGCCAACGAGGATAATATTAGGATCGCTTTTAATCGCCGCTCTTAATCCGCTGGCGAAATTTTGTGTGTCGAGTCCAACTTCGCGATGGCTGATGAGTGATTTTTTATTAGTGTGGATAAACTCAACGGGCTCTTCAATTGTGATAATCCGTTTTGTTTTCATTTCATTAATATAATCAATGATCGCGGCAAGGGTTGTTGATTTTCCGCTTCCGGTTGGACCAGTTACGAGAATTAATCCCGAACGTGTGTCGGCAAAAGTTTTTAAAACATCCGGCATCCCTAAATCGAGTAGACGGGTAATTCTTGATGGGATCAAACGAAAGATGGCGCCATAGCCATTAAAGTGACGAAAATAGTTGGCACGAAAACGGGCTTCTTGCCCAAGGGAATAAGCGAAATCCAGATCGCCGCGATTTTCAAAACTCAGCCATGAATCTTTATTAACAATTTCTTTTAAGATACCGCTAAGAATTTCTTGGCTTAACAGTTCATAATTCTCGAGCTCTTGCATTTTTCCATTTAAGCGCAGCTTTGGTTTTTGTCCTTGTTCTAAATGAAGATCAGAACCACCCTGATCCATCAGTTCTTTAAATAAAGCATGAATTTTAGGCAACGTACTTCTCCGTTAATAAGTTATTAATGAACTCCACTGATTTGCATTTGGCTGATGGCACGAGCTTGGGCTTCTTCCGCACTAATAATTCCGTTGGTGACTAATCTTTGTAATGAATGATCAAGCAAAACCATTCCAGATGATTTTCCCGTGGCAATGGCATTACCAATTTGTTGTATTTTTCCGCTACGCATCATATTCGACACGGCGGCGTTGGTAATTAAAACTTCATGCGCAATGGCAACACCAGTGCCATCTTTTCTTGGAATTAGTTGCTGACAAATAACACCGCGTAGTGATTCTGAAATCATATTGGTAATGATGGATTGATCTTCAGGTGGAAAGGAGTTAACGAGTGTTGAGATTGTTTGGGCCGCGTCGTTGGTGTTCATCGTGCCAAAGACAAGGTGCCCTGTTTCAGCCGCGGTAACGGCTAATTGGATCGTTGTTAAATCACGAAGTTCACTGACGACAATAATATCAGGATCTTCACGCAGCGCCGCGCGTAAAGCATTGTGTTCAGAAAGGGTGTGCGTTTTAATTTCGCGTTGTGTGATTTGACAATGTTTCGGTGTATAAACAATTTCAATGGGACGCTCAAGCGTAATAATATGGTCATGCCGGGTTTGATTGATCATCTCAACGAGGGTCGCGAGCGTACTTGTTTTTCCGCATCCGGCGGGGCCGGTAATTAGAATAAGTCCTTGTGTCCATTTGGTTAAATTGCGGCATGATTCCGGCATTCCGGAATCTTCAAATTGTCGAATGGTCAAAGGGATCACTCGCGCCGTAAAGTCTAGTCCAAGTCGATTTTTCATCATGGTGATACGAAATCGGCCAGCACCGTTAATAGTATAAACAAATTCTAAATCACCATTTTTCTGAAATTCGGAGAGAATTTTTGGATCAAGCGCTTGTTTAAGAAGGGCTTCCATTCTTTCAAGGCTAATAATTTCGTCAGATTGTTTTTGAAGTGTGCCAAATTTTCTTAAGAATATAGGATTGTTGGCTGATAAATGGACGTCGGAGGCACTAGCCTTTCGCGCGAAACAAAGAATTTGATCTAAAGAGTTCTCAGCGCTTAATTTTTCGGGAATGGATATCGAACAATCGCCTTGGCCGCTTGATCCTAAGAATTCTCGTGGTAATTGTCCTTCTCTGGAGGATAGCCCGGCAATAGATGCGAGGGCGGCTTGTTTATCGGAATTTTCTAATTCTGGATCCATAAAATTATGATTTGTTTTTTCGAAATGTGATTTATTCTACTGAGAAGTTTGGATTGAAACAAGTAGAATTCAGAAAAGTTTAAATTCTTTATCTTGCAGCATAGGAAAGTACAAAGAAGATATTCCTCCCAAAGGGAGGAATTTTCTTGTGAAGGAAGTTCTTCAATAGTAGAATGTCGTTATCTTCAATCCGCTAAATATAAAATGATGAAAATTCCTACAGAAACAGCCAAACCAAAAGAGCTAGACTTCAATGAGAAGTTTCAGTACGCGCATCACCTTCTGGAAAATAGTCTAAAGAATATTTTCATTACTGGCAAAGCTGGCACAGGTAAATCAACACTCCTTAAATATTTTCGTGAGCATACGCCCAAAAATATTGTTGTTTTAGCGCCGACGGGTGTGGCCGCCATCAATATTCAAGGCCAGACAATCCATTCCTTTTTTGGCTTTAAGCCAGATATCACGCCCGACAGCGTTTCGTCACTAAAGGTTACCAAGTCTAAACGTCAACTCTATCAAAAACTTGATGCGATTGTCATTGATGAGGTCTCGATGGTCCGCGCTGACATGCTGGATTGTATTGATGCTTTCCTTAAAGTTCATGGGAAGAATAAACTGGCCCCCTTTGGTGGAATTCAGATGATTTTTTTTGGCGATCTTTATCAACTTCCGCCGGTTGTCGCTTTTCGAGATAGAGAAGTCCTCAAAGAAATTTACAATAAACCATATTTTTTTCATTCTAAGGCTTATGACGCGCTTGATTTAGAAATCATTGAGTTAGATAAAATTTATCGCCAGAAAGATGAAGACTTCATTAATTTGCTGGGCTTAGTCAGAAACCGTTCGGTAACGGATGAATATCTACGCGTTCTTAATAACCGCGTTGATCCACAGTTTAAACCGACCGGCGATGATTTTTATATTTATCTGACAACGACCAACGCCTTGGCCGATAACATTAATCAGGAATATTTAAACGAAATTGACGAAGAATCTTTTCGTTCTAACGGAGAGATAACAGGTCAATTTGATTTGAAACATTTGCCGACGCAGCAATCGCTGGAAGTCAAGGCGGGCTCACAGGTCATGCTTTTAAATAATGATGTTTATGGACGCTGGGTTAATGGAAGTATCGGCAAGGTTGCGTTTATTGATGATGAGACCGGCAGCATTGAAGTGGAATTAACTGACGGCCAAAGCGTTGATGTTCGGCCGTATACCTGGGAGATGTTTCAGTTTGTCTATGATGAAGAAACGGCCACGATCGAATCAGAATCCATTGGTTCTTTTATTCAATATCCGCTACGTTTAGCCTGGGCGATTACGATTCATAAAAGTCAGGGAAAAACATTTGAGAAAGTTATATTAGATATTGGCGATGGCGCCTTTGCCCATGGCCAGATCTATGTTGCCCTTAGTCGTTGTACAAGTTTGGAAGGACTTATTCTTAAGAAGCCGATCTCACGAAAAGATATTCGACTAGATCGTTCTGTTGTTGATTTTATGGAGAGCGTTCTTAAATGAGCCACGCGATTTTATTAATATCCTGCCTTGACCAAAAAGGAATTACTGCCTCGGTCACCAATTTTGTTTTTACACATAATGGAAATATCCTTCACGCCGATCAACATATTGACGAGCAAAGTAATACTTTTTTCATGCGCATTGAATGGGATCTTAAAGGATTTGGGATTGAACGAAACGAGATTAAACAAAAGTTTGCGGCTATTGCCCAGAAATTTTCCATGAAATGGGATCTTTATTTTACAAACGAGCGGCCGCGGGTCGCGATTTTCGTCTCCAAACATCTTCACTGTTTATATGATCTGCTTTATCGTTACAAAGCGGGACATTTGGTTTGTGATATTCCACTAATTATTAGCAATCATCCGGATGCTGGTAAAATTGCGCATGAGTTTGGCATTAAGTTTGTTGAGATGACTATTTTAAAAGAGAATAAACTTGAGCAAGAGAAGCAGCAGATGAAAATTCTAAAAGATGAGAAAATCGATTTGATTATTTTAGCGCGATATCATCAAATTTTAACGACTCAGATTGTCAGTACGTTTAAAGATCGAATTATTAATATTCATCATTCTTTTTTGCCCGCGTTCGTCGGCAAAAGTCCTTATGCCCAGGCTTTTCAAAAGGGTGTAAAAATTATTGGCGCAACAAGTCATTATGTAACGGAAGAATTGGATCAAGGGCCGATTATTGAACAAGATACGGTGCGTGTCAGTCATCGTGATTCGCTGGAAGATTTAATTCGAGAAGGAGAGGATCTTGAAAAAATTGTTTTAAGCCGCGCCGTGCGTTGGCATTTGGAGCATAAGATTTTGGTTTATAATAATAAGACGGTGGTGTTTGATTAATGTGTTTTTCCTCGTCATCCTGAGCGAAGCGAAGGATTTCAGGATTTCTTAGATATTCTGAGATTCTTCGTTCCGCTTCGCGGAACTCAGAATGACGGTAAGGTAATGATATGACCAAACTCGAAATCATCCAAGGCGATATCACTGAACTAAAAGTCGACGCCATTGTCAATGCGGCTAATACATCACTTTTAGGTGGCGGCGGAGTTGACGGCGCGATTCATTTTATCGCCGGTAAAGAATTAATGATTGAATGTCGAGCTCTTAATGGCTGTAAAGTTGGTGAGGCGAAGATTACTAAAGGCTATAAACTTCCGGCCAAACATGTTATCCATGCGGTGGGTCCAGTGTGGAATGGCGGCACTCAGTACGAAGAAGAGTTTCTGGCCAATTGTTATAATCGTTGTCTAGAAATTGCCCAAGAAAATAATCTTAAAACAATTGCCTTCCCCTGCATCAGCACGGGGGTTTATCATTTTCCAAAAGATCGTGCCTGCCAAATTGCGGTTAAAACCATCAGTGCATTTATCCAAAAATCCCCGGTTTTTGATAAGATCATTTTTGCCTGTTTCACCCAAGAAGATTTTGATTTGTACAGGCAAGCTTGCCCCAATAACTCCTAAGAAACCGTTTTCTTAAAAACCCTTCCAAGGCCTTTTTCTGAGCAAATCCCCGTATATACTTATAAGGGATTAAAGAATTAGTTAATAAATAATATTATGATAAATAAATTCCAACACAAGAGATCTTCGATAGCCTACCGACTTGGCGTCAGCCTACTAATTTTAACTTTCTTCTCGAGCCTTATTATTCCCAGAGGCTTTGCCCAAATTATCGCGCAACCAGCGACGTTGTTATCCGTCAGCCAAGCCTATGTTCCGGCTTTAATCCGAGGGTTGACGTTACATCCAGAAAATCCTTTGGAGTTTGATTTTCTTGTCGATACCGGTAATTCCAAATTGGAAGACGAAGAATTTAAGAAAGAGTCTAACAAGCTGATTAAATATTTCTTGGCGTCTTTAACCGTGCCTGAAGATGATCTTTGGGTCAACCTTTCACCCTATGAAAAAGACCGGATTATTCCCGATGGTTTTGGTTTGACCGAAATGGGGCGAGACCTTTTGGCCCAGGATTATATTTTAAAGCAGCTGACGGCATCGCTAATGTATCCCGAAAATGATTTAGGCCAAAAGTTTTGGGAACGGGTTCGCGCCAAGGCCAAGGAAAAGTTTGGGACAACGGATATCCCAATGAACACCTTTAACAAAGTTTGGATTGTACCAAATAAAGCAGTTATTTATGAACACGATGGCAGCGCCTTTATTGTGGAAACACATTTAAAGGTTATGCTCGAAGAAGATTATTTGGCGCTGGCGAAGAATTTAACGAATGAAAAATATGGAATGGATCAACTTAAAGATAAAGAAGCCCAGGTTGTCAGTGGGATTTCTTCACAGGTTGTTCGTGAGGTTTTAATTCCAGAAATTGAAAAGGAAGTTAATGAGGGGGAAAATTTTGCGAACCTAAGACAGATCTATCATTCGATGATTTTGGCCACGTGGTACAAAATAAATCTGAAGGAAAGTTTGTTAGGCAAAGTTTATGCTAACCAGAATAAGGTCAAAGGGATTGATCTGGCGGACAAAGAGGCGAAGTTAAAGATTTACAATCAGTATGTCGATGCTTTTAAGAAGGGCGTTTATGATTATATTAAAGAAGATTATGATCCTGACACGCAAGAGATTATTCCGCGTAAATATTTTTCGGGCGGGTTTGCTGGCAATGATTTGCCTATAACAATTCAAAAGGAAATCCTCAATCCCGAAAAAGTTCCTCTTTCGCCACTTCAGATGGTTTCTGTTGAAAATAGCACTCAGTCTGAAGGTCAATGGCGAAGTGTTCGCGGCGTTTTTGCTGAAGTTGGTAAGAAAGCCAAAGCTCGCATTGGAGATTTTATTAATGAGAGTGTACGCCCAGCCTTTAATCGTGTTTTTGCGATGTCATCGGGACGATGGTCCGGAGTTTTAAAAGGGTCTATAGCTTCGGCAGCTATCATTGTGGCATTAGCCTCGCCAGCTAAACCTGTAACGGTTGAAGGCGCTGAATTTTTTGCTAACAATAACAAACGTTTTGGATACCAGTTGACCAACCCTGTCGAGGCTGGGAGAAAAATGGATGAAACGTTTGATAGGATGCGAAGAAATACTCCTAATACTCCTTATCCCAAAATAGCCAATGTTTTAAGCACCGTTAATGCGAATGCTCCGTTTGCTGATGTCGCGAGCGCCTTAAAGCGTGAGCTAGCCACAAAATATAATAATGCTAAAGGAAAACCCGCCAACTCACCTGAAGTCAACGAACTCGCTGATTTTCAGGATCAATCTGTTCTTTGGTTGGGGGAATTAGCTGCAAATAATCTTGCTCCAGATACCTCCATGTATGATGCTGATGGAAATTTGATTCCTGATCAAGAGGGACGTTTCATGGCTCTTTTTCGAGCGCTGGTTGGGAATGATAAACTTGGAAAACTTACCTTTGTCTGCGATTCCTTTTCCGATTTACTTGTTCTTTTGGGGCATGAGATTGGGTTGGCTGATGGTGTCATCGCTAAGGTTTCAGTATTAATTGATGAGAAGGGAAAAACTTTTCCTGATAAGGACGGTGTCGGGCACGTGACCCTTGTTATCACATTAAGCAATGGAAAGCGATATTGTTATACTCAGGGGCGTAAAACTAGGGACCGTAAGATTACCATGTGGGATGCAAACAATAAGGCTGAAGATATCGGTGGCGATGAGCAGAGCTTAATGGCACGTCTTGATTTAACTGGAGAAGGTTTTATTGAATTATACGAAAATCAATTTGTCGATGCTGAATTAAAAGAGCTTATTAATAAACAAAATGAGATTGCCAAATCTGGCTTAAGTGTTAGTGATCCTGCTCAGGCGCAAGCACGTTATAAACCATTGTTAGATCGACTTAATGGTTTAGAAGGAAAGGGCACACTCAAGCGTCAGGAAGATTCAAAGAAGAATTTTGCTGGGCTAATAGTGACCTTGAGAGGGAACTCTTCAGTTAGTGATCAAAATGCGAAAATTGATAAGCTTAATAACTTAGGTCAACGTTTTGTCGCCGCCGCTAATAGTAGTCCAGTTAAAATGGGTGAATTAGCGGCCGTTCTCCGGGAAGCTAAGAAGATCAGAGAAGATTTAGGAACCTCCAATCCACAGTTAAGCGAAAAGTATCAGGAGCTTATTGATAAGATGACAGGCTTTCTCCTTCGACAAGGTGGGATGGGGAGTGTTCAAGAGCTCGCCCCTAAAGTGCTTGCTTTTGTAACAGAAGGCAACGGTCCAGATGGAATGGTTGTCGCTATTTATGACGGCAATACTAATACAGTTCATTTGCCATCAGACGCCGTTAATGATAGTTCATTCAATTCACAGCTAGCTAAAAAAGATAAGAATTTTAAAGAAAGGATTGGAGCTAAATCTTTTGATCTTGCTGGAATAAGTAAGCGATCAACGGTTCGTCTTGATAAGCGATCACAAGTTTTTAAGAAGAAATCTATGGAGCGAGGGAATCGTGGACCTTCCGACTTCGCGATGATGACGCAAAAACAATCAATGTCAGCGGTGATTGCAGCATTGAGTATTTTTATTTTGATGAAGATAGGGGAGCCCGACGTTTCCGAAGATATTGGAATGAAGATTACTGGAACTTCGCAAAGTCAAAAGAGTGATCCAGGGAGAAATAATTTTCGTTTGAGTAGTGGAATAGATCACGATAACTCGCCTCTTAGAAGTCGCCTTATCGAAGTTGTAAAGGCGTTGCAGCAAAGGCAGTTAGATAGTTCAAGTTCCGTTTTACAGTTTCCGACGGCTAAAGATGCAGACACCATTGATGGATTATTAGAAGAATTAAATGCTGATGAAAATCTTGGTTTTAATACGCTTAAATTTGTGCAAAAAACTATGTTAGATCTTATGCGGTATTTTGAAATCGAAGTTGGTTCGGGGGAGAATGATACTCCCAATGACCAAATTAGAGAAGCCCGCGTATTGATTCGTGCAGTAGTTTATTTGATTCAATTAGGCCAGCAAAATCAAATACCTCCTAATAATGCTGCTGAATATCCTGGATTAGTGGATGGATGGGAGTCTTATGGATGGGAGATTGTTGACAGAG
>JAHFGL010000063.1 GCA_023247445.1 Candidatus Omnitrophota bacterium | reverse complement strand
AAAGAAAATGGGCCTCTTTAACTTCACCATTTAATTGTTCTTTAATTTCCCGACACAAAGCTTGCTTAGGCGTCTATCCCTCTTCAATCTTGCCACCAGGGAACTCCCACAAATCCGCCAATAAACCCTTTGATGAGCGTTTTTGAATAAAATATTTTCCATCATGTTCAATAATAGCGATAACAGCCTCAATCTCCTTGATAAGTTTTTTCTTAACTGTAGGTATGATTTCTTGAATTCCTTTTCGATAGGCCACGCATGTTTCTTTAACCGGACAAAATAAGCAAATTGGTTCTTTACTTCGGCACACTAAAGCCCCCAACTCCATCATGGCTTGGTTAAATATATTATTACCTGTAGCCGGCATTATCTGATCTAAAAATTCGAGAATCTTTTTGTCTTGAGATGTATCTGCATGACCTTTGCGCGCTAACTGGCGCATAACAACGCGCCTAACATTCGCATCAATAATTGGCTGCCGCTTATCAAAAGCGATGCTTGCGACAGCGCCAACGGTATACGGTCCAAATCCAGGAAGCTTCCTAAGCTCATCAACATGTTCAGGAATTTTACCGTTATATTCCTTACAAATAATTTTTGCCGACCGATGAATATTTCTCACCCGTGTGTAGTAACCAAGTCCTTGCCACATTTTAAGAATTTTCTGTATCGGGGCCTTGGCCACACTCTCAACCGTTGAAAATTGTTTAACCCATCGCTCGTAATACGGGATAACCGTGTTAACGGTTGTTTGTTGGAGCATAATTTCGGAGATCCAAATTTTGTAAGGATCCGTCGTTTTACGCCAAGGAAGGTCACGTTTATTTTTTTGATACCAACGGATAAGATTTTTTGAAAAGCGGCTATTTTTCATTAAGCATATCGAGGAATAGATCAACAATACGTGGATGTTGGCCAACAGGCTTTGTTATCGTTATCAGCACCTGAGGATATTTTTTTGATGCTTGCCGGATAATCGTCGGAATATCAATATCAACATGTTTGCCGGAATTTAAAAAATTTAAAAGAACAACAACGTGCGTTGCCCCCTCATTGACACACTGATCGATGCCAACTGGAATGCTTGGCGATTCAATCTCTAAAAATGCATATTTAAAAATTAATATCTTACTTTGCTTCTTTAAAATTTTAACGAGGGCTTTGACTTCCTGCTTGGTTTTAGGCGACTGGCTACCGTGAGAAATAAGAAGAATGGCTTTCATTAATTTATTTTAAGTTAAATTCGAATTGTTCGAATCGGGTGTGGTGATAGAGAAATTTGAACATTACACGCATATTCAAAAGGAAATTTATGATGAGCACCGTCAACATAGATCATCCCTTGCCGCATGAGCGAGGTCAGTGTAATTGAATCGCTAAAACCCAAAATTCCCCCACGTAATTTATATGTCTTATGATGTCCTTGATAAAGCTCTCGGGGGCGGTATTGCATTTGTTTTAAATACTGATTCATTAATTTTCCCCCAGCCGAATGGATGGCCCCCGAACTTCCCGCGGGTGTTGAAATCCAAACCCCAGAACTGCGCTGTTCTTCTCGTTTACCATTAAGTGTCACATAATAACGACACAATACGGCTGGGTTAGAATGACAGATCAAAATATCATTTAATGCCTCTACCTTTTGGACCTTTCCTTCAAAACTTAATCGCAATCGCTGCAAAAGCCCAATTTTGAATTTACCTAAAATTATTTTCTTTAAGATAGCTTGAAAGTTTTGATTATTCGCGATGCAAAATCGACCAACACTATGCCCAGGGGCAGAGTTAATTCCCAGGATTACTTGGTGCTTGGAATGTCGAGCTGCTTCTAAAAATGTCCCATCGCCGCCTACTGTGATAATAAAATCATATTTTGAATAATCAAGACTTCGACCGCGATAACTCTCTGTAAAGCGAATACCGTGTGTTAATAAAATTTTTGCCACATTCTTGAGCGTCTTATAATGCTCCACATGCGCATCTTCAAAACGTTTCTTCTCTTCACGCAAAAACAAACTCTTCTTTCCCCTTAACGAACTATTTTCATCCAAGAAATAAATCCGATAGGCGCTTCGCTTATAAAGAAGTAAAACATTTTTGAATTTCATCGCTTATCTTCCTTTAACACAAACCTTACGTTTTGATTTAAATTCTTAATCGAAGGGAAAATAAAATCAGCTCTTTTAAGATATTTCTTTGGTAACGACGTTTCTAGCGCCAGACATCGCAACCCTGCATGTTTAGCCGATTGAATACCAAACGGAGCATTTTCAATGACGACGGCCTCGATCGCACGGATTCTTAATTTCTTTAATGCTTTTAAATATGGTTCAGGATGAGGTTTACCATCCTTAACATCATTGCCCGTTACAACAATCGAAAACAACTGATAAATTGAATCGGGCAAAATTTGATGAAGCTCATGCCGCGAGGTTCCAGTCACTAAAGCCAACTTAAAATTTCTTCGATACAAATTTTTAAGGAATTTTCGGGCGCCCGGGACAAATCGTGTTTTAACGATTTTTTTAAAATATTCTTCCTTGTCTTTTAATATCCGGGCCGCAATCTCGTTTGTAAAAGATCGTTTATATTTCTTAAACATTTCTTCGACACTATGAATCCCTCGCTGTCCTTCCCTACTATAGATATCATGGTGGGTTACGGCAACGCCTTCCTTCTTTAGGATCTTTACCCACGCCCGATAATGATCTGGCATTGTATTGGTAATAACGCCATCCATATCAAAGATAACGGCCTTAACAGATAATTTATGCAATGACATGGTTTAATTATAGTCAGGGACCTTTAATAGACAAGCAATTTTAAGTTTATGAATTGGTTACGGTAGGATACGTGGCACGCCAGGCCTCAAAACCACCATCGATGCTATAAACGGTTTTAAAACCTTGTTCGTTAAAAAACTGAGCAGCATTTTGACTACTAAAGCCATGATAGCAATAGCAAATTAAAGGATTTTCTTTATTAGCGGAGGTTAAAAATTCTTCAATATTATTGTCGTTGATCGAAATAGCTTGATCAATATGAGCCTGGGCATAGGACTGTCCATCGCGGATATCAACAATCGTAATCTGTCCTTGATCAAGAATTTCTTTCGCCTTATGGACATCAACACATTCCATTAATTATTTCCTATCCACTGGCTAACATCAGATGAAAATTGGCTTGGTATATTATTACGTTTAATAATTTCAGTATTGATGCGATCAATATTTTCATTATTAAGGATTAGTTTTGTATCATGTTCTGTTTCGAGGATGGTATACTTTTCATTATTTTTCATCTGATTTAGCAAAGAAACAAATTCATGAAAAGACTTAAATTCTTTTCCATTAACATTAGAAACAACTTCATTACTGATATCGTGATAACCAACGTTGATATCATCCGGCAAAACATTAAGCAAGACAACAATTTCTTGACGCTCTTTTTGATTAAGTCTGCCAGTCCCAATCAAATAATAATTAAAGTCCAAAGGAGCCTGCTCCCACCATCTGGCTCCCCACGACTGCAACAAATCTGTACTTAAAACCGTAAAGACTAATCCGCCGTAAATATAGTATGGTGGTTTATTGAAATATTGTGGGTAGGGTACCAACGTTACAAATGGTTTTAATTTAAAAACAATGTCTTTGAGTTTTCCATCTCTCATTACTTTCAATTTAATATCATCACCATTTTGCTTTGAGGTAATAATGTGTGTGAGTGAGAGGCGTTCTCCGGCACGAAATTGAAACGTCCCATCTTCACCAACGGGGATTCCATCAACATTGACCATAACATCATTTTCCTTAAGATAACCGTCCGCTGGAGTAAACGGCAGAACTTTTGTGACTAAAACTCCACCACTTAAATTTTTCATTTTGTAAAAATCACGCAGTGTTGGATTTTCTGTTCCATCGAAATCGACACCTAAAAGTGGAAATCCATCATATTGACCATCTTTAAGATCATTAAAAAAATGTTCAATAATTGGCATAGGGATAATGTATCCAATACCTTGTCCAGCTTGCAAAAGTTGCATGGCAATACCAATGAGCTTACCATCTTTAACAACCGCTCCGCCTGAATTTCCTGGATTAATCGCCGCATCAATTTGTACGGTTAACAGTTGACGGGCACTTTGTGAATACGGCGTAACCTCAATACGAGAAACAACGCCCTCGGTTACTGAAAGTTTATCTCCCCCCTGCGGATAACCCACAACCGTGACGGCATCGCGAAGATTAGGAAGCGTTCCAAAATCAAGTGGTTTAACACCATCAAAAAAGTGTGGGTCATCGATGGTTAGTAGCGCTAAATCGCAATCATTGCCAATCGCCACAACTCGTGCTGTATATCTTTTTGGATCAGCCTCTTTTTTAACTTGAACAAATGTTTGATTGGCAATCACATGAGCATTAGTAATAATT
>JAHFGL010000044.1 GCA_023247445.1 Candidatus Omnitrophota bacterium | reverse complement strand
CGGTGTAGTTAAAGACCCTTACGAGAGAGCTGATAATAATGGCAGAAATGATAATGGGCAGAAAGATTTTGTATTTGAATAATTTTTTCCAAAAACTGATTGACTCAAGCGAGGCGAGAAAAATAAATGGGACAATGGTGGCGGCGTAATGATAAAAGATCGTATGTTGTGACATGGGAGCCGCTAAAAGATTTTGAAATAATATGGGCGAACCTAAGAAAAGTATATGAGGACTTAAGAAGGCTAAGGCGAGTAAAGGACCAAAAAGGTTGATGATATAGGTTTGATTTGTTTTGTCAGAAATTAATTTAAGAACGAAAGCCACTCTTTCTCCAATTGATGAGCCATGATTAAATACATTAAGATAGGACGACAAATAGATACTTCCTTTTGTTGTCATCTGCTCGCGTAGCATTGGCATAATAATAAAGATGGAGATGCTAAAAATTAATAATCCAAGCAAAAATGTTGTCCCTCCCCACTTTAAACGCTCTCCCTTTTTAACAAAAAAAGCATAAACACCAAAGGTCATGACAATAAATGGAATGTTCTCTTTGCATAAGCAAGCTAAAAAGGCCGTGATCAAGAAAGGAACGAATTTATTGTTGATGAAAAAGTAATACATGAGGAAAAGTAGCCCGATGGCTAAGCTTTCAAAATCAAATTCAAATAAAAGCATGTAAATGTTGGGTGGATGAAAAAGATAAAGGATTAGCAAGGTGATGGCGATAAGTTTGCTGGTTTTCTTGGCGGCGATTAAGTAAAAAATAAATGCCCCTGCCGTTAATGAGAATATTTTTAAGTAGATTAAGATCAAAGGATGCGCAAAGATCAGATAGATCGGGGCAAGAACAAAGGCAATGTAATTGGCATGATTAGCCAGGAAGCTTGTGCCAAATAAGGAGACATAAATTGATCCATGACATACGTTCCACATCGTTTGGGCATAAAGTGCAAAATCCCAATCAGAAAAACCAAAGTTGTAATATTTATACGTTAAGAGAAATCCCCAAATGATAAAGTTTATTAGGCACAGGATAAACGCGATAAGATCCCCTGCGTTTAATTTGTTGAGGAGGTAAGAAAGTTGGGATAGATATTTTTTCATTTAATCCTCGGATGTTCTTTCATTGGCCCAACTATTGGAATTAATGAGAACGATCAGGATAATGCAAAGTGGGAAAAAATGGAGAATTGTTCGTGCCAAATTGGCGTAGGCACCGGCTCCAAAGAGTCCATGAAAAGTCGAGGTAAATAAGCCCACGAGGATATAAAGAAGAAAGTATAACCCTAGCGCTAGCGTAATAAATTGTATTGGTAGAGATGCACGAAGTTTTTTCCACCCAGTTATAAAACTTATCAGCAAAATAGCCCAAAGGATATTCCAATTTCCGCTTACGAATAAATTATAAGATAAAGATGAGCTGATTGTTTTTATTCTCATCCAATAGTCTATTGTCTTATCTACCCCTAATCTTCCCTCCATAGGAGAAATATGGTGCAGGCATTTGACGGCTGTAAAAAATAGAAAGATTATTACGCTCAAAAAAGATATTTGAAATATTTGCGTGGCAAATTTCTTTACGGATACTTCCCCAGATTTCTTTAATAAGAATAAAATGAGTGCTGTATAAATTAATAAATGACCAATCCCCTCCAGTTTTGTGAAGCTCGCAATCGCGGCAAATAATCCTGCCAAAATCAAATATCGAGAATTCTTATGCTGATGAGCCGCTAAGATCAGCAAAATGGGAATAATGTTGTAGTAGAGAAACACAATTGGCCGGTAGGCTAAGGTGGCATGAACTAACAAGAAATTAGACGATAAAAGTAAGCCCGTTGCCATAAGCGCCCACCAACGATTTGTATAAGAGGCAATAAAATAATATTGAATAACAAGGTAGCCAATTAAATAAGCTGGAAATATTATTTTGGCCAACTGGGGATTCCAGTGCCCAAGATTTAAGGTGACCCAGGTCATGGCAAGTTCTACATGCAGTGGATAAGAAGCCGTGCCAGAGAATCCACTTAATCCTTCGATGGCCCCTCCGTATAAGAAATATTTGGATTTAACGGCAATCGCATAAACTTCATCCCACATAACCATGGGAAGCATAAGCGAAACGTAAAAACAAAAATAAAATTCAAATGTAATAAATGCAAATACAGTAAGAGCCATTAATTTCTTTAGTGGATTGTGACGATTATCATCGTCAGTCTTGGATAAACTCCAACATTTAGGTAATTTGGGCAATGATTCCTTAGCTTGCAATTTGTTGATGGTAATCATGATGACGCAAAAAATGATAATCCCTCCTTGGACTTTAAGAAGAGACAACGGTGGGACAAAAATTATAATAAAGAAAAGCAGCTGTGTCAGGATGCCGAAACCCAGTCCAAAGGATAGCGCGATTGAAACAGGTTGGTTAAAAGGCAATTTTCCTCGAAACAGGCTACGCAAGGGAAGATATCCGATTAAGATGGGAATCAGTAAGCTTACAATTATATTTGTCAGTTCTTTAATTAACATGAGTAAGACTCTTTTTTATCGCAAATAAACTAGTTTCACCAAAGATAGCCACGATATGAAAGTCTGGTGGGACAAGATTTTTGGCATTTTTCTTCTCGAATATGACTAAACAATCAGGATCTTCATATTCGTTAATTAAATCAACAACAGGATAAAGATCGTATTTAATGGCGTAAGGCTCGAGCGTCTCGGAAAGCGAAAAACCTGAAATGAGCCTTCCCTTGTATCTGTGCCCACGGAATTGATTGAATCCAAATTCACCGAATCTGTGGCTGGGCCCGATGATTAATGTTTCTTTTTCTGTCGTTGTTAGGGGATCTAATTTTTTCTGTAGTACTATAAAAGATCTATATTGAGATAGGGTTTGGAAAAGGATAAAGATACAAAAAATGATGAGCGCAATATTTAGAATGCGTTTTCGATTAAACAGGGCCAAGACGAAGATTAATAGATAGACCCAGCCTAACAAGGGAAATTTGTAAACATTTGGTAATTCACAGGTATTGTAATGATACTGATATAAATTTTGGAAGACGCCATAGATTGATGAATAATAGTCGATCATTCTTTTTATATCCCTCGTTTCATTAAATTTGCAACATTCAAAATAAATTTAGTTCCAGAAAGACGAGGGATAATACCGCGTTCCTCTAAAACTAAATATTGCAAATATTTTGAAACGCGGTATATGTTCATCAAGGGGTTGAAATGAAATTGCCTTTTTCGTCAACTTCAAACTGCTTTAGAATAAAAAATTGATTATCTTGTTTTAAATCTAAATCACTGGAAGAAAGAATTGCCGTTTTATCATTGGGGACGCTCAGAAAATTAGCTTTTAATGTGTATTGGCCTGGGGCTAGTTCAAAAATAAAGAAACTATACTCTTCTTTAATAATGTCTCCCTTCTTCCATAAAAGTGTTGGATAAATTTTGTAACCAATATCTCTATTTTTTTTGTCAATTTCTTTACCATTCTTAGTTAGATAAAAAGTCATTTTATAAAATTCTTTTATATCCTGTAGGGCTTGCCATGAAAAGTGCATGGATAATAAAGAATTGGCGGCTACCGAATCCCCTTCTGTTTGAAAGGAAATAAGGTTAAATTTGTTATCAATGGTGACCAGTGGTTGAGGCGCGATTAATGATATAGGTTGGGTCGTGACTTCAACCAACCTCCTTTTCTCCCCTTTCTTAAAAAGAACAGTTTCTTCGGCTGTTTTAACGACCCCCCAGTCATTATCTAGAATGAAATGTTGTATCCGTCGACTTACTTCTTTGGGGTAATCGCGAAAATACCAGATGTCGTTAAAATTAATTAACGCATAAGAAATGGGTAACGAGGCTATGGCCGTATATTCTGGAAAAGTGGAATAGTAGGCTTTATGAAAAGAATATAGATTGTTTCGATTTGATAACGTAGGAAGAAATTGAAATGTCGCGATAACAGGTTTTTCGACAGGGATTTCTTTGATGAACTGCCATTGATAATCGGCAAGATATTTTGGGGCAATGTTTGATATGCGTTTTCTAAAATCATTTTTGTGACCAACTAAGCTGGCCATCGTTAGCAGGGTCATAAGTGTGATAAGAATATAGTAGGTAATCTTTTTACAGTTTTCATGTACAAAAGATAATGTGCTGACCGTTGCGATAAATAGAAAAGGCGCTATGCTCATGACATATTGATAAACAATTTCATGTTCTGTGTGACTTCCTGAGAGAAGATGTTGTAAAAGAATGGGCGAAGTTAAAAATAGAATATGAGGACTAAATGCCGCCAAGTAACAAACAGGAGTAAAAATTTCAAATAGCAGCTTTAGACGTTCTGCATCCATTATGTAAGGAATTATTTTGAGAGGGTTTGAAATGATAGACCATATTAAGCTAAAAGGTGAATTCCCGAGCCCTTGATAGTTGCCCATATAGGGATGAACATCCTCGCCTTTAAAGTGAGGAATAATTTTGTAAGTTAATAGGTAGAAGCTAATTAGTCCTGCGAGAATTGGAATGGCCGACCAAAAAAACTTATTCTTTCCTTTACAAAAAACAGCATAAATCCCAAAAGCCAGGATAATTAGCGGCATATTTTCTTTAATTAAAATAGTGATGAGCGCTGTTGCAATAAAAGGAAGATATCGATTCTTTGTAAAGAAGTAAAAAAGACCAAACAGAAAAACTGGGGCCAGGCTTTCATAATCAAATTCATAAAGGATGCCAAAGACGTTCGGTGGATAAATTAAATAAAGAAACATAACAAGCGCAGCTGTCGTAATCCCCAGGCGATTTTTCGCGAGTAGATACAAAATATATCCGCCGCTTATATACGATAAAACTTTTAAAAAGATGAGCGTTAAAGAATGAGGAAAGATTGCATAGATAGGCAGACAAAGATAGGCAATGAAATTGGAATGGTTACCAAAGAAATTAACATCAAATAGCGAGTTAAACTGTGCGCCATGTAAAAGGTTCCATGTCGCTTGATTAAAAAATGCCAAGTCCCAATCGTGATAACCAAAGTAAAAATATTTTGTTAGTAATACTGTTATCCAGATGATTAAGGCGATAAGGCAAATTAATAGGGCTAAAGAATTGGAACGGATATGATGCAGGAAAGAGGATTTAGAATCTTTAGAGTCAGAAGACGTTTTTTGTTCCCTCATATTTCGTCATTCTGAGCCAAAGGCGAAGAATCTCAAACGTTTTAAATGTTGAGATCCTTCGGCGTTGCCTCAGGATGACCTCCCTAATAAGAAAAATTGTTTCTCAAGTCGGTCATTTGAGCTTTTTGTTCATCCACGCTAAATGTTTAATGGCCCATGAAATGGTTTGGTCAATGCCGGCATCAAAATCAATCTTTGGGCGCCAGCCAAGTTTAAGAAGTTTATCGCAGTTAACGGAATAACGAAAATCATGTCCGGGTCGGTCGGGAACAAATTCAATTAAACTAAAAGGTTTGCCTATTAGGCGTAAAATCGTTTTCGCGGTGTCTAAATTTTTGCGTTCAAAGTAGCTGCCAATATTATACGTCTCTGCTATTTTTCCTTTGTTGACGATTGTATCAACCGCGCGGGCACAATCCCCAACATATAACCATTCACGGATTTGCGCCCCTTTACCGTAAACGGGAATTTTATTATTCTTTAAAGCCTTCATCAAAATGACAGGAATAAATTTCTCTGGATATTGCCAGGGTCCATAATTATTGGACGGACGGATAATGATCGCAGGAAATTGATAGGTACGGATGGCTGCTTTAATTAAGAATTCCGCCGCCGCTTTTGTGGCGGAATAAGGATTGTTAGGTTTAATTGGCGAGTCTTCAAAGAATTGTCCTTTTTTGCTATCGCCGTAAACTTCATCAGTCGAAATATGGAAAAACTTCTTAACTTTATATTCGCGGGAAAGATCAATCAGGTTTTGTGTTCCAATGATATTGGTTTGAATAAACGGGTTTGCATCGTGAATGCTGCGGTCAACATGCGTTTCCGCCGCGAAATGAATTATTGTTTCGGGCTTTTCTTTTTTGAATATTTGTTCAAGCTGCGATTTGTGACAGATATCCGTTTTGTAAAACTGGATTTTATTTCTTACATCTTTTAGACGTTCTAGATCGCCAGCATAACTGAGCTTATCAATGACACTAATCGACAGTCCTTTGGCGACAGATTGTCTAATGAATTCACTGCCAATAAATCCAGCTCCACCGGTGATTAATATTTTATGTGACGTTTTAAGCATTTTAAAAACGTCATCCTGAAGGAGCAAAGCGACTGAAGGATCTCATAAGAGATCCTTCGCTAGCTCAGGATGACGACGCCTCCATTCTTACATAATCTTTTACGCATTCTTCCAGGACCTCATTAATGGATCGTAGCTTAAATCCAGTTTGTTCTAATTTCTTCGTTGATAAGACAAGATTCGTTCGTGTTAGGTTTAATTGCTTTAAACTTATTTTTGTATAATCAAAATCTGGATGGTATCTTCGATAAATATCCAAAAGTCTTGGATAGCGTAAGCCCCCTGCGTTAACCGTATTATAAATGCCGCGGGCATCAATCTTGATTAGATGCTGCAGCATAGCGATAAAATCTGGAACATAGGTTGTTGAGTTGGGAATATCAATAACCCTCTTATATTTGATGAGCTTCGTTAAAACATTTTTGGGATGCGGTCTATTGTCGAGTGGAATTCGGACTCGAGCAACCAAGATATTAAAACGTTTCGCCATCTGCTCTAAAACGTTTTCGGTATAAATTTTTGTACGGCTATAGTAAAGATTGTAGAAATCGGGAGTTTTATTTTCTGTGATTGGCTTTGTCTTGGCGTAATCGTAATGATAAATACAACCGCTACTTAAATGAATCAACTTAATGTTATTTCGAATCGCGGCCTCCGCTAATAAAATTGGAATAAAAGTATTCGCGGATAAGGTTTTATCAAGCGCTAGCTCGCAATCATCGACATTACTTTTTCCTGTATGACCAATACAGTTAACAATGACCTTTGGTTTATATTTTTTGATTTGGGAAAGAACGTCATCAAATTGTAAAATACGTTGTGACGATATCGGCCAGCCTAATGTTTCATGAAGACGTTCGCCAATATACCCTTTTCCTAAGATAAGAATTTTATTTTTCATTTTGGGCAATCTGTTTTAGGTAAGCGCCGTACGTGGTGGGGATTCCCGCGGCTAACTTTAATAACTGCTTGGCATTAATATATCCCATGCGAAAGGCCACTTCTTCTACACATCCGATTTTAAGTCCCTGCCTATCTTCTATTGTTTTAATAAAAAATGAAGCCTCAATAAGCGAATCATACGTTCCAGTGTCGAGCCAGGCATACCCGCGGCTTAAGATTTGAACACTAAGTTTATGTTTGGCTAAATATACTTTATTGACGTCGGTGATCTCAAACTCTCCACGCGCGGATGGCTTTAAGCTTTTAGTAATTTTGACAACATCGTTATCATAAAAATAAAGACCGGTCACCGCCCAATTTGATTTTGGGGTTTTCGGTTTTTCGACAATGGATGTCGCTTTAAAATCTTTATCGAAGGCGACAACGCCGTAACGTTCGGGATCTTTGACATTGTAAGCAAAGACACAGGCACCTTCTTTGAGCGAGGCTGCTTCTTTAAGGAGTTGTGTTAAGTTCCCTCCGTAGAAAATGTTGTCTCCTAAAATCAAACAGACGCTGTCTTTGCCAATAAAGCGTTCGCCAACCAAAAATGCTTGGGCAATTCCCTTGGGCTCTGATTGAATTTCATAGGAGATTCGAAGTCCTAAAGACTCTCCATTGCCAAAAAGGTTCTCAAAGTTCTCAATATCATGTGGTGTTGAGATAATTAAAATGTCGCGAATGCCAGCGAGCATCAGAACCGACAGCGGATAATACACCATCGGTTTGTCATAAACGGGCAAAAGCTGTTTACATGTTCCTTTGGTAATCGGATATAAACGTGTTGCTTTGCCGCCGGCTAAGATGATCCCCTTCATATGTCCTCTATATTTTTATATTAATATTATTTAAACGTGTAGAAGTATACCACTCGGGTTATTCAATAGACAAGGGTAAATTTATCTTTATACCGAGAAGGTAAATAATCTTTTCCTTTTAGGGAAGGTGGTTTCTATAGAGAATAATTTCTGTTTCTTCGAATTCTTCGCGAGCGATAATTTCAGATTGATATCCAGGAAAAGTTTGGTTAAATGAATAAAATATTTTTTCGGGGGAATTTCTTACAAGCTCTTCAACAATATTGTCAGGGGCCCAGTAAATCTTATTTTTTATTTGATTGCGTAACTCAAGATATCTTAGGGCATTCCCAACACTAGAAGATATAAAAATTGGAATATTGGGATCAGTTTCAGAAATTATTGTTTTGATTATCGGGATGAGCTCTTTCAAGTGATCTTGATAAAAATTTAGAAGGAGCGCCCTCCTATTATATTTTTCTAAGAAATTTTTATTTATAAAAAGGAACCTTTGTGAAAGGCTGGCAATAAGCAGGTAGTCCTCATTTTTGGCTATTTGTTCTAGGGTGAATGCTTTAGACCCCACATATATAATTTTTTTTGTCGCTGAAGTCTCCTTAAAATTAAAAAAGCAGATATCAGGAGATCCTTGAGGGTTTTCCTCAAAGTTCCAGATTTTATTTTGTAGCTTGCTTCCATAAAAATGTGTGACCCAAAACGAGTCCCAACCAGACGCAATATAACACGTCGCTCCTTGGGGAGTATCTCGAGTGATAAAATCTGTCACTTCCCAAAATCGATATTGATCTTGAATGTACCAAGGAGAATGCTTAAGAAGTCTAAATTCAGAAGAATTATCTTTTTTGAGAATGCGGTTTGTTATTGAGTCTATGCGATAAGTTGGCCAGCCTGTCCATGCTAATAATAGTATAGAACACATTGAGAATAGAATGCACGCGCCTTTGAGAAAAGCTAAGTAGATTGGATGCTTTTTAAATAGTGTAAGGACAGACCCAACTGCTAACAAACCAATGGCCCCGACAAAAAGACCGTAGCGTACGATCCATTGAAGAACTGAACGCGGCGCAGCCAAGATAATGATAAGCCCAGTAATAAGTTGAAACCAAAGGAAGAATTGGGCATAGCCCCCCTTTCTTATTTTTTTGCATGATTCAATAAATATATACAACCATGCCGGAAGAGCGATGCCCCAGAAAGCTAGGCCAAATCCACCATTAACGCTTCCTAATCCGGGGTCATGAGAAAATAGTAATATGCATTTATAAAGAAAATCCTCGAATATTTGAACAAAATCAATGGCGCTGGATCCTGGAAGTTTAGGCAGAGTTCCAAAAATCATTTCTTTGCTAGCGCCGACATAAAAAGGGTCGCCGAATAAGAATGCATTACGTAGATACCAATATCCACCTAGAATAAAGATGATCAAAGCATAGTAGATAAAATGTTTTTTATGTTTCAAAAGTAGTTTTGGTAAAATTAAAAATTGAAGTGAGAAAACTAAAAGGACCATTGTAAACTTCATCCCCAACATGTTTCCCATGGCAACAGCCGCCGCATATAAATAAAAAAGATCTCCCTTTTGATAAAATTGCATCCCTAAATAAATGCTGATGAGAAAAAATACACTGGTTGTTAGGTCAATGAAATTAGTTCCTGCCTGCATTAAGACGACAGGCATTAGAAGAAATAATAGGGCGATGAATAAAGAAATCTTTCGTGTTTGATTTAATAGTCTTGAAAGTGCATACATTGTTACAGCGCCAACTATCGCGATACTAATTTGAACGAAATCAACATACTGCTGGCTATGAAAGAAGATCGCTGGCCATAACGATAAAAGATCCGCATTAAAAGGAAAGGTTAAATAATCTCTTAGGCTAAGGGGCAGTAAATAAATTCTATGTTTAACAACCCATTCGTAAATAGGCGGCAGATGATACGTCAGGTCATCGGCGCCTCGTGGCGGCATGTAATAAGCGCAGATGATTATCCATAGATAAGCAAAAAAAGTTAGGCCAAGTAAAATTATATTTTCGAGGGTTAATATTGAATCATCATCTTCCTCGGGGATAACCACAGGTGAAGCAATCCAGGGTTTAACAAAAATTCTTGCTGACAACATAATCAATAAAGCTAATACGCAATTAAGGGTAATTAACGAGGGTAAATACAATTGATTCGTAATTCCTAGGATCAGCTCCGTAAATATGATTTGGGTTAGGGAAAAAGTTGAAGCAACGATAATTTTGCTACTTACGGAAAGGTCACGTAGTTTAGAAATCAATACATAATAAGAGAAAAAGATTAGGAAGGTAACAGCCAGAAAGATCATCTTAAGAAGAAGTGGCTTTTGTATAAAATTGAGTTCCTTTAACTATTTTCGGCCGGCCATTTTTCATCCGCCATAAATTGGTATCACGCAGTGAATAGACGCAGCCACAGTATTCTTGTTTGTAGAATTCTTCTTGCTTGGAGATTTCGTACATGCGCGCTGATCCTCCATCCTTTCGCCAGTTATAGGTCCAATAGATGAGTCCGGGATAGTGAGTTGCCGCGCGGATCCCGCATTCATTAATCTGATTCATATCTTTCCAGCGCGATAGACTAAGACTACTTGTAAAGACATCAAAATTATGTTCTTTGGCGTAAAGCGCGGTTCGTTCGAAGCGCATATCAAAGCACATGGTGCAGCGTTTACCGCGTTCCGGCTCCATCTCTAATCCTTTGGCGCGTTTGAACCAATTGTCGCGATCATAATCGGCATCGATAAAAGGAATATTTAATTTTTGGGCAAAGCGGATATTTTCTTGTTTACGGATTTCATATTCTTCCCGAGGATGGATATTGGGATTATAAAAGAAAATGGTTAGCTCGATTCCAGCGCGGTGGATATTTTCTATAATATCAGCTGAGCAAGGCGCACAGCAGGAATGTAGTAAGACCTTTTTGGCGCCATTAGGAGCTGTCAATTTTGTTTTTAACGGAAATTCATTCATGGCCACAATTTTGTCCTACCGTATTAAGTTTGTCAAGGATTTGTCCTACTATGTCGTATTGACATAACAATAAGCCTCAAGTATGCTTTTTCCATCACTTTAATAGGAGACTGATAATGAATTTAAAGCAAAAATTTTTATTATTCGTTTTGGTTTTATCGTTTAGCTTTATCCCACGCATTTCTGAATCATCAATCTTTGTTGATTTTGAATCCTTCGGTATTGGCACCGATGGCCCGCATGTTTTTGCCACCCCTTCAGGTAATCTAACTTTTGATTCGCGTGTTGATAATACTTTCAACGGCGGCTCAATCGCCGATCATACCATTGGTGATGGTTCTAATTTTATGGGAAGATTTTGGAAAAATACAACGACCACAAAGACAATGGTCATGACCTCTGATTTTGATATTGACTATATTAGTCTTTTTGGATATGGTCTTCCTCAAACGAATTACACGGTTGAGCTTTTCGATCGAAATGACAGCTCAGTATTTTTCTTTTCTAGCTCATCACTTACTGAAAATTGGCTATTTTTTGAAGGGACAGCCTCTCCATCATTTACTAAATTTGTCCTAACAAGTTTTGGAAACGGAGATGATTTGGCCGTTGATGACTTAACGGTTAATCCCGCCGCTGTCCCAGAGCCATTGAGTCTAGTGCTCTTGGGTTCTGGATTAATTGGCAGCCCATTTTTACGAAGAAAATTATTTTAAAGATTTTAAAGCTGTCGGAAGAGATTCAATAATATCGGAAGCAATTAACGAAGTCTTTGTTTTTTTCACTGCGGCTAAATCTCCCGCCCTTCCATGCAAGTAAGCCCCCCATTTGGCCGCGTCAAAACTAGATAATCCTTGCGCCAAGAAAGCTGCAATCATTCCCGTTAAGACATCTCCGCTTCCCGCGGTCGCCATGCCTGCATTTCCTGTTTTATTAATATAAATCTTTCCATCGGGCGAAGCGACAATGGTACGACTTCCCTTTAATAAAAGAATACAGTTATATTTCTTGGAGAAATTTTCAGCAACCTTCAATCGATTTCTTTCAACGTTGTCCCTACTTGTTTTTATGAGTCGCGCCATTTCCCCAGGATGCGGTGTCAGAATTTTTGATACTTTTGTTTTCGTTAATACATTTAAGTTGTTTGAAACAGCCGTTAGCGCGTCGGCATCAATAACTAGTGGATGCGGTGAAGTCGTGATAATTTTTAAGATCAGCTTAGCTGTTGATGGATCGGAACCTAGCCCTGGGCCAATCGCAATCGCGTTACATTTGTTATAAAACTTTCTTATTTGAGAAAAGGCTAAAATAGATATTGTCGCCTCTTTTGTTTCTTTAAGAGGCAGTGTCATGACAACATTAGAAATCTTTTTCTGGAGGATATGATTTAGACTGGTTGGAGTGCCAACGGTCGTCATGCCTGCTCCAGTACGCATGGCCGCTAGACTTGTTAGCGCCGCGGCGCCAAGCATCTGTTGTGATCCAGCGAGAATCAACACATGGCCAAAGGTGTTTTTGTAGACGTTTGGATTACGACGATATAATGGCGCTGGCAACCGCATAATTTTCACTATGGGAGAGAGAAATAAAGATTTTCTTTTTGAATTTCTTTTTATTGAAGACACAAAATGGCTGGCCGTGTTTGTTATTTAAGATGGTCATATCTTTCCAGTGGATATGCGCGTTATCGCCGATGGCTTTGACAATAGCTTCTTTGGCGGCAAAGCGTGCGGCAAAGTGCTGGGTTGGATATTTATGTTTTTTGGCATAGGCAATTTCTTCTTTATTAAAAACTTGATCGAGGAAACCATTGCCCCAGCGATCAATGGCTTTTTGGATGCGCTTAATTTCAATGATATCAATGCCTGTTCCAATAATCATTTTATTTAATCATCTTTAACATTTCTTTAACTGCGCTCTCTAATCCTACAAAAATTGATCGAGAAATAATGGAATGCCCGATGTTTAATTCGTTCATGCCTTTGATCCCAGCGATGACACTCGTGTTATCATATTTTAAACCATGACCGGCATTAACGGTTAATCCTAAACTTTGGGCGTAGGCGGTCATCTCAACAAGTTTTTTTAATTCGTGTTTTAACGCTGTTTTTGTTTTAGCTAGCGCATATTGTCCGGTATGAAGTTCAATGACTTTAATGCCTAGTTCATGAGTTGTTTGGATTTGTTTTTTATCGGGAGCAATAAATAAACTGACTTCAATTCCATTTTTTTGCAGCAGATGATTGGCTCTACTTATGCGCATACGGTTGCGGATAACATCAAGTCCACCTTCTGTTGTTATTTCTTCGCGGCGTTCAGGGACAATGGTTGCTTGGTCAGGTTTGACCAAACTTACTATTTTTACAATTTTAACATTTAATGACAGTTCAAGATTAAGGCGAGTTTTAACGACTTTTCGTAACTGCCAAATATCTTTTTCGTTAATATGCCGACGGTCTTCACGTAGGTGAGCGACAATGCTATCGGCCCCAACTCTTTCGCAAATTTGAGCAGCGTGGATAGGATCCGGATCAAATTCACGTCTGGCTTGACGTAAGGTTGCAACATGATCGATATTAACACCGAGTTTGGGCATGTTTTAACGAGCTCTCTGCTTTCAGCTATCAGCCATCAGCACAGCTACTGAAAGCTGAAGACTGAAGGCTGACAGCTGAATTATTTTATGAGTTCACTATTGACATAAACCCACGTAATAATGGCGAGAATTAAAGCGACAATTTTAAGTCCTAAATTATGCGTGAGATATTTTTTCATTTTTCTTCTTTTTATCAGGGACTAACAACCCTTTTAAGGTATTGACGAGGTTATCTTTATTATCGAAATAGGAAATTTTTCCATCGCAGATAAACGCGACTTGCCCTGTCTCTTCAGAAACTGTTAGGACAATAGCATTGGTTTGTTCAGAAATGCCAATGGCCGCGCGATGACGTGTACCCATGGTTTTGCTGAAACTCGGATTGTCTGTTAAGGGAAATAAACACGATGTGGCAATGATACGATCGCTACGCAGGATCATTCCTCCGTCGTGCATCGGGCAATGCGGGTTAAAGATACTTTGAATCAACTCAGAACTTATTTTTCCATCAATTAAAATACCACTTTCGATATAGGCGTTTAGTTTATTTTCTCGTTCAATAGCAATTAAGGCCCCAATATTTTGGCGTGACAGTTTAAAAACGGCCGAGGTAATTTCTTCGATCATCGCGATAATCTCAGCTTCGGCAAGGGTAATGGTAAACAGATGTTGTTGTCCCAATCGCGCAAGTCCCTGCCGCAATTCTTGATGAAAGATAATTAACAGGGCAATGATCGAAAGCCCAAATATTTTCGTTAGAAGCCAGTTGAGGGTATCAAATCCCAGGATTTGCGAAAGAATATATGCGATTAGAAGATAAGCCAACCCTTTAAAAACTTGGAAAGCCCTTGTCCCTTCAAAAAAAACAAGGACTCGATAAAAGGCAATCCAAAGGATGCCAATTTCTAAAACAGGTTTTATATAATTCCAAATCCAAAAGAAATTCATTTTATTTTTTGCTCACGGTTAAAATGGCATCTGTGACAATCGATGCCTCTTTGAGCGCTTTGACATCGTGGACACGCAGAATATGCGCACCATTTAAGATGCTCGCTGTGGCAGTTGCAATGGTGCCGTAGAGACGCTCGTTAACATCATTATTTAAGATTTTTCCGATAAAAGATTTTCGTGATGTTCCGATTAAGATTGGCTTATTGAGCACGCGAAATTCTTTTAAACGATGGATAATTTCTAAATTCTGCTCGAGTGTTTTTCCAAAACCAATTCCTGGATCAATGATGATTCTATCCGATTTGATTCCGATTTCCAAGCAATTTTCAACGGATTTTCGCAAGGAATCAATAATATCCTTAATCAAACTCTTGTAATGAATATTTTTTTGCATAGTTTCGGGAGTCCCCTTCATATGCATAAGAACAATCGCCGCGTTATAATTTTTAACCATTCGTAAAAGATTGTTGTCAGGGTTAATCCCCTTAATGGTATTAACTATCATGGCTCCAGCATCTAAGGCGCCTTTGGCAACATCAGTTTTATAAGTATCAACAGATATCGGTATTTTGATTTTCTTCGTTAACTTGGCAATGACAGGAATGACACGTTTAATTTCTTCTTTGATGGTGATTGGTTTTGATCCTGGACGAGTAGATTCTCCTCCGACATCAATAATATCGGCTCCTTCATCGACAAATTGCTGAGCTATATTCAGTGCTTTTGTAAGTTTAATGTTAGATTTTAAAAGACCATCATGACTAAAAGAATCCGGTGTCATATTTAAGATGGCCATGATAGATGTCTTTGATCCTAATTCTAATTTATAAGATCCAGCACGGATTTTAAAATGATTTCGTAAGGAATTTTTAAAAGAATAATTAACTGACATCACGTGAAGACTTTGGTTTGACGGGAATTTGCTTAACTTTTTGTTTCTGAGCTATCAGGACTAGAAGTTGCTTGCGGTTCTGGTGTGATATTTGGCTTAGGCGGCATTCCTAAAAGAATAAGGGTCTCTTCTATATCGATAACTTCTTTTTCAATGAGTCGTTGGGCAATTTTATCTAATTTGTCGCGATTCTCAGTAAGTAGTTTCTTTGCGCGTTCATAAGATTGGTTGACTAAACTGCGGATTTCCATATCAATTTGTTTGGCCGTTTCATCACTGTAATTTGTTTGTTCCATTAGATCTCGTCCTAAAAACCGTTGATGTTCATGCTGACCATAGGCGAGCGGCCCCATCTTTGCACTCATCCCATAATCACAGACCATGCTGCGTGCGATTTTACTTACCTTTTCCAAATCATTAGAAACACCCGTTGAGGTAACGCCTGTATGTAGTTCTTCGGCAACAAGTCCGCCTAATAAAATGGTCATTTGCCCTAGTAATTCTTTACTGTTTAAATAATGTTTATCTTCTGTCGGCGGCGTTAAAGTGTATCCTCCCGCCATTCCTCGTGGGATAATCGAAACTTTGCTGAAGGTATCTACTTCTTCCAGTAAAAGTGATAACAACGCATGGCCAGCTTCATGATAAGCCGTCATTGCTTTTTCTTTCTTGGAGGTAACCCGACTCTTTTTTTCTGGTCCCATCGTGACGCGCTCAACGGCTGCTAAGAATTCTTGCATTCCAACGGATTCTTTATTGTTACGTGCTGCTAAAAGAGCCGCTTCGTTACAGACGTTCGCTAGATCTGCTCCAGAAAAATAAACGGTTTGTTGGGCAATTTTTCGTAGATCAAGGTCGGATCCTAACTTTAAAATTTTTGAATGAACTTTTAAAATCCCTTCGCGTCCATTGATATCAGGCAAACCAACGACAACTTGTCGATCGAAACGACCAGGTCGTAAGAGCGCTGGATCAAGTGTATCGGGACGGTTTGTTGCGGCAATAACAATTAATCCTCCCTGATTGGTGAATCCATCCATCTCAACTAGCAAAGCATTTAAGGTTTGTTCGCGTTCATCATTGCCTCCACCGATACCAGCAAAACGTAGTCGTCCCACCGCATCAATTTCAT
>JAHFGL010000008.1 GCA_023247445.1 Candidatus Omnitrophota bacterium | reverse complement strand
CTCTTGCGGATATCACACTGTATTTGTTCGACGCTTTCATACAAATAAACGTGGTCAATAGCCGGAGCGTTGGCGCACGTTGTTATAACAAAATGTCCGCCCTCATTTAATAAATTATAAATTTTTTTTAAGGCAGATTTCGGATCGTCAAAATGTTCTAAGACCTCACCCATAACAATATAGTCGTATCGTCGACCACTCTTGAGCTGATTTAAATCCTTAAGTTGAACTTCGCATTGAGTGTTTCCAGTAAAATGAGAAACTAAGGTCTCAGAAAGTCTCTTGGAAGTAGGGCTGATATCAATGGCGTCAAATTGAGCATTAGGAAAAATGGAAATGGATTCGGCAAAATAAAGGCCATGTCCGGGGCCGATTTCAAGAACAGTTTTAATTTTACTCAAACTTTTAGTCTGCTCGATAAAAAAATCATACATCGCGTAATGATTCGGCCACAAAAACTGAGACAAAAGCAGGCCCATCATATAGTTCGTCATTTTCTCGTTAGAAGAATAGACTTGGGTCTCGGCCTCACCGGCATTGAGACAGGAATATTTTTGGTTTTTCTTAAAATTCATTTGGCTGGTGAGCATGTCTTTGCACACCTCAAGATAGGCATTAACGGCCTGATCAACAGTTAGACCAATAGCCTCTAGGCAGCGGCTAAAGGCAACGGCAAATTTTTCCGCACGTTTCCAAAACAGGGCATCTCGTTGGGCGAAATGATGAGAAAGATACTTCCTTTGCATGGGAGATTTTAAAAATACACCATCCACAAACCGTTTAAACACGGGATAACGATCGATCAAATCAGGTTCATTTATATCAATTGGATTAAATTGATTCATCATAAAAAATATTGAATAAGCTAAAATGTAAGATTAATTAAGAATAAGCGGGCTGTAAAACTTTATTGTCTCCTTCAACGGATAAAGGAGCGCGCGAGACCTGATTTTTACCAAAAATTGTTTTTAAGCTTCCTAAAATCGTAGGGTAAGCTTCGCAAGGAGCCCAACAATGGGGGCACTGTTTATTTTCGATTTGATTTTTTAATTCATTGAGCTGCGGATCCTTCAATAATTTATTTATATCATATTCGTGCTCATGCAATTTTCCGATGGCTCTATTATAAAATAGACAAGGGAAGACTTCTCCGTAGGGATCCACAAAAACACTCCCATGCATGGCTTGACACACAAAGGGCGATTCTTCTCCATGAAGATATTTCTCCAAGTACTTTACATAATTAGCTTCTAAGAATTTTTTGATGATATTCCCTTTTTTAGTCAAATCCAGATATTTTTTGATGAGCTTAAAATCGATTTTATCCTTTCCTTGCCCTTCCAATTTTTCGTTTCCATAATAATGGGGAGAAACATGAAAAAAATTAAAGTGCAAGTCAGATAGAGAAAAATGCGGGATGTCATTGTGCAGAGAAGCAATAAGCTCATCTAAGTACAAATAATTAAAATTTGAGATCGTAGAGGAAATGTATATACGCCCTTTTTTTAAGGCTTTTAAGGCTTTAAAAGTTTCCACTATTTTTACATAAGAGCCCTTTTCTCCGCGTAATCTGTCATGGATTTGTTGGGGACCATCAATGCTGACGGATACAATGGGATTTAATTTTCTTTTCACCACTTCATTAGTTGCGTCAATAATCCGCTGCGGGTTCATGCCATTGGTCGTCATATGAAAAATCTTTAAATTTTTAGCGTTGTGAATAATGACGCCAATGATATCGACCAAGTCTTCCCTTAAAGTTATTTCGCCTCCGGTTAAATCCAGCCAGCTTAGATTGGTTAATTTCTTAAACATCTGTTCGATTTCTCCAACGGATATCTCTTTGCGATGAGGAATTTTCCAGATGGAACAAATTTTACATTTCAAATTACATTTAAAGGTGATAGCAAACAACAGTTTATAAATGGAGTCCAGCCCTCTGGTATTTGAAAGGTAGATATTCTTAAGCAGATGGAATTCTTTTCTCATGGATTAAATAGAAGAGTGATTGATAGAATTTTGCCCTTTTTTCAATTGTTCTATAATACCTTTTAACAAAATAAGAGTCAACGAAAAAGTAAAAAAATGTTCAAGAAAAGGCTTTTATTTTTTAAGGCCCAACGCTAAATAGAAAACTGGTCTTAAAATACTCCACCAACCCACCAAAGGACGCATCTTAGTATATCCCAAAGCTTTAGAAGGATAAATCTTGGTGGCGGGAATTTCTTTAAATTTATACCCTAATTTCAAAATTTTAAAAAGTAAATAAGGCTCTAATTCATATTGATTAAGCCATTCTTGGTCGATATTTATTTTTTTATCTTTAAAAATAGATAATTTAAAAGCACGAAATCCGTTGGTCGAATCCGTTACTTTCTTACCCGTTGCCAAGCTCATTAGAAAAGGGTGCACTCTTGTGGCTATCCCCCGGTATAAAGGCATATCTCCACCTATCCCGCCAGAAGGTAAATACCGGGAACCTTGGACAAAATCATATTCTTCTTTCATGATTGGATCAAGAAGCCGAGGAACTTCTTCAGGGTTATCCTTATTATTGCCTGCCATAATCACCAAAACATCATAATTACCCTCTCGGGCATACTGAATAGCTGTCCGAATAGCAACGCCCACTCCTTGGCGCCGCTGATGTTTAACGGTTTTAACGTTATCTTCCTTAAAACTCTCGATAATCGCCGTTGTTTCATCTGTGGAGCCGTCATCCACCACCAAATAATCGACAAACCCATTGAGAGGAGTTTTAAGAAAGCGTTCGATGGTATGCTTAATCTTTACGTGTTCATTAAATGCGACAGGGCAGACAAGTATTTTAAACATGTAGTTTAAGATCTTTTTTTTCTAAACCGGGTTGATCTTGGCAAGAATCGACCTGGACGCAAGCCCCTTTTTCGCCCATAGAGCGTTCAACGGCTTCAAGGGTTTTTAAGACATCAAACGCTTTTTCTGCATCCGCTAGGGTTGTAAAAGATTTCCCCTTTAAACATTCAATAAAATATTGGCATTGCACCTTTAAGGGTTCCTCTGAATTAATTTTAGGAATGGTAATGTTGCCCTCTCTTGACAATAAATGAAATTCTCCATATGTTTTATAAAACACTTCCGTTCTTTCCACATGTTTATCATAAACTTTAATGGGGCCTTCTGAATCCAAATCGTTCCATACGGCCATTTTTTGACTGCCCACAATAGTTATCTGCCTTACCTTCTTTGGATCAAGCCAACTGACATGAAGGTTAACCATAATATTTTGAGGATATTCTAATGAACAAAAGGCAATATCTTCAAGAGGACGATCTAAACATTGGTGTCCCCGGGCCGAAACATTTAAAGGACATCCTCCGAACAAAAAATTAAAAATAGAAATATCATGCGGAGCCAAATCCCAGAAGGCGTTAACATCATATCGAAAGGGGCCTAAATTTGTCCTTGTAGAATAGGCGTAGAAAACTTTTCCCAGTTGCTGAGACTTAAGATAATCCTTCAACCACACAATCCCCGCGTTAAACAAAAACACATGGCCTACCATAAGATTTTTCTTCTTCTCTAAACTAAGTTGTTTAAGTTCAAGGCATTCTTTGGCCTTTAGCGTTAAAGGTTTTTCGCAGAGAACATGTTTATTATGCTTTAATGCTTCTTGAGTTAAAGAAAAGTGCGTCACTGTTGGAGTCGCGATACAAACGGCATCAATGACTGGATTCTTTAAAATTTCCATGTATTGACTGGTTAATTCAACATGGGGATATAATTCCTTAATCCTTTTTAATCGCTCCGCGTCTAAATCAGCGGCCATTAAAACTTTGGTATCTGGTAATTGAGAAAAGACGCGTATATAATTGGGCCCCCAATGGCCGCAACCAATAATTCCGATATTAATCAATCTCAGCTCCTTAATCTTTTGTTATTAGGGGAAATCTTCTGATTATACCTGCGCGGGTTTCTTATGCAATTTTTTCCCGAATGTGAGACCCTGCGCTGTAAAAGCGATGCAAAACAGATAAAGCGCGGCAATAGGCAAAGCAAAACGGGTTAATATAGGAAACAAAGCATAAAAACCCGTAAATGGCACAATGATCAACAAAACAAAAAATCCAATCTGAATTCCCGCAACCTCATCCGATTTAAAATCGCGAAGTTTTGATCTCCAACGGTATAATTGACCAATAATATAAAATAAAGAAAAATATGTTAACAATGACACTAAAAGTCTAATCCCATTTTTAATCGGCATGGAATTAAAAAGTTGTTTTAAAAAATGCGGATAAAGGACGAACCCTATCTGTGTTGATTCCCAAAAGGCCATTTTGAGACTCTCAATAGCGGTGAGAAAAAAATACTGCAAAGGATTCTCGCTGATTTTCTCAAAAGCAAAGGACAGCGTTGCCCTCTTTCTATCTTCCCCATCTGTAATACTCCTGTTTCTAAGAAGCTCTGGCAAGATAGCTGCCCTATATTGATCCATGCCAAAAAACTCACAATATTTACAGTTCTCCTCGCTAAAGAATGCACGGCAGACCCCCGTTCCTGGCACCGAAGCCAGATGCGCCATCATCAACTGCGGACTTAGATGATCCACTCGTTTGGCTATTGTGCCGAAGAGATTTACATCATAGCGGTTCGTAAAATCAAACGTGCCGTTATAATATTTATTCAAAAATCGATAAGAAATAACGGACGACACAAGCATGGAACTAGAAACAATAATGAAGATGAATGCCTTAACAAAAACCCCTTTATCCTTTTTAATCAAAGAATATAGTACGACATAACCATAAGGAATCAAGTAAATTAAAAAAATGTATTGGAATATTGCCTTAACAAATGCCGCGCCCATAAATGATAAAGAAATTAATATCCCCCACCACATAACTTTGGAGAGGGTACCGACATGGATATCTCTCCACGAAAGATATCCAAAATAAATCATACCAAGAACAAACGGATAAGCTGCTATTTCCGAATAAAGACTAAAGGTGGAATTAACAATGGCTGGAGAAAAACCAAAATACAAAATCGTCGCCCCGATGATGGCGTTATGGATTTTTGCCTTCTTTAACAGCGCAAGAAGCATCAGCTGTGTTATAAACAAAATTATAATCTGCAAAAACTTCTGTACTTGCTGGTAGGGAATATCAAGCCCATGAGCAATATTCATTGAAGAAGCAATCAGCCATGGATAGAGAGGTTCGCGGTTAGGCCCCTGTTTGAAAAATTGTCCCCACCCATGTTGATAAATGACCGTACCGAGATACTCGTAATCCACGGCGTCATACTTTATTTCCATTTGGGAATTAACGAAAAGATAACCCCAATAGGAAAAACACAACAAAAAAATGATGATAAAGGCTTTTTGTGATTTTAAAAAATGAACTATTCTTTTCATTGATCCGCTCCTCCTAAGCAGCTTAATGACTCACAGCTATTCTGCCGATGCCCCATAGCTTTGTTATATATGTTGACCAAACATTCATAATTCTTCTTTGCCGTATATTTTTCTTCATACAACCGACGGACATTGGCAGAAATTTTCAATAATTCATCTTCATGTGTTATCATCCAATGAATTTTTTGGCTAAGTTCCGAAATATCTCCAGGTGCAGACAATAAACCCATCTCCTCTTCTTTAATAATTTCCTCCAAGCTCCCTAAACGGCTTGCCAAGACCGGAACCCCATAAGCGAAGGCTTCAGCGACCACTCTGGGAAAATTCTCGTAGGCCAATGATGGCACAATCAAAAAAGCGGCTTGCCGCATACTCTTATCATATTCCTCGTGATTAACATACCCACGAAATTCCACATTGGAAATGTTATGCTGCTTAACATAAGACTTCAAAAAATCCGATAACGGCCCGACGCCGATGACGCGAAGCGTAAAATTAGGTATAGATCGCCATGCTTCTATGAGGACTTTAACACCCTTCTCTGGACTCAAACGACCCACATAAAGAGCATACCCTTTGGTCTGCAATCTTTCACGCATTCCAGGATCTGGATAAACAAAATTTGGTTTTACAACAATTTTATCCGCGGGAATACCAGCCATAGCCAATTTCTGCCGGCCGAACTGGGAAGCCGTAACATAAACATCAACCATTTTTTGCCACGTCCCTTTTTTCCAGTGGTCCATCAGCATACCAGCGATAAAAGTAGTTAGGACACACGAATTTCTATAGCAACCATGATAAACCCCTTCCCACAACGATTTTTTTAAACAATCCTCACAAACTCTATTTTTTCTGTAAAAAAGGCCGTTGGAACAGGATAACCTAAAATTATGCTGACTTTGAACAACGCTGACGCCTTGCTCTTTGCAGGCGAAATACGCCGCCGGAGTGATCACATAAAAAATATTATGAAAATGTGCTACATCGGGCTTAAACTTTTCAATCAAAGCCTTTATATCTTTGTGGGTCTGGGAAGACCATCCCAGGCTAAATAAATGCTTAAGTTTACCTGCTGGGGAACAAGAATCCAATTCAGTATTGCTGCGTTTATACAAAATAACTTCGTGGCCAAAATCCTTTAAAAGAGAATATTCCGCTTCAACAACACTATCCTCCCCTCCCGGAACTTTATAATAATTGTGACAGATTAATATTCGCATTGTATTAATTGATATTTTTCTGATTTTGGTACCAGTGTAAGGTGTTGATCAAGCTGCGTTCTAGAGTAACTTGGGGAACCCATCCGGATATAGACCTTAATTTCGCGTTGGACCCGATGACATCAAAACTTGATGAACCACTATTTTTATTTTCTACAACAAGGGTCTTTTTTACCCGCGAAAAAGACAAAAGCTTCTTTAATGCCTTTCTGATTTCAAATGGCCGTCCGGAGCATACATTATAAATCTCACCTGACTGACCATAGCGCGCAACAGCCCAAAGCGCCGCAGAGATATCATCAACATCTAGAAAATCTCTTTTGCCTTCTAGATTTTTTGTATATATTATCTTTTCTTTACATCCCTGTTCTATCATCACAATCTGCTTGGCGAATTGGCCTATGGCTAAAGCCGATGGTGTCCCCTCTCCCATTACGTTAAAAATTCTGGCAATTATTACATCGGCTCCCTGCTTCGCAAACCGCAGTCCTAAATGAGTCTGTTTAAGTTTAATTCTCCCGTAGGTCGTCTCTGGAGCAGGGATATCCGTTTCCTTCATTCTTCTTCGGCTCCCGCGACTAGGTCCATATTCTACCGCTGAACCGGGGATGACAACTCTTGGACTATAGTGCCTGATTTCCATAATTGTTTCCAGTAAACATTTGGTTGTCAAATAGTTGGATTGAAATAAGGCTTTATAGTTGGGCATACGGCCGCCAGCCAAATGAAAAATAAAATCTGGCTTAATAGAGTGAAGAATGGGGCGGAGTTTACTTTTTTTCGCCAAGTCACAGCCGAACAGCTTACGTGTATCATTCTTGATCGCTTTATCCAGTCCATAGACTTGGACATTAAATTTGCTGCGCTCAAAATACCGCCATAGCGCGCAGCCTAAAAAACCACTGATCCCAGTAATAAGAACTTTCAATTTATTCAACGAGAAATCTCTTTTGGTGCTTGGTAAATATTGCCTGGGCCTCTTCGAAATCATCTAATCTTCCTAGATCAAGCCATAACGAATTTGTGGGAAAACAGCTGATGGTTTCACCCGCGTTTTTCATCCTTAACATTAATTTGGGCATGCCAACCGATTCGTTTGGCCTGATGTATTCCAGGCATCTTGTATTGAAAATATAAATTCCGGTGCTGACAAAAGACTTATGCTCCGGCTTCTCAATGTAGTCGGTGAGCTCCCCGAGGGCGTTTGTTTCAATAACCCCGAAATCAGTCAAAACCTTGCGTTCTTTAATGGTAATGGTCGCGATATTATCTTTAATTTTATGGAATTTAAGTAACTCGCTAAAAGATATGTCCGTCAATATGTCTCCATTAATAACCAGAAAATCTTTTTCCGGATTTTTCACTAACCGCAGTGCCCCGGCCGTTCCTCGAGGCGTATCCTCACGAATATAGCTAATTTTGACACCCCACTTTTTCCCGCTGCCAAAAAAAGCCTCAATCAGTTCAGCTAGATGACCCGTCGAGATAACAATATTCGTAATACCAAACCGCCGTAACCGCCGGATGATTATCTCGGCGATGGGGAATCCCCCTAACGGCATTAAAGGTTTAGGTAAGATGGTCGTATATGGTCTTAGCCGTGAGCCTTTTCCTCCAGCGAGTATAACCGCTTGGATTTTAGACATTATAAATACCTGTTTTGTATCGTTGTAAATTCTTCTTCATCCAGGTCAAGGTTAACTTTAACCCTTCTTTAAGAGAAACTTGACTTTCCCAGCCGCAGACCGACTTGATTTTATCTGCGTTACAAACCAGCCGCTGTACTTCACTTTTTTCCGGCCGAAGACGCTGGTCCTGCGTAATCACTTTTATTTTTCTCTTGGCTATGTTTTGAATGACGTCAACTAGTTCTTGAATGGAGATTTCGGTATTACTGCCGGCGTTAAAAACTTGACCCGGTGTTTGTTTAGCTTCAGCGACTTTCAAGAAAGCTTCAACAGTATCGCTAACATAATTAAAATCCCGCGTAGCTTTCAGATTACCAAGTCTAATCACTTTATGGCCCGCGCATATTTGGGATAAAATAGTGGGAATAACCGCTCTCGCGGACTGCCGCGGCCCGAAAGTATTAAAAGGACGCAAGATGGCCACCGGAACATCAAAGGATCGGTAAAATGACAAGACCAGATCATCGGCAGCCGATTTTGTCGCCGCGTAAGGGGACTGCGGGTTAATCGGATGCGATTCATCGATAGGAGTGTATTGCGCTGTTCCATAAACCTCGCTCGTCGAAGTGTGTATCACTTTTTCCACGCGGCTTTTCTTAGCCGCCTGTAAAATATTAAGCGTTCCTTTAATATTGGTATCGACATAGCTATCTGGTGAGTGATAGCTGAAGGGAATTCCAATCAATGCCGCCAAATGGAAAACAACATCTGCTTTTTCAAACGCCTTTAAAACCCCATTGGAATCCCGCACATCACCGGTAAACACTTCAACTTTCTTCATGAACTCTTCGGGCAAGGTATCCAGCCATCCCCAGCTATTGAACGCGTTATAATACACGAAAGCCTTTACTTTAGCCCCGCGAGCCAACAACTCCTCAACCAAATGGCTTCCGATAAAACCATCGGCACCTGTCACTAGAACTTTTTTATTTCTCCAATACATATTACGAATCTTTCTTTTTATCCAAAGGAGGTTTATAACAATAAGCCAATGTTATCCCGTACAAACTCCAAATAGGTATTGCCGTGTAGGGAAGTTCGAATATCAATAAAAAATTCGCCGCTACAAACCAATTGATAATAATCCCGCACAATAGTACGCCGATAACTGATTTTGCTTGGATAAATATTATAATCATCCTAAACAACATAATAAGGATAGTTAATATAAATAGAATTCCCACAAGACCTGATCGATAAATGATATGCAAATATGAGTTATGCGGGGCGATCCAGCCATCTCGTTCCCACTCGACTGTTCCCCAATTAAGAATTTCCAGGCTGATTGAACGCAATGGCTTCCCAAAACTAAAGCCGAAAATGGGTTTACCTTTCTTCAATTCATTTATCATATCTCTCCAAATAAAAAGACGAAAAAGCGCATTATGATAATACCCAATTGGGATTCCATATTGTTTAACAACTTTTTCTCCCACCTGTATTATCTCTATGGGTGTAGAATATCCCTTAAAATCCTTAGGCATACCGGCGTCTGATATTTCTGTATGGGAATCCGGCAGTTCTTTTTTCCTAAATTCTTCCATCTTAAAATACGCATATAAATCGTTTTCTTTACTCTCCTCGTTAAATAGTCTAATTTTATTTACCTTCATTAATTTATAATGATCCATCTTTTGTTGAATAACCTTATCGTATTCATTGTACAAAATAATCAATTCTCTCAAACTGATGATGGATTTTGCTCTAGCTGTATATGACAACATAAACGTTCCAGCACCAAAGAAAAGGATTCCTAAAATAACAAACATCAGCTTAATTTTTCTATTAAACGGTATAATAATATAGAAGACAATTATCAAATATATTCCCGTGATAATATTGCTTACCAGCATCATTCGAGACGTGTGAAAAAAAAGTTTATACGGAGTGACTGCCACTAGGACAGCTAACAGGGCGTATCTCCAGAGTTTATTCGGATATGCCACGAGCAGGGCAAATCCTAGGATAGAACAACTCAGTGCCCAATGAACGGTAAATGTGCTTTCCATAGAAAATAAAATTAATACAATAGGTAAGAAAATCAAGAAAATCCATGGGCTGCTAAAATAATCGCGTTGATAAAAACAATAACCTAAAAGAATAAAGAGAGGATAATAAAATAAGGCCGCGTCTCGAAATGCCAACGGGCCATATTGTGTGTATCCTATGAGCGCTTTAGTAATGACAAAAATTAAATAAGGGATCAACACATAATACCATCGGTTAAGTTTGAGGGGCGTGATTCCACATCTAAAAATAAATATCACTAGGCATATAAACAGTAATATTTCACCAATAAATATTGGGAAGTCCAAAAAAGACAATTGGATATGAAGTTCAGCCAATGGGACATTGAGCCAGATATATCCTAGAGAGAATATCCCTATACTTATTAAACCAAACAAATCAAGAAACTTAGTAGTTTTATTCATATTTAAAGGTTCTGTGAATTGAAAAATGACCAGGCAATTTTTTTGTCTAATTCATTTTTTCTAATACGATTATACAGGGATGGGAAAAATGAAATTCCCGCACCTAGCAGGCTTAAAAAAATGATTTTAGGATTATACGCGTTTAACTCGCATGCTTTCCAAAAACAAGACCGTGCCAATTGAGTATCTCTGTTGATAGAAAACCACCCTTCCCGGAAATAAAAATTCGCCTTTGCCCGATCGGCCCTAGGTTTCGATACAAATCCATCCGCAAGCTGTTTGTCGATAACATTCAAAGCTTTTTGCAGGCGCTGGCTGCCGACATTCGTATTACAAGAATGTATCCGAGACATCCCCAGAACTTTCGGAAGAAATAGGGCTTTATGGCGGCGCGCGATGCGCAGCCATAGATCAAAATCCTCGACACATCGCAGGTTCGCCGCTTCATCAAAACCGCCGCTTTCATTTAAAAACATTCTTCTTACAACGACCGAGGAAGAAACAACAAAATTGTATCGAATCAATTTATCATAAATATATCCACCGACCTTGATATCTTTGGGACCAAAAATCTTACCCAAAGTCCGCCCGTTCGCATCGGCGGCTTGGAACTGGCAGAATACCATTTGACAGCTCTCGTCATTCTCCATCATATCGATTTGTAATCTTAGCTTATCGGCAAACCAAATATCATCCGAATCAATAAAAGCGATGTACTTACCATTCGCCTGGCGAATACCATAATTCCGCGAGGCGGCAATGATTCCTTGATTAGAAAATTTATAATATTTTATCCTTTGGTCGTTGAATGCCTCTACAATTCCCTGGGTCTTATCTTGAGAATAATTATCAACAACGATAAGCTCAAGAGATTGATAAGTTTGATTCAAAACCGATTCGATAGCCTCGCCGATAAATTCGGCCTGATTATACGTTGGCATAATAACAGATATAAACGGGCTAGACATTTTATGCTCTTTTATTTTGAAATTCTTCACACAACACCAAGGTCTTCGTAATTTCCTCTTCCATGTTGTTAACCCATTTAAATCCCGTGCGCTTTAATTTATCGACATTGTATTGAAAGGGTTGATCTTGCGGATTTTGGCCGCCTTTTGTAGGATATTCGATGGAAATTAGCGCCTTATTATATTTTCTTTGGTAAACCGCAGCCACGTGGTCGGCTACTTGAGAAATAGACAAACAACAATCCCCTCCTAAATTAAATAAACCATCTGCCCAGTCCTCAGCGGGGACAATAAAAAGAAAATGATGAACCGCTCTCACAACGTCCCTCATGGGAATAAAATCCCGATACGGGTTGGATTGGACGACCAACTGACCACCGGCCATCACCTGACGGCAAAACGCATTAAAGGCAAGCGACCACGCGTTGACGTTACGATCCATCGGATAGCCATAGACATTAGACAATCTTAAAATGAGAGTTTGAAGATTATGGGAATTTCGGTAATCACTTATAACATCTTCTGCAGCGCGTTTGCTCAGCGAATATGGATTACCTGGAGAAGTTAACGTCTGCTCCGTAATCTCGCCCGAAAATTTTCCATAAACATGAAATGTCGATAAATAGATAAAACGTTTTAGTCCATTAAAAAGAGCAGCCTCCAATAATCGTTCTGTTCCTTTCACATTCACATCTACAGCCGGTTCAGGATTTTTTTGACACTGCGCTTGATTCATGGCTCCCAGATGAATGATCGTATCCACTCTGACCTGTTTAAGGCAGTGTCCAATCGAATCTTTATCCTCTAAATTCATTGCCAACACATTGAATTTTTCAGCCCATACCGGTAATTGTTCTTTCTCTCTTGTTGTGGTCAGATAGATTTTTTCATTCGTCTCTTCTTTTAAAAAAAATGCTAACCGTCCGCCTATATATCCGAGCCCTCCTGTGATCAAAATGCTCATCGTTTTACCAAATCCCACGTATAAGGAACAGTTTGATCAGTAAGGTCGATTGTTACAGCTTCCGCGGGATCATGAGGTATGTCCGTGCAATTAGCGATGAGGGCACTTTCTTGACCTATGGACTGAAAGGCATACCACACTTCGGGAGGTATGCGTACTAATTGATATCTTGATCTTCCTAATTCTATTTCCTGCAACTGTCCTTTGGTTCGCGAAAAAAGCCGATCATCGTACAAGACCAGCTTGATTGTACCAACGGGCACCACAAAATGCTGGGTCTGTTTTTGATGCTTTTTCCATCCTTTGACAAAGCCAGGATGAATAAACGAGAAATATATCTCCCCAAACTGTTTTAAAAAATTTTCATCAGCGCGCAACATCTGCATCACGTCGCCCTTTTCGTAAGGTAATATTTTACGGGGCTCGATTCTTACACCTTCGATCATCGGCCGCTCCCGTTACCGGCCCACGCCATCTTTTCACTAATCGCTTTATAAATATACCGATCGATTTGACGATTTGTACAGCCGTAAGCATCATTAGGAGTACGATAATAATTTTTATACCATTCAACCGTGAATTCGACTGTTTCCTCAAAACTCAAAAGAGGCCGCCATGCCAGTCTGCGCAACGCCTTATCGCATGACAACTTTAATAAAGAAGCTTCTTTCTTTTGCCCGTCCCAGGGATCGTGTTTCCAGTTTCCTTTACCCCAATATTGCAAAAACGTATCCACCAGCTCTCCGACAGACTTGACGATTTCTCCATCCGGCCCAAAATTGAATGCCTCGCCGGCCAATCCCTCCGGCTTCTTTACCAGGCGGGCCCCTAACCATAAATAACCGCTCACCGGCTCTAGAACATGCTGCCACGGCCGCGTGGCCTTGGGTTTACGAATAAGAGGCACTTTGTTTCGACTCCATGCCCTAACGCAATCCGGAACAACTCTATCTTTCGCCCAATCGCCGCCGCCGATCACATTCCCGGCCCGCGTTGTGGCGATTTGAGAAGCATTTTTCTGATGAAAAAATGATTTGAAATAAGCCTGACACGCCATTTCCACACATGCCTTTGAGGCGCTATACGGATCATCTCCTCCCAGCCGATCACTCTCGCGATATCCCCAATCCCAGCCGACGTTTTGGTAGCACTTATCGCTTGTAATGATAACTCCTGCTTTCACACAGGGATTTTCTTTGATACATTCCAAAATGTTGACGGTCCCTCCCAAATTAGTATCAAAGGTCAATTTAGGAGCATCGTACGCGGTGCGGACGATAGGCTGCGCCGCCAGATGAAAAACGATCTGAGGCTGAAATTTTTTAAACACTCTTTTTAACTCGTTAATATTACAGATATCGCCTTCATAGTGAACCATTTTTTGGCGCAGCCGGGTCACTTCAAAATGAGAAGGCTGCGATGGAAGATATTTGGAAAAACCGGCGACATCGGCACCCAGTTTAAGAAGCCATAGGCTCAGCCAGGATCCCTTGAATCCTGTATGACCGCTGACTAAGACCCTTTTGTTTCTATAAACTCCCAGAAAATGTTCTGAATGATTTACCATTTTTTCCATGAAGGATTACCTTTCTCCCACAAGTCCTGTAAGTAAACATAATCCCGATAGGTATCCATGCATTGCCAGAATCCGTTATGAGCAAAAACTTTCAGTTGTCCCTCAGCAGCCAATTTTTGCACTGCTTCCTGTTCGAGGATACAGGAATCATCACCCTTGAGATAATTAAAAAATCTTTTGTTAAAGACAAAGTAGCCGCCGCTGATAAAATTTTTATGGTTAACTGGCTTCTCGTCAAAGGCTAAGATATGATCGTCCTGAATGGAAAGCTCACCATAACGCGATTGCGGGAATACTCCCGTCACTGTTCCAATTTTCCCATGCGCTTGATGAAATTTCACCAAAGTATTAATGTTTAAGTCTGTGACACCATCGCCGTAAGTGAGCATAAAGATATCTGAATCGATGAATTTTTCTATTCTCTTAACCCGGGCGCCTGTCATCGCTTGAAGCCCCGTGTCCACTAAAGTTACTCTCCAACCATTTTCATCATGCTTTGGGTAAAATTCAATATTTTTGGTGCCAAGTTCAATCGTAAAATTATTGGATAACATTTCATAGTTATAAAAATATTCCTTAATGGCTTCTCCTTTATACCCCAGACAAAGAATGAAATCCTTAAATCCATAATAGGCATATGTCTTCATGATGTGCCATAAAACAGGCATGCCCCCGATAGAGATCATTGGCTTAGGTCTAACTTCTGTTTCTTCCCTTAACCGCATACCCTGCCCGCCGCAGAGAATAACGACTTTCATACAAGGTGACCTCCATTTAATAAGATATTTTTCGGAATTCTAATTAACTAAGTTAAGGCAGGTTGAGACTTTTCTTTGACTTGAGTAACAGGACCAGGACGGTAACGTACTGCGGAAACAGCGTCCCAACCTTCAATTTCTGCTTCTTTGGGCGCATTAGGAATGCGTTGACGTCTTCTTAAAACAGGATTAAACGCACACATAATAGGTTCGGTTATCCACAAAGGCAAAACGGCAATAATCAAATTGGTCATTAATGCAAAAACGGTTTTCGTTAGATGATAAAGCTCCACGGGATTCAAGTACCAACGAGCAGGCAACTTCGTCCATCCCATCCCCTTTTTACCGGTTACTATGCTGAACATAACTCGCGGAGTAAAATATGTTTTTAAATTAAATAAAATAATATCTCGTTTAAGTTCCCATTCTGAAGCTGAATCAGGAACATAAGGAAGCGGCGTCTTATCAAAAATACTGCGCGTTATCGAGAGAGTACTGATAAAATTTGCCCAAGCCGGTTGAATATGAATCCGATCGTTAGTGCTTAAAGTTTTATACATTGGTGTTCCTGGATAAGGAATCAAATTATTATATTTAGATTCCGTTGTTCCCATGGAGTCAACGATCTTAAATGATTCCCTACGATCTTCGTGAGTTTCTGTTGGCAAGCCGAAAATCATAAAAAGAGCAGTTGTCATGCCGTATTTTTTAGCCAGATTGACGGCATCGCGGTGCTGCTGGACGGTTTCTTCTTTGTTAATAATATGATGCAACCGGTCAATACCTGTTTCCATCCCAAATCCCGCATGTTTAAATCCGGCTTCAGCCATCATGGGAACAACATCAGGATAGAAATTGTCTGCGCGGGTCTGGATTGAAAAGGCGCATTTTTTATGCAGGTCTGCTTTAATGATCGCATCACAGACTTCCTTGACACGACGTTTTTTGAAACAAAAATTATCATCATAAAACACGACCTGTTTCTGACCATATTTGTTAATCAAAATATCCAGTTCGGTAACAATACGTTCGGGAGAAAGAAAACGGTATGTTGTTCCATTCATCATGCGGATACTGCAGTAATTACAGCGGTATGGACAGCCTCGTGAAGAAACCATAAATCCTCTGTCATATTTAGGGTGCTCAAAATATTGGTAAGGAAATATGGGAATTGAATTAAGATCAGGAATAAGCGGGGCATCACAATTATGGACAACTTTACCATCCGGCATGTAGGTGATCCCCTTAATCTGAGTGTAATCTTTATCACCGCGTATAGCCCTGTACAGCTGCAATAAGACCTCTTCACCTTCGCCGCGGATAACAAAATCGACCCCGTAAGATAATGGTTCTTCCGGTAAAGCGGTTGCCTGGAGACCTCCGGCAATCACATAGCAATCCGGATAAAGTGTTTTTAACATTTTAGTCAATTGATAACCACGTACAACATGGGCGGTCATACAGGTAAAGCCGAAAACATAAGGCTTTTCCATATCTTTGACAAGATCATTCAAGATAGAAGGAGTAAGTTCTGCAATTTCCTCATCAAAAACCTTAGTTTTAACACCATATTTTTCCATGTAGGCGCATATAATACCTATGGCAACTGGGATGCCGACTTGCATATAACGAGAGAGAAAACCGCCGAATTTTTCTTGACAAGGATTAATTAGTAACATCAATCTCCTTTATCTTTTAAAATTTTTTATTAAATATAAGATGTACTATACTCGTGCCCAAAAGTATTGTCAAGGAATAATTGAAATATTAATGGAAATATTAAATGACCTTTAACCCCTGGCTTTCTTGAACCTAAAATCTGCAACCACCAGCGACTAATATTCTTTTCATATAAAATTTGTGCTTCGTTAAGAAATTGCTTCCAGCCCTCTTCTATTAAAGATTAGCAATAAAACACACAAAATGAAAGTGGCATTCATAAGCATAATAAAAAAGAAAAGTTGATTGTTGTAATAAAATAAAATTTCATGAATTCCCACCGGCAGTTCAACACCCTTAAATGTATGAAAGACTTTTCTCAAAGGCGCTTCTTTTCCATCCACACGCACTCTCCACCCATTATCCCAAAGGTCTGTATACATAAATAGACCAGGCTGTTTTATAGACACACTAGCCCGCAGACTATTTGCCTTATATTCGGTTACATGAACATCCCACTTGTTTTCAAAAGTCTTATTGACCAAACCTGCAGCAGATTCCGGATAAAAAGGCCCAAGAGAAATATCTGTATTCTTAAGTTTATCGACGATTCCTATGCCTTGAGCAAGCATGGCAGAAAGAACACGGACATCCCGGAATGCGATCATCTGTTTTGGGTTATCGGAGATATAGGACCGTGGGAAAAAGAAAAATTTTTTACTCATGATTCCTTCATGCCATGGCAGAAATAAAAACAAATAATAGGATTGCATGACCGGGTAAGTGGAAAGCCCCCCCTCAACTCCTTTTGCTGTTTTATACGAATTATCTTTTAAAGTTACATAAGAAGAAAATTCGTCGTATCCAAAAGATGCGGATTCATTGGATAGTTTAATCGTTTCGATATCCCGCGGTCTTTCGTATTGGAATTGCAGAGAATAATCCGAACGGTTGGAAACAATAGCCGTTGAAGGGTTACGGCTTATATAGCCCGACATCGGCAGATGAAAAATCCAAAACACCGATAGCAAAGTAGTTATAAAGGCTAAAGCAAAAAAAGAATGGATAAAAAATCTTGATGGACAAAAATTGACAAGCAAAAGACTTCCTAAAATTGATACAATTGTTATCCATAAAATCCCATCATTATAAGGAGAAGAAACAAATCGTGAAAAGAGTATTATAAATGATATAAGGATTAACAAGATAGAAGCGGCGTTAAATACCTTTTTATCCTTTTCCTGAATCAGGACATCAAAACCAAAACCAGCAATAACAATTAAAACGAGAACAAAAAATTGTAACAAAAAATGGGCATTGCCTATAAGAGAAAAAATGGGTAGTTCTAGAAGAAGATTAGCGGGAAAAATATTTCCGGCCAGCATCGCAATAAGAATCCCCGATAAGACTAGGCACCAGACAATTTTTTTTTTAGAGAATAACGCGAGAAGAATGAAAGGAAAAGTTAAAGGCCCAACGTAATGCCGCAGAGATTCAAAAGTATTTCTAAAGACCCCGGTAAATAGCGACGCCCAAAATCCGGAGAAAATAATCGGGAATGAAAAATGTCTGCCATGAAACAAATTCTGGAACGTTAAGGTGTATTGTTCCGTTAGATTAACATTGCTTAACCTTGAAAAAACCAGAAATTTCTCTCTTAGCTGCGTAAATATAATTAAATTGGGAAGTATGGCGATAACCAAAATACCCGCCGCAATCACTATATGCCGAAGTGGAATTTTTTTAAATGTGTCAACAACACCTGGTAGTTTTTTATAATAAAAAAACATTAGCGCGACTGAAAGCATTAGAATATATGCGCCCCCCAGAAAAAATTCATAGGAATATAACATCGAGATGCTCGCTAAAATAAAAATAAGTAAATATTTAAATCGAAACGTTCGAAAATACATCATAAAAGAGTAAAATATCCATGGGACCGCATGAACCATAAGAATAAAGGACACGTGGTACGTACCATAGAAAACCGTGGAAGAACCTATCGCTAAAAAAGACGCAAAAACCCCGGCATAACGGTTATTCGTCCAGCAGGAAACCAGCAAATAAACCCCTGAGACATAGAGTGCAATATAAACAAAGATGCAGATGGCGTAAGAAAAAATTATGCTTTGAATTCCACTTAAAACAGAAATAAGCATCACCATATTAGAAATGGGATTTGCCAACTGCATACCTTGATGGATGATCTCCGGCTGGCCGGATCTGACCAGTGGATTCCATAGCGGATATTCACCCCTGGCAAATCCCGCATATTGATAATAATAGACACCAAAATTATTGAGCGTGTCACCGACAAATACCCAATTCGGTTGCATAACATTGCGGAAAAAGAGGACAGCATAGCCGATAATAATTAAACCAACCCATGTTAAAGGCGAAAATTTTTGCCGAATAAATGTCTTTAAATCTTTCATGCTTCTTGCTGGATCCTTTCGGGGCTAATAATGTTTTTATAAATCTTCAAAAATGATGGATTATCCCTAAACCAAGAAATCATACATTTAAATCCTTCCTCTAAATTATAACGCGGGCGCCAACCTAAAACTTCTTGTATTCGCTGAGTGTCGCTGACCCAGACTTGCGTATCCCAAATTCTGTTTTCCATAGATCCCCACTTTGGTTCATCGATAATAGGCAGTAAGCGCTTGGCTAATTCAACAACCTCTTGAATAGTTGTTTGAATTCCTGTGCCGCAATTATAAATAGAACCGGGCTCTTGATTGATATGGGTCGCGGCCAAGATACAAGCTTCCACAAAATCATCCACATAAAGAAAATCACGGGCGACGCGTGGATTTACCAAATGCGGCAAATAACCATCCAAAGCTTTAACAATAAGAGTCGGCATAAATCGACCAAAATCTTCATAAGGACCAAATACAGCATAGGGGCGAAGCGTTATTATATTGGCCTTCCTAGCTATAGCTGTGTATCGGCAAAACATCGTCGAGCTAGCCTTGGTTAATGCATAATGACTATTGGGATCTAACCATTCCGTTTCCGTTGGGGGATAATCTTTCCAGCCGTATTCGGATGATGAACCGATATTGATGAACGCTTGAAATCCAATTTTTAAAGCGGCTTCTACTAAATTGACCGTTGCAAGGATATTCGTACTTATCATCTGGCGCAAATTATCTTGCACCGAATAGGCCCCGTAAGCGGCTAAATGAAATATCCAATTCGGGCTGACTTGTTTGAGAGTTTTCTCTAACTGGACTTGATCATTAAAGTCCAATTCATATAAAACAATATCCTTGCGAATTTCATCGATGCGCCAATTTTGGCATCCTTTACGCACAAAGAGATGGACTTGATGTCCATCACGCAAAAGGCGTCGTGCCAAATTAGCCCCGATGAATCCTGTCCCGCCGGTTAACACAATTTTTTTCATAAGTCAGCCTTATTTTTAGGCCAAAAATTTATCATAGCGGTATTCTTTAAGATACTGCCATGTCCTTTCCCGAATTTCTTGCTGTTCTTCTTTAGAGAGCTCCCTCGCTGTTTCCTTATTAGCTTTCGGCGTCGCCTTACGGATGGTTCCCCATGGATAAATTTCTTCTAATTCTTGGCCATTCCAACTGGGAATTTCTAAAGAATTGCTTTTTTTGAGGCCTAATTTCTCACATAACGTCCCCAGCTCTTTGTAAGGATTTTGCAATATATCTTCCAAACGTAGGATATGCATGCGACGAGGGTATTTTTTTTGGCAGAGTAAAGCGAAATACTGATTTATATTCCAACAGAAAATATAGTTTTCTAAAGACAAAGGAACAGGTCTTTTTTTGGTATCGGCATAAGCTGACCAGGGATTACGTACGACATGAAGAAAATGCGCTCCGGGCAATTCCTCCAGAATCTTCCCGGCGTCAACGACTAAAATGGGACTATACCCAACATAAAATTTTTCTTTCCCGGTCCGTTTATAATTTTTCCAGGCATCAAAAATACTTTGAAAAAATGCTTGTACATTGTGCGCGCGTGAGCGTCCCAGACGCTGGATATATTTTTGATATATCAAGCAGCGCTCATCATCAGATAACTCGAATGGCATATGACGGAATTTACTCACATGCGCAGTGCGCGTGCGGACTTTTCCTTCTTCATCGATAATCAACTTATAATCTTCATAGGGACTCCCTTCCAGCGGAAAAACTGGCCAGCGGTATTTTAATGGAAACAAAGAAGATAAACTGTCAATAACAAACCGCGTCCCGAGCTGGGATTCGAATGGATAAACAAACATTTCAGGATGTCCATCCAAAAATCGATGTGTTGTGTTACCTCCGTTTTCGTACATAGCCCCTAACATGAGAAGTTTAAATTTTTCAGTCATCTATCACTCCTTTATTTGAACGCATAAAATAAATTTTTTATTTGCACAGAAGATCTGCAGGACAAATACTGATGGACGAACCCATGGCAAAATCTATCTGAAATCCCTTCAACAGCAAAGATTTGATTCCCATGCGGCCATTGTATACTCCCCAAAATCTTCCCTGTCTTTAACTCTATGGCATATATTCCACAGCGACTCCTGGCAATATCAAGTCCCGGGGCATAGCGGTAAAATCGCGGAATCACTTTCGAGGCACCGACAAAGGCAACTCCCCCCTCTATATAAAGACCCCGTGTCCAACCCGGAAGTGATACGATAGACACAAATTTTTCTTTTTCGATGTATCCAAATTCTCCGTAACCGCTGTTATCAACCCATATTTTCCCGTCATAGCAGCGCGCTGAATGCGGCCGAGTCAGCCCATAACAGATAGGTTTACGCGTTTTTCCCGAAAATACGACACCCCGCTTGTTCACGGGAAAATTTATATGCCCTGGTCTACGCTGAGAGATAGAATCCGCCGAAGCCGAAAAAAAAGAATCTTGAATCGTTTGTCCCGCAGCAATAGAATTCAATTGAATATAATTCGCTTCAGTAATGGGGCCTTTTCCATTTTCCATACATACTGGCCACCACACATATTCATATCTTCCATCGAAAGATAAAGAAAGCCGAACAACCGCATTGTGTCCAACAGCGTTAGCGTACAGATTATTCCCAATGATGGCAAGGTCATGAATATATAAACTTCCTGGATAAAAGAAAGTCCTTAAAGGGACCATGACATTATATCCGATTGGCTTCCGTGTCCTTTTTCTGAGAATATCTTTTCTATCAGCAAGTCCCTTACTTAACCCCATCTCAAAAATTTGGTTGGGGTTGCGTGTGCTGGCAATATAAATTAAATCTCTTCTGTGATTAACCACAATGCCAGAAGGATGTGGTATGCGCATGTAAGATATTTCTGGACCATGCGCCTTAGCACCTATTGCCAGCATCAAATGTTCATATTCGCGGGAGACCAGAAGATATATCTTCAATCTATTTAAAATAGCCCACCATTGACCTTTGATGTTATAATCCAGCAACCTCCGATCTAACTGATGGGCATCTTCCCATTGACTGATAATCTGCGCAGGATCGCGCCATTCCTCGTTATGTTGAGCCCACATTTGCTCTTTATTCGTCAAGTGTCCTTTCATATTCTTTAAGACCTTTTCGGCTAGCACGCCACATGACTAGAGCCCCCATATACATTCCTAAAGCAGAATGCCATCCTGTTGTGGAACGTCCATCATGGCGCTTGGAAGAAAAAATGGGTACTTCCAGCATGGGATAATTTTTCATTTTACAAATAAAATTAAATTCAAGGTCTATCAAATCATCGTTACGGGAGAGTCTGCACAAATAATCAAACTTGCGGGGAAAAACTTTTGGCGTACCGTTTATATCCCAAACGGTTAAATCGAACAGAAAACGACATTGAAAATTGAATAAATAAGATCCGAGCATCCTCATAAGGTTATACCGGATTTTTCGGTTAGCTTTGATCACTCCATTAGGATTATCTAAGGCATAGAGTATGGCCTGCCGAAGTTCTGCAGCCGATGTGCGGGCCGAATTAGTATAACAAATAAAGTCACCTTGAGCCTCTTTTAACCCTAATTTAATGGCACGGCCCCAGCCACCCTTCTCACTATGAATAACTTTTAAGGCGTCATATTTTTTTTGTAGATTTTGGCAAATCTCTAAGGAATTATCACGACACCCGTTAACAACCAAAAGCATTTCATTAGGTACGGCGATTTTTGAGAGGGCATTTTTGTAGCACTCAATCACGGCACTTATGTGGTCAGCCTGATTATATACTGGAAGTATAATCGAGACAAAAGATTCTTTCATTTCTCTAAAAAAAGATCAGCCTTACTTAATGTGAATTTATCATTTCTTAAACAATGCCAGGCTATTTCGACCAATTTCGCTGCTGAGATACCATAGTGACTATTCATAAATTCCCTGCTGCCTGTCACATTGGGAATAAGCGTATCGACTGCACAGCGTTTAATCTGGCAAGAGATGTTATTTTCGGCAACTACTTCGGCAACAAAAGAGCCGACTCCGCCAGTCACATAATGATCCTCTACTGTAATGGCTAACGGAAATTTTTTAAGAATTTTAATCAAATCCGTCGTTGGCGAAGGATTAAAACTGGACACAACAACGATCGAAGCCGAAATGCCTTTTTGTTCTAGTTGATCCGCTGCACTGACAACTTCTTGCGTGATACTCCCTATAGAAATAAAAACAAAATCATTTCCCTGGCGGATATGCTGAAGACCCCCAAAATCAAACCTTCCATTAAGACCATCAATAGAATTTTTATTGCCTTTACCAAGCCGATAATATACCGGTCCCGGTAAATCCCATGTTTTTAAAAGTGCTGCCTGTGTCTGATTACGGTCAGCTGGGACAACGACACCGATGCCTTTTTGAAGACGCATAAGACCAATATCCTCCAAACCATAATGAGTAACACCTGCTGATCCGTAATCAAACCCTCCGCCTACTCCAATGATGCGCACCGGCAACTGATGGAGAATAGGACCGTTACGAATAAATTCATATGGCCGGATAGAAACAAAATTATTGATAGAATACAAAAACGGAATAAAACCTGCTTGCGCTAAGCCGGTAGACATCCCAACCATATTTTGTTCAGCGACCCCAACATTGAAAAACCTTTGTGGGAACTTCTCTGCGAAAGGTTCAATAACCGTATAACCTAAATCAGCGGTTAACAATAAAATACGGTTATCTTTTTCGGCCAATTTAATCAATGTCTCAATAAATATGTTTCTCATTTTACAGCCTTGATCTCTTGTAAAGCTAATTGATACTCCTGATCAGACATCGGCCAATAATGCCATTTAATTTTATTTTCCATATAGGAAACCCCTTTACCAAAAATTGTATTAGCAATAATGACATGGGGCGATCCACTTTGCAAAGAGAGCCCTTGTATCGTTCGCATGATTTCAGAAACATCATGCCCATCCACCTGCCGTACATCCCAGCCAAAGGCCTCCCAGCGTTTATTTAAAGGATCAAGATTTAGAACATCTTTCGTGTACCCAAACGCCTGTTGCCGATTGTAATCGATGATAACAATAAGATTAGATAATTTATGTTGTGCAGCGAACATAATAGCCTCCCATACAGATCCTTCATTGCATTCGGCATCACTCATCAAGACAAACGTGCGGTAGGAACTCTTTTTAATAGAGGCCGCTAAAGCGGCTCCGGCTCCCATCGACAAACCCTGCCCAAGGGAGCCGGTAGAAAAATCAACCCCTTTTAGAAAATGCTCTGGATGAACTCCTAAACAACCACCATCTGCGCAATAACTATCCAGCTCTTTTTGTGTTAACCATCCTTTTAAAAAAAAAGCCGCGTAAAGGGCTAAAGCCGCATGGCCTTTAGATAAAACAAAACGATCTCGTTCAAGATCCTCGGGATAAGCAATACTAAGAATATTCTCATATAAAACAGCTATAATATCTACGATAGATAAAGCCGAGCCAATATGACCAACATTAGCACGCTTTGATTGTTCAAGAATTATTTTCCTGATATTATACGAAGTTATAGTTTTTTCTCCGAGAACATTCATACATTGATTCCAATCCGATTTCTCAAAATTTTCATGGCTTCTTGCAAATCTTTTTTTGAGTCAATGTCTATGGAAACTTCGCTTTCCATCATAAATGGCAGCAGGCGGGAAACATTCTTGCTCAAATGCTGCATTACCGTTGTTAGCCCCAAATAAATAACGCCGTTAGGAAAATAATACTCGGGCAAATCTTGGCGCCGCGAACCTCGTTGAGAGTCATCAAAGCAAAAGCCGATATATCCAGACTGATTCTGCTGCATTAACCATCCCACCTTTTTCGGGGCCCTTGTAACGGATATCAGAATATCCTGTCGTGTCTTTTTATTTTTAAAATAATATTCCACGGCTTGATCAATGTGTTCTGCCGTTCTTAATGGTGAAGTCGGCTGAAGAAGCAAAATATAATCATAAACACGATGCTCGTTGTTGGCCAGCCATTGGACGCAATGTTGCATCGCCTCATCAAGCAGAGATTCATCCGTTGCTAATTCCGTGGGACGCAAAAATGGCACATCCGCTCCCGCCTGCTTGGCGATCTCGGCAATCTGCTTGCCATCAGTTGAGACGATGGTGCGGTCGATATATTTTGAGCATCGGGAAGCTTCAATTGTCCACGCGATCAAGGGTTTACCTGCAAGATCAAGAATATTTTTATTTTTCAGTCCTTTAGACCCGACCCTGGCCCCGATAAAAGATAAAATTTTTAGAGATTCATACATAACAAATAAATGAATATTATAGCGCCCTGGAGGCCTCTTCTATGGGTGCTTGGATTTTCTTGTTTACCATATGAAATGATCCCTTTGGAACAGCCAGCGGTTTCATAAGCGCATTAGCTGCCGCCCATTGTTTTTCTGTTTGGTCTAATAGGCGTAAATTTCGCTGCATGACAATCATCTGCAATCCTAACAATTGTGCTGGAGAAAAATTATGGGAAATAACAGCCGTGATTTTCGAGGCGTCCCCTAAATCTTCAATAAAAGCTTCAAGATCACCATTATATTGTTCAAGAATACTGTCTTTATAAGTATAGTACCATTCTGATCCCGGATAGGGTGTGGCGAAATGAGGTTTGGCATGAATCCCTAGCTTTATCATGCATTCAATAGTGGTGCGTATACTGAAAAATGTCTCCTGCGGAAAACCAATCATAATATTGGGAACAGGGATAATACCCGATTCCATACATATTCTAGGCGCCTCTAGATTATGTTTTTGGGTGACACCCTTTCCTAGGTTCTTGAGGATAACTGGATCGAATGACTCAATGCCGTAGACTAATGACGAGCAACCCGCCTGATACATTTTATCCAAAGTTTCTTTCTGGGCCAAACTGGCATGACTGGTCCCTGACCAAAAAACACCCCCCTTATTCTGGTCATCAGGCACACCATCCCTGCGCGATGTGGGCTGCAATCCCTCCTTGATCCATAAATCACTAAGTTCCTTCAGCCACGTGCGGCCGCTGGCAACATCCATGGTCATAAAATTCTCATCAACAAAATAAGCATGGTCAACATTGTACTTCTTCACAAGAATTTTAACCATGTCGACAATGTATCGAGGACTGAAATAACGGATATTACGTCCATAGGTAAACCGGACATCTTTAATGCCTGCCTCATTTTCCTCAACAAGCATATCTCCTGTTGTTCCTAAATGCCAACAGAATTTGCAGATGAGACTGCATCCCAGACTTCCCATGACATCAATGCGTCTTTTAGCCATGAAAGCGGCTTCACTTAACAGGTTCTGGGAATTTTTAAAATAAATTTCCAGCGGCAACAAATCCCAAGCGGGATACGGAAGGACATCCAAATCTTTGATATTTGGACGAACGTTTGTTAGAATCGGATTTCCTTCTTTATCGCGATAACAGACACCAAGGGTTTTAGAAAAATCAAAATCTTTATCGTCAATCTTAGCTAAAACCTCCGGCCAGGTAACAAAAGCCTCACCGATAATTCCCAGATCGATGTCCTTTAACCATGCCATAATCTCTTTGGGCATGCTGGTGATAATACCTCCGCCAGCAATAATAAATGATTTCGGTGAGACCTCTTTTACAATCCTCAAAATCTTTTTTATCGATCCATACGTCGTTGTCAGACCGCCGATAGCGATCACATCCCAATCGTCAGCTTTACAGACCTCAGCGATGACTTTATCCCCTTTACGCCAAGCATTTTCATCATAAAATTGGACTTGATGACCTTTTTCTAAGGCGATACCAGCTAAGAGAGTAAGCCCATAGGGAATATTCTGGGGGGCGCTTTCTTCCCGAATAACTGGATTGATCATTAAAATTTTGGCCATTTCCTCTCCCTTTGGTCTTTTTACTTAGTGTGGTTGATAAATTTTTCCAACGTAACGCAAGGGATGCGCTCGTCGATGAGCGTCCCCCCTTCCGTGCAATTATAGGCTTTCGTCGTCGAATACGCAAACAGTTCCAAAAAATTTTTTCTGTACCAAAAATACGTCGGATCGGTATAAAATTTTTCTTTCGTCAATGGAAACTCATATTCGATAAAACATTGTTCTAGCTCTTCTTTGCCGCCTAAATGTTCAATAAGCTCATAATACGTCTGAGTTTTTTCAATAGGCGTTTCTGCAGGGTAACCAAAGTCCATGCCCACAAGGCCAATGGTTGGTATTTTTAAAATAGAATTAGCGAACACCCAAGCCGCTACGCCAACGGTTCCCCCCGTATTCATGCAAGGAATTTTTTTTATAGCATACAGTTTGCGCGTCAAGCTCTGCGGCGCGTACGGATCATCCACGAGAGGATGCCACCAATACATATCAAACTTGGCTTCTTTTAAACGCGCCACAAGATTACGCGGCGCGGTAGAGGCCACAATAGCTTTGGTTAAATGTCCATGCTTGTTAACAAGAATAATATGTTCTTCATTTTGCTGAATGGAATTCTGGCGGAATTCGATATTTAAATCCTGCCGGGTAAAATAATCATCGTTAGCCGTGTGCTTTTCAAAGTCATGATCCCCAACCCAGCGGACCATTCTGGTAGGATGAGGATCAAGGGTCAGCATAAAATCCGGAAATAAACCTGCTTTAATAGAAGCCGCATAAGAACCGTCCGTGACGATAATTGTTCCTTTATATTTTGATTCTACGATACGCTGGATGGAATTCTGCCGCCGGACGCTTGGACCAGCACTAATAATGACGGCCGAACGAGCCTTTACGGAATCAAGCACGGGCAAATCTTTAATCGTTTTAGTCATATCAGGCAAGTTCAACCGGGCATGCTCTAATATCCTCTGGCCATGAACCTTTATCCCAATCTGTGGGATCTTTTCGACAATATTTTCAAATTCTTTTACGGCTGTATCTAGCATTAACCTTTTTCTCCGTCCCAAGTGAGATTTTTTCGTTCCATGTAAACCATACTCCCACCAAGGGAAGCAAGCGCCCTTTTACGAAGCTGTTCGTGAACTGGCTCACTTTTTGCTTGCTTCTCTACCTTAACGGGATTTTTAACTTTAAAATTTCCTTTCAATAGCTCTTCTGCCATATCAACCCCCATTATTAATTTTTGGCTAAACCATCAGACAAATAAGTATTTAATCTCTCCAGCGCTTTGTCATCATCGAATATATCATATTCTCTAAGCTCTTTTTTGCTAAAAACATCCAGGCAATTAAATCTGCCTTCCAAAATATTATCGATCTGTCGAAACAAATCCTCCTTATTATCAAAAACAATTGTTCCTGCGTGTTTTCTAAACAATATATGCTCTTCGCTATTACCGGTGCTATCGTAATAAAGAGCATTTTTGCCGCATATTAAGGCAATCGTCGAAGGACTCGTGATTCCCATGTTAACACACACATTGGAAATGGCAATGACACTCTCTATGCTCCATTCCCACGGATCCAAATAAATGAAATTTTCACATTCTTTAAGTCCATCCCAAATTAAGTTATACTGCCGCGCCGAGCCATCCAACATCCGCAAGACATCCTCTTGATCTTTTTTAGGTTTAAATAGTACATTCACGTCCTTATGGGTCTGGCAGAATTTCTTGACCATTTCCAAAAATTCCAGGAAAAAAGCCGTGGTAATATGGATCGTATCCTGAAACGAATTATCAAAAAAAGTGACTGTTTTTTTCTGTTTGTTAAACAATGGGATGCGGTTTCGCACGCTATCCGCTTTATCGACAGCCTGATTGCAAGCCCTTTTATAGATGCATCCGATATCAATCTTTTTATCTACAAAATAATTCTTCGCATGAAAATCATAATGTATATCTCCCCAGATAAAATAGAGATTATGAGCAATAAAAGCGTGCAGATGTGAGTGAGGAAAAGAGAGATCGCTTCTCTGAAAAAAGACACTTTTGGCATCATAGCGGTTAAGAATAATTGTCTCCTCCACGTCGCCCCAATCTCGAACAGAGATATAATAATCGACATCAAAAGCATTAAGAAACACCTCCCATGGGAAGCATCTCCAATGAAACAAAACAATAAAATTAAAAAGATATGTTCTGCGCGCCCAAAACAATTGAACATACAAAATCAAAGGAACAAATAGATAAAAATATAAGATATGATAAATATCTTTATTAATATTTATTTTAATTTTGTGCAAGGAAACCGTATCAAATCCTTTCTCTCTTGCTTCCTGAAATGACCTGGCTCTCTGAGGAGAATCAGAATCGATTTCCAAGAGCAATACATCCTTCTGCGTAATTTGATTGCCATCGACCAAGATATCATCCCGTAATGTCCCCCGAAAAAAATTCCATGTAGCCTCCTTGGAAATTTTATACTTCCTTCTTGTCTTTCCAAAGGCTATCCCTCTATGGACAAACTCTTTTAATAATTGACCGTAATAAAAAAATAAAATAAATAGATTGATTCTCGGACGTATATATTTCACTCGGTATTTCGTCCCGTAATTTTTCAACATGTATTCAACAATAAACTCATTAAGAGGGGTTTGGGCTATTAAAATCGAAGTGTCACATAAGGATTGTAACCTTACAAGGTGCAGCTCCTTAAGCACAGAAAATATTTGAAAAGAAATTTCTTTTTTAATATAGGCTTCAAATTTAACGGTACGCAAAATTTTGTTGTAGTAACCGATGAATGCTGGTTTGGATGCGATTTCCTGATTATAAAATTCTATGGTAAGATCAATGGCTTCTTTATTGACTTTATACCATAAACCTTTATACTGGCCTAACCCAACCTGATTTTCTCTTACCTGCTCCATGATATATTTCTTGAAAGGAGGAAACCACAACAAATTTCTAGCAAAACTAGATTTCTTTCCATTATCCATAATCAAACCCTTGCATTTCTTTATCCAGCACCACAAAAAAAGCCATAAGCCTTGAAATTTATTTTCCCCGCATATAATGATATACTCTTTATTCAAATTTGAATCCATATTTTTATCCATTTTAGAAATTCTCTTTCAATTGATCGGCTACGACCTGCCAAAAAGGTAATTCCGGGGAATCTTTTGTTTTTATATAGCTCTGGCGATAACGATCGTAATGAACTTTACTGACAGTTAATTCTTCCTGCCAATTAATTGTGTTGCCATCTTCCACAAATACGGGTTTTTTGCCAAACCATTCGGCCATTTCTTTAATTTCACCACCATCACATTGTTTCTCCAAATCAGAACAGGTCAAGAAAATAACCGGTTTATTATAAAGATTACAGAAACTCACAGCCGTACTGCGATGCGCTAAAACCAAGGATGATTCTTTAATCAAATCAATTGTTTTTCCTCTAATACATTGGCGGCCATTAAAATAATCCGGCAAACTTTCGTAATAAGACCGCGGACCGGCCGCGATAATCACCTTTAAACCTGTCTTCTCTTCGACTCGATCAAAAAAACGGTTAAGCAACGGATAATATTTTTCGGCAGTGATGGGAATTCCCCTGCCGTCAAAAAGACTATCATGCGCAAAAGGGAGAAATTCATCTATAAAAACAGCTGTGGGTTTTACCGTAGTTGGCTTTTCTTTATCTCTTAAATACAAATCATAATCTAAGGAATGGATTTGAAGAACTTTGGTATTTTTATCAACCGGATAGCGGTAAATAAAACACCGTTCGCCGCCAGCGAGAATCAAACTCGCTGGCCGAATCCCAAGCCAGCGAAAAGGTAACCGCATATATAATTTTTTCCATAGGACTAAAAATTTTGAATGGGGGCGCTTAAAACCCAAAAAGAGTCTCAGTCTTTTTTTAAGCAGCTGCTTTCGGCCGTCTTTATAGATGGGCACAGCGTTAGCATAAAAAACGGCGTACAGTGCCTTTGATTTGCTTAGTGCCTGATAGATTCCTAAGTTCCAGAATAAATAACTAATATCATTAATGACAAAATCACTTTGCGACAAATTCGATAAAACACGATACGCTTGTGTCTTATCATGAAACACAGTTAACTCATCATAATTATAAGAATGCGGATAAGTATAACTTTTTAGAAATTCAGCATGTAACACAGGCATCATATCCCACACTTCAACTCGGAAACCGTTCTTTTTTAAAAGGTCGAGACAGGCGGTCTGATTTCTCGTGAAGTTAAAATGAGTTTCTCTTAAAAAAATTATTCTTTTAATCATTTTATATCTTTAAAATCTGTCTGCTGCAACATTATCTCTACCAACATGTCCTGCCGCCGTCCATAACAAGATTAGACCCCGTCATATACGCCGAGGCATCCGAGACCAAAAAAAGGACAGCGGCCATATACTCATCTTGATTAGCCATACGCCCTAAGGGAATCCTATCAATTAATTTTCGAACAAATTCTATTGACTGACCAGCGTAAATTCCTCCTGGGGAGATGGCATTCACACGGATACTTTTATGCGCCCAATAGGTCGCTAAATATTTCGTCAAACCGATGATACCGTGTTTAACAACAGAATACGTAACTGGTTTAACTGGTTGTTCATAGTCCCTCAATCCTTTTCTCTGATATACCCTTTGATCAGGCGCAATAACGCCAAGATCGGAAGCGACATTGAGGATAATCCCGCCGTTATGTTCAGCCATATGTGATCCGATAACTTGACTGCAAAGAAAAGCGCCTGTCAATCCAACGGAAATATCCTTCTGCCATAAATCAAAAGCGAAATTCTCTAAGCGGCCCCAGGCTGGATTACTTTTTCCATCCATTTTGGGATTATTGGCAGCATTGTTAATAAGGACGTCAATTTTATTAAACTTTTTTAACACTTTTTTGAGGCCATTGCGAATCGATCCGAGATTGGTAATATCAACATCTATAGCCAAGCAATCCGCATCATATTGACGCTTCATTTTCTTAGCACAATCTTGCATGGCTTTTTCATTAACATCCCATAGAACTGGAATGCCTCCAGCTTCGGCGATCACTGTTGCATGTTTAACGCCCAAAAGACCGGCTCCGCCAGTAATAACGGCAATTTTTCCATCCAGTCGAAATTTTCCTAAAGTATTCATAACTCTGCCAGCTGTTCCTGTTTAATAATTGTTTTCTGTTTGCGCGCCATATTTTTTTCCAGCAAAACATCATCCAAAACGACATATTTTAAATCCACTAGCTCATGAGATATCACCTCACGAATCGCATCAATGGGTTTACGCACAATGGGTTTCCCATGAATATTAAAAGACGTATTAAGCAACCCACCGACGCCGGTCAAACATTCAAACTCACGGATCAAAGCATGGTAACGGGGAGAGTATTTTTTCATGACAACTTGGGGGCGCAATGTCATATCATAAGGATGGATTGCCGCTTTAAGTTCGTCTTTAGCTTTCTGCGTCGCGTCAAAAGCCATCGTCATATACGGGGCCTTAAGCTTTTTTGGATTTATTAAATAATCCTCGGCGCGCTCTTCTAGGATACTCGGTGTAAATGGCATCCAAAAATCCCGGTTTTTGATCGCTTCATTAATCACTCGCACGATCTTTTCATCCCGTGGATCTGCGAGAATGGATCTGTGGCCTAGTGCCCGCGGCCCAAATTCCATATTGGACATCATAAAAGCCACAATTTCCCCGCGTACAAGAAGCTTGGCAATATCCACAAGAGAAATTTTCTCAATAATCTTGTAATGATCACGGACAAATGGATGAGTCAGGGCCTCTTTGATATCCTTTTCATCGAACCCCGGCCCCAAATAAGGTGCTGTGATTGGTTGCAGTTCAGCGGCGCCGGCCAAATCCACCCACTTTTTCTGAGCCGCTCCTATGGATAACGATTCGTCTCCGCTGGCCATACACACAAACATGTCTTTAATCTGCGGCAATTCTGAAATCCGTTTGGATGCTTTGATATTTAAGGCTAATCCACCGCTAAACACAACATTGGAAAATCCGGTATGTTCCACCCAATTCTTGACCCATTGGACAAGCATATTTTCCGTATAACGCTGTACGGCACCGGCGATAGCATCAAAACGGAATCCTTCCAAACGCTTCTTAAAATATTGATAGTGATTTTTAATTGGCGTGCCGATTTTAAATTCAAGTCCATCAACATAATATGTTTGTTCAAAGACCTTTAAAGGTTCACGGATGTAATGTTCCTTGGCGTAAGCAGCCAGCCCCATTACCTTATATTCGTGTTCCGCGGGTTTCATGCCTAAAAGCATCGTAATAAAACGATAAACGTGGCCAATGTGGCAATTTTCTGTGCGGTAAAGACATTTTAATTCACCATTCTTTTCTACAGAGTGCACGGTAGCATTGGTAAAATCCCCCCATCCATCGATGGTAAATATAAGGACATCCTTACGTAATGGGCTCGAGAAATAAGCGTGATGCGCGTGGCAGGCATGATGGTCAACAAATCCAACTTTTTCGATGGGTATGTTTAAATACTCGGCGATAAATGTCTGGCGTATCTTTCGAATTTCATTATGATTGGAAGGATTTTTAATTGTATCAAGAGGATAATGGCAGAGAGAGGAATTCACATATTCTTTCATAACATCCATGTAATTTGGATTCTTTCCTTCAAGAACCGGAATCCAAAATTTTTCTTCTTCAATTAAGAAATCTTTGATTCCAAACAACGGGTAGCGTTTAGTGGCAAAATCTTTAAGGGATTGATAAACACATCCAATGGCGACATAGTCTAGATTACGGAATTCTTCTTTATATTGGCCGCGAAGATAGTCTATGGCCATCTTTGGAAATCCAGAATCCATTTTAAGCCGAGTGAAACGCTCCTCTTCAACGGCCGCGACAACTTTTCCATCCACAAGAAGCGCGGCACTTGCACCATGATTGTCATGAAGTCCTAGAATGACCATTTTTCTATCCTTACACTGTCACCCGTCTTAGTACATCGGGGTATTCGACGATTGATTTGGTATCCAGCGAATCCTTTATAGCCAATGCCGTTGAATGTCCCCCCAGAACTTTATTCAAAGAAGTCGACGGCTCTGTTTTTTTATTAAGACATTCTATAAAATATTTAAGCTCGGTGATAAACATGTCGTTACGCTGAAACTCAGGATAGTCATACACTTGCTGTTGGTTATCCGCCTTATCTTCAACCGTTATTTTTGAGGCAAGAATATCCCACTCAATTTTTCCGCGTTCTCCATGGATCAGCATTTTACGTGACATGGCCTTTTGGGCAAATGACATATTAATCACAATGGGGAATTTTTCTCTATCGAACTCTTGTTCAAACAAAATACCAACGGTATCTTCCACATCAATATCAAGGGAGCTCAATTTACCTCCCACTGCCCAGAGCCTTTGGGGAGATCCAAAATACCAGTTTAAAAGATCGAGTTCATGGATTTCGGTAACCACCACTCCACCACCCAACGATTTTTTCCCGGCGTAAGATTCATTGTATTGCTCATACTTATGCCAGGAGGGCATGTAAGAATTGACGATCAAAATAACCGAATAAATTTTTCCGATTTTTTTATTGTCAATCAATTCTTTCATTTTGATAGCGCCTGGATGAAATCTCATCATATATCCGACCATGATGGGGACGTCTCGTTCTTGAGCAAGCTGTACCAAGTCTTGAAGCTGATCAAAACTCTCCGAAATAGGTTTTTCCAAAAAAATCGGGATATCATTGGCTGCCAATTCCAGCGCTGTAGGTACATGCTGGCTTGTTGGATTAGCCACAATAGCAAAATCAGGGTTAAAGGCTTTTGCCTCCTTCAGCGATGAAAAGAGCTCAATCTTATATTTCCTGACAATATCAGTATTATAATCGGGTTGTAAATCATATCCGATTTCAAATAATCGTCCCTTTTTTCTTATCGCGGCGATACGGGCGTCCGGATTTATTTTCAACAAATTGCGCAAATGCCGCTGTCCAACACTGCCTAAACCAAAAAATAGTACGTTCATGCGAATTCCCTCAAAAACGGCTTCACAAAATTTATATAACTACAGATGGTTTCTTTAATATCTTTTTTTGTTTCCAATCCTTCGAGATATTGACGTGCTCCTTGCAGCATAAAATCTCCCCTATAATTCTTAGCTTTTAAAGCTTTAAAAACAGCAGAGAAGTCTGTGTCACCACAACCCAAAGGCACCGTTCCTGCAGCTTTTAGTCTATCTTTGATATGCACATTGACAATATATTCACCAAGAACATCAATCTCCTCATAGGGATCATAACCTAATGATGCGCTGTTACCCGTATCGTAATTGGCTCCTACTGCCGATGAATCAAGGGCATGAATAAATCCTTTAAACTCCTTTGGCGCCAAAGAGGTTTCCATGCTGATTTTTATGCCGCACTCCTGAGCATACCTTAGCGGTTGTTTTAAATTATGCACTGCTCTTTCTTTGTCTTTTTCTGTGTTTAAAGAAGAGGAATCCACAAAGGGAATTTCAATTATAGGGATATGACACAGTTGGCATTGAGTAATGATAAAATTTAAAGTGCTGATCGCTTCCTCAGTCTCTTTTTTATCCTCACTAAATAATTTTTTAACCATAAAATAATCAGCCAATACGGAATTAATCACCACGCCGTATTGCTGCTGCACCCTTAGCATTTCCCTGATACCGGAATCTGAACACAATGGATTATTTCCTGCTCCATCATACTCAAAAATCCATTCGATACAACTGATCCCTAATTCCTTACACAACAAAAATTCATTCTGCCACTGTCCTTTAGGAAAGGATTGTATTTTATTGTCAACCGCCGGTGACAATCTGCCTTGAATAATACCCAATCTGCGGTAAATAGCGGCTGTTTTATCGAGAATGGGCTGTCTTCTTAAACGATTTTTTGAGCTAATGACTTCCATTGTTCATATTCCTCGGGAGTATCGATTTCCAGCAGTTGATCTATCCTCTGCTTTTGTAGAAAAAAGGGATACGTCTTATTATTAATAAGTTCGCTGTTAAGGTGCTCTATTTCTGCGGTTTTAAAACAGCTGATGTAATGGTGATACGTCCAAGCCCGGGGACGATCCTGCCGGCGGTAGATATCGTTATTAATATACTGCTTTAATATACCATTCCTCTGGTCATAAGACCAACATGTGAAGGGGTGCGATTTAGCCGGAACAAAACCACATATGCTCAAGACTTTCCCTTCTTCTATAATCTGTTTTGCCTTTAGAAAATCTGATATATTTTTATACACAATAGACAAATAAAACAACCACATGATAGTATCTTTTGATAATTTCAAGTCATGGATAACAGATTGCATTACCCTTTTGATGGAAACGGCATCGCCGCTAAGCTCTTGCGGACGAGCATGGATTACATACCCTCTGGCCATGGTCTTTTCTTCAACGATTTCATCATCAGTCGAAACAATCACCTGATCAAACCAGCCGTGTCGATCGATAAAATCAGCCGTCTCATCAAATAAAAGACGGTTCTTAAATGGAAACCCTTTGCTCCCTCTGCGTGCGGGAATCACCACAACATGTCTTTTTTTATTGATCTCTATCATCTTAAATCTCTAAGTTATTTACTAACCATTAAAGGGATATGCGCCCTTAACTTCTGGGCGATAGGAATTTCTTTCTCGTGAATGCTAATTTCCCCATTTCCTAGAGCCTTCTCAATTTTTCTTACCGCGCCAACTAACTGCCGGAAACCAGCCGGCTCAACCGATGCCGCCTGATCGGAACCATACATTGCCCGGCTTAAGGTGATATGGCGTTCCAGCGAAGTAATCCCTAACGCAGCCGCCGCATAAGAGATGGCTAAACCGACTTCATGGCCGCTGTATCCAACCTTACATTGAAATCGTTCCTGCAATGTTTTAATGCAGTTTAAATTAGCGTCCTCATCGTTCATAGGATACGTCGAAACACAGTGCATCAATTCGAACGGGCATCCCGCGTTTCTAAATATCTTGATGGCAGTTTCAATCTCTTTTTCCCCGCTCATGCCCGTTGAAATAAATGTGTCTTTTCTCTCCTCAGCGACCATTTCCAACAACTCACGGTAAGTCAGCATAGCGGAAGCAATTTTATTATAAGCAAGCTTATACTGCCTAAGAAACTTCTGGCTTTCTAGATCCCAGGTGGAAGCAAACCAGATGATATCCTTTTCTTTGCAATAAGCGTCAATTTGGTCGTATCCTTTTTTGCCAAATTCGAGACCTTCCTTTTGATGACGCTGAGTTATTCCCCATGGACTTTCGCGCGGTGAATCCAAGAATTCTTTAGAATAAACTAAATCAATCGTTCTTTTCTGGAATTTAACCGCATCGGCACCAGCATCTTTAGCGACATCAATAAGCTGTCTGGCTATATTAACATCGCCATTATGATTAATCCCTATTTCAGCAATGACAAAAATACTCATGGTCTCCTCCTATGAAAGGTTCAAAAATTGATCATAAATTTCTTTTATAACACCATCTCCGCCTTTTTTCTCTGTAACTATCATGGCTATATTCTTGACTTGGATATTAGCGTCTTGCGGCGCAAACGCGTAGCCAACTAATTTCATAGCCTCCAAATCATTAATGTCGTTGCCAACATAAACGACCTTCTTTAAATCATAATTACTCTTGCGGCAATAATCCATTAACACCGTCTTTTTATCCTCTATTGCGTAAAAAACATCAATTCCGAGCTTATGGGCCCTGATCTCAACAACCGGGTTCTCTTCCATGGAAAGAATAATCTGGGGAATCCCTGCCTTTTTAATTAAACTGATCGCCAATCCATCAGCGCGGTTACACCAGACAGCCTCTTGGCCGTCATCAAAAACCAAAACACGGTTGTCGGTCATGACTCCGTCAAAATCATAAACGATTAAATCAATATTCTTAAATTCTAATCGTTTTCTTTTATGTTTAAGAGCAGTCATTTAACTTTTTCTATAAAACAACATCAGAAAAATTTTGGAATTGTTTTTGGCACGATCTTGACCAAAATCCAGGATCTTGCAAGTATTGTAAAAAAGCTTCAGCGCTATTACCGTCGCCAAAATGCAAAGACGGTTTTATCCCCGTAGGAAGATTTCTTAAAGCGCCAAGGATATCACTCTTATTCTCGCGGACATCCACGATGGATGGATACTGGTATCGATTGATTTGTCTATTGCCTATATTGATGGTTGGGACTCCGTAAACCGGCGCTTCCCTTATTCCAGCACTGGAGTTGCCCACGATAGCCTTAGCGTGTTTAAGAAGCGTTAAAAAATATTCAAAGCGCAGAGAAGAAAAAAGCTTAAAACGCATGTTGTTTTCTAAACGTTTCAACGATTCCAGAATAATATCCGAACCACGGTCATTGTTGGGATAAATGATGATAAAATTGAGTCTGGAATCTTTTATCGTGTCTACCACAACATCAATATCCTGTATCAATTTATGGAGAGCTGTTGTCACGGGATGATAGGAAAAAATAAAATATTCCTCAAACGGGATATCATATCTTTGTTTAACTTCCTGTAAAGTAGGCAGGCTCTCGGAAAGCATTACGTCGATATCCGGTGAGCCTATCACGAAAATCGAATCCTTGGTCTCTCCCATCTGAATCAAGCGCATACGCGCTTCATCATTAGCGACAAAATGAAGATGAGCCAATTTACTGACCGCGTGACGGATCAGTTCATCCACCGTACCGGATACCTCACCTCCCTCAATATGCGCCACAAGGATATTATTTAATGTTCCCACAATAGCACCAGCGAGAGCCTCCACACGATCCCCATGAACAACAATCATATCCGGCTTATATTCTCGACTATAATGACCGATACCTTGGATGGTATTTGCTAAAACGATATCCATATCAAAACCGTTATTGTCCATCTGGTTCATATAGGGAAAAATATTCTTAAAATTACTTTTTTTGATTTCATTAATCGTTGAGCCGTAACGAGAAAGCATGTGCATCCCCGTAACAAAGATATAACATTCAAACGCGGATGATTGTTCAACTTTTCTCATCAGCGGTTTCAGTTTGCCAAAATCGGCGCGAGTACTCGTAATAAAAAGTATTTTTTTAGGCATCGTTTCTAATTCTCCCATTAATAAGCTGCTTCGGAGGTCTCTGTTGCCATCGAGGTTGCCATCGAGTTCGAGCTCTCTTCACTTTTGGTCAAGCTAATCTTTAGCATCAAATTAACCGGCCTTAGCTTATAAACCATTTTATTGATCCTATCCTCAGGTGTTTTATACAAATTATTAATGATCCGTATCGTCGTTAATTGCCTATCTGAGGGATAATATTCAAGCTGCGATGATAAAACACGTTGCAGCTTCTTGGATTGAATTTGAATCACTCGCCTTTCAAGATATTGGAAGGGATCAACCATTCCGATTCTGATAATTTCGACCAATTCATCTATTTCAGAAGCATTTTCTGGGCCTAAAATATCCAACAAAACGGTTGTCAAAGTCTCGAGGATAATATCTTTATGTTCAAACCAGACAATGGATAAGTGTTTAAATATCTTATTGTAAGAAACAGCCTCATTATTGGGAGAATCAAAATTGATATCACTTAACTGATTGAACAATTCGCTCTCTGTGTCCTGTTTAAAAACCTCAAGCAAACTCTTAAGCGTTTGGTTTTGAGGATAATATTCGTACAGGCGTTTTACGATTTCGGATTTTTTAATATTTAAGTCTTCCAGGTATTTATAAACAGTCGACAATAATCTCGTGTTATGGAATATCATTAACAATAAATGCAATTTTCGGCATTCAAAATAATCCTCGTAAGACATCGTGTTTGTCTGAACAATGATTTCTTCTATTTCAGCGACATTTTTCTCTTTACCGAGAATGTTGTACTGGCCGATCCCTTCTGGAATAAAACGGTATTTTGTCTTTATGCCATATTTTTCCTTGTAGGATTTAAGTTCCATTTCTATCCCTGGAAGAACTATTGTTTGCACGCAGGAAAATTCTCTGATGCCAGCATCAATCAAATCAAAAATCCCTTTAAAATGCGAGCTCTTGGTTTCCAAAGGCAACCCGAGCATCATGTCGGTATTATTTTCGAGTCCCTTAGCATCCATATCTTTCTGAATCTGATAATAGGCGTCTACTTTTATATTTTTACGCTTAATGGCATCCAAGGTTTCTGTGTGCAAAGATTGCATGGCGCTTCTTAATTGAATGGTCCCTAACTGCAGTAAAGAAGTGTTCTCGATAATGACATCGGCCTTATTCTTTCCAGTTGAACACCCGACATATTTAGGATAACCTGTTTTCTCCTGAGCTTCTCTAATGGCGGCGCATATCTCGCGGTCGCGTTCAAACATCCCAAAGTTCGGATCCGCAACCTCCAACACGTAGGCATCAATTTTTTCTTTATCAATTTTGTCTGCTATATACATGATCTCTTGACGTACACGCTCAACGTCAAAATGAACGACCTTGGTATAATACTCACCGCCTTGCTGGCAAAACGAGCAGGTAAAGGGACACCCACGGTTGGTTTCAATCAAAGGGATCTCGGCATCTTTAAAGAACTTATCAAACATACCATTTAAATACGGAGAAGGAATATCATTCAAAGAAAGCGAGGAGCCTTTAAGGCCTATCCGGCTGAAGCGGTCAACATCGCCTGAAGTCTTAGCGACATCTTCATTGGCATTAACAGCAATAATTGCCGACTGTGTTACGGCCAGTCTTTTAACAGCTTCCCTGCTTTTGGTGTTTAGAAACGTGGTTATGATTTCTTTAGCTACCCTCTCCCCTTCAAATAGTACATACGCATCAATGGCTGGGTGTTCTCTTAAAAATCTTTGGCGTTCTGCCGGATCGAGACTAATATGAGGACCACCAACGATAATCAATAAATCTTTACATTGCGCCCGGGCTTCTTCGGTGTAAGAAAGAGTAAGATTATAGTTCCACATATAACTACTTAACATAAGCACATCCGGGGTTGCCCTAGCAAAGGCCTCGTTTAAATCTTTAGTCGATTTAAAGAGTTCAATGTCAACCTGTTCTCCAAACTCTTTTTTAAGATACGATCCGATAAAACCAACCGCGAGAGGAAAGCAATGATTTTGAAACACGCTATTTCTTTCATGTGTTAATTGCGCGAGATAAATTCGCATTGGACTCTTCCTCCTTAAAGTTTAAACTATATTTACCATGGATTATTTGATTCCACTTTAACTGTTCATTTTTTTTAATACTAACGTTGACTTTTTTTCCTAAAAGATTATTAAAGTCTTTTGCCTTAATCTCTCCCGTTCCAGGACGTTTTACCCAAATATTTTCCCTCGTTAACGCTTCTGCTTGGCGGATGTCTCGCGTTGAGACAACACACGCATAGGCAAAATCAATCGTCGGCTGTTCCTGAGCTAAAATATCTTTTTGCCCGCCCAGAGCCTGGTGAATAGCTTTTGATCCCTCGATTAATTCTTTAAGCTCCAATGGATCTATGGAAATAGGAACATCCGGGCCAGACCAAGTCTTATCGGAGGTGAAATGTTTCTCAAGAATACTAGCGCCCAAAACCACCGAGGCAAGACATGTATAAATTCCCAATGAATGATCGCTTAAGCCAAGAACGGCATCCGGAAAGGTTTTAGCCAATTCGGAAACAGCGCCCAAGCGTACCTTCGCGTAAGGAGTGGGATACATGGACGTACAATGCATTAAAGCAAAGGGAACTCTCATCTTTCTTAAGATTTTAACCGCTGGCGTTATAGTTGAGAGATCATTCATACCCGTGCTAAGAATGACGAGCTTGCCGTAGGAAGCTATATGCTCGATTAAAGGATAATTATTACATTCGCCGGAACCAATTTTATACGCTATTACTTTCATTTTTTCTAACCTTTCCGCCGCCGAGCGCGAAAACGGCGTTGAAAGATAAATCATGCCTTTCGATTCAACGTATTTTTTTAAATGCGCCTCCTCTTTTTCGCTAAGGGCGCATCTTTCCATAATATTCCAAATACTTTCTTTAGCATTTCCTGGAATAACGGATTTAGCCGCCGGAATCATTTCATCTTCAATGACATGACATTGAAACTTAACGCACTCACATTCGGCTTTTTTCGCGTCATCGACCATTTGAAGCGCTTTTTTAAGACTCCCTTCATGGTTAATGCCGATTTCAGCGATCACTAAAGGTGGATAGTCTTGGCCGACTAAACGATTGGCTATTTTTATATAAGGATTTTTACTCATATTTTGATCATATTATTCGTAGAAAGAACTTCCAGCTCCTGAAGCTTAACCATGGAATTAAAACGGCCCTCGCTGCCAACAAGATCCGCATACGTCCCTTCTTCTGCGATCTGGCCGTTTTCCATAACATAAATACAATCCGCTTTCTTAATAGTTGAAAGACGATGCGCGACAACAACCACAGTCGTCTGGGTTGCGATATTTTCAATAGCTTTTTGAATAAACCTCTCGGAATGCGTATCCAGCGAACTGGTCGCTTCATCTAAAATCAAAAGTTCCGGACAGCGGACAAAAGCCCTGGCTAAGGCCATCCTCTGGATTTGTCCGCCTGAAAGCCGCACCCCACGGTCTCCAACAACGGTGTTATCCCCTTCCGGCAAACGGCTGATAAATTCATCGGCATAAGCCAAACGACAAGCCTCTTCTAATTGCTTTTGTGATGCTTTCGGGTTTGCCCATAACAAATTGTCACGAATGCTCATGTTAAATAAAACACTGTCCTGCGGCACATAGCCAATACAGCAACGATATGAATTGGTATCATACTCTTGAAAAGAGATTCCATCGAACATAATGCGCCCTGCGGTCTGTTGATGAAAGCCCATGAGAATATCAATTAAGGTTGACTTACCTGCGCCGGATTTTCCGACGAGCGCAATCATTTTACCTTTAGCAATACGAATATTTACTTCTTTTAAGACAGGCGCATGGCCCGGATAAGAGAAAGACAAATGCTCAACCATAATATTCTCTTTAAAACCTTTGAATTCTCTTTTGCCCAGCGGTTGACGCATTTCACGCGCACGCTCGCGCAGATGCTTAATTTGTTCATAACTTGGGAAAAAATTCTCCAAGGCGTTTTTTTGGGTCGTAATACTGCTGAGTGAAATCGCCACTTGTAAAAGAGCAAACAACAATATAGTTATCTCAGAAAACGGCACATGGAACCGCTGTGCCGCAAATAAAGCAATAACAACCGTAATAATCGCAAAAGGACGATAGAGAATTGGAATGGCTATGTTGATGATTTGAGACTTCACCGTCACACAACGGTGCGCGTCAAAAGCCTCGGCGAAACGGTCATTGCCTTTTTTCTGGTTGCCGAATCCCAATAAAAGTTTAGCGGCGGCGAGATTCTCATGCACGACCGAAGTCATCTCATTAGCCGTTGCCGTATTAAGCTTTCCCAAACGATAACTGTATTTGCTAAATAAGGCAAACGGCAGGGCGAACAGTAAGGCGGCGCTGAGGCTAATTAACGTAACCTGCCACGACAGATAAAATGGAATAACAAGAGCAAAACCCAATTGTAATATATTGGCAAAAAAAAGCGCCATGGCTCCAAAGGCATCTCCAATGACGGTAATTTCGCGTGTAAAGGTATTAAGCAACATTCCCTGTCTGCCGCTGCTGAAAAAATACCAGCGTGTATTGAAAAAATCTTCAAATGTCCCAAGCATCAAATCCCGCAATACGGCGTATTTGGTCTTAAGAATGGAATGCCTGGCTAAAACCTGAAACACATTGACCAAAGCAACAAAAACGATAAGGACAATCGTCCAAGTGGCGAGCGTTGCCGGAATTCCCCAAGATGCCAAAAACGCTACCGCCTTCTTCGTCAGAGCACTTGCGTTGTGTAATTGCGGATCGAGAAAAAAATCAACCAAAGGCCCGGCGGATAACAGCGAACATGCCCCCAAGACGCCTACCACCACGAACAAAAGAACATTGGCGGTCAGCAAAAACGGAAATTTCTTAAAAATTTCACAAATGAATACTAACGATTTCACTCTTTTCCCCCTCTAATAACCAACGGTTTTGTCTTAAAAAATTTCGGCCGATCCGCGCGAGAATTTTTCGATGGCATGTTTTCCGCCTGAAAATTTCTCGAAACTGTTCCTGCAGGGCCTCATCTCCTTCGGCCGTTTGCCAAATACCGTTTAACCGTTCATCCATTTCCACAGCCAACGACATTATTTCTTCGGCCGTATTATTAACCACTTCCAAATCGTGTTGTGCGTATTGATCGCCGCGATGAAAACCTCCAATATTAGAATCGAGCATCTCTTCGAAAGTCAAAAAACGACCTTCCCGATGATGCCATATCTTTTTTGGGATAAATAAATCATTTGGCATCCATGTATGAACCGTCTCCATGGGAACGGCGTTGACAACCGCTTTAGGACGGCGGAATATCATAGAGACGCTGTTAATCCCACTTAAAGAACCCAAATAAAAACGGCAACTGCCTAACAAAAAAATATCTAAGAACTCATTGCGAAACTGTGTTGCGTAGTCAATAATCCGAGGATTATCCGTCTTAAGCGTTTCCTGAACGATTGCCCCCATACGAAATAGCGTGTAGCCTCTTTTGGTCAATTCTTCCGCTGCTGGAAGGCAATCGTGTATATTAAAATCACGATAATTATGATAATCCCAATTGTTTTGCGGCTGCACCGTATTAAGGTAAACCGAATCTCTGGATGCGAAACAAACAAATTTTTGATTCGTTGAAACTCCTCTTTGGACCAAAAACTGCTTTCCTTTTTCTTTTTCTTCATCAGTAAAGTAAATATGAGTCCGCTCTGTTGTAGCCAGTAGCGCGCGATAATCGTGTTCATGGGGAAGTTCAATTCCATGTCTTTTATGGCCCGGTAATAGCTTGCTGGCAGATATAAATGTTTTTGTCAAAGAAGATACGTGAAGCAAGCGTCCCCACATTTTCTTTAAATAGGAATTCGCAATCTTTTCATTGTTGCAGTAAAAAAAATCAACGCTTTTGGGCTGAAGACCTTGGTCACGTTCGCAGAAATACAGCTCCGGGCACATGGAAAAAGGTCCGAGGCGGCTACTGGGCAACTGACCAAATCGAATAAGTATCCAGGGACTGATCAGGCGGATAACCGCAATAATCGGCAGGACCAATATCAGTAACAGAAACCGGCCTATCTTTTTGGGTAAAACTCTAAAAGGGTCTTTTTTCGCTTGTTCTATTTGACAAATTAAAAATTCACGCATTATTTTTTAATTCCGTATAGATTAATCCCGTATGGCCCTTCCATTTGGCAGCGGACATACAGCTTGTAATCCGCCAACTTATGGATCATAAACGGAATACGCAATATATCGCTGGATAGATGATAAAGACAAATGGCCAATTTGGGCCTAAACTGTTTAATGGTTTCTTGGGCGCCAAGAAGAGCGCTCTCTTCGAATCCCTCGACATCCATTTTGATAAAATCAAGTTTATCAATTTTATTGGATCGGATAAAATCATCCAGGGCGATCATTTCCACATTCTCAATGCCCTTGTTTTCCGACACAAAAGACCATGGCGCACCAGAATTCGAAGAAACAATTTTTAAAGAGCCCGTTTTAGGCGCGCAGCCTTTATTGATGGGAACGATGATATCTTCTAGTTTATTTCTCTTGATATTTTTGACGAGCGTATTGTAATTGGCTTTAACCGGCTCAAAAGAATAAACTTTTCCCTTTTTGCCGACACGATCGGCGAAATAGACCGCGGTATCGCCTTTATAAGCGCCGACGTCAAAAACGACATCCCCGGGTAAAGATTTCACATATTTCATCTCATAAAGTTCAGCGTTGAGTTCTTGTTTGCATACATCATCTAACCCTTCAATCATATAGTTTTTATATTTCAAAATAGGATTACTCACATCGACGTCCCGGGTATCTTCACTTTCGAATATGTATGTCAAATCTTCGTCATTAAGCAAACGTGACAACCATGTAATAAGATAGGCCATCTTTGATTTTTGATCCGCTAACAGATCGTAAACTTTTTTAATATCAGCAATAATTTCTTTATCATTTTTCTCGGGAAATGTGATATCAAAACGCGAGGTGTTTAAAACCCGGCCTTTATAGCTGGTCAATTCCTGGATATGTCTCATTTCCTTGGCATGAAAGGTATTGGATGTAACCACCAATAGACCAATTTTATCTTTAAGTTTGTTTAATTCCGCCAATTCATAGACGTTAACATCACCTTCCATCGTGGCTTCAGAGGAGCGATCAAAGCAACCGAGCACCTTTGAGAGAAGCTCCGGCGCGTACTGACGGATTTCTTTTAACATAACTCGGCTGTATACCCCAGAAGGATAAAACGCGATTTTCTTTCCATTTTTAGAAGCGGTCTCAATTTTTTTAATAACCTTTTGCAAATTGTCCCTATTTTTTATCTCTCGAGAAATAATTTCCATGGAAACATCGTAAAAGCTCACTTTTTTACCTCCTCATGAATTCCTGGTTTTAAATAAACGGAAACGTATTCGGATAAAGCCTCTTCCCAATTTCTCAAAGAAGGAAGTTTTTCCGATTTCATGGCGGTTTTTAAGGATTGATGACCTTGCGTCGAAAAATCGCCTGCCTTGGCCGGTACAAGGTTATTTTTTACCTCTAACAACTGCATCATTTTCCTGATGAACTCATAAAAACTAATCTTTCCCGCGTTAGCCAGATGATAAAATCCATAAGGAACCTGGCGGTCTAGCATCAAGAGTATCTGCCCGGCAATATCAATGGAATAACTTAAAGAATCGATTTTATCAACGACTACTCTTAACTCCTGTCCGCTTTTGATTCGAGCAAGCATCTTGTCTACGAACCCTCCTTTCTGATTTCTGCGCGGGCCGAACATCGTCGGAAAACGTACAATATAATGTTTAGGACATAAATTAGCTGCAAAAATTTCTGCCAAGTATTTACTGCCGCTATAAATATTCATGGGCCGCGGCTCATCGGATTCCGTGTAGAAATCATCTAATGTCCCGTCAAAAACAGCATGGGTGCTTGGTTGAATAAATAGGATATCTTCTTGAGCACATACCCTGGCCATGTAATAAGCGGCTAATGTATTTACCTGAAATGCCTTTAATGGATCTTCTTCACACGGCGGGCCGATGATCACGACACTATTAATCACAACCGTTGGGCGGTGTTCAATGATTGCTTTACGCACAGCCTGTTCATCCGTTGCGTCAACATCGTGATGTCCCAAACCGACACACTGGATGTTTTTTTTACGGCTCACAATCTCAAGAGCCGTGCCAATAAGCCCGGTTGAACCGAAAACCAAAATTTTCATAGATAATCCTTTTTGCTATTAAACAAAATTGACGTGTTCCGGCGGATTCTTTAATTGCCACAAATATCGGTTGACATAGTGCGGCCGGCAATTGCTCTCACATTCACAGTTGACATCGACCTTTTGGATTCTCTTTTGTACCTCGGCGTAGCGATCGCTGGCAACGATGTCCTTGAAAGACGTTTCATTGATATTACCCATAAAAAACTCATCCGATCGGATATCAAACCAATGCCCGCAGGGATACACGCATCCCTTCCCGCTAATGGCGAGGATAAAATTTGTTCCATAACAGACCTTATAATCCTTAATTCCTTTATTCTGAAGCTTATGCCACTTGATGATAACGCGGTAATCTCCTTCGCTTAAGGACTCCGCTTCTTTTAAAGTCGATTCAATTTCGAGATATTTTTCGCTGGGTGAATCCAAAGTTTTTTCTTTGGTGTCCGAACAGGCTTTCACGACCAAATAGTCAACACCTAGCTCCTTACCTAACTTGGCTAAAGGGACAATTTGATCCATGTTATTGTCCATGACAACCATCTGCATTCCAATCGTTGTTTTCAAACCATGTTGCTTCTTGACTGCCACAAGCGCCTTAATATTGTTGCAAACATTTTCAAATTGTCTGACCCTATGGAGTTTGTAAAATGCCTCCGGGTCGGCGGCACTGATATTGATTCTAATCCACATCAAAGCTGAAAGCATGTCATATATCTTATCTTTGGGAACAACCATGCCGTTGGTGGCAAGGCTGATGTCCAAACCAATCTCCTTAGCGCAGGCAAAGGCATCCCAAATAGCGGGGTTAACCGTATTCTCCCCTTCCCCTATAATGGCAATTGAACGAACACCTACCTCTTTCGCATCTCTGAAAAAACGGGTAATCGTTTCTGCCGGCATATCGGTACGGGTGCTCATACCGGTGCGTCCTTGAATGACGCCATAACAATATGTGCAGGCCATATTACATCCAGTGGTGATTCCCAAATCGATGTGAAGCGGCGCGATCCTTTTGCCCTGCATAAAATCATTAACCCGATCGAGATGCCAATGAAGTTTATGTCCATCCATGTTAAATTTGTCTTGCATCGTTCCCCCCTTGTTATTTAACAAATTCCTGTTCAAATATTTGTTGTGATTTTTCTGATTGATTGAATCGATGAATAATCGAAACTACATTCTCCGTCGTAATCCCGAAATACTCCATCAAGCTCGCCTGAGAACCATATTGGTCAGGAAAAACATCGGGAATCCCCACGCGTTTAAAATATTTTGCCGATGAAAAATTGGCTTCAGCCATAATCTCAGCGACAGCTCCCCCTAACCCGCCGATAACACTATGCTCCTCAATGGTAACAACAATCGGTATTTTTTCCATACATTCTAAGAGGGTTCTCTTATCCAATGGCTTGATGGTTGGAACATGTACAACCCCCACCTCTAATCCTCGTTTTTTTAATATTGCCGAGGCCTCTAAACCCATTCTTAAGGTGGTCCCTGTTGTGAGAATAAGCGCATCCGATCCGGGACTCATTAAAAGTGCCTTGCCGATTTTAAACGCAATATCGTCTCTTGAGACAATCGGATCATTGCCCTTGGCAACGCGCAGATAGATCGGGCCTTGATAATCGAGCGTTTGCAGCATAGCACGGTGCATTTCGTTAGCATCACAGGGTGCAATAACGGTCATATTCGGAATCGTTCGTAAAATAGCCAGGTCATCGATCGCTTCATGGGTTGGTCCCAAAGGTGCATATACCAGCCCACCGCCATTTCCTAAAAGACGGACATTCAAATTGTGCAATCCCAAATCAACCACAACTTGCTCGAAACAGCGTCGGGTTAAAAAGGTGGCAATTGTATTTACGTAAGGAATTTTTCCTTCCATAGCCAAACCGGCGGCCATACCGATGATATTAGCTTCACTAATTCCTTCCATAAAAAATCGCTCCGGCATTTCATTTTTAAATTTTTGTAACGTTCCTACACCCAGATCCGAACCGATAAAAAAAACACGCTCGTCTTTTTGAGCCAATTCATAAACCATTTCCAGACACATTTTACGCATTAAGACACCTCCAGCGCTTCGTAAAGCTGCTGAATTTCTTCATCGCTGATCCCGCTTTTGTGATGCCATTTTAAATTACCTTCGGTGCAACGTATCCCCTTGCCTTTAAGTGTATGACAAATGATCACTGTTGGTTTATTTGCTTGAAGAGGAACCCTCCCCAAAACAGAGCGCATGGCACCGACATCATGTCCATCCACTTCTTCGACGGCAAACCCAAAGGCCTTCCATTTCTCCGCAAAAGGCTCCAAATTCAAGACCCCACATGTGGGTCCATAGGACTGATATTGATTATGGTCTACAATAACAATGAGATTATCCAATCTATGCTTACTGGCACACATCGCCGCTTCCCATATCGAGCCTTCATTACATTCGCCATCGCCTATAACGACAAACGTGCGATAATCTACCTTCTCATATTTTGCGTTTAAAGCAAATCCCACACCAATAGGAAAACCATGACCCAAACTTCCCGTGGAAGCCTCTACTCCCGGCACTTTAATTTCAGGGTGTCCACCGAGAATCCCATCGGATTCGCAAAATTTCCACAATTCTTCTTGGGCAAAGAATCCTTTATCCACCAAAACCACATAAAGAGCCAAACAACCGTGCCCTTTACTTAAAATACAGCGATCCCGCTGCGGCCATTTTGGATTATTAATATCGTAATGCAGCACATCATCGTAAAGCACGCGCAGAATCTCGACAAGCGATAAAGCCGCTCCCACATGGCCGCGCCGCACGGCATTGAGTGTTTCGATGATCCTTCGGCGTAAATATTTTGACCTTTGGTCTAAAGCCATTTATGTCCTTTTTGATAAGGAAAATCTTGATACGTTTCTTTAATCCTGCGATACAAATTCCTTGCCTTTAACAATTGTTCTTGACGTACACTAGCGCGATCAAGGGGGCCGCCCGCGGCGTAAAGTCGCCGAGAAAAGTCATCAGGAATAAATTCATTTAGAAATATCAAACACCATTTTATACCCAAAAAAGGATAGATTAATGCCACGCGCTTGATCAACTGTTCGTTTTCTTTAAAGCTTTCTGCCATAGCTAGAATAAATGTCTTCTTTATCTCATCACTTAATGTCATAGCCGGATGAAGGAGAAAATCACAAATCAGTTTCGCCGGATCATCCCAGCCGAAATATTCAAAATCAAAAAAAACGATACGGCCATTTTTGTCCCGAACGGCATTATGAAATCCGAAGTCCGATGGACTTAATGTCCTTTGCCCGAATGGTATCTCGGTATTAAAAGGGATATGCAATTGGACAGCTCTTCGATGCACCCATTCCCGGAGGATATTTAGAAATGGTCTAATGCCACTTATAAGAAAAGACTTAAACTCACCGTAGCCTTCTGTCTCTTCCGGCAATTTATATAATCGATTCAACCGTTCTAGAATGTTGTCAATAATCGCTTGAATTGAAAAACACGCTTCCGAAGCCGGTGGTAAATTCTGGCTTTGCGGATTTTTTTTCAATTCTTTAAGTTTTACTAGAAAATCGACGGCTGAGGTGATCGTTTCGGCAGTGACACTTTCGGAAGAGATTTTCTCCCCTTCAATAAATTCATAAATCGCGCAGGATTCCTCCTGATTCAAAATAATAGGATGAGGGACATTCGTGATACCCTGAGCCTTTAAAAAAGAAAAGCTGGAATATTCGATATTTAAACGGTCTCTTGGATCAGTCGGATGATGGAAATAAAATTTGGCCACATACTGTTTGGAATCGGTGCATAGAAGCCGGAATACCCGGCTATTTGATCCGTTACCGAAACGCTCGGCTAAAATAACACTGCTGTTGAGCATCTGCGACGCCAAATTTTGGATTTCTGAAATAGTCCGGCTATCTTCTTTTATTAAAGAAATAGTCATAAATCTCCCTCCAATTACGCATGACGGTTACACCATTGGGCTTAGCATCAGCCGACCAAACATCGACGTCAGGATGATGATGAGAAGAATAAAGTATTTTATGAATATTCGCTGGGAACGCCTCTTCACCAAACGTCTCTTCTAGGTCATCAATAAAATGCGTGCATCCTAACTGTTTAACGCGTTCAATCTTCGCTAAGCGGCTGGCTTCGAAATACACCATATCCGCAGAAATCCCCAATCCTTTCTCTTCGAAGAAATTATTTTTTCTCATCCAATTTAACGCTGTTTCCCTCAAATTGATCTTCTCGATACCTAAAGCGGCAAATTCAGTCTTATGACTGACGATGTAAGCGCGGACACTCTCCCGCCGGCAAGAATTAAAAAACTCTCGCACCCCGTCTATTAATATCGCCTCATCCATCGCTTTGCCATAGACATACGCCTGTAATTTCTGCCATTTAATTTCCCCTCCTGGTAACTGACGGATACAATCACGGATATTTTTCTTACCCTTAGCCGCACTAGAATCGATGAAACCCAGATGCATGGCTGTTTTAAACAGAACATCGTCGTAATTAACAACGGTATTATCAAAATCAACCCCGAGTATACAACGCATTGTCCGCGGTTCTCCTAGTGTCGTGCTTAATGTAAAACTCCCGCGCGCAATCAATCACATAATTTATTTGCTGAGCTGTCAGATGCTGATGTACGGGCAAACTAATAATCGCCTGAGAATCTTTCTCACAAACGGGGAAATCACCTTTTTTATAACCCAGATACGAGGCCGCTTTCTGCAGATGCACGGGAATGGGATAATGAATTTTGACCTTAATTCCGCGTTCAATCAGATGATTCAAAAGCGCGTCACGGTTCTTCACCCGCAGCACATAGGTATGGTAAACCTGCTGAATGCTGGGATACCGTTGAGGAATAGTGATGTACTCTTTCATATCCTTGAACGCTTCATCATATTGCCGGGCGTTGGCGATGCGTTTTTGAGTGATATCCTCCACCTCATTAATCAACCGATTGCCAATCACGGCCTGCAGTGAATCCAGGCGAGAATTGTGTGAAAACATCTCGATCTCATCGCGAGTCGTCATCCCATGGTTACGGAATAATTTTAACTTCCGGCACAGCTCAGCCGAACGCGTAACGATGACACCGCCATCCCCCCAAACATTTAAATTTTTTAGCGGGTGCAGACTAAAGCAGGCCGTCTTACCCCATGAACCCACGTGTTTACCGTTGATTTTGGCAAGAATCGCCTGCGCGGCATCTTCCACGACAAGCAATTTATGCTTCTTGGCTGTGTCCATAATCCGCGGCATATCCGCTGGACAGCCCGTTAAATGCACAGGCAAGATCGCCTTTGTTTTCGAGGTAATGGCCTTTTCAATTTGATTGACATCAATGGTGTATTCGTCATTGTTATCGACAAAAACCGGACGGGCTCCGGTCATCGCGATAGCGCCCACCGTTGAGATAAACGTATTGGGTGTTGTAATCACTTCATCCCCAGGCCCGATCCCTAAAATTTTTAAAGAGAGGATAAGCGCATCCGTACCGGACCCGACACCAATAGCATATGGCAAACCGCACAATTTGGCGAAACGTTCTTCAAACTCCATCACCGCTTGACCCAAGGTAAAATCGCCGCTTTGCACCAATCTACGGACATCCTGAAGGTAATCGTCAATTTGAGCAAACTGTTCATCAAGATAAGAGTAGGGTACGTTCATAATTTCCCTTATTTTTTGTAGAATTCTCGTATGGCATTAACAACATATTCCAGCATTTCCGGCTGCAACGATTGAGAAACCGGCAGACTCAAAACCCTGGCCGCCTGACGCTCAGTCACTGGCAGGCTTCCCACTTTATATCCCAATTCTTTAGCCACCGGCTGCAGATGAATCGGTACAGCGTAGTGAACCTTAGTCCCAATCCCCTGCTCGGTGAGAAATGCCTGTAATTCATCCCGGCGGTCGGCCTGAATGATAAGCGTATGATAAACAGCGCGCATATCTTTTTCTTCAGGCGGCAACTGTATTCCGGATATATCCTTGAGATGCTGTTGATAAAAGCGGGCATTCTTTCGCCGTTGCTCCGTCCATTTTTCCAGATAATTTAATTTGACAAGTAACATCGCCGCCTGAATTGTATCAAGACGGGAATTATTGCTCCAAGAAACACACTCATTGCGCCGGTAAAATCCATTATCCCGCAGCGTCAATATTTTCTCATAAAGATCATGGCGGTTAGTTGTAAGCACTCCCCCATCGCCGCAGGCATTAAGTGTCTTAAGGGGATGCAGACTAAAACAGCCCGCATCGCCGAATGAACCAACCTTTTGTCCCTGATACTCGGCATTTACCGCCTGCGCACAATCTTCAATGACGGCTAATTTATATTTTTTAGCAATTGTCTTAATAGCCTCCATATCCCCCGGACGACCTGTCCAATGGACTGGCAACAACGCTTTTGTCTTGGACGTGATCGTTTTTTCAATTAAGGCGGGATCCATCAAATAATCTTCACCGACATCCACAAAAATGGGCTTGGCACCCGCACACACAATGCAACTTGCCGAAGAAACAAACGAATTGGCCGCCGTAATGACCTCATCCCCGGAACCGATGCCAAGCGCCCGTAAAGCTAAAATGAGCGCATCTGTCCCCGAATTAAGTCCCACCGCATATTGTACGCCGCATAATTGAGCAAAACGCTCTTCAAATTCGGCGACCTCTTCTCCTAAAATAAATTTTCCATGATCTAAAACTTTGGCCACAGCGTTTAGTAATTCGTCTTTAATGGAAGTATGCTGTTCGGCCAAATCCACGTAAGGAATATTCATTAGACAGCGCATTGGGGTTCCGTTGATTTGAGCGTTTTAATATTAAAATACCGGATATTGTTTAGGGAATCTTGAAACTTACCGGCCTTAAATGCTTTAATCAGATCCCGCACCGCGTCTTCAATTGTGTGCCGCGGGACAAAATTTAATTCACGTTTTATCTTCTCTGAAGAAATGCGGTAAGAGCGGATATCATCTGAAGGTCTTGTTTCAACTGTAATCTTGGGCCGCTCGGGCAATTCTTCGGCCATGACACGCCGAACGATCTCAGCGATATCGGCAACGGAGCGGTTTTGATAACCCGCGTTGTAGGTCTTGCCGGCGATTTTTTCATCGGGTAATTCCAGAAGTAGGCCATAAAGATCCGTCATATCTTCAATATGCAGATTCGGGCGCTCCTGACTGCCGCCGAAGACAAGGATATGATTGTTGTTATACGCATGGTTTGTTAAAATGTTGACCGTGAGGTCAAATCGCTGCCGCGGAGAATAACCGCAGACAGTGGCCGGCCGGATAGTCACAGCGGTAAATTCCGGCGATTGGTATTTAAAAAGGATAGGCTCACATAACCCTTTGTATTTATTGTAATCCGTGATAGGAACCAGCGGATGATCCTCAGTGACATTTTCCGCATCACTTAATCCGTATACACTACATGTGGAAGCGTAGATAAAACGCCGCACGCCGCTTTCTTTACTGATACGTACCAGCGGCTCAAAGGCTTCATAATTTACTTTACGGCTTAACGTGGGATTCAGTTCAAAACTCGGATCATTGGAAATACAAGCCAAATGAATGACACTATCACAACCGCGCAGGCTTTTTTGCAACAAATCTACATCGCAAATATCCCCCTTAATTTCCTCAAGATTGGATTTATCCTCGATACCGTCAAAGACATCCAGCCCATACGTGTATAAATCCAAAACTTTAACCTTGTATCCTTTCTTTAATAACTTCGGGACCAGCACGGCGCCGACATATCCCGCCCCACCGGTCACAAAAACAGAATTCAATTTACGCATAGGGAGATACCTTTCATTTTAATAATCTTGTAATAAACTTTATAAGATCCACTGATTTTACGGGTTCGCGGTTGCAAACAATCTGCACCGCCAGCGAACCGACGGCGTTGCCGATAAAGGATACCAATTCCTGCGGCATCCCGGTGGCAAAACACGGGGCGATAAAAGCAAAAAAAGCATCCCCCGCCCCAATAGGGTCTACCACACGACTGGAGAAGGCCGGTGTTTCATGAAAACCATTTTTTACCGAATAACACAAAGACCCGTATGAACCGCGCGTGGCGATGATATGTTCGCATCTAAGCTGCTGATACACTTTCTTAGCATGCGCCCGCAGATCACTAAAACGTTCGTGAGTGGCATAACGCAACTCTAACTCATCAATGCACACGCAATCCGCCCTGGGGTATTTTGTCACTAGATTAAATCCAATGTTGGCGCTGTTAGTCTGAACATTCAAGGCGAGATATCTGGCCTTGGAGCAAATTAAATCCCGTATGCGCTTGGTTAGAAACCCATGTCCATAATCGGAAACGATCACAACGTCATAATTTTTGATTACTTTTTTAAGATGGTCAATGATTTTATCTTCTTCGCTCTGAATAATATCCGTATCTTTAATATAACATATTTCAAAAAGCTTCCTATTTTGTATCTTACTGACATATCTTCTTTTTACGATTGTTCCTGTATCCAAGCGGTAAAAAAATTTAGGTCTGACGTTCAGACTCAAATGATTTTCAATAAAGCCCTGGCAGGATTTCTTTTTTCCCAGGACCGTCACTAAATCTACCTGACCACAGACACTCGCCGCGTTATTAGCCGTTGCCAAACTACCGCCGGCAAACATTTCCTTCGATTCGTAACGGTTAACAACCAAATGCTCCTTGGATGACTTGCCTAATGGGAAACAGTAATGATATTCGTCGATGATGGCATCTCCAATCACCAATACTTTTATTTTTTTTAACGCCTCGATTGATTCAACGATCTGGCCAATTGTGTAACGCTTATTTATGGCCTTTAAGTATTTAACGGTGCGCGCGGGATACGCATCCAGATAATCATTTAAGAGTTTTGAGGAACTGAATGTGATATCATCGGTAAAGACAAGCCTTCCTCCCACCGCTTCAATAGCATCTTCTTCATCAAATATTTTACCCGTGACGTCTTTATTCTTTGCTTTGTAATCAGGGCCTTTGGCATAAACATTAGGCTTAACCTTTTTGATAAAATCCACAGCGGTCGGTGAATCCACCATGGATACATAATCGGTCATAGCGAGCGAAGCCAAGGTCTCAGCCCGCAGACGCTCATTAAAGAACGGACGTCCTGGCCCGCGTTTGACATACTTATCCTTAGTCAATGAGGTGATAAGAATGTCTCCGTTTTGTTTGGCTTGATTAAAATGTCGTATGTGTCCTAAATGAACGATGTCAAACACACCATGACAGAGAACAATCTTTTTCCCTTTTTTCTTGAGGTCATCAACGATTTTAGCCAATCTCTCTGGTGATTGTATTTTTTTTAGAATTCCGTTATTCATTTTAGTCCTTTGAACACTCGGGATTAGACTTACTTACCCAAGCGTTCATCCTGAAGCCCGGATGGCAAAGGATCGCGAAGCGTAGATCCCTCATCGCTTCGCTTCTCGGGATGAATGGTCGATAATTCCCGGCCATTCAAATATTTAAACCACTCTTCGGTGGCCTTTTCAATTGTTTCCGGTGTCCAAACGGGAGCTTCCTTCCAATAATCAATGTGCTCCAAAATTTTTCCAACGCCTTCTTCAAAAGAAACCTTTGGCTGCCATCCTAACATGGATTTAATTTTATGAATATCGGCCCAGGTGCAGTCGGGCTCTCCGGGACGTTTGGGAATATTAACCTTTTTGCCTCCCAAAAGAGCGACTAATTTATTAATACTTTGCGGATCACCCGTTCCAACGTTGAAAATTTCATTTTTGACGTTCGAAAAAGCGGCCACGGTAAATGCTTCGGCAACATCCGTAACATAAACAAAATCTCTGGTCTGATTGCCATCGCCGACAACTGTATAAGGCTTACCATCCAATTTTTGCGCCAGAAAAACGCCAAAAACCGCACCATAAGTTCCTGAAGTCCTTGATCTTGGTCCATACACATTAAATAACCGAAGAGAAATAACCGCCAAATCATAAACCTTTCCCCAATGAAGAAGAGTTTTTTCACCCAGATATTTCGTCAACGCATAGGGATACTGCGGACTACTCGGCGCCTTTTCCGAAGTGGGATAAAATTCTTCCGTAGGGATACCATAACAGGATGATGAAGCCGCATATACAACTTTTTTAATACCACATAACCGCGCCGCCTCAACAACATTCATCGTTCCCATGACATTCGAGGCATAATACCCTCGCGGATTGACGATAGATGGCACAATATCGGCTAAAGCCGCCAGATGAAAAACGATATCTTTACCGGCAAAATAAGAGAAAATCGCATTGAAATCAGTAATGTCCGCTTCAAGGATATGCACTTGACCTTCTTGGTGAAGGAGATTCTCTCTTCTTCCGGTCGAAAAATTATCGATGATGCTAACCGTATGACCCTGGGAAACCAAAAGATCAACCAAATGACTGGCAATAAATCCTGCACCACCGGTTATGAGAACATTTGCTTTCTGCATCATCCCACCGTCACCTTTTGTTCGGGAATATTGCGATCCTTTCCTATTCCACACTGTAAAACCAAGGCTTCTACAATATTATCCGAAGGAAGACCATCCTCTCTAATATAAAAACACTTTTTCTTGACCAATTGTCGCTGTTCAACAGTCGGAATAAACTGTTGAGGATCTTTTAAAAACTGTTTATACAACTGAATAAGTCCTTTAACGGAAGAAAAAACAGGAGCTACTTTAATATCTCTAAAGGCCGAGGCATTATATCCCGTGGAAATCCACTGCCAAACCGGAACACCTTGAATAAAAGCTTCTTCCGCAACCGTGGAATATGAAAAAATAACGATATCGGCATGGGACAAATCTTCATGGAGTGCCGTGCCAGAAGTAACATGAATTTTGTCCCCGTATCGTTGAGCCTGAATGGCTGAGCGGATATCAGAAAAAGGATGGGAACGCAGATGAATTGACACATCGGGAAATTGAGAAAATACCATATAGACACAATCGACCATCTCCAACTCCAATTCCTTATTGAGCGCGGCCACGATAAGAATATTTTTCCCAAATTTGCGGTCTCGGCCATTATTCACATCCACCGAAGATGCCTCGTCATAACGGGATGACCCTGTCAATAGTATTTGTTTGTCCGAAAACCCGCTTTTCATAAAAATATCCCTGCCTAATTCCCCCATCACAAACATGTAATCCGCATGCGGTATTGAGCATCCATCCGGGATGCCATCGAATTCCCAACGGCTATCGAGCCTTCCAATAGTATCTTCCCATGCATAGCTCGCGTGCTGCATATCATACACCGCACATGAAGGACACCCTTTTTTGACACCGGCACACAACGCACGGGCATACGGGAAAAAATTAAGAAAACTCACAACGGCCTTAGGCTGATATTTTTGAACTGCCTTTCTATGAGCCAAACAAATTAATTCATGATAAGGAAGTGTCCCATCTAAAAACCCGGCATACAGCCATTTCTTGAGGAGCGGATAAAAATTTAAACCGTTCCGTTTAAAAATATTTTTGAACGCTTCCTGGTGCTGATACCTTAGAAAAGTAAAGAACGGCTTAAACCGCGTCACCGATCGAAAAATCTCCCCTATGCTTAAGAAACATTGGGCGATGATAATGCGGGAATGTTTCGCCAAAGGTTCGATAACCTTAAAAATGGATCGTCGCGGTTTATTCGTTTCATAATTATTATAAAACCATGTTAACCAACCAAGCCGCATACCCTGGTTATGCAATTTTTCCGGGACGGCCCGAAAATACCGATCTTCGAGTTTAGCCGTTAAAGGATTTTCCTTGACACTCCAATCCCAGAAACCGGAAAATAATATATCTATACTATTCTCGGGAATACAAACACAGCGCTTAAGACACATCCACTCGTATAAAAATTTCAGAACGAACTTAAACCGGCGAAGCAGTGAAAATCCGCAGAGAAATAATAAAGATTGCTTTTTACAATTTAAAATCTTTATGGGAAACATATTGCTTAAAACCTGTGCGATTTCATATGGCCCGCCGCAAAGAATAATGTCCGTGCATTGATATTCCTGAGCAATCCGCTGAATAGTTAGAATCTGAATGATCTGATTAAATGTCGGTTCGCTTTCACAATCCTTACAGGCTGCTTTATGAAACCACCAAGAACTCACTTCATCACTGCCACACAAAGCTTTGCGAAATGTCATGCCATTTAAAGATACGATGCCTATTTGGGCAATGATATCGATATACAAATTTAAGGCTTTTTCTTTAACCTCGGAAACAACTTCTCGCGCTGAAATCAAAGGAACTGACCATTGCCCCTTTAACCCGTCTTCAACGCTGGGTTTAAGAAAGCTTAAAGCCACCATATCGGCCGTTGGAGAAATATCCGGTTTCTCCCAGCATACCCATAAAATTTTATGTTCTCCTTTGTTTTCCACAACAGACATATAAGTAAACTTTTACAATATGATGTTCTAGATCCAACAAAATTATTTTTTTACTCTCTCCAGACGAATAAACACATCATCTAATTGAACTAACCTCTTTAGTCTACATATTTCGTAAACCAACACTTCATTGGCTGAATCCCATGGATAGTCTGAAAAGCGGGTGGGCGTTTCAGAAGTTTCTTGCTGATTATTGGGCCCACAAGGAATCTTTTCTACTCTATTAGAAGTAAAGAAATAGGCATTCTTCTTACAACATCTTTGAATTAACTTAAAATATTCACTAATCTGCCGATGAGGCATTTCTTGAAATGAATCGGTATTAATCGCCAAGTCAATGGTGTTATCCTCGATCATATAAATTTGCTTTGGTGTAAGAAAAATAAAATCGTAATGATTCAAATCTTGTGAACGCTCTTCATGAGGCAACAGCATTTTTGCCTGCGGGAATAAATCTGCGATAAACACAATGGCCAGACAAAGCGTCTTGGGCAAATCTACATTTATGATGGTACAATTATCCATTGAACTATAAAATAATGACGCCAGGTTACCGTTTCCCCCACCTATCTCCAATGCTGTTTTAATTGAAGTCGGGTCTAGAAAACCAGACAACAGGTTGTAATAATAATAAGCTTCAACTATCTGAGCATTTAAACTGTACTTGTCTTTTGCAAAAAATTGCTGGCGCATATCATCAACAGAAGAAATTATTCCCGGTTTTTGTGCCAATTCCTTGAAATTAATTCGATTGGGAGATAGGACGATATTGGCAACACGATCGTGGCCCATCACTTTATCAAAAGCATCAAAATAATTTAATAATTTTATCTCTGATGTCTGCATTCCAATTTTCCTTCTTAAAAATGGTATTAAACTCAAAGGTTCCCGAATGAGCTTAGTCACATTTCTTTTGACTCTCTTCTGCACATCTTTTCTTTGTGGGATATAAAAGCCTGACTCCCCCTTTAACATGACCTTGTTATCAAGGAAACGAATGTCAATAACATCGGAAAAATGCTGCCAGTATTCGCTTTTTGAATAAGTTGCAACATCTTGGTATTCCCTTGATGTTACGTACTTACGCAGCCGATTTACAAAATCGGCAGAAAAAGAATACTCACAATAATCTGGCATAGTTATGACCCATGACTTTCTGCTTCACATCGGATTAGATGTATCCATTGCTGATATAAACATTGAAACTGTTATCTTCGGTTGCTTTTTCCATGTGAACTTTTCCACCAGCGCCCAACAACAAAGGAATCCCACCGGCGATATCCCAAAGCATAATACCACGCTCACAATAAGCATCTACCTTCCCTGAGGCGACATACGCAATGGATAAAGCTGCGGAACCCAAAAGACGGATCTTTCTATAATTCTGTATTTGTTTGACAAAATTTTGTATAGCATCCTGAGAATAGTCTGTGAGAGCCGGAAAGCCTGTACAGAGAACCGCTTTTTCTTTGGTTTTGGTTTTGCTCACTTTCACAAAAACATCATTAAGCCATGCCTTCTCATCAGCGATTCCTGAGAATAGTTCATCTCTATTAAAATCGTAAACGGCTCCTAAAATTGGCTTCTGCCCTTGCCAAAGACCAATAGAAACACAACAAAATGGAATCTTTTGAAAATAATTTAAAGTCCCATCAATGGGATCAACAATCCAACGATAATCTTGATTCCCTTTATCTGGCGAAGCTGTTTCTTCTGATAATATGGCAAAATTACTGCGCCTCCTTAAATATTCCAGGATGATCTGCTCGGCCTCAACGTCTCCGTTGATTTTCACATCATGAAAGAGTTCCTGAGACACACGTCGAGCCAAATGCTGTTGCTTGATGAGAAATTGTCCAGCTGTCTTAGCCGCTACTTTAGCGATATCTAAATTTTCCAGCAGATCTATATCTGACATCGACTTTCTATTTCTTCAAAAGCAAAAATAAGATTCTCAACCGCCTCTAACTCCATTTGCCTTCGGCATTCTTCGGTGTAAGATCCTACATGAGGCGTCAAAAGGACCTGATGATAACGCATTAATTCTCCCACATAAGGTTCTTGTTCAAAAGTATCCAACCAAGCTCCGGCAACAAGTCTTTCATCAATGGCTTTTATTAACGCTTTTTCGTCAATTAATCCTCCCCGGGCCGCGTTCAAAAGAAACGCTCCTTTTTTCATCAAAGCAAACTCGCCAGCGGAAAAAAAACAATCTTCACCGCTGCAGTGCAGGGTAATAACATCCGCTAAAGGTAAACCCTGAGCCAGCGTTAAAAATTCAAACTGCTTGGTAATGTTTTGCACAAATGGATCCACAACGATAATCCGCACATGAAACGGTCTTAACAATTCAGCCACACGCCGTCCGATCCTGCCCCAGCCTACGATCAAAATAGTCTTGCCCTCTAATTGCAATCCGGTCTGTTTATTCCAACGGCCTTGATGTAAATCCTGATCCATGGTGGAAACTCCTCGCAATAAATTTAACAGACAGGCGATTGTTAATTCCGCTACCGCTTGCGTCGGCGCCCGCGGTGTGCTACATACTTTAATGCCTAATCTCTCTGCGGCCCGCATGTCAATATTGGACAATCCTGACCCGCAACGCGAGATAACTTTTAAATCCGACCGGGACATTACTTCCTCATCTAATGTTTCCAGGCCCGCGATTAATCCTGTCACCTCAGGCAACAAATTTAGCAATTCTTCTTTAGAAAGTTTACGCTTGTAGGGATTAATGTTGGCCTCCAATCCCGCTTGGGCAAGCCGTTTTAAAGGCGTGTCATCGGATACTCCAAAAGTTGATGTCGATATAAGAACTTTGTGTTTCAAGACACACTCTCTTTTTTTAATTCCATCATCAAGTAGGAAACAATCATATGGTTTAAAATAAGGTGAATATCTTCCACGGGACCGTATTCTCCTTTTTTGCTTTGGATATGAATGACCTGGTCGCAAATTTGGGCTAAACGACCACCATCAAATCCCACCAAACAAACTGTTATTCCGCCTTTAGCTTTAGCCAGATTGACGGCATTAATGACATTCGGACTGTTGCCGCTGGCTGAAATAACAACTAAAATGTCCTTTTCGTCAAAGTTGTATTGGATCTGCATAGAGAAAATACTATCGTAGCTGTAGTCATTGCTGATAGCCGTTAGCGCGGCGACATTATCATTGATACTCTGCGTTCGGAAGCCTTTGCCGCGGATTTTTCTTCCAATCTCCCCCATGTCCTGAGCAAAATGCGAGGCCGTTGCCGCGCTGCCGCCATTACCAGCGAAATAAATTGTTTTGTTATTACATCGAGCTTCCAGAAAACAATCCACAACTTTTTTAACCGATTCAACATCAATCTCAGAAATCAATTTTTGCAGATAATGACAATACCGTTTGAAATAATCTGTCTGCAGACTGCTCTCTCTAAAAATTTCTTCTAATGTATTCATAGTGTCTCCTATTTCTAAACTGTTAAAATCTTAGCGGAATCTTCTTTGAGAAATTTCTCTTTCCACTCGGCATCGGCGCTATAGATTTTGTACACTAACTGCATAGTGGAAAGGGCATCAAAGATTGTTCCCGCATAGGTAGGCTTATCATTAACGATGCTATCGGCAAATTCATTGACTTCATCCCGCCAGGAATTGTCGTTTAGATAATTAATGACCTCTTCACTTTGCGTGCCGATATCCGCCTCACTGCGGCGGACCTTAACGAGCTGTTCTTGTCCATAGCTTTTAGAGCCGGAAAGAATCCCTTGCAGCCTTAGAGATCCTTTGGTTAAAGTAATATCTAAAGAAAACTGATGCTGCCATTGTGTGGCGCTCGAGTGAAGCATAGCAATACGATTGTTCTTATCACGCAAAATGGCGTAAACATTATCTTCGACATCGTGGTGCCAATAGCTATTTGAAACATAACTTTTAACCTCAACAAATTTCCCACAGAATAACTGCATCAAATCCACCATATGAATACCTTGATCTAAGAGTATCCCACCGCCGGCGTATTTGCGTTTAGCGCGCCATCCACTGGCAAAAGAAATGATTTTACTTTTTCCATAAACACCCCTGATGTTGATAATCTCGCCGAATTCTTTGGACTGAATAATCCTTAAAGCTTCTTTCACCGAATCATGATAACGATGATTAAAACCGTATTTCAATTTCAACTTTGGATATTTTTTTTCGGCTTCAATAACTTTTTCGATATCCGCAACACTTCGTCCCGGTGGCTTTTCACAAAAGACATGCAGTCCCTTCTCTAACCCCGCCATCGTCACCTCCGCGGCTAAATAATTAGGCAGACACACAAATAAAACATCCAAGGGAGTTTTAAGAAGCTCTTTATAATGACGACAACATTTAACGCCATTGATAAAAAGATCTGATTTACGCAGCGTTTTATCGCATACCGCGATAGTCTTCATATGGAGATTTTGATCGATAAATTGTCTTCTTCTTTTACCGACAACGCCATATCCGGCGATTCCGACTTTTAATTTTTCATCTGTGGATACCATGCTTTCCTATTTAGTACTTACCAGTGGAGGTTTGATTAGATAAGGGGTTAAAAGCTTTTCATTGCGCTCCCCCAAACGAAACGATTCCAGTTGATCGGCTAACTTAATCCATTTTTGTTCCTCGTTACTGCGGTAAAGAGCGTGCAGTAAACGTATTGTGTTCAGCCCATCTTCAAATTCAACTGGCGGATTATTTTCTTCTAATAAAACCTTCGCGACTCTACGATAAACCTCGCGGTGTCCAAATCCATAAGCCATGGGCACTTCTTCACTAAAAATCTGTTCATCCTCCGGGTTTGGAGAAAACGTCAATAACTTATTCGCGCACCATCCTCCCAAAACAGCCAATCCTTTACTTCCAACGATGGAAATAGAAGCTTCATAATCATGAGGACGCGCGGCCATCGTTATTTCTAATTGACCTAAAGCGCCGTTTTCAAAACGAAGCAAACTTACCCCTGTATCTTCAGCCTCAGGCTTAGCTCCAAGCCGAGCGAAACAAGAGTTCACTGCTTGAATTTCTCCAGCCAAATATCTCAAAATATCAATAAAATGGATTCCCTGATTGACATACGCTCCGCCGTCCATCGAATACGTTCCCCGCCAAGCGGCCAGATCATAATACCTTTGGGGCCGGCACCATCTAACCCTTACTGTTCCCAATACAATATCCCCCAGTTCTCCATTCAAAAGGGCACTTTTAACTCTTTGAACCGACTTATTTAAACGATTTTGATAGACAGGAAATATCCGTACTTCTTTTTGAACAGCTAAACGTTTTAATTCAAGTCCATCCGAGACTTTAAGAACCATCGGTTTTTCCAAAAGGATATTCACTTTATAATGGTTTAATATATCTTGAACATGCTCAAAATGGACGCCAGTGGGTGTGGCTAATGTCACAAGATCAACTTCCTCTTCCTGCAACATCTCATGATAATTAAGATAAGCCCGGCAGTTAAGTTCACCAGCTAATTTCTCGACTTTTTCTTTAATTAAATCGCAGCAGGCCACTACTTTAACCTCGGATACATCACGCAGCATCTCTGCATGATGGAAAGAAACCCGCCCGCACCCAATAATCGCCACTTTAATATTCTTTTTCATTTGTAATCTCTCTTGATGGTTATTTGAAACGATACCGATTGTAAATCGGATCTTTCTCCATGCGTTTCTCCACTTCTTGGATATCACTAGGGATATCCACGCCTTTGGTTTGATATTTCGTTTTTAAAATATGAACCGGTAAATTATGCTCAACCGCCCGCAATAAATCGGTGCCTTCCTGCAACTCTAGGGGCCCCGGTTTAAGCTTAGCCAATTTTTGACAAAATTCACTCCGGAATGCCAAGATAGGGATCTGCCGGTAACAAGGATATTTTCTCTCAACGACCGAATCTGAGGGAACCGGACAGCGGGAAAAATAAACAATTCTTCCATTTAAATCAAAACAAACCTTAATATCATGGGGGGTTTCTCTTTCTTCCTTTGTTTCAATAACCGCCACGGGATTCGAACATTGCACATGCGGATTTTTACGAATATGGTTAACCACATCGCGGATTAATTGTGGATTCAAGCATGGTTCATCCCCCTGAATATTTAAAATAATTTCGCAGGGAATTTTACTGGCGACCTCAGCGACCCGATCGTTAGCCCGCGTGTGTTTGTCGGAGGTCATTACAACTTTCGCCCCGAACTCCTCAGCGGCTGTTTTAATCTCCTCATCACAAGTGGCAATTACTAAGTCATCCAGAACACCACTTAACAAAGCCCGCTGCCAAACATGCCATATCATGGATTTTCCAGCGATAAGTTTTAGAGGTTTCCCGGGAAAACGGCTGGAACCCATTCTGGCGGGGATAGCCCCAAGGACTGGAATTCTTTTTGTTCTTTTTTTGATGGTAGAATTATTTCGCTTCAATTTGACACTCCTTTAAAATTTCTTTAAAAATATTCATAAATTCCCGCATCTGCTTTTCGGGACCAAGGGTAATCCGTATAAGACCATTAAGAGGAACCTCTTGAAACGGCCCTTTAATATGGACATCTCGTTTTTTTAAGCTAAGAACCATTTCTTTCGCGTCCCAAAAATCAGGCAGACGAAAAAAACAGAAATTAGTCGTTGATGGCAGCACCGTAATTCCTATTTTCTGACATTCTTTGGCAATATAACTTTTTCCCTCTTCAACATCCTTCACATATGCCTGATAAATTTCTGGATGATCAATAAGATACGCCGCGAACTTCGCCGAAACACTGGTAATTTCGTGCGTCAATCGCACTTTATCTAAATTTTGAATATTTTGTGTCTGACTTATAAGATATCCTACACGTAACGCCGCAATGCCAAAAGCCTTAGAAAAGCTACGGACCACAATTAAGTTATCATATTGGCCGATATAAGAAATAATGGTCTCTGGATAAAAATGGTGATAAGCCTCATCGACCAGAACGAGGGTGTTGTACTGGGCCGCGTATTCGATGATGGAATGGATATCTTTCTCTTGGATAACCGTTCCGGTATGGTTAGGATTAGCTAATATGACAAGCTTTGTTTTGGGATTAATTTTCTCAGTTATTCGTTTTACAGGCAGAAAAAAATCCTCATCGTAGTGCATAAGAATCTTCGTGGCTCCAAACATATCGCAATAGACAGAAAACATTCCATAACTCGGTGTCAAAATGACCACTTCATCGCCTTGCTGCACATATGTTTCAAAGACACTCTTAATACCCGTATCAGAACCGCTGCACAGAAGAATATTCTGGCGAAGAACATTCAAAAATCGCGCCAGTTTTTGATAAAGCGGCTCCAGTTCGGGATAAGCGACAATTTCTTCCGGAGAAATTTGGGACCATACGGCTTCAACAATATCCTTAGCTAATGGCGTTGTCCGTTCGTTGCGATCCAAACGCATAGCCCGGCCAATACGTGCCTCACCATGTCCAGAGACTCGGGATATTTTTTTTAAAAGTGCCTTGGGTTCAATCATAAAAATCACTCATTTAAATTTATTTCAACTTTTGTGGCAGGATTCGCCGAATTCTCTTTTGTTATAAGAAAAAAAGCCATATAGATGCGGCCCACTTTAATCCGCGCCAATTTTGAAGGAGGGTGCGCGTATCCTCTGACTTGAATTGAAAGAGCAGCAGGTCGCAATGCCTTAAGAAATTCCAGATGGCGCTCTATATTGAGCACAATATAAGGCAGGGCTCCTACAGATTTCTCTTGCCCGACTAAATTTACATCCATTTCACCAATTACATCAGAACCTTCGGTAAGCCGAAAGTCGCATAAAACATATTTTGCAGAGACTCTGTACATTTCTTTGACAATATCCCGGTAACGGGAATTAAGATGGAGAATCCCACTTGAATGAACAAGATCGAATTTATTGTCAAGGAAATCAAGGTTTGTCCCATCACCAACGACGAATTCAGAGTCGGGATATCGTTTCTTAGCTATATCAATAAAACGAGGGATAATATCAACCCCTACATACTGTAGATCAGGATTGTAGGATTTCATAATGCCGCTAAAACCTCCACAGCAGCAGCCGACATCCAGACAATTTTTGACTCTCTTAATAACCTTAGGCAGAAAAAATTTTTCTGACCGATATAAATCATCCCTATTGCTTCGGAAAGCCTGGAAATAATCCTCATTTCCATCGCCTCCCCAAATTTTTTGTTCCTTGTAAACGACCGAATTTATTTTTTTGTAAGAAGTTTCCATATTTATTTCAGCTACTTCGCTTTTATCGGCCGATCCTTAAAGGAACCATGGCTTTCGATCCTTTGAAAGGTTCTTTAATGTCTTTTTCAACGATTTTACGCAAAGATTTGTATTCAAAGGGGGATGGTTTTTTCAAAATCCTTTTAATGCTCACCACTATATGTTGGCCAAGAAATCGGAATGCTTGACGAAAACCATACCTTTTACAGGAATCAATCCATTTTAACGCCCACATAAAACGCCGGAGCCGATAGGCCAGCCTCGGATAGCTATCAAGAATCAGGCCGAATTGTTTATTTTTGATCATCGAAAATAACGTTGGTCTTTTTTTGCCGTTAAACATAATTTTATAATAATACTTCAATCCAAATTTCTTCATATATTCGTACTTGACGATGCACAAGATAACGTTCCGCCATGAAAGAAGTGTCAAACGGGAATATTCCGTAAAATTGAGGGTAGTCGCTTCATCGCAGGCATTTCTATCGGAAATGTGTAGAAGGTACTTCTCTTCTTCATCGATGCTTTCGCCGATCATTCCTTTATGCCGCGCGTATTCATACAAAGGAGTTCCGGGTAAGGCTTGCGCGAAATTAATACTGACCTCGCGGGGATTTTGTGATTCGTCTAAGGTTATATTCCTAGCGATAAAATCAGCCGATTCTAAAATGGTCTCGTGAGTCTCACCGGGCATGCCAATGATTAGCTGAGGGATGGTATTCAAACCGGCTTCTATGGTCAAACGAAACGCCCTGATATTATCCTCAATGGCAGCTCTTTTCTCCATGATCTCAATCATTTTTTCGCTGCCAGTTTCCATGCCATAAATAATGGAGCGGCATCCGGCTTCTTTCATCATAGCAATAATTGCCGGGGTCATTTGTTTAACACGCATGCCCGCTGTGTTCCAAAGAATATTAAGTGGTTTAACCATCTCACAAAATTTGTGTAACCACTTTAGGTCAGCTCCGAAACATTCATCGGCAAATTCGAAAAACCCCACGTTATAATTTTCCATGAGATATTTCATTCTCCCAATTAAAATTTCCGGTGGAATAAAACGAATACCCTTTTGCCAGCGGTGGCAGAAGGTACAGCGCGCCACGCACCCCTTTGAACAGGCGATAATGCTGATTTTCTTCTCTAACATAGATGGAGCGATAGTTTCACCTCGAATGCCATAAAAATACTTAATTTGGCCGGAATCCAAAGCAAAATCCTCGAATTTTTGAAAACAATGTTCCCGAGAATGCTCATCAAGAATACTCCAATCCACGTCATAAACTTGGTCCATGGGAAGCTGTTCGGCATGGCCGGTGTTAATAAACTCCCCTCCCTCAAGATACCCTAACCCTTTAATTTTTGAAAGTTCGCTTTTTGGTCTATTCCCGGAAAGAACATCAAAAAGTTCCTTACAGGCAATTTCACCTTCACCTAAGACACAGATATCCACACCCGTCTTTTTTAGAATAATCTCTGCGCTGGCTGCAAGGTTACCTCCCAAAACGATTTTCAATTGGGGTAAACGTTTTTTAAGTTCTAAAGAATAATATTTACAATTTTCGTAACTGGTGGAAACGGGTGCGCTAATACACAGAACATCGGGATTATAGGAAACAATATAATCAATGGCTTCTTTTCGAGAAGGCCTGAGGAGGTCCATGTTATAAAAGGAAAGATTAACATACCCTAACTTTTTCAGATAAGTCATGACGGCAAGCGCCCCATAAGGAGGAAATGTTCCTGCCGTATCTCTCTGCGGCAATGTAACAAATAAGGTTTTTAATTTTGTTTTTGTGTCACCTGGCTTTGCCACTAGTTCTTGCTCGAGTACTTGGTTGCTCATATTATCTCCTTTAATTTCTAGTTACAGAGACGGTAGAATTTTGGTTTAGAGCCATGGTTTCAGGATTATTTTTAGCAATTTCCCGGATTAAATCGACATAATTATGCACGACGAGTAATGCCTCATTAACATTTTCCTTGCATACTAAAAGCAGACCCCCTACTTTCGACGATGGGATTTCCTCCAAAACATGGAAAGAGCAGTCTTGCCAATGAACCTCTTTAATCACCATTTCCACCAGCATACTTAAATCATGCTTGCCAACAATATAAAAATTTCTAACGCCGCTCTCATATAAGCCAAGCAATATTTCCCTTACTTGATTTCTTATTAACCCTATTGAATTGATGGTTTTTAAAGTATATTTGATGGATTTATGCATTTTCTCTACGAAACCTTTCGGCGTGAGAATATATTGAACTTTCCGTTTATTCAATTGTTCAATGCGGATAAATCCTTTGGCGATGAGCCGCCGGATAAGCATGTTGGTCATCCCTAAAGAGAGATCCATGAGGTGGGATAAACGCCGCTGATTGGCGCCTAATTGAGCTCCAATAATATTAATGAGTTCTAATTCTCTTTCGTTAAGAAGTTCTTTATTCATAGAATGTTATGAACCGACTGCTAAAATTGTTCAATATATGAACAATTAACACCTATTATAAACAAGCTCTCTATCTTGTCAAGAAAAAATTAGGGAAGGATTTAGAAGAATTAAACAACGGGATAGAATTTCTAAAAATCCAAAACAAAGTATTCCGAATATAACGAATCGATGTCTTGGGATTTGAGTGTCTGCGAACGAAATAGAGGCTTAGCTGGTATTGGCAGGGTTATCGCCCCTTTTATTTTTTTATCCAGAAGATAGGAGCTAAAGATAATCAGACCCAAGACTTTAAAACGCCAACAAATCATCCCCGCGAATTTTTGTATTACCTTCATAAACGGCTTCTTATCACTAAGATAATGGATGTGTAAAAATGGCAAGTTTTTCTTTAAAACCCGCTTAGCAACGCCATAACAATATGTTTCACCATTTTTAATGATAAAATGCGCACTGGAGAATTTTTGATGAGCACAATAGATATGCCAATCTTCCTCTGTCAGCACGGACCGATAGTGGTCTATATCAAAGTGAATTTGATAATCATTTTTATGCAAAGACATACGCCAAAAGGGAATTACTTGCCAAAAGGCGTGAAGTTCTTGAAATCCGAATTTTCGAAAAACCGCGTCAACATTTTTAGCCGGCGTAAAACACGTTAATGTCCTTTCATGGTCACGGATAAAAGGAAATAACAGCTTTATGCTGTGCCCAGTATATTGTTTTTTTACCGTCCAGCTTGTCAGGCAGCTGATGTGGTGTTTTTGCCCATTAATTTCTCTGTGCACATTAATCAATCCGAGAAATCCAACGATTTCATTTTCATCCATCAAAACATAACCAAACGGCTCAACTTGACAATCCCATTGCTGATTGAATAAATTACGCCAGGTCTCCTTAGGGATTGGAATTGGAGAAGGAATCTGTGTTAACAGCGGATAAATGTTATCGAAATTTTCTTTTTTTACCGGAAGGACTTTGAGCATCGCTTATCTTTTGACTTTCCGTAGGATCTTTTTAAGAAAACTTTTTAATTGAAAATCCGATCGGGCCCGGAGACATTCATCAGGGAAGCGGCTCTGCGCCCAGAGAGTAAACCGTTTCAAACAAAATAAATCGTCGGCTTGAAAGTTAAGAGGCAGATAATTTTTCCCTTCCAATGTTGTGATCCCTATTTTAAATCCCACTTCTTTGGCAGCGATGATAGTTTCATCGATAAAATTTCCATTGGGATAAGAAACGGCGATGGGCGTAATTCCGGTTATTTCTTGGAGATGATTTTGCGCCTTAAACATTTCGTCTTTTACCTCACCATACGAATAGTTCGTTAAAATGGCATGATTACTCGTGTGGTTTCCTATTTCAACAAAAGGCTGCGAAGATAAACTTTTTAGTTCAAAAATCGTTAATGGCCTATCCACATCGCCGATAGGCTTTAACGCCTTACCTCCGAATTGTTCCACAATGTAATTTTCGATTTCGTGATTTTTCTTTGTTTTCAAAGATTTCTGCTCTTGGGCGATCTTTTCTGGGCTTGCGCCCTGTCTGTGGCGTTCTCTTGAAATGACATCCCACCAAAAACTTTTCTGTTCAAGAACATGGCTGGTTGAGATAAAAAAAACAGCGGGTACTTGAAATTTTTTCAGAATATCGAGGGCATGGATATTATTGTAATAACCATCATCGAAGGTAATAAGGGCATATTTTTTCTGGAGATCCAATTCTTTTAAAATATCCTCTTGCCGAACAAAAGAGTATTGCTGATGAAGAAAATATTCAATAAAGACCTCAAAATGTTTTACGGTAATGCCTTGCTGAACATCTAAGAATTCATGGCGGCATTCATTTTTGTCACGAAAGAGTCCATGAAAAAGAAAGGCCGATAGGCAACCTTTGTGTTCAACGCCTAAGCGGGCATAATTCTCGGCAAAAAACTTATCTAACCTGTTTAGGAAACCCTTATGGCTGTAGGACATTGCCTAATTATATCAGGCGGAAAAGAATTGGCAAGACCCCACTCAAACTTTTGTGGAACATCTTAAATCTTCTCTCTTTTCTTAAACTGTTTTTAGAGGAGGCGGCTGTAAAATCCGGCCCGAATTCCATAAAAGAATAATCTCGATAATGGCTGTCCAAAAAGGCTACACCAAGCCTTGAAACCGTCGCTTCAAAGGGATTAAAAGTCTCATTGGGTTTATAAAATGCCAGATGAAAAAACCCCGCCACCCGGAAGAAGCCAACTCGATTCGAGTAAACTTTTTCGTTTGCCCTTGATGGAACCTGCGCTGCTCGAATCCTTGTTACGATGGAATTCTGTATTCGAGAAACCATTGGTTTCTCGAGCTTTTTTTCAGGCGGTAACCCCGGAGCAGAGCTCCGAGGAATTTTTCGACTAAAATAATTTTCGGATTTCACATCCTCCTTTCTGAAAAAATATTTAAACTATTTTTCATACCTATACGAAAATTTCTGCTTGAATCGATTTAATATTTTCAGAAAACTGGGGCCCAAAATACCTAAAAATAAAACATTCGTCACGGCATGAGTTGTATCAAACCAAAAGGAAAGAATGTTTGTGGACAACCAGCTCTGCCAATTTAATGGATACACAAAAGACAGCCAATACCAAAGGTTCGTGATCCAGCCGAAAAGATATCCCCAAAGAAAACCGAAAAAAATAAGGGCTACGTCATTGCTAGAAGCGAAGCGACGAAGCAATCCCTTAAAGAGAGATTGCTTCGCCCCTATGGGGCTCGCAATGACATAAGGTACGTAAATTCTACTAAGGCGTCCTAAAATTCCGGCCGAAATCCCGCACAATCCCCAGGCCAGCATCTGGACAATCGTCCACGGCCCCTGGCCTAAAAACGCGTTGGAAACAAGCGCGGCGGTGCATCCCACCCAGAATCCTGCTCTTATCCCAAAGACAATCCCCGTCATGATCACGAAAAAGGTGGTTGGCTGAGCGCTGGGGATAAAGGCAAAAGGAACTCGTCCCAGTCCAGCTAAGGCCGCCAAAACCGCAATGACCGCTATTTCTTTGGCACTCACCTTTCGGCGCTCAAAAATAAAGGCCAAAGCGCCCAAGAAAATTAAAGCAAAAATCATGAAGAGGAGACCTTTGTCCATTTTGACATAAACTCTAAATCCTAAACCCGAAATCCTAAATAAATCTAAGACTCAAAACACAAACCGTAAAATCCGTCGAATTAAACTGTTTTTAATATTTGGATTTAAAATTTTGAGTTTGTTTTCCTCCACAAGAAATGACGGATCCGCCAAGCATTTTGGCGGAAGAGTTTAGTATTTCGAGTTTAGAGTTTTCAAAAAAATCTCCGCCTGCCTGACATTCACCACCCCATCCACGATCCCCCGAAAAATCCGGTTAATGGCGGTCGAATAAAATAAATTTCCATCCAGAACTTCCTGGGGTGTTCCTTGCTGCATGATCTTTCCCTCGGAAAGCAAAAGGATACGATCGGCAAATTCCGCGGCAAATTCGACATCTTGAGTGACACAAATGACTGTTAAATTCTTTTTCACAATCCATTTTTTGAGTAAAATCCCCAGCTCATTTCTTAAATGATGATCTAATCCGCGGGTTGGTTCATCCAATAAAATAAGACGGGGCTCAGCGACAAGGACAGAGGCTAAAGCGGCTCTCTGACGCTGCCCGGCGCTTAAATCGCGCGGATAACGAAACCGCAGATGAGTTAACCCTAAAGCCTCTAAAATTTCATCTGTTATTTTCAAATCTTTCAGACCCAAATTATCCATCGTAAACTTTAGTTCTCCCTCAACCGTGTCATTAAAAAGATAATCATTGGGATTTTGAGAAAGATACGCGATTTGCAAAGCCTTTTTTTTAACCTCCAGTGTATGGACATCCTGCCCGTGCAAAATTACTTTGCCCTTTAAAGGCTTTAAAAATCCCGCCATAATTTTAAGAAGCGTGCTTTTCCCGGCGCCATTTTCCCCTAATACGCCGAAAAATTCTTGCGGATGAACTTGAAAATTAATTTCTGAAAGTGTTTCTTTTTTAAAAGAAGACATCTCGTAAGAAAAGAAAACTCCTTCCACATTAAGCAGCGGAATTTCAGGGTTTCCCCTGACCTTCTCCCCCTGCCTAACCCCTGCCTGTCCGGCAGGCAGGCTCCCCACCGATGGGGGAGGGAAGTCTGTCCCGCCATAGGCGGGAGGCGAGGAAAAAGGGTTAAGAATTTTTGATCGTAAATAGCTGCGTGCCTCAGGAACATTTAACGGGGGATTCTCTGCTCGATCGGCCAGCCTGACCATGGAAGGAGTGTATTGAGGATACCTGACCTTCGTTTGGCGCAGAAATTCCCGCGGCTTTTCATCCAACACGATCTTCCCTTCTTCTAAAAAAATGATGCGGTCAGCCAGATGAAGATACGGTTCTATTTTTTGTTCAATGAGGATAATCGTCAAGCCGTGCTCGCGGTGAAGATTTCCTAATATTCCCACCATTTCCTGAGAAGCTGCGGGATCCAATTGGGAGGTCGGCTCATCTAAAACAAGAACCCGCGGCATCATGGCTAAAATGGAACCTAAGGCCACTTTCTGCTTTTCTCCCCCGGAGAGTTCGTGGCAGGCTCTTTCTCTTAAAGAATACAGATTCAAAAAGTTAAGGGTTTCATTGATCCGGCGTTTCATCAATTCAGAAGATAATCCCAAATTTTCTAAGCCGAAGGCAAGGTCGTTTTCTACAACACCCCGGATAATCTGCCTTTCGGGATCCTGAAAGACAAAACCAATTTTCTTGCGCCATTCTTTTTGGTTATGCTCAATTAACGAATGCCCTTGAAAAAAGACTTGGCCTTGAAGTCTGCCGCCATAAAACTCTGGAATAAAACCGCTTAAAACCCTGGCGAGCGTTGATTTCCCACCGCCCGAAGGCCCCACGATTAAGACAAATTCTCCTTCATGAACGGTCAAGGAAATAGCGTTAAGCGCTTCCCTTTCTTGTTCAGGATAAAAATAACTTAATTGTTCGATTTTGAAAAGTCCGCCTAAATTCATCATTTTAAAATTCTATTCAGAAAAGGAACGGTACTTAAACTTGAAATCAACAGGAAAATAAACCAAATATCCTGAGTCCGCAGGAGCGCTCCCATCGTTGGATAAAATGTGTAAAACCCATGATGACTAAAAATGCTGATCCCAAAGATAACCAACGAAAATAAAAAAATAACGCTAAAAATCGTATCCCACTTTCGCCACGCATCCCTGGCATAAAAATTGCGCTTCCCTAAACCAAAACCCCTCGCATGAAGAGCCTCAGCCGTTGCCCAAGAATCTTCCAACGACGAGAGAAGCATAATTTTTAATAAAGGATAGTGAGAAGAAATCTTACGCCATAGATTCCTTCCCTCAAAAGAATAACCACGCGCGGCCATGGCCAGCTTAACATCTCCGACCCGCCGGCGTAATTGAGGGATAAAAAGCGATGTCAAAATAAGCACCAGCGCCGAATTCGGCGCAAGGCGTGCAAAAAAACGGAAGGCTTTATCTGCCGGCAAGGCTGTTTCATAAAAACAAAAAATACTTAAAACTAAAATTAATTTTAAACCCATGTTAAGGCCGTAACAAAGGGCTTCCCCTGTGATCTTCAAATATTTCCCTTCCCAAAGAACCGTCCGCCCATTTGGGGAAACAAAAATATTGATAAAAACAATCAATACGGCCATACTTAGCCCAAAGGATAAATATTTTTTCCATATTTTAAATCCATCCGCTGAATAAACGCCAAAAATGACAACCACCAAAAGAGAAAAAAGATAAAAAGGATGGGTGTAAACCGTGGCCATGACAACCAAAGCCAGAAAATAAAGAATTAAAACGCCCGGATGAAGTAAACCAACAAATTGTTTGTCTTTCTTAAAAGGCAGGGACAGGAATAATCTCTCCGTGATTTAAAACAACACCAGCGTAAAATTGAATTCGTTCTGGATGGTCAATCAGCAATTGAACGGCCTTTTTCACTTCGGTTACATCGGTTCCGGTAATAATCCAAAAAGGAGCGTTCACCTGAAATCCTGCACCAATCGCTAAAATAGCCGAGGCTTCGGCCAATGCAACCTTTTCTTTCCCTTCTATATCTAGGGCCATCAGTTTAGAATCTTTAAAACGAATAAAAAATCCCGATTTACGGCAATTCTCGACAATGTCTTTAATCTTGGAATGATTTTGAATCTTTTCCCATGAACCAATAAGAATCTGGGCTTCCTCGTCAGAATAAAAATTTTGAGTAAAATTTTTTATCTCTACATCCTTCACGCCCTGGCTTTGCAGGCTAGCCTTTAATCCTTCAGCCGATTCGAAAAGATCATCTGTGCTCACAAGAACGGTTTTAAAAATTTTTCCATTGTACCCGCCTTTGAAGGGCTGCGGATAGGCCCCGACAACGGCAGAAACGTAAACCGTGTCATTCCAGCGATGAAAATCCCACCAAACGACATCATTTCCTTTTGGAAAATACCCTAAGGCCCCCTCATCGGCCATCAGTCCATTGATGTAATAAAACCAATTGCTGTTTTTCTCTAAACCTAAATCGGCGGGAACACCATTAATTTGATTCACAAAAGCGCCCGCGAAAGATCTCTGAAGAGTACAGTTGTCCTGCAAGATTTTCATGACAGATTCGTCTTGAATCGGAATTTTCTTATTTAGTATTTCTTCTTGAAAATTCTTGGTGACCCAAAGATCGACTGTTTCTTGGGCGTAAAGACACCGTACGTTAAGAAAATTTAGAAGAGAAAAAATAAGAATTAAAAGTCTTTTCATATTTTAGTAATGGACAGCGGCCACCGCGTCTAAATCAAAACCGGACGTATATGTTCCGCTAAGGGCTATTCCCATAATGTCATTGTTATGTCTTACATAATCTCCATTGATATCTTTCATCCAATTATCTCCGGTTGAAGTGATACGAACATATTGGATCCAGGATAATGATGAAGATATATCGCTTAAATCAAAAGAATCACCGCCGGCAAAATTAGGACAATCTCCCGGAATCGTTGGGTCCGGAGTGCCATTATTACTGCAAACCGGTTTTATTCCGGCAAATCCCTTGGCATAGATGTACGGATTTCCTAAATCAAGATTCCCATCGGCATCATAATGCGGCACGAAATCAAAAGGAAATTGATAAAATTTCTTTCCATCGATGCTGACTTCAACAATAGCTGGTTCCATCCAATAACTATCTGTGTTGCTAATTTTAAAAGCGTTCTCAAAGATGGTAAAATCAACACCTTGACCATTGACGACAATATTATCCTTAAACCTTAGGGTAATGGTTCCACCGTAAGGGGCGGATACCCCTGCGTCATTATTCCCTTTGGCATGTAAAGAAACAATGTCATTATCACACCCCCTCGATTCACCTAAACCTTTAGGCGGACCCAAAACAATGTCTGGCAACTTGTTTGAACCTTCAGCGTTTGTAGGATCCAAAGGTTGATAAGAAACTACCTCATCTATAAAAGGCCTATACGAACCATTGACACTCACCCGATGAGGATTCGTAGAAATTTTTGATTCTTCCGTCAGTGAAGCAAAATTGCCGTAACGGTCAAAGGCAAAAGCGCTGTAATAATATAGCGTATTGTTATCTAATCCTGTATCGACTATGTTATCGGCTGTGCCGGAATAAATTTTCGTACCATCTGTCGGCTTTTGCGGAAATGTGGATGTGCTGCGATAAATTTCTGTGTGGTCATAAGAAGAACTCACGGGATTATTCCAGGCCAAACCTATTTTTACGTCGGAACCACGAGCGATCAAATTAGTGACCGGGTTAATATCCTCCCCTTCGATGGAAAGACGAATCTGGGTTTGATCAGATTGTCCTAACTTATCTTTAAGTTCAATTGAAAATTGAGCGTTTTCAACTTTTTCTGTTGGTGTCCCTGAAATAAGAGCTGTCTGAGAGTTTAATTGCAAACCTTTAGGCATTTCTCCCGCGATCATAGACCATGTGTAGGGAAGCACTCCTCCCTCTGCGTTTAATTGACATTCGTAAGAAACGCCTAATTGACCATTCGGACAGCCGGTTTCTTGGATTTCTAAAGGTCCTGAGCTTATTTCCAGCGTCATGGGCTTAATAGCGGATTCCTTTTCTTTATCCATCACACTAACTGTGAAATTCCATTGACCAGATTCTTGCGGGGTGCCCGATATTTCTCCTTGTCCTGTTTCTAGAGTCTTAAACTGCAGACCTTCAGGAAGCTCTCCTGATTTAACCTCCCAAATATAAGGCTTAACCCCTCCTTGCGCCTCAAACAGGCATTCATAAGAAGCGCCCACATTCCCTCCCGGACATTCATTTTCCCGGATAGCCAGCAGCGCGGCGGCAATTTCTAAAGAGAATTCCTTGACATCAGCCACATTTGAAAGGTCCCCACATCCTGATATTTCACTTCGAACTTCAACCGTTAAAGGAAATTTGCCGGAATCTGTTGGCGTGCCATACAAAACTCCTTCGTCTTCATCCAATTTTAATCCTGGTATTCCTCCAGAAACAATGGACCAATGATACGGCGGTTCGCCGCCTTCGGATAATATTGAGAACCGGTAATCTTGATCGGCCTCAGCTGAAGGCAGATTTTCACTGGTTATTTTTATCCTTTTAATAATACTTAAATTAAAATTCTTGGAATCTTGATTATTAGCTTGATCCTTAACTTCAATGGAAACGGCTGTTTTCTCTATCTCTTTTGGGATTCCCGAAATTTGGCCTTCCGAACTAAGAGTAAGCCCTGAGGCGAGCCCCTGAGCGTCTGACTTCCAGATATAGCCCGGAAGTCCGCCTTTAGCTTCTAAGAGATAATTATATTCTTCTGAATAAAAACCACAGGGCAATTCTTCGGTCACAATTTCTAATTTTTCTCCTTCAATTTTTATTTCAAACTCTTGTGAATCCGTTTTATTGACAGAATCGGTGACACTGACGGCAATATCCGCTGTCAAAGGCTCTTGAGGTACACCGGTCATGATTCCCTCGGGTAGAAACGTTAAACCCTTAGGTATTTGGCCCGAAATTAAATTCCATAGGTAATGAGGCTCATCTTGAAAAGGAACCCCTCCTTCGGCTTGAAAGTAAATCGTAAGACCATCGCCGATTTCTCCCTTAATGGAACTAGAAGGCTCCACAATCTTCAAAGGAGATTCTTTAATGGTTAATTTTAGAGGTTTTGCATCCGTTTTATTATTAGCGTCGGTGACTTGAAAAGTAATTTCTCCTTCAAAAGGAATTATAGGAGTGCCGATTAAAATTCCGCCATTTGTATTTTGATCTTGAAACTCAATGCCTGTTGGTAAATTTCCGTTAATAACATTCCAAGTATAAGCAGGGGCTCCTCCCAAAGCTTGAATAGTTTCATAGTAAGACAGTCCCACGCTGCCGCTTTCTAGTTCTGGCGTCGTGATTTTTAAATCTTCGGATTTGATATTAACGCTTAATTCCGCCGAATCTGTTTTATTTTGAATATCTTTAACCTGTACCATTAATTTTTCGGTTTGCGCCTTTAGGGGGACACCAAAAATTTTAGCTGTTTGAGTATTAAATATGAGGCCTTCCGGGATGATCCCCGAAGTAATCTGCCAAGAATAAGGCGGCTCGCCGCCCTGGGCCGCCATTTGACAGTAATAATCATCTCCCACAAGGCCATCCGGACAGCTATTGGAAGTTAAAAAAAGCGGGGATGTTTGAACCCATAGAGAACAATTTAAAGAAGCTTCTGTGGAATTTTGATCTATTACAGTGATATTAAAAGAAGATTGTCCCTCTTCCAAAGGTGCGCCGCTTATCAGACCATAGGAATGATCAAACGTTAATCCTGGGGGCAGACCCGAGATGTTCCAGACATAAGGTATCTTGCCTCCTGCGGCTGATAACTGGGCAACATAATCGACTCCCACAAATAACGAAGATTCTGGACAAGCGTTAATGGCTAAATTTCCCGACGTTTCTTTTGGTTGAAAAGTGAGGATCGTTTGTGAATAAGCAACATAAATAAAATCTCCCGATGTATCCTTGATTTTTATTGTAAAAGACCATATCCCCGCCTTCGCTGGTTTACCACAATACATCCCGTTGATGGGATCTAAACTCATCCCCTCGGGAAGATCACCGGCAACCCATTGCCAAAGATAGGGTTTCTCTCCCCAAAGAGGATTTAAATAAATACAATAATCCTCTCCCAGCAGCCCTTCCGGCAACGCGCGGGAAAAATCTTTTTTGAAAAGACCAGAAGGATTGTCCTTTTTATCTTTATCGCCTTTTTGGAAAATTTCATTTCCGCTTTTTTTATTATTTATTTTTTTCCCTTTATTTTGGACTGATTTGGGAATACTCTGATCCAGAACAAAATTGGTTTGTTCTAAAGAAGAGATTTCCCCGTCTTTTATAGAAACCTGGGCTAATTCTTTTTTAGAGGAAAAGATATTGGCTAAAGAACTAAGGATGGAAAAGACTCTCTGAGATAAGGTTTCTTTGACATTTCTTTGCAAAGACTGATTTTTAGTTGAGACTTCTTGAGAATCGTTTCTATAAAAACCGACAAAAAATAGGGATAAGACCACAAGAAAGATCAATTGATAGCGTTTTTTTAAAAAGGACATGGTAATTGGATTACATTAATCAAGGCATAAAAAAACCCAACCTCGCGCTTGAGATTGGGGTAAAATTATTTACCGATCCCTCATCCCCGAGGTTACTAGGTATTCTGACTTGTAGCCCGCTTTGGCGGCTACTTACAGTTACGGGGGTAGCTCCGGCTTTTCACCGGATTTCCCAGTTAATTTTTGATTATTAAAGTTATTCTAAGCAGATAAATTTACTTTGTCAAATAAATTAATACTTTCTTTCCTAACGTTTTCTTAAAAACCGTGCGGGATTCCCGGCCCAAATTTCACCGCCAGGGACATCTTTCGTGACCACGCTTCCCGCACCGATAAAGGCGCCCTCACCG
>JAHFGL010000043.1 GCA_023247445.1 Candidatus Omnitrophota bacterium | reverse complement strand
ATCTCGATATAACTCGAGATGGGTTGTCCCATTCGGAAATCTCCGGATCAAAGTCTGTTTGCGACTCCCCGAAGCATATCGCTGCTTACCACGTCCTTCATCGCCTGAGTCTACCAAGTCAGTCATCATAAACCCTTAGTAGCTTGACCACATATTATTATTTATTTGTGAAATTAAATTACCCGCTTATAGAACTCTCTCTATCTTACATAATTGTCAAAGAACATATGAACAATGCTGACCCTTTGGTCAGTTCCGTGGCGTATTGTTCAAAAAATATATTCTGAAATCTTATTGTCAAAGCCTATAAATTATTTTAAATGGAGCTGAGGAGGATCGAACTCCTGGCCCTCTGCTTGCAAAGCAGATGCTCTCCCAGCTGAGCTACAGCCCCTCAAATTTATTTTTGAAAATATATTTAAGAGTATCGTAGACGAGGGATAGGCCCCTAAAAATATAAAAATGGGCCCAAGTAGATTCGAACCACTGACCTCGTCCTTATCAGGGACGCGCTCTAACCAACTGAGCTATGGGCCCAGTAAATTACGGTCAGCGGATAGCGCAGAAAACAGCTAGCAGTTAGTAATCTATCCGCTAGCCGCTAGCCACTATACGCTTTAAATTTTAAGCCAAGTCGATTCCAGAGAAATCTGAAACGACTTATAACTACGTTAACTGTGAGATATTCACATAAATCAAAAATGATTTATGACTATAGCTTGTACGGGGCTATAGAATTTGTCTTTCTATTGATGTAGCACCACGGTCGCTTGCGCTCCCTGGTGCTATATTTTTTTGCAAAGCAAAAAAATATAGAAAGGAGGTGATCCAACCGCACGTTCCCGTACGGTTACCTTGTTACGACTTAGCGCCAATCACGAGTTTTACCTTCGGCCTATCTACATAGGACTTCGGGTACTCCTCGCTCTCATCGCTTGACGGGCGGTGTGTACAAGACCCGGGAACGTATTCACGGGAACGAGCTGATTTCCCATTACTAGCGATTCCGGCTTCAAGAAGTCGAATTGCAGACTTCTATCCGAACTGAGGACGGTTTTTTGAGATTAGCTCCCCCTCGCGGGTTGGCGACCCATTGTACCGTCCATTGTAACACGTGTGTAGCCCAAGGCATAAAGGCCGTACTGACTTGACGTCATCTCCACCTTCCTCCTGGTTATCCCAGGCAGTCCCCTAAGAGTGCACAGATTAAAATCTTACGATTTAAAACCTGCTAGCAACATAGGGCAATGGTTGCGCTCGTTGCGGGACTTAACCCAACATCTCACGACACGAGCTGACGACAGCCATGCAGCACCTGTACTGGCTCCTGACTTAACAGGTCGTTCCCCTTTCAGTTCACTACTTCCAGTATGTCAAGCCTTGGTGAGGTTCTTCGCGTAGCATCGAATTAAACCACATGTTCCACCGCTTGTGCGGGTCCCCGTCAATTCCTTTGAGTTTTAACCTTGCGGCCGTAGTCCCCAGGTGGAGCACTTAATGCGTTAGCTGCGGCACTGACCCCGTGAGGGGCCAACACCTAGTGCTCATCGTTTACAGCTAGGACTACCAGAGTATCTAATTCTGTTTGCTCCCCTAGCTTTCGCAATTTAGCGTCAGATCTGGACCAGGAAATCGCCTTCGCCTCTGGTGTTCTTCGCGATATCTACAGATTTCACCCTTACACCGCGAATTCCATTTCCCTCTTCCAGCCTCAAGTTTACCAGTTTGAAAGGCACGTTTCCGATTGAGTCGGAAGATTTCACCCCTCACTTAATAAACCGCCTACTTGCCCTTTACACCCAATAATTCCGAGTAACGCTTGCCACCTCCGTATTACCGCGGCTGCTGGCACGGAGTTGGCCGTGGCTTATTCGTTAGGTACCGGCAGTTTTAACGCTATTAACGTTAAAATTTTCTTCCCTAACAAAAGCAGTTTACGATCCGAAAACCTTCATCCTGCACGCGGCGTCGCATAGTCAGACTTTCGTCCATTGCTAAAGATTCTCGACTGCAGCCTCCCGTAGGAGTCTGGGCAGTGTCTCAGTCCCAGTGTTGCTGGTCGTCCTCTCAGACCAGCTACCCGTCATAAGCCTTGGTGAGCCATTACCTCACCAACTAGCTGATAGGACGCGAGCTCATCTTAAAGTGACAGGCCTTGCGGTCCCTGTCTTTAATATTCGATACATGAGTATCAAATACCACATCGGATATTACCTCCGTTTTCACGAAGCTATGTCTGACTTTAAGGAAGATTACTCACGTGTTACTAACCCGTTTGCCGCTATTCCCTTACGAGAATCGCTCGACTTGCATGCCTAATCCACGCCGCCAGCGTTCACTCTGAGCCAGGATCAAACTCTCCAAAATGACTTGGCTTTTAAAATTTGGCTTTCTGTCTAAACAGACAATAAGATTTTCAAAGATCGAATGAATCTTCGTTGATTAAAATCGTTTTAAAATTTTATTCGCGTGAAAGAAAATTTAAAATGATGGGAATCAACCAAAGATCGTAGAAGATGTTTTAAACATCCTTTAAAGGTTTTAAAAAGATAACAAATTAAGTAATTTTTGTCAAGCGGTTTATTTATATTTTTTTATATTTGAAATGAGCCGTAACTTAGAGCAATTTCAACAACTTATTTTCGAAGATATATTGCCTTGCGTGATCTGTAATTGGAGCTGACTTAAGGGCCGAGATCGTCTGAGAAAGGCCTTGATTGGCGGGGAAATCACTACCAAAAAGAACATGGGACACATCAACAATTTCAAGCGCACATAAAAGCGATGCAACAGACTTCGAACCACTAATATCAAAATATAAATTTTTAAAATATTCACTTGGCAATTTGGAAATATCTTTTACAAACTCTCTTTTGCGCAACATCAAATATGTATTATCAAATCTCTCCTTAACAAGTGGCAACACACCACCGTAATGCGCAAAAATAAATTTCACATCTGGATATTTTAAAAAAATTCCACTCATCATCATTTTTCCAATACAAATCGAAACATCAAAGACATATTCCAACACCGGCGTCAAAAGTGGATCGCGCACGCGATCTTCGCCAATGGGATTCATAATTTGCGGATGAACGTGAATGGGCATATTATTTTTTTGCGCGAACTCATAAACACAAAAGAACATCTCATCATCTAAATATTTTCCATTGTAACTTGAGGCCAACGATAAAACCTTCAACTCCAAATCTTGGATACGTTTTAGCTCGTCACTAAATTTGTTTGGCTCATCAATCGGCAGAATTCCACCACCGACGAAACGTCCCTTATATTTTTTAACTGCATCAGCAATTTCTTGATTATAAACTCGGCAAAGATTCGACCATCCACCCATATTTAAATGCGCATCGCTGGTTGGATATAATAGCAAAGATTTTTCAATCTCATTTTCATCCATTAAAGAAAGTTGGCGAGTAATATCTGACCAATTAACTTTGAAAAAGGCGGTATTTTTTGCCACCTCAGGCGGGATATAGTGACTATGACTGTCGATGATCATTTAATAAATTTTCTCTTTAATCAGCAAAAAAACAACTTCTAGCCGTTAAAGCATTTTGTTTTCGCGAAGAACTTTCTCAACGTCGGCGATGGCTTTTTTTAAATCTTCCAGCAAATGGATATTAATTGAAACTCCCTTGGCTGTTGGCACCATCTCTTCAGTTCCCTGAGTCAGCGTCCAAGTACGAATATCAATTAAATCATTTCCCTTAAACTCTCGTATCCCAACGCGAATCTCTTGAAACTTATTTTTCTTAAACGTAACGATTGTTTTATCCACTTTCTCGTCACCTCCCTTTCTACCTAGTTTAAAGTTTAAGGTGAAAAGTTTAAACCGCCTCAAACTTTAAACTTTCCACTTTTTACTACTTAGCTTGCGTCTGCTTGTAATCAATAATTGGTTTTGTCCACGTTGTTAATTGATTAATGACAGCTAGCTCTAGCGGATTGGAATTGGGTGGACAAGATAATGCAAAAATCACCATATCAGCAACGGCCTCTGGCGACATCAAACGATCGCGCTGTTCAACGGCCACATCTTTTAAATGATCAGTTAAATCACTAGCCACAACGCCCGGCAAAAGCGATGTAACTTTAATATTGTGCTCACGCATCTCCCAAAACAATCCTTTCAAAAATGCGCGCAAACCAACTTTCAAAGAACTGTAAGTCAAAAATCCTCGAGGGATAGGATCAACAAGTGTTGACCCTGAAACAACATTAATGATGTGCCCCTCTTTGCGCTCAACCATCTGCGGAATAAGAAGTCGGATCAAACGCACATATCCCAAAAAATTAATGTGCGCTAACATTTCCATTTCTTCAATAGGTTGAAGGTGAAATGGATGCTGACTAGAAACTCCAGCCACATTAACGAGAATATCAATTTTTTTAAAATAAGTTGTGGCCTTATTAGCTAAATTTCTTAAATCCTCAAGCTTACCAACATCTGTTGGGATACCAATAACATCAACGCCGTATTTATCTTTAAATTCTTTAACTGTTGCCTCAAGTGTCGCTGGTGTTCGTGCCGCAAGCGCCAAATTAGCGCCATGCAAGGCTAACCGCGAGGCGATCGCCTTACCGATTCCTCGACTAGCTCCTGTAATCACAACATTTTTTCCTTTTAAACTAAGCATCTATTCTCCCTTCTGCTTTTTATGCATGAGATGGCATAACACGCTTTACCGTTAGTGACATTAATAAAAACAAAATTCCTATTCCTAAAAATGTTAATCCAAAACTTTTTTCGACAAATATTTTACTTAACGCAAACCCCATTCCACCACTGACAAATCGGACCGAAGAATTCAAGCTCGCCATGATCGGCCGATCGGCATCCGGAAAATCCGTTAAAATTGTTGAAACTGAATTATGATTAATTGTCCAACCGATTGAAATTATCCCCAAAACCAAAGGAACAACTAAAAAATTATACTGTCCGGATAAAAGACCAGTTCCCAGCGCCAAAACAAATAAGCCGATGTAACAGGCCACCAATCTCCCCTTTTTATCTGACAAATAACCACCGATTTGTTGTCCAAACAATCCACAAAGAGCCGCAATGATTAAAAAAACGCTAATCGTTTTTTTATCTAAACCATATTCATGGAACAAATACATTCCATACCATTTATGAACCGAATGATAAAGCGCGCTCATCACAAAAATAAAAATAAAAACGTTTCGAATTTCTGAACGTTGTAAGGCCTTAAAATAATTAACACTGGATTCATGAATACGATTTAACAAGTTTGTTTTTATAAAAATTAACCCTGTCATGGTTATCATTCCAAGAATGGCTGGGACAAAAAATAACCACTGCCAATCCATAAGTCCCATAACAATCAATCCAACTGTTGAGGCAAAGAAGCTTGCCCCAAAATAACCTCCAACCAACCGTCCACGAATATCCTTGTCAAAGAACTCACCAATAATCATTAAGCTCAGCGGTGTGGAGCTCGCGGCAGCAATGCCGGCACCAATCTGAACAAACAAAATTTGCCCTAACGTATGACTGAATCCACCAACCAGGTTAAATATGGCATACGCGGCCATGGCAACAATTAAAATCCTACGATAAGAAACGAGTCTCGTCAGCGGCGCATATAACAGTGCGCCTATCCCATACGGGACCATATAAAAAGGAACAATTTGAGAAACTAAAAAATCTGGTTGATTTATATTGTTACTAATATTTGGGATCGCCGCTGCAACCGCTGCCGTATTAAATGAAATGGTGATATTGCCTAAACAAAGTAGCAAAAATATTAAACGCTTATCAGAGTCCATTTTGTCGCTCGCTTAAGGTGACTCGAGCGACGAGCAACGAGTCCCAAGTAAAAAATCTATTTCTTTGCTGCTAATTCCATTGATTCTTTTTCAATAACTCTCTTAAAAATTCTTAAATTGTGCTGAGAATGCTCGTTGATAAAACCCTCAATTTGCTCTTCACTAAATTTTGTAAAATTGGGATCCATTTCAAAATCCTGAATCCATGTCATAAGTATACCTTCTTTGGTTTCATGATAAAGCCAGATGATTTTCATATAAAGAAATGGAAACATAGGATCATGACGGGAGGCGTAGGCAAATTTTAAATCTTTATACAACCAACGCTTGGAAACCCAGGATTTACTCTCATCATCAGTTAAACGAAACGTAATTTCATTGCCAACGCGGCTTAAAACCTCAGCTTTAACATATTCATCACCAAAAAGTTCTGTCCAGCGCTCAATATGATTAGAGACATCAAAAACCAAACTATAAGGCGCTTTGATAAAAATGGAATTGTGTGTGTGTCCCATCTGATCTCCCTCCTAATATATTAATATTTATTATGTATAGTATAATAATCAATAAAAATAGGCAAGAGCGGATTTATTTGCCTTTCTTGCCTATTTTCTCTAAATATATGTACAAATTAAACGATGGCAACGACTCGAGACCAACCGGCCCCAGCGTTTCGGACCTTAACCGGCAGGCAGGAAACAGTAAAGCCAAATGATTTTGGGATCGCACCTAAGTTTCCCAATCGTTCCATGTGGCAGTATTCACGGCGGCGGCCAAGAAAATGCGATGGCCAAATCTTCGATTTATCTTTGGTCGATAAAAAATCTTTAAACATGTTAAAGCACGGACGATCTAAACCAATTGTGTCAATGCCCATCATCTTAACCCCTTGATCGAGTAAATAGTCAACCGCATCCGGCATCATGCCCACGTATTTATTAACATAATCATCCGTTCCTAAAAATTTATCGCCACCCGTCCAGATCAGAACAATATCCATTGGTTTAATTTTATAATTAATTTTCTTAAGCGCCTCTTCGATATGCTTTCGTTCAATGACTTCAGGATATTTCATGTGGGTAAAGTCTAATCGAACTCCGGGCCCATAGCACCACTCGAGCGGAACATCCATAATTGTTTTAGCGGGTTTGCCCTCACACATGCTTCCATAATGAAACGGGGCATCGACATGCGAACCCATGTGAACCGAGGCATGAACGATTTCAAGTGAAAGCATTTCACCGTCAGGAATTTCTTCTTTGGTAGCCACGCGTTCACCCTTATCGAAACGTTCTTGTCCGCCAGGCTGCTTTTGCATCACCACCCAATTGAAATGCTCAACGCCTTGGGCGTGTGAAATACGATCAATCTTAGCATCGTGAGTTTCAATCAAGGTGTCATCAATAGGCAGACTAAGGTCAATAATCTTCATAATTTATTTTAAACGATTGCTTTTTTTCGTTATTTTCTTTCTTACAGAAAGGTTGTCTTTAAATTTAAGCAAATTTTCATGCTTGGCCTGCCAAAATTTCAATTGCTGTTGTTGAGTCATTCTAGATAATTTTCTTGAAATAACTTTTCCTGCCTTATGCTTCATTTCCACACAATCAAATGGCTTATTCATACACAATAACCTCCTGTGGAGAATTAATAGCTATTTGTCCATAACCATGAACTGTATTAATTGCATTATATAGAGGAATTTTCTGAAAGTGGACTATATGTTTAAAATTCCAACTAACAATAGCTGAGCATTCATTAACTGTGGCTAAAGCAACATGGAGAGCATCCGTCGTGTAAGAAACTCCTACAATATTAGCGTCTAAATAAGCTTGCTGCAATTGTAGAGCTTCTTGTGAAACAAGAACGACCTCAGCTGAAGGAAGATATTCGTTAAAAAGATTCTGAACCTTTACGGGGGCTTTTTCTAATTCTAATTGGACAACCTCAGAGGTAACTAATAAAAATTTCTTTTCTTTAATTTGATTAAACAAAGTTATGCTTGGCTCTTTAAATTCTTTGTCCCAGACTCCACCGAACACAGAGGAGTCAAGATAAATTCGCAAACTATTTCGCATAATCATTTTATTGCTCCAATGATCACCTTCGCATCATGGGTTTCGACAAGCGTGTCGTCGATTGGTAAACTAAGATCGATAATTTTCATAAAATTCTAATTAACTCCCTTAGATTTTAAAATCGTAACAATCTCATTAAACGAATGTGTTTTTTTGAGCTCATTGTCGCCAATGGGTACGTTTAATCTTTTCTTAAGCCCGACGGCGATTTCGACCATTTCGGTCGAATCAACACCCAGCGCCTCAGCTAACTTAGCATTCGGCTCAATTTTACTTGCTTCAACATCTAAAACTTTTTTAAAAACTTCTTCAACGGCTTGTTCAACGCTCACTTTTTTCCTCCTTTTTAGCCTTCAGCTTTCAGCTATCAGTTATCAGCAGCTGACAGCTACTGAAAGCTGATTGCAGATAGCTGCCAGCTCTTATGCTTTTTGAAGTACCAACACACAATTAATTCCACCTCGCCCACGATTGATGATCAAGGCATTCTTGATTGATTTGCTTTGGGCAAGGTTGGGACAATAATCTAAATCACAATCAGGATCTTGTTCAACATAATTAATCGTTGGTGGAATCATGCTGTGTTCCATTGCTAGAACAGTTGAAATTACATCAACGGCGCCGCTGGCACCCAGCATATTTCCAAAAACTGATTTAGGCGCTGAAATCGGAATCTTTTTTGCATATCCATTAAATGCTTGTTTGATCGCCATCGTTTCTGTCGCATCACCAACTTGCGTCGCTGCTCCATCCGAGCAAATATAATCAATGTCTTTGGGCGCAAGACCAGCATCATCCAAGGCCATGCAAATGGCATTGGCTAATTCTTTACCGTCTTTGGCTGGATCAATACGATCAACTCCGTCGGTCGTTGTCCCATAACCAATAATATTAGCATAGACATGCGCATTTCTTTTCTTCACACGATCTTGTGGTTCTAAAATTAAAATTCCCGCGCCTTCAGCAATGGCAAAGCCATCTCGATTTTTATCAAACGGTCGATACGCGCGATCAGGAATATCATTTCGTTTCGTTAACACGCCAGAAGTATTACAACATAAAAGCGCATACGGTGTAACAGGGGCTTCCATGCCGCCGGCAACAATAAAATCATTCTTGCCACGATTTAAAGTTCGTGCCCCATAAGCGATCGCCATCAAAGAGCTCGCGCGATCCGCAACAACAGTTTTACTATAACCCTTCATCTGATAATGAATCGAGACCTGTCCTTGCGGCGCGGCCGGAAACCAGGCTGAGGCCATAAACGGACTAACACCCTCTCTTCCCTCGAGATATAGATCACGCAACTCTGTCTCGGCGTACAACCAACCACCGATCGCGTTACCCATAAAAATTCCCGCGCGGTTTAAATTTTCTTTTGTCAGATCAAGCTTTGCATCTTGAATCGCCATCTCAGAGGCAACAAGCGCCATGTGAGAAAAAAGATCAATCTTCTTTAAAAGCCGTGATGAAACACTACTATAAGCATCTAATTCATGCACATGCCCAGCGATGTGCGATGGATATTTGGATGAATCAAAACGTGTGATCTTCTCAATTGCGGATCGCCCGTGGCTGATGTTGGACCAAAACTTACGTTTATCAATTCCACTCGGGGATATAACGCCAATTCCTGTAATTGCAATTTTATTCATAGTGTTCCTTCTTCAATTAATTGTATCTTTTTAAAACCATGGCTGAATGGATTCCAGAAAAACCACTGCTAGTTTTAAGCATATAATTCACGCGTTTTTTACGCGAGACGTTCGGCACATAATCTAAATCGCACTGAGGATCTTTAAATTCTTGATTTATCGTTGGCGGCAAAATATCTCGTTCAAAGATAAGTGAACCGATACAAAGCTCGATCCCATTTGCTCCAGCCAACGGATGCCCGATCATTGATTTAAGTGAACTGATTGGAATTTTATAAGCGTGATCGCCAAAAACCATTTTATAAGCATTGGTTTCAAAGACATCGTTTTGTCGCGTCGATGATCCGTGTGCGTTGATGTAGTCAATTTGTTCTGGCTTAACATTAGCATCTTCGAGCGCCAGACGAATACATTCAGCCTTGGCATCGCCGGCCGGTGGAAGATCTGTCATGTGAAAGGCGTTATTGGTTGTACCAAATCCAACAATCTCACAATAAATTCGCGCGCCACGCTTTTTGGCATGTTCCAATTCTTCAACGACCAGAATTCCCGCGCCTTCGGAGATAACAAATCCATTTCGCTTGGCATCAAATGGCCGCGATGCTTTTTCTGGATGTTCATTGTGCACAGATAAAACATTCACCGTATCAAATGCGCCAAAAGTAATTGGTGTGATCGGCGCCTCAGCGGCTCCGGTAATCATAATATCCGCATCACCGTCACTGATTGTCTCAAAGGAAAATCCGACCGAGTCGGTTCCAGCGGTACATCCCGTTGAAATCGTGTTACAGACGCCACGCAAACCATATTTTGCGGTAATTTCACTCGATGGCGTATTAAACATCGCCGCATCATATAAATCTGGACGCACAATTGTTGGATCAATGGGTTTATTGCCACTATCGGTGACGAGTGCAAATTCCTCTTCCATATATTTTGTTCCGCAAATCGCATTGGCCAGTGAAACGCCGATGCGTTCACGATTTTCTTTTTGTAAATTAATTCCAGAATCTTCCAGCGCCATGCGCGCGGCAACAACAGCAAATTGCACGTAACGATCCATGCGCACCGCCTCATCGTGCGTGAGACCTAATTTAACCGGATCAAAATCGTGCACCTGAGCGGCAATTTTGGTGTTAAACATGGAGACATCAAACTCGGTGACTTTCTTAACGGCCGAAACACCATTAATCATATTTTTCCAACAGGTTTCCTTACCGACGCCATTGGGAGAAACAATTCCTACTCCGGTAACAACAACTCGTCTTGACATATTTACTCCATTTTTGATGGGCTGTCAGCTATCTGCTCTCAGCTATCAGTAGCTGCCAGCCACTGATACCTGAAAACTGAAAGCTGGAAGCCCTTAATTTAAGTTAAATTCTTTTTTTACAATTTCAAAATTAAAAAACCTTCCTTCGCGCTCAACGCGGTGCACTAAACTGACAACGCGTTCATTAAGCGGTGCCTCATGTCGCATCCCGTGCGCCAAATGCACGACTTCGCCATTAATAAAATCAATTTCACTGGTACGCTTTCGCATGATGCTTTGCAATATCGATCCGTACAGAGGCTCTTTACTTAACCCCGTCAAAGTTTTATTGATAATCCCTGCCGCTTGATCGATGGGCATATTAATTAAACCAAAAATTTTCTCTTTGGGAAATTGCGGCAACGAAACCAATTCGATATTCGCTTTCTGCACGATGTCAACGCCTTCCTTAAGGAGCAGAATACTTAACTTGCACAAATCGATATCGGCAAATGTTTCTTGCATCGACTTGCCCGTTAATGCGGGCAAACAATTATTAAAATTAACAAAAAGCTTAAGCCACTTCATGCCCATAATGTTCATCACAACAGCAACGGGAAAAGCCTTCTTTAAAATCTCAGCAATCTCATGAGCCTTTGGATCAACCGGTAAATATGGTTTGCCTAAAATCCAATCGCCCTCAAAATTAAACGTTACTTCACCGGGTTTAATATAAGTCGCACCAAACATCACGATCGAGCTGTACATTCTCTCCGGCAGAAAATGACTGCTTAAAATATTATCCCCTTGAACGCCATTTTGGGTGGATAACACCAGACAATTTTCCAAAAATTCACTATTGTGCGCGTAAGCCTCTTCCAAATCCTGAGTCTTGACGGTAAAAATTACCAAATCATATTCTTTATCTAATTTGGTGAGTGCCTTGACACGAATCGTTTCGTTGCCCCGCGCCCCGGCAAGTTTAAGACCATTTTTATTAATGGCATCGACTTGGTCTTTGCGGCCAATTAAAACAACGTCAACGCTGGCTTTGGTTAAATAGCCAGCGACAACTGATCCAATAGCGCCGGCTCCGATAATTGCAATTTTCATATTTATAAAATTGGTTAGTGCTTGATCGAGACTTGCCACTAGGCACTAATAACTATTTAGATTCATATCGTTTATAATCAAACTTCGCCTCATCCATCAGGCGAATCATCAAACTATAAAACGCCTTCGGGACTTCAGAAAAAAATGCACGGACAATATCTTCTTCTTCCACCTTGGCTGAGCCTCGCTCTTGTGCCAGCATCGGCGCTTTTTTCTCAACGACAATCTTAGCGATCTCGCGATGAAAGATTGGAATCTTCGTAATCATCTGATTATATTTTTCTAAAGCGACTTTTTCCCACTCTAGTTTTGTTTGTGTATTTGTCATATGAACCTTTTTTATTCCATGGCTCATTGCTCTTGGCTCGTAGCTCTTTCACGAGCTATGACCTAAGAGCTATGAGCAATTTCATTTAAAATTAAGTATTCGCTCCTACTCTAGAATTAGCTTCCCATTTAGAAATATTATTCATAAAATCCTTCACGCAAAGTTTAACGCGCATATCATAATTGCTGTTAAAGATGCGATGAATACGCTCTGGTTTGGAATAATATTCTCGCATACACCACGAACCTAGACGGCCAACTTCTTCAATTGATAAATGATCCGTTGGGATAACAGGATGTTGAAAATCCCACGTCTTTAAATCAATCGTATCTGGATTAAACCATCCCTGCTTGATCCCATATCTCCAATCCGGAGAGTTTGGAACGGGCGTCAAATAATCCAAGGCAAAAACATCAGGATCAATTTCATCCGCCGTGTGAAGTCGCTTTTTAATTTTCTCTTCAGTATCATCTTTAAGACCAATTAAAACGGTTCCAACGGTCCCAATATCTTGGGCACGTAAAATTTCAATCGTCTTTTTGATCATCTCAACGGTCACGCCTTTTCCAGTCTTTGCCAGAGTCATATCATCTTCAACCTCAACGCCGGTAAGCGCCATAAATAACCCGGCTTTTCTCATCAAAGGCAAAATGTCGTGCTGACTGATCCACTGATCCGCTCGACCTAAACAAACCCAGCCGACATTGTTACCGCGTTTTAGTTTTTCTTCACAGAATTCGATCATGGCTTTGGTGTCGCTGTTAAAGGCATCGTCTTGCATAACAACGGTTGTAACGCCATATTGTTTTTCTAAAACATCAAGTTCATCAACAATACGTTTTCCTGTCATTCCGCGCCATGAAGTAAAATCTTTTTGTGCGCTGCGACTATCGTAAAGCGCCCATTCATAACAGAAATGACATTTACCTGGACAGCCCCGAGAAGTCATCAGTTCCGCAAAGGGCTTCCAATAAGTGTGACCAACATATTTTTCCATTGGAAAAAGATCATATGCCGGCATCGGCAAAATATTTAAATCAGGAATAAGCCCACGATGTGGCCCGACAATAACCGACTTATCTGATTGGCGCGAAACGAGCCCCGGGATATCTCGTTCATTTTTGGCTTTACTTTTTAAATTGTTGAGTAAATCTTCTAGCGTGATCTCAGCCTCACCAATTAAGATGTAATCAATCCACGGATTAAGCTGCATCTGACGTTCATAGTCTGCCGAATACCAAAGCCCACTAGCAACTGTAATTATCTTAGGGAACTTTGCTTTGATCAACCGCAGCGACTCGTTAAAATACCAAATAACCGCCGCCCCGCAGGTTGAAAATAATTGATCACCGACAAAAATCATATCTGGATTTATGTCTGCAATTTTCTTGATCATCATATCCCAGTCGTAGTCCATCGCCCGACAGTCCAAGGCGCAAACTTCCGCGATCTTTTTTGATCGAACATAGCTCGCCGCCTGCGCGTGCATCTGATTTGCCGCCCGATGAAATCCGTGCGAATCCCAGGCTTTAAGTGGTGGTGTTAAAAATAGTACTTTCATTTTTCATTCTCCTTTTATTTCTGACTAATTATTATTTTGCTAATAAATTCATAAAATTTCTTAAACTAAAAGTTTTTTAAAGGAACATCATCCACGGCCTGATTCTTATCATAAGACCTGCAATAAGACGCTATTCCGGAATTTGGCACTTGATATCTTGTACAAAGAAAATAACGACTCCCATCGTTCATGACCGAATATTCGTAAGTCATGTTTGACTGGTTAAGATTTATTCCAAGAGCCGCGCTAATCACATTTTTGTCAGTGGTACCTTTATCCCATCCGCCCACTGGGGCAGTCGTCGTTGGGACCCAATATGCTCCGCGTCTGGCTTGATACATTTTATTTGCCATCGTAATTGTAATATGTTCCATCGCCATTCGTTTCGTATTTTGCCTATCAACGCTCTTTTGGTATCCATTAACAGCAAAGCCGGCAACAATGCCCAAAAGAACCAGAACAATAATTACTTCTACCAACGTAAATGCTTCTTTATTTTTCATAGTCATTTTTAATATCCCTCTTGCGTTAGTTATCTAATGGTGATGTCACTGGGGTTGTTGCCGTAAACGCCTGTACAATTTTATTTTGCACCCCGGTTCTTGGATCCGTATATTCTGATTCAATGCCAAAGGAAGTTCCGCTTGCATTAATTAAATAACGATGAACAGTGTTTTTTGCCTGTAGATTAATGCCAAGACCCGCATTGATTGCCTTAATATCGGTTGTTTCAAAATCCCAGCCTGGTTTAGTTGCAGAAGTACTGGGGATCCAAAATTTACCGTGCTTGGCTTGATAAACTTTATTCGCTGCAGCAATCATCGTAAACTCTAGTTTCATCTGCTTTGCTTCTTGTCTATATGTCGCCTTATTAAAGCCAACGATGGCAAAGCCAGCTATAATTCCCAAAATCATCAAAACAATCATTACTTCAATTAACGTAAATGCTTTTTTGTTGTTCATCAGTTCACCTTTTTATTTTCTTTATCGTTGAAATACTGATTGTCATTAAATAAACAATTATTTTTCTTATATTTGATAGTCAAAACCAACTTGAGACAAGCGGCAGGCCGCCGGGCGTCTGGTCAGTACAAATGTGTTTACTTTGTGTAAAACTTAAGATGCCTTCGAGCCCGAGCTCACGGCCGAAGCCGCTTTGCTTGTAACCACCGAACGACGCTTCGTTATAAAATCCACCGTAGGTATTAATCCACACAATTCCGCACTTAAGTTCCTTTGCAATCGCGTTCGCTTTATTTAAATCTTTTGTCCAGATGCTTGCTGCTAAACCGTATTTTGAGTCGTTGGCAATTTCCGCAGGCCTACGGGAATCTGAAAACTTAATTACGGCTAACACTGGTCCAAAAATCTCTTCTTGAGCAATGGTCATTTGATTCGTTGCTTCCAAAATGGTTGGCTCAAGATAAAATCCATTCTTTAAATTTTCGCCTTGGGGAATTTTGCCACCGCAAACAAGTTTGGCCCCTTCCTTTATTCCGGCTTCAATGGCCTTTAAAACATTGTCGCGATGTTCCCGACTAATCAATGGTCCAAAATCCGTTGTGGCTTCATTGGCTGGGCCAATTGTTAATTTCTTAGTTTTCTCAACCAAAGCCGTTAAAAATTTATCGTAAATTTTATCTTCAAGTAAAAGTCGTGAACAAGCCGTACACATCTGACCTTGATTCATAAAAATTGATGACATGACGCCACCAAGCGCCGCGTCGAAATCACAATCGGCAAAAACAATCGCTGGAGATTTACCGCCTAACTCAAGCGAAACTTTCTTAGTCGTATTTGCCGCCAATTTCACTATTTCTCGTCCAGTTTCAGTTCCACCAGTAAAGCTAATCATATCAACCAACGGGCTGCTTACTAATTCCGCAACGACTTCATGATTGGAACTGGCAACAACGTTAAGAACACCGCTAGGCAAACCAGTTTCCTCAATAATTTGTGCCAGACGTAGAATTGAAGCGTTGGCTAATCGTGATGGCTTAAACACAACTGTGTTTCCAGCAATGAGAGCCGGTGCCACTTTCCAGGAAAACATAATCAAAGGATAATTCCACGGAATGATCGCGCCAACAACACCAATGGGCTCACGTTCCGTTATGCTTTTAACCGGCGCGGCAACTGGATTAACCGTCGAATTTAATTGATTCGTAACATTTCCAAAATATTCAAACGTATCCGCGCACGTCGGAACATCAATAAAAGTTGCCTGCTTACTTGTTTTCCCTGTGCTTAATATTTCCAGTTCCGCTAATTCTTTCGCATGCTCACGAATCGCCTGCGCAATTTTCTTTAAATAAGCTCCACGTTCAGCAATACTTAAACCTGACCACTCTCCGTTGTCGAATTTCCGCCGCGCAGCGGAAATTGCCTTGAGCATATCCTCTTTCGTGGCCTCAGATTGTTGTACCGCAACTGTCTTCATTTTCCCTTTACGTATTGACTGACACAATAGAGCAAATAAAGTCCGCCAACGAGTTGGACAATTGTTAAAATCGGGGTGTCTCCGCCTAAAAACCGTCCTGGATCTCCACGCATAATTCCAAACAAAATCAAAATAAGACCAGCAGTTACAAGTAGCACTGTCAAAAAAACATTTGGTTTTGATTTCTTTTCATCCATAAAAAGGTCTCCTTTATTCAACAGGCACCTTAGCCCAGATTTTAAAAATACGACTACAGGGTGCATACCATTTGGAAATCTTGGCGAAGTCGCCGCGCAGATTCATCTTCTTTTGCGTCGTCGCCACAAATGGATCAATTTCGCGATTAAACACAGCCTTCCAAATATTTTCAGGTGCTGAAATTAGAAATTCAGCGTTGCCATCATTACCAACTTTAGCAATACGTCCGTTCTCAAATGAAAAACTGTAAACTTTTCCTGTCTCGTTAAGCTGCACCGCCAAGTCCATTGTCATCTTCGTCTTCTCACCTAAATCTTTAAGCGGGGCATCGGCATTGACCAGATTGACGATTTCGTCAATTTGATCTTGGGAAAATAATTTATATTTCTTTGTTTCGTGAAGCATATCTCGTGAAGCGGGAAGTGTGTCCTGTGACTTTGTGACCTTATGACCTTGTGACCCTGAATATAATTTTGAAATTACATCAACCTTCACCGCCTCCTCAAGCGCTTGAATCCATAAAAAACAATCAAAATGTTTTCTGCCAACAGCTACAACGCCATGATTCTTAAGGACGACAATATTATTTTTCTTTAATGCCTCAATGACCGGGCCCGCATCGGTGACCGCCGGTGTATACTGTGGCACAGCCGTAATCTCACCGAGCACCATCTTGGCCTCAAATATTCTTGGCGATAAAACATCATTCTCTAAAAAATATCCGTTAGTGTACGTTGTGTGCGTGTGGACAATCGCGGTGACATCTGGAAAATTTTTATAAATCTCGGTGTGCAACAATTTTTCTGTTGAGACACTTCCTTTCTCAAGCATTTCACCACTGAGCTTCATGCGCAAAATCTCGTGCTCTTCTAACCGTCCCAAACATGTTCCGTGGCCGGTGAGTAAAATCGTCTCGCCTTCAACGCGAGCGCTGATGTTGCCATTTAAGCCACTGGCTAAATCCTTATCCCAGAGCAATTGGCCGATTGAAATAATATCTTCTTTTAATTTCTTTTCGTTATTCATAAATTTTTGTGATGTATTTTTTGGGTAACCACTCAACGAGCGGCACATAGCCTTGAATTTTGTTGGGAGCGACTTTCACACCGTTAAACGAGAAAATTTGCGCTTGATTCCCCAACAGTTTTGTTGCTTTACCCGATGGATAAAGATTAACCGGGACATTATGCTTTTTAGCCAAAACGCCCAAGATTAGTGCACCAATTGTGCACAAAGCCCCATTGT
>JAHFGL010000042.1 GCA_023247445.1 Candidatus Omnitrophota bacterium | reverse complement strand
TACCAATAATTCCCTACATCATCATCTTTGGTATTTTTTATTTTCTCATTATCAAACCTCAACGCGACAAACAAAAGCAACAAAAAAAACTGATTGATAATCTCAAGAAAAACGATCAAGTGGTCACATCCAGCGGTATCCATGGAACCGTCGTCCTTGTTAAAGAAAAAACCGTGATGGTACGGGTTGATGACAATGTCAAAATTGAATTCGACAAAGAGTCTGTCACGACCGTTACCCCAGCCTAAGAAATAGGAGTTTATATTTATGGAGAAAAATCTTCGTAATCGCTTTTTACTGATCATCGGTGTTATTGCCGCGTGTCTATATTTCACTTTTCCGCTTGAGAAACACATCAATCTTGGCCTTGATTTAAAAGGTGGGATGCACTTAGTTTTAAAAGTTGAAAATGAAAAATTAGCTGAGAATCTAAGAAATGACGCCGTTTTACGCGCCATTGAGATCCTTCGCAATCGCATTGATGGGATGGGAATTGGCGAAACCGTTATTCAGCGTCAAGGAGAAAGTGAAATTCTCGTGCAGTTGCCTGGGGTTACTGATCGCGATAGTGCGCTGGCGATGATTGGAAGAGTGGCTCAACTTGAATTTCGTTTGGTTAATGATGATCCCACTAAACTTAAAGATGCGTTAACGGGGAATGTTCCCGCCGGTTATATTCTAAAAGAAATTACAAAAGAAAATGGTACACCGATTTTACTTGAAGATAAAATTGCGTTAAGTGGAGAAACGATCGCTGATGCGCGCGTTGATTTCGATCAAACGAGCGTCCCGTATATTTCTTTAAAATTTAATGCCAAAGGAGCTAAAGAATTTGGCACGTTAACTCAAAAAAATGTTGGGAATAGACTGGCCATTATCATGGATGGTGAAGTTCTATCCGCACCCAATATCAATGAACCCATTTTAGGTGGCGACGCCCAAATCACTGGTCGATTCACCTTTCAAGAAGCCTCCGTTTTATCTTTAGCGCTTCGCTCTGGCGCTCTCCCAGCTCCAATGCATGTCGAAGAGGAGAGAACCATTGGACCATTGTTGGGGAAAGATTCTATTGAAGCGGGTGTTCGTGCCGCCGTTTATGGACTTTCATTTGTCTTCATTTTCATGCTGGTTTATTATCTCAAAGCGGGTTTGATTTCAAATATTGCACTGGCGCTTAACTTACTCATCATTTTAGGCTGTATGGGATTTCTAAATGTGATGCTTCCGGGTTCGAAATTAACCTTAACGCTTCCTGGAATTGCTGGTATTATTTTGACGCTGGGCATGGCAGTCGATGCTAACGTTCTTATTAATGAACGCATCCGCGAAGAATTAGAAAACGGAAAAACCTTGGCGATGGCCATTCAGACGGGTTTTACGCGCGCCTTTTCAGCTATCTTTGATTCCCACATCACGTCCTTAATTGCTGCTTTTGTTCTCTATCAGTTTGGTTCTGGTCCCATCAAAGGATTTGCCGTTACCTTAGCCATCGGGATTGTCACCAGTCTTTTCACGGCGATTACCGTTACCAAATTTATGCTAAACGCCCTGTTACACTTTAAAATTATTAAGACTCTACCTATGCTTCATATTTTTAAAAATCCGAAGTTTGATTTCGTTTCAAAAAGATTTTTGTTTTTTAGTCTATCGCTCATCATCACGATCGCTAGTATTGTAACGATCGTCATGAAGAAAGAAGCCGCTTATGGCATTGATTTCTCTGGAGGTCAGATTCAAGAATATAAATTTGCAAAACCTGTCGCAACGGAAGAATTGCGCCGACACTTAAAAGAAGCGAAAATTTCAGACGTCGTTATCCAACAATTTGAGAAAAGTCCTCAAATCGTGATGCTGCGAACCAGCGAAGATACATTTAACAAAGTTCAAGACGTCTTAAAAACAAAGATGTCAAATAATCCATTTGAGATTATGCGTATTGAAAAAGTTGGTCCCGTGGTTAGCCAGACACTACGCAAGCATGCGTTTTTAGCGATTATCTTGGCCTTGGGAGGTATTTTAATTTATATCGGTTTTCGTTTTAAACATTTTGATTTCGCTACCGCTGGTGTCATTGCGCTCTTGCATGATGTTATCATGGCCGCGGGAATCATCGTTATGATGGGACGACAAATTGATCTTTTAGTCGTAACTGCACTTTTAACTATTGCTGGTTACTCCATCAGCGACACAATCGTCACCTATGATCGAGTTCGTGAAAATCTTTTAAAATCAAAGAAAATGCCTCTGGCAGAAGTTCTTAATCTAAGCATTAATCAAACATTAGGTCGAACGGTGTTAACAACCGGTGTGACGCTATTAACCGTCATCGCGTTATTTGTCTTTGGGGGAGAAGTTCTCAATACCTTCGCGCTATGTTTATTAATTGGATTCTCCTGCGGGGCCTATTCAACAGTTTTTATTGCAACACCGCTTGTTTTAGCTTGGCAAAAGAAACAGCCTTGATGGTATTATGTTTGAGTCCTTAGAACTTTTTGTTGGGCAAACAATTGAGATAGATCTTGTCCTCAACAATCTACTCGCCTTAAATTACCACAAAGTTAAGACAACAATCCAAGAGGGAAATTTTAGTCAACGTGGCAGTATCGTTGACGTGTATCCTACCAATTTTGACGGGCCTGTGCGCATCGACTTTGATGACAACAAAATCATCGCGATTGCCAGCGTCAATATCGAATCCGGTAAATCCATCTGGCAGCATAAGATCGTCATTATCCTTCCCTTTAAACCTTCCAAAAAAAGCGTTTTTACCTCTGAGGTTCCGCTGAACACCTTTGTCGATATTCAAAAAGGGGATTACGTTGTCCATAATAATCATGGCATCGGCCGGTTTCTGGGTGTTGAAGAAATTAAATTCAACAATGTCTCAAAAGAACATTTTGTTATTGAGTATGAGGGCGGCGATAAGCTTTTTGTCCCCGCGCATGATATTCGTTTGGTTCAAAAATATGTTAGCTTTAATAAACGCCCGCCGCGACTTTACAAACTCGGCAGCAAAGAATGGCATCGTGTTCGGACGCAAATTGAAAAACGCTTGCAACGCATTGCCGCCGAACTTTTACACACGCAAGCGATTCGAGCAAGTTTAAAAGGATTTACATTTTCCAAAGATACCGATTGGCAAAAAGAATTTGAGAAAGATTTTCCATTCAAAGAAACTCCTGATCAAATAAAGGCTACCGAAGACGTTAAGCAAGATATGGAATCAATTCAGCCGATGGATCGGCTCTTATGTGGTGATGTTGGGTATGGCAAAACAGAGGTGGCCATCCGCGCCGTTTTTAAAGCGGTTATGGATAATAAACAAGTCGTCGTTCTTGTTCCAACCACTATTTTGGCTGAACAACATTACTATAACTTTAGCAATCGTTTTAAGAAATATCCGGTCAAAGTAGGCATGCTTAGCCGATTTCGAACAAAAAGTGAACAGATGCAGATTATTAAGGGGCTGCATGATGGGACGGTGGATGTCGTCATTGGAACCCATCGACTTTTATCAAATGATATCGCCTTTAAAGATTTAGGATTAATCGTCATTGATGAAGAGCAGCGTTTTGGCGTGACCGCTAAAGAAAAATTAAAACATTTTAAACTTTTAGCGGATGTTTTAACCTTGACCGCGACACCCATTCCACGTACTCTGTATATGGCTTTGACTGGCGCGCGTGATATGTCGGTTATTTCTACTCCACCGCAAAACCGCATCCCGGTTAAAACCGAAGTGGTCGAATTCGATGAGGACATCATCAAAGAAGCCCTTGAGAGAGAACTCAAACGCAAAGGTCAGGTCTTTTTCTTACACAATCGCGTTGAAGATATTGAGCAAATTGGTAAAATAATAAAAAGATTAATGGGGGACCAAGCGCGGATTGCCATTGCGCATGGTCAAATGTCGCCGAAGCTGCTTGAAGAAATAATGATTAAATTTTTACGAGGCGAGATTGATATTCTGGTTTGCACAACGATCATCGAGTCTGGTATTGATATTCCCAACGCCAACACCTTAATTGTTAACCGCGCGGATCGATTTGGACTCTCAGATCTTCATCAATTACGAGGCCGAGTGGGGCGATCAACTCAAAAAGCTTATGCTTATTTTATTGCACCGCCACGAAAGATTTTATCAACCATTGCCAAATCACGAATTGAAGCGCTAGAAAAATATTGTGGATTGGGATCTGGCTTTCAAATTGCCTTTGAAGATATGCAACTGCGTGGCGCTGGAAATATTTTAGGACAAGAACAGCATGGATATATTTTTAGTATCGGGTTTGATTTATACTGTCGCCTGCTAAAAGAATCTATTGAAAATCTTAAAAAATCTAACGCTAATCATTTACCCAAAAATCACCGTTTAGAATCACTGATTAACAATTAAGGAAGGAATGCGATAACGATGAAACAGCTAAAAACACTCCTAGTTACCCTTTCATTTTTATGTTTAGGATTTTCAATGAATGCATGGTCCCTGGATGATGCTATCATCGCCGTTGTCAATGATGAACTCATCACTCTTAAGGACCTTCGGGAATACACCCATGCCACGTATGTGAGCTTAGTAACCGAAGGTGCTGATCAAAAGAAAATTGAAGAAATTATGCTCGACTTAGAAATCAATGGAATTAACAAGTTAATCGAAGACAAAGTAATTTTAAGTCACGCAAAGAAGGTGGGACTCATTGTTCGCGAAAAATTAATTGAAGACCGAATAACCGATCTAAAATCAAAATACCCATCGGAACAAATTTTTCTAGAGAGTTTGATCGACAACGGCGCAACGATCACTGAGCTTAAGAATAAAATCCGTGATCAATTGCAGATAAAATACACCATTGATGAAGAAATTCGAAACAAAATCTTTGTTAATCCTCAAGAAGTTACAGATTATTACAATAAGAATATTGATAATTTTCAGAAGAAAGATCGAGTTAATGTTGATTCCATCATGATTCGGTGGACAGAAAATAAAGACGCTAGTCGACAAAAAGCCAAAGAAGCCCTGACGCGCATTCAAAAAGGCGAAGATTTTAAAAAAGTATCCAAGACCATCTCAATTATGCCCTCCTTGGGGACTATTGAACGCGGACAATTATTAGCGGATATTGAAGATAGAATATTCGCCTTAAAAGAAGGGGAAATTTCTTCGCCTATCGAAACTAGCGCGGGTATTTACATCATTAAGCTTAACGGCCACACACCAGCAGAAGTCGCCAGCTTAAGTGAAGTTAAGACTACAATCACAAATACACTCTTTAGAGAAAAGTTTAGAGCAAAGTTTACGGCTTGGTTAGAGAAATTAAAAAAAGAAGCTTATGTCGAAATCAAAAAATAATTGCATTGGTATCACGCTCGGCGATCCATCGGGAATTGGTCCAGAAATTACCGCTAAAGCTTTATCTTCATTTAAAAACAATAACACTCAATTTAAGATTATCGGTGATAACTGGGTTTATGAGAAATATGCAAAACGATTGCCAAAGAATTGCCATTTTATCGACTTAAAGCAACTGTCACCAAAAAATTGGCAAAATGGAACCGTTAATAAAAAAAGCGGAATCGCCTCTATTAAATATTTAGAACATGCGGTTCAACTACTTAAAAAAAAAGAGATTTCTGCGCTCGTTACAGCCCCGGTATGTAAAGAAGCTATCTGCTTAACCGATCCAACTTTTCATGGACACACAGAATTTCTGGCACAATGTTTCAATCAAAAACATGTGGACATGATGTTTGTCGCATCCAAACTAAAAACCGTTATTGTTACTCGTCATCTGCCGATTAAAAATTTAAGTAATGCCATCAAGCTAGAAAATGTATATCAAACCATCCAATTAACCAATCGCGCTTTAAAAAAATATTTTAAAATTAAAAATCCCTTGATTGCGGTCTGTGGGCTTAATCCACATGCTGGAGAAGCAGGGACAATCGGTAAGGAAGAAATCCAATCGATCATTCCAGCCATTAAGAAAGCACGAAAAAGTAAAATGCGTGTGGAGGGACCACTCTCAGCGGACACGCTTTTTTCGCCGCATTTAAACCATCCCTTTGATGCGATTGTGGCGATGTATCATGATCAAGGATTAATCCCGATAAAAACATTATATTTTCCAAAACTGGTTAATCTTACCATTGGCTTGCCGTTTGTTAGAACCTCACCTGCGCACGGGACGGCCTTTGACATTGCCGGCCAAAACAAAGCTGATCCGACCTCTATGATCGAGACCATTAAACTTGCGGCCCAATTATTGTGAAAAAATATCAACCCTCAACGCAAAATTCTTCACATAAAAGAATTATCCCCAAGAAATCTTTGGGGCAAAATTTTTTAACTAGCCCTCATGTCAAAAATAAAATTATCGCCGCCTGCGAACTTAAATCAACAGATACTATTTTAGAAATAGGCCCCGGCCAAGGAGCGCTAACAAAGCTGATTGCGCCAGATGTTGCTCAAGTAATCGCCATTGAAAAAGATCATTCGCTGGCCATGCAACTTCACGAAGAATACCGCGATACAAATGTACAAATTATTAACGATGATATTTTAGATTATCCTTTCGAATCTTTGCCCAAAAATCTTAAAGTCATTGGGAATCTTCCTTATAATGTCGCAACACCCATTATTGAAAAAAGCTTACACCACCGTGCACATTTCTCATCGTTTTATATGACCGTCCAACTCGAGCATGGTCAACGGATGAACGCCAAACCTCATAACAAAGATTACGGCTCACTAAGCTGTTTCGTTCAATATTATGCTGATGTGAAAATGTTATTTCGAATTCCACCAACCGCATTTTATCCTGCGCCGAATGTTCAATCCTGTTTTATGAAAATGAGTTTTCCAGACTCTCTACGATTAAAGGCGAAGGATGAAGAATTTTTGTTTAAAATTATCAGGCAGGCTTTCCAACAGCGGCGAAAAAATGTGCTCAATGCGTTATCAACAAATATTGAGAGAGAGGATCTATTAATTTTATTAGAAAAACTGCAGATAAATCCACAGCTACGACCAGAAAACTTAGGTCTAAAAGATTATATAGCGCTGAGTGATTTGATGTTGGAAACTTCGTGAAGAGTAGAAAAGATTATTTCTTTGAATCCCATCCTTTAAATAAATGTTGCATCATTCCTTCTTTATTTAATTCAAAGGCGTGTTTTAAGATTAGATCTTGAATATGCGTACTGGTGTTAAAAAAATGAACGCCAATAAGATCTTCACCCTTAACTGTTTTCTCCCAAACAACGGATCCATTAACACTGACATAAGTATCGTTTGCTAAAAAGATAACTAACTTTAGCTTTTGATGAGGGGACAATTTTTTCTGAATACTTAACCGCGCTCCCGCACAACTGATATCTCTGGTTTGAGCTTGTATGGTTTCTAGATCGTTTTCTAATTGAAAAAGAACACGATTTTTTACTTCCCAACGTGGAAAATAACGTTCATCAGAACTATCCTGCGGTTTTTGTTGAAGATTCTCAGTCATGTTTTCCCCCTAAACATGATATTGCGGCAAAAAAAAGCCACAAATCCTATTGTTTACAAACATTGGATTCCGTGGCTAAAATAAATGTAACATAAGAATCATAACCGCGCAAGGGCTATAATTAAAGTATTTTAAAATTTCTAACAATGGTCATATTCGCCTGAGCTATTTCTTGACACATAAAACACACCATGATACAAAGGTCTATCTCATTTAAATGATTGATAACAATTAGCTTAAGGAATCATCCCATTGGAAAAACGTATTTACTATCATGACACAGATGCCGGTGGCATTGTCTATTACGGCAACTATTTAAAATATCTCGAAGAAGCGCGAACAGAGTTTCTGGAAAAGAAAGGATTAAGTGTTGAGCTGTTTCGTGAGCGTAAATTTCTTTATGCGGTTCGTAAATGTACCATAACCTACAAAAGCCCAGCACGTTATGCGGATACCATTATCTGTGATGCGGTGTTAAAACAGACCACCGCGGCCCAGATCATCTTCGATCAAAAAATTTATGAGAAAAAAAGCGGCCGACTGCTTGTTGAAGCGGAGGTAACCTTAGTCAGCCTTAATGAAGACTTTAAGCCAACCGCTATCCCCGAAGATTTAAAAGCCCAAATGTGTGCTCCGTAATTATTTTGTCTCAAAAAAACCAGAGTTTAACGTGTTTTGCCTTGTCAATTAATAACAATAATGTTAGTATATGGACTTATTCTTATAGACCGATTCAGAAGTTAGTAAGGAAATTGCAATGATTACGGATAAAGATGTTAAATATATTGCCAGCTTAGCGCGAATTCATTTAAGTGATGAAGAGAGTGCCTTATTTACCAAAAATCTCGAAGGAATTTTGCATTACGTTGGGAAGCTGGAAAAGCTGGATGTTTCGAAAGTAGAACCAACCAGTCATGTCTTACCGCTGAAAAATGTCTATCGTGAAGATGTGGTCAAACCTTCCTTGCCGCAACAGGCAGCGCTTAAAATTGCCGTAGAAAAACATAATGGTGCCTTTAAAGTCCCGAAAGTCATTGAATGAAATTAAACGAATTAACGGCCCACGAAATCCTCGATCTAATCAAACAAAAGAAAACTTCTTCTGGTGAAGTCTGCCAAGCGGTCCTTGATCAAATTGAGCGCTCTGATGAAAATGTTAAAGCTTTTGTGCGTTTAAATGATCAAGCATCAGCCACGGCCAAAGAAGCGAATGGCCCCGTTCCAATTCCGATTGCCATCAAAGATAATATTTGTATAACTGATCAAGAAGTCACCTGCTCATCACGCATTTTAAAAAATTTTAGACCGCCGTATGATGCTACTGTTATTGAAAAATTAAAGAAATCAGGAGCTGTTATTTTAGGTCACACCAACATGGATGAATTTGCTTTTGGGTCTTCAACCGAAAATTCTTGTTATGGTCCGACACATAATCCATGGAAATTGGACTGTGTTCCTGGAGGATCAAGTGGTGGATCGACAGCCGCGGTCGCCGCCAACGAGGCGATTTGGGCGCTGGGTTCAGACACCGGCGGATCGATTCGTCAGCCAGCCGCATTTTGCGGGGTCGTGGGACTTAAACCGACGTATGGACTTGTGTCACGATATGGTTTGATTGCCTTTGCCTCAAGCTTGGATCAAATTGGTCCGATCACTAAAGATGTGACGGACTCCGCACTTTTACTTAATATTATTTCAGGAACAGATTCCCGAGACTCAACCTCAGCACCGTTTACAGTTCCCGATTACACCAAGGCCTTGGTCAATGAAGTCAAAAATATTAAAATCGGGATCCCCATGGAATATTTTATTGAAGGCATTGATCCCGAAGTAAAACAGCTTATCGTTAACGCGATCGAGATGTTAGAAAAATCCGGCGCGATCTTTGAAGAAGTTTCTTTGCCGCACACCGAATATGCCGTCGCAACCTATTATATTATTGCCACGGCGGAGGCCAGTTCTAATTTGGCACGCTTTGATGGCGTTGAGTACGGATTAAGATGCCATCCTGAAAAAATGAGAAAAAATCCACTTGTTGATATGTATGAAGAAACCCGCGCGGTTGGATTCGGCAAAGAGGTCAAACGCCGCATTATGCTTGGAACATATTCTTTATCATCAGGTTATTATGATGATTATTATTTACGTGGACTAAAAGTACGCACACTTATTAAAAATGATTTCGATAAAGTTTTTGAAAATTACGATGCGATTATCACACCGACGGCACCAACAACGGCGTTTAAAATTGGCGAGAAGGCAAATGATCCCTTAAGCATGTATTTATCCGACATTTATACAATCTCCGCCAATCTAGCGGGGATTCCGGCGATTTCGATTCCTTGCGGATTTTCGAAAGATGGATTACCGGTTGGCTTACAAATCATGGCCAAACCATTTAACGAAGAGATGTTGCTTCGCATTGCCTATAGCTTTGAACAAAGTACTGATTGGCATAAACGAAAAGTAAGGCTTTAAAATTCCCATGTCACAAACAACAACTGAAAAAAAATACGAAACAGTCATCGGCCTAGAAGTCCATCTTCAGCTCAATACCGCGACAAAAATTTTCTGCGGTTGTGCGAATGTTTTTGGCCGAGATCCTAACAGCCAGACGTGTCCAGTTTGCTTGGGACTTCCGGGAACATTACCTGTCTTAAATAAAAAAGCCTTAGAACATGCGATCAAGGTCGCGCTTGCGTTAAACTGCAAAGTAAATCCTTACATTAAATTTGATCGAAAAAATTATTTTTATCCTGATATTCCAAAAGGTTATCAAATTTCGCAATTCGATTTACCTATCGCCAGCGATGGATATTTAATGATTCCACTCGCGGATGGTGCATTTAAACGCATTGGCATTAAGCGCGCCCATTTGGAAGAAGATGCCGGAAAACTAATTCATGATGCGCATGCCACCGGAAGTCTCGTTGACTACAATCGAACCGGCACACCACTCATTGAAATTGTTACCGATCCCGATCTACGATCCGCCCAAGAAGCCTTTGATTACTTACATATTTTAAAACTGACTTTGCAATATCTAAACGTCTCTGACTGCGACATGGAAAAGGGAAGCTTACGCTGCGATGCAAACATTTCTATTCGTGAAATGGGCGCGCCAAACCTCGGCACAAAGGCAGAAGTTAAAAACATGAATTCTTTTCGCGCCGTTAAATTAGCGCTCGAATTTGAAGAGAATCGCCATCGCACCATTGTCGAATCCGGCGAACGAATTATTCAAGAAACGCGGCTATGGAATGAAGAAAAGGCAATGACGTTTGCCATGCGCAGCAAAGAAGAAGCCCATGATTATCGGTATTTTCCCGAGCCTGATCTTGTTCCTTTTACGGTTGATCAATCCGTCATTGATCACGTACGTCAATCGCTTCCCGAATTGCCTCAGCAAAAATTAAAACGCCTAACCGATCAATACAAAATTTCCGAATACGATGCCGCCGTTATTATCCAAGATCCTGACATCGCGAACTTCTTTGAAGAATGTACCAAACATTACGCTGAAACCAAAAAAATATGTAACTGGATTAATGGCGCACTTTTTCAAGAATTAAACGCACGGAAGATGACAATTAAAGATTTAAAGATCACCCCGCAAGATTTAACGACTCTCATCAAAAAAGTAGAAGAAGGTGTGCTAAATAATTTAACCGGCAAAGACACATTAAAATTTATGATCGACAGTGGTAAAAGTACGGAGGAAATTATTCAAGAGAAAGGACTCGCCCAAGAGTCCGATGATAGTGTCCTTGAAAAAATCGTCGATGAAATCATTGCCGCAAATGACAAAGTTGTCGCTCAAGTTAAGGAAGGCAAAGACAGTGCCATTGGCTTTTTAGTGGGGCAAGCGATGCGCAAATGCCAGGGCAAAGGAAATCCTAAAAAATTTGGTGAAATCATTAGAAGGAGAATTTAAGCCATGAGTAAGAAATTTTATATCATCCTAACAGCTGTTTTTGCCCTTTTTTCTATCACGACGATGGCGATCTCACAGATCGATCGAAAAACAAAAGATGATCTCTACTCGCAAATTGAACTTTTTAGCTATGCGCTGACAACGATTCAAGCCGATTATGTCGATGAAAAAACACCTAAAGACTTAATCTATGGATCACTCAAAGGAATGTTATCGGCCCTTGATCCTCACAGTCAATTTCTTGATCCCGAAGATTATGCAGAATTAAAAACAGAAACCCAAGGAAAGTTTGGCGGACTGGGAATTGAAATTTCTATCCGTGATGGTTTGCTAACGGTTATCACACCTCTTGAAGATACCCCCGCCTGGAAAATTGGGGTCAAGGCTGGAGATCGCATTGTTAAAATCGAGAAAGAATTAACGAGAGATTTGACGCTCAATGATGCTGTTAAAAAATTACGTGGGGTTCCTGGTTCAGAAGTTAATATTACCGTTCTACGTGAAGGTGAATCAAAGTTGCTAGATTTTAAAATCATCCGCGAAGTTATTCATGTTCAAGATGTCAAATACACCCAAATTCTCGAAGACAAAATTGGCTATGTCCATTTAGCCGAATTTCGTGAAGATTCAGCAACAGAATTTCGAAAAGCTCTTGATCAATTAAAAAAAGATGGTGCGGATAGCCTTATTTTGGATTTACGTAATAACCCCGGTGGGCTTCTTAATGTCGCGATAAGAATTACTGAAGAATTTATAACCCCTGGACAAATTATTGTCTCAACCAAAGGGCGTCATCAATCAGAAAATACGATTACTTACTCTAATAACAAAGATCATCTAATCGACTGGCCAATGGTTGTTTTAATCAATGAAGGAAGCGCCTCCGGAAGTGAAATTTTAGCCGGGGCCTTAAAGGATAACAAACGTGCCATCCTTGTTGGAGTAAAATCCTTCGGCAAAGGTTCAGTTCAGTCCGTAATTCCTTTACCCGATGGATCTGGGCTTCGTTTAACGACGAGTAAATATTTTACGCCATCTGGAATATCTATTCATGAAAAAGGAATTATCCCTGATGTTGTTGTTGAACCAAAAGCGCGCAAAGAAGAGGAAAAAGAAGAAAAGAATGGAAAAGATGAGAAAGAACAATCTGTTGAAAAAGTTTTCGATAAAGTAACGCTCGATGAAACCAAAGATCCTGAAAAATTAAAACAAGATAAAAAGGCAGAAGAAGTCAAACAACGTCTTTTAAATGATATCCAAGTACAAACAGCCATCAATGTCTTAAAAGGCATTCGTGTTTTTAAAAAATTTGATGGGACAGCGGCTACCCCCGTCGTAGCACAATCTGAAGATAATAAAACGTAATTACTTTAGGGTCAGGGGACAAGGGTCAAGGATTAAGGAAATCATAAATATCCTTGCCCCATGCCCCTTGACCCTTTCTATTCTTATGAATATTTTAGGTATTGAAACTTCATGCGATGAAACAGCGGCCGCGGTCGTTGAAGACGGCGCAACCATTTACTCTAACGTCGTTGTTTCTAGCTTAAAAGAACACAGCAAGTATGGGGGGGTGATCCCCGAGATCGCTTCTCGTAGGCAACTCGAATGTATCAATAGTGTTGTGGAACAATCTTTATCCACAGCTAACATCAGCTTAAAAGATATTGATGCCATCGCGGTGACTCAATCCCCAGGATTAATTGGATCACTCTTGGTTGGACTTTCTTTTGCCCGTGCCTTAAGCTTTTCGCTACGCAAACCCTTGTTTGAAATAGATCATATCAAGGCGCATCTTTATGCCAATTTTCTCTTTGCAAAAGGTATCTCAAAAAAAGAAATAAAGACTCCTAAATTACCAGCGGTTGGATTAATTGTCTCCGGTGGACATACGAGCTTATATCACGTAAAAGACTTCCAACATTTTAAACTCTTAGGAGAAACACTTGATGATGCCGCAGGGGAAGCCTTTGATAAAGTGGGCAAAATTCTTGGACTCGGTTATCCCGGCGGACCAGTCATTGACAAAATTTCAAAAACAGGAGAAAACAAAAACATTCGTTTTCCTGCGGCCGAGCTACCCAACACCTTTAATTTTAGTTTTAGTGGACTCAAAACAGCTGTCCTTTATTACAAACGTGATCATGAGAAAGATAAAAATTTTTCTGTAGCCCAAGTGGCGTACTCATTTCAAAAAAGTGTCGTTGATATTCTTGTTAAAAAATGTCTTTTGACCTGCGAAAAATTAAAGACGAAGACTCTTTTGGTTGGAGGAGGGGTCGCAGCCAACTCTTCACTGCGCGAATCTTTGACAAAAGAATGTTTAGCCAACGGCATTGATGTTTATTTTCCACCCATGTCGCTTTGTATTGATAATGCCGCCATGATTGCGGGTTTAAGTTTTCATCACAAACCTTTAAAAAACAAATAAGCGTTAAAAATTTTTGAAATTAACCGTGGATTGTGTTGACTTAAATAGTTCTTTTTGTTATATAAAAGCTAGTACTTCGACTTCATTGAAATTACGGATTCGCAATTTCAATGGCGCTCAGTACTAGTGGTGAGCCAAAAAACAAATAAGAAATAGTCGAACCACTAGTTCAAATCCTTTCAACGACTTAAAATTATTAAGATTTCCGGATTTTCACAATTAACCTTTGATCTAATAATATTTTAATTCACCTTTTAAGGGAGGAAGCATATGGCCTTTCGATCAAGACGAGATGTCAAAGAACAGGAAGATAACAAGGAAATTGAAATTAATGCCCAGATGCAAGGTTCATTGTCATTTAACGATCCCGTTATGCTTAAGATCAACGGCCAGTTTAGTGGCAATCTTGAAACTAAAGGAACATTAACAATCGGTCAAACCGCAGAGGTAGAAGCCAACATAACAGGAGATAACATTATTATTGCTGGCAAGGTTAAAGGAAATATTGTTGCCAATAAAATGCTTGTGCTGATGCCAACAGCGGCGCTCAAAGGCGACATTGTTACGCCAAAATTAAATATTGTCGAAGGGGCTGTTTTTCAAGGTCATTGTCAGATGATGGACAACCTTCTAAACCTTGATGAAGTTGCAAAATATTTAGAAATTGATATTAACGAAATTGAAATATTGGCTAAAGCAGGCAAGATCCCAGCGCTTAGAACGGGAGATCAATGGAAATTTGAACGAATCAAGATTGATTCATGGGCCGCCACAGGAAAGGTTGCATAAAGCTTAAAATACCAAATTAAAAATCATGTCAACGAATACTCAATACATTTCCGTTCGTGAAACCGCACAAATCTTATCGATCTCTGAGAAAAAGGTGATGGATCTCATTGAACATAGAAAACTACAGGCCTATCGGATTGCGGATAAATTCTTACGATTAAAAAAAGTTGAGGTCTTAAACATACGCAACAGTGGTGATGTCCCCAAAGAAAATCTACAAATAAACTATGCTCCCACGGAAAGACTTTTAGACTTCTTTTATTTCAACGATTTCTATATCTTCTCCTGTATTGTCGTTCTCGCCTTACTCTATGTTATTTTCTACACGTAAATCGTGACCTTATCTAAAAAATACCTTGATCTTTGGATATCTTTAACGTAAAATTTGACCCATTATTGACTTTTCGTTAGACAAATAAATACCTTTTGGCGGTGTAGCTCAGCCTGATAGAGCACTCGGCTCATACCCGATTGGTCGGTGGTTTAAATCCACTCGCCGCCACCATATTCCCCATGAAAACAATTCCACCATACATTCACTTAATAGCAACCTTTGGTCTTATTCTGATTTCCACACCAAGTTTTAGTGAGTCGCCAGCCGAATTTTTCTCAAACAATGATGATAACTATCAGAATGTTTTAGTAGAAAAGGTTTTAAGTGTCGATACCATCCTAATTCAAGGAGAGAAGCGAATACGATTAATCGGGCTCAAAGCTCCAGCAAGTTTCAAACCCAAACAAATTATTGACCGCGATCAAAACGGATTTGTCATTGAAGAAAAAGTTGAACCGACCACACCAATTGAAGAACAATCCTATCAGTTTGTTCGACAGTTATTGGAAGGCAAAAAAGTCCGTTTAGAATTTGATGCCGAAAGAGTAGACACAGATCATAAAACCTTGGCTTACGTATTTTTAGTAAAAGATGATTTGTTTGTTAACGCCGAGATTATCCGTCAAGGATTTGCTAATCTTCAGATCAGTCCACCCAATACCAAACATGAAAAAGAACTCCGAGCAGCCTACAAAGAAGCCTCCCAAGAACAACGAGGATTACAGAGTAAGTAGCCCATCTCTCATGAACTTAGTTGACAAAGTTCAACATTTTATTCAAAGACACAAATTAATTTCAAAAGCAGATCACATTGTTGTTGGTGTTTCCGCAGGGGCAGATTCAGTAACGCTGCTTCATATTCTCTATGCGCTTAAACATTCCTGGGGGCTTCAGTTACATATCGCTCACTTTAATCACAATCTACGTCCAACCGCCGCCAGGGATCAAAAATTTGTTGAGCAATTGGCCCAGCAATTAAATTTACCTTTCACAACCGAAACTCTACCGAAGTTCAAATTACAAAAAGCAAAAGGCTCTATCGAAGAAAATGCCAGGAATTATCGACTTAGTTTTCTTGCCCGGGTTGCAAAAAAAGTTAAAGCTGACCATATTGCCCTGGCCCATACTCAAGATGATTTAGCAGAAACAGTGTTGATGCGATTAATCCGCGGGGCGGGATTGCAGGGGCTACGAGGAATTTTACCCGCCAGAGAGATGGCGCAATCTCATTTTATTCGACCGCTCCTAGAAACACGGCGCAAAGATATTGAACAATATCTTAAAACGCGTCATTTGACATTTCGTACGGATCCAACAAACCGCCAGACAAAATTTTTCCGTAACAAGGTTCGATTGAATCTTCTACCAATATTAGAGAAGGAATATAATCCCAACATCAAAGAAGTTCTAACCAACATTGCGGACACCAGTTGTGCTGATTATGAATTGTTAGAAACTATGGCGCAAAAAGCCTATAAAAAAATGGCGCAATCTAAAAAAGGGAAGAACACAGTCGCCTTTAACCTTACATCATTTACTAACCTGCATCAGGCCTTACAGCGCATGTTAATTCGCTTGGCGATTGCCCATTTGCAAGGCAACATGAATAGATTAACACTAACCCATCTTAATGAGCTGGAAACGCTTATTGCAACAAAACCCAAAGGGAGTAAGCTGCAACTGCCTAAACAAATTACAATTGAGAAAACAGCTGTTGATTTAATCATCAAACACGAAAATCATTAATCTCCGACGGATAAATTTACATTGAATTAATAATCAAATCCGTTATAATCATTACCGTTGTAAAAAGGGACACCCAAAAAATATGCTTGATGCCAACACACCGAAACCTAATTTGCCCAAACCTGGAATGAAAAATTCCCGCAAAGGATTATCACCCAAAAATAATTCTAAACAGCCCAACAGTAATTGGATGTTCTGGATTGGCATTGGTTTTATCTTCCTAATTTTAATGAGTCAATCAACAACCATGCCAACTGGGGGGACGCCTCAAGAGATAACCTACAGCAAGTTTTATTCGATGCTCATGGATAATCCCAGGACTGAAGAAATTAAACAATTAGAGCTTGTTGAAAGCGCCGAAAACACTCTACATGGCATCCGCAAAGACGGAACAGAATTTCGACTAAACATTCCGAAGAGTGATGAGAAGATCCTTGATCTTATCCGAACAAACGTTTCCAACTTTAAAGTCGTCCCGCCACAGACATTCTGGAGTCAGGTATTTTTCTCTTTCATGCCGATTATCCTTATTATCATGTTTATTTGGTTTGTTTCCTATCGCGGCAGTCAAGTGGGCAATAAGATTTGGTCCTTTGGTAAATCGCGCGCAACAATGTCATCGAAAGAAAATATCAAAATAACTTTCGCTGATGTCGCGGGCGTTGATGAGGCGAAAGAAGAGCTTCAAGAAGTTATCGAATTCTTAAAAGAACCTAAAAAATTTGAACGCCTCGGTGGAAAAATTCCTAAAGGTGTTTTACTCATCGGCCCACCAGGAACAGGAAAAACACTTTTAGCCAAAGCGGTCGCCGGAGAAGCTGGTGTTCCATTTTTCTCTTTAAGCGGTTCTGATTTCGTTGAGATGTTTGTTGGCGTTGGCGCATCACGCGTACGTGATTTATTTGAACAAGGACGCAAAGCTTCCAAGAGCTCCGGCAAGGGATGCATTATTTTTATTGATGAAATTGATGCGGTGG
>JAHFGL010000062.1 GCA_023247445.1 Candidatus Omnitrophota bacterium | reverse complement strand
AGGTAACTTGCGCTTGTTCGACAGTTGATAAAGAAGCGTATGGTCGTTCTATAGGAATAATGGTTGAGTCGGTCTGAACTCCTTGCCTTAAAGGTATTCCTGCCACCGTTACTGGCTTAAACCCACCCGAAAAATATTTTCGCGGCGTGATTTCCTGACTCTTGGGATCATAATCTTCTTTTATATATTCATACACGCCCTTTTTAAAAGCCTCGAGATACTGATTATAAATTTTTGTCTTCGCATTCTTATCTTCAATGTCCACACCTTTGGTTTTGTTCTTATCCACATACACAGCCCCAAGTAAACTTTCCTTTAAACGAATTTTGTACCATGTCGCCAAAACCATCCCGTTATAAATCTGTCGCAAGTTGGCAAAATTCTTGCCTTCGTTGACTTCCTTTTCAATCTCTGGAATTAAAATCTCTCGAACAATCTGGGTGGTGACGTTTGTTGCGGCCTTCGCATCCTTTTCACTAACATGATCGGTTCCAAATTTTTCGCTGCCCAAGTTTTTTGCCAGCGCCAAATAATCTTCTTCAAGTAAAACCTTTAAGCTGCTTTCCTTAACGAAAACTGTTCCGTGATATTCCAAGACCGAGGCTTTGTTAGGAACGATCCAAATTTTGTTAAAGGTGTTCATCGGGATATCGGTTGTCCCAAATCTTTCTTTAGCCTTGGCGCGAACGCGGTCCCAAAACTTTTGTCCAAGTTCGTTTTCTGGATACATGAGTGACGCGGTTAATTGTTTGAGAATGTAATCCTGAGCCAAAAGGTCGCGGCCCATTTCAGTGACACCAAAGCGTTCGGGGATGATACGATCTTTTTCGTACGGGGACAGGTTGACCCACATATCTTCTTCAGGGACAGTCAACGAAGCTAAGAAGTATTTAACCAGCTTCATCGATTCTTTTTTGAATTCTTCACCAGCGACCTTGGAGTTTCCCGTATCCATAATAAAATCAAACAACAAAGGATTCTCAGGATGGATTGTGATTCCTTTAATTAACGTTGGAACAAATTCCGGGCTCATCGTAAGCATTGTCCCGGGGACAGGCAGATTCATGAATGTTTGCGGAAGTAACTGGGCGTGGCTAGGGGGAATAATTAACGTGAAAGTAAAATTAAACGCGATCAAAGCTGACAATAGACGAAAAGGTAAGCTGTGGCGTCTCTTCTCTATATATACGATCATTCAGCAGCTCCTATAAATGGTTTTAAGCTATTTTTCAAAATCGTTTTCTTGGATAATAATGGCGAAAGTATAACATAGTTTAAGAGCTTGACAAGGGTGTCCACCCTACTAATTTTTAGCTCCTCTATCTCTGCAAAACAGTCAAAATCTAAGGTTTATATCGGACAAACTCAAAGACCTCGATAGCCTCAACTACTCTAAAATTAATATTTTCAGACTCTCAAGTAACTTGTGCTGCTGATTAAAGGTAAGCTTGCCAATATGTTTTCTAAATCGGCGATTATCAATGGAGCGGATCTGATCAACTAAAATGTCGGAATCTTTATCAAGGTGGGATTCTTTTTTAGGAATATGAATGCGCAGAATCGTTGATTCTTTAACAACTTTCGTCGTTAAAGGGCAAATAATGGTGCTGGGATGAGTATCGTTTAGAAGATCTGTTTGAATAACGATCACAGGCCGAACCTTCCCGGGTTCTGTTCCCATCCGAGGATTAAGATCAGCCATGTAAATATTGAACTTTATTATTTTCATGAAACTAAATCGTCTTCGATCTGTTCCATCTCATGGAGAACTTCCAAAGAAACAGTTCGTACAGCTTTAGACTCTTCATGAAGTTTCTTTTTTAAGAGTCGACGCTTATTGAACATATTGTAAAAATGTAACGCCTGATTAATGTAGGCGTTGCGGGAAGTATGAACCTGCCTGACCACATGTTCAACTTCTTTAAATATGTCATCTTTTACTTTAAGTGATAAAACTTTCATATCGATCTCCTTTCGTATACACCAAAAGTATATACTATATTTATATAGGGTCAATAAAAATTTATGACCACAATCTCAAATAAACAATCGACAAAGTTGGGCGGCCAAAATGCCAAAATAGGTTCCAACGATATTGCCAAGGATCGCCAAAAGCAGGCCAACGGACGCCAGGCCTGGTTGGTAAATTTCAGCGACAATGGGGGCTGAGGCAACGCCGCCAATGTTGGCTTGACTGGCCACTGCCACCAAGAACATCGGGGCTTTGATGAGCCGGGCGGTTATGATAAGAATAAACGCATGAAAAAGTACGAGGCAAAATCCACTTAAAATTAAGATAAGCGATGAACCGATATTAGAAATATTCGCTTTGGCGCCAATGGTCGTTAAAACAAAATACAAAATAAAATATCCAACCCGCGTTGAACCAAGCTGGGCAACAGATCTGGCCTTTGTTAAAGAAAGAATCAATCCAAGCGTTGAGACAACAATGATTGTCCATGCGGTGGGTGAAATAATATCTTTAATGACCGGTAGGAAATGAGAGATCTTTTGCGCCGCCAGACTTCCAACGCCTGCGATCAGCAAAATCAATATTACATTTTTGAAATTTAATTTTTGTATTTTATCAGCGGAGGCATCTTTCGTTTTATCCGCCAGCTCATTTAAAATTGTTCGATCGGATTTATTCCATTTATCATAAAGCGGTTGAAAGCTAACAAGGGCAACCATAATCCCCATCCACACATAAGGGACAATCGTGTCGACAATGACCATCGGCAAGAAAACAGCATCTGGCGTGGTCATTGCTTCTTTAACGGCAATCATGTTGGCACTTCCCCCCGTCCATGAAGCCGCGATAGCGCCAAACCCCATCCAAAAATCAGGACCGATGATATCTTTAAATAAAAAGAAAACTAGCGGCGCACCAAAAACAATTCCTGCACTACCGGCAAAAAACATAATGAGCGCCACCCTCCCTAACTTTAAAATGGCTTTGATGTCGACCGTAATAAGCAGGAGAAACAAACTCGCCGGCAAAAGATTTGTCGAAATGAGTTGATAAATTGGACTTTTAGCGTCAATGAACCCGGCTGTTGAGGCCAGCATCGGTAGAAAATAAATCCAAAATACCGAAGGAAGAAAATCAAAATACTTTTTAAATCGCGCATGGTTGGCTAAATAAAGAATGAAAACTTCGAGGGCTAGAAGAAAAGCAACAATGAGCCAGGGATTACGTAACATCAAAAATTATCGCCTTTGATAGAGTTAAATGTTAGGAACTTCTTAACAAGTTAGAAAGACTAATGGAAGTGAATTTCCGTCCGAATTTCCATAATTTTATTTGGAAAAATGAAGGACGGATGAACGACATTAGTCTTTCTAACTTGTCTAACTTAAATGAATACCAATGCCAGCTTTGACTTTTCGTAAATCATAAACGCCATTCGAGCTTAAATAAGGATTATTTTTTCGGCCGTCTTTAATGAAGAATGGGGTGTCGAGATCAATAAAATCAAATCCGCCCAAGCCAGCCGCCAAATGAGCTGAGGCCGTCATCGCAAGCGAGCTCTCCATCATCCCACCGATCATAAGCTTGATACCATTGGCTTTGGCTAAGAGTGCAATCTCTCGCGAATGAAATATTCCCGTCTTCATCAATTTAATATTGATGGCGTTCACCGCCTTCTCGCGTATTGCTTTTGCGGCATCGGCAAGTGTTGAAACACTTTCATCCGCGCAGACAGCAATTCCGGCCAGCCTTGTTACTTTCTTTAATCCCTCCCAATCTGCTTTGGGAACTGGCTGTTCAATCAAAACAGGTTTAATGCCCGCCCGTTTAAGCATCTTTATAAAACGTAACGTTTCGTCCGCTGAAAATCCTTGGTTAGCATCGAGAATAATTTTTGAATTCTTAGCGACACGATGAACCGCCATAACTCGATCGTAATCCAAATTGAAATTCTTCCCGACTTTAACTTTAAAGGTTCGAAATCCCTGTTGGAAATATTGCCTTGTTGCGTCTTGCGTTTCTTTAAGATCGCCAATCACAATTGTAATATCTGTTACTAATCGCTTGGCCGTTGGCCCAAAGAATTTCCACAAAGGAATTTGCCACTGACGTGTTAAGGCATCCATCAAGCTCATTTCAATAGCCGCAAGAGCTGACTTATTTTTCGGTAATCGTTCGTGCAGCCCAGCGGAAAGTTTTAAATAATCATCGATGTCACGGCCAACTAGCCATTGTCCGATCGTTTTTAGATTCTTCGTTGTCTCTCCAATTGTTTCGCCTGTAATGTGTGTTGCCACCGCCGCCTCACCAAAACCATTCGTGCCATCGGCCAACTCAATTGAAAATAAAATATTCTCTAAAGAATCATGCTGACCAGTCGCAACACGAAATGGCGAAACCAGTGGCGCATTGAGTGAAGTGACTTTTGTCTTTTTAATATGATTATGTTTTCGTGGCATAAACGAGAGAAACTCTAAATTATATTACTGTTCTTTTGTAATAGCTTTGATAGCCAGCATTCGATCAAGAAGCGAACCCTTCTTTGATCCAGCGCCTAAATAAAGATCAGAAACAACAACTCGATTTAAAACGCGGACAACATCTGCGCTGCTCTTTCGCTCGCGATATCCCCACGTCTCATGAATCGCAAAAGGACGATCGTCCAACATTCCTAAAAACAACATAATGTGGCCTTTGAGCGGCAAAATAGTTATTCCACCAACGGCATTTTTAAGCGCGGCCAATCTTTTTTCTTCTTTATCTGTTTTATCAAAGGAGGCTAAAGGGTATCCAACCTGGGCCTGATCCTTCGAATCGCGTGGCAATAAAATGCCGACGGTACCAAAAATTTCTTGCAAGAATGCCGAACAATCCTGTTCGCCATACATCCCTCCCCAACCATAGGGGGCATTAAGTAAAAGAAAGGCTTGTTTAATGATGTTGCGCGGCGTGTACGGCAGATATCCCTCGTGAACATCTTCTAAATTCATATATCCAGTTTTAATCATCAAACTTCCATCATCTTGGCGAAGTGGAATCTGGACTTGAACCTTCACATTATCTTTTTCTAAAAGCGGCAATTTAACTCCCATCCGAACATAATCATAATGTTGAATGCGTTGATCATTTAAAAAAATGTCGGCTTTGGGGGCCGTGGCAATGACAAACTCTGGTGATGAAATAAAATTTTTAATTTCCTCAAGTGTTCCGATTGCAATATTTTCTTTTTTAACCCAACCAAAACTCTGCGATGATTGCACGTAAC
>JAHFGL010000061.1 GCA_023247445.1 Candidatus Omnitrophota bacterium | reverse complement strand
GGATTAATATTTCCACCGGCGGCAATTCCCATTCCACCTTGGATCATCGCGCCTAAATCAGTAATGATATCGCCAAACATATTATCGGTAACAATCACATCAAACCATTCTGGATTTTTAACAAACCACATCGTCGTTGCATCGACATGCGCGTAATCAGTTTTGATATCCGTATATTCTTTGGCTAGTTCATGAAACGTGCGTTCCCACAAATCCCAGGCAAAGGTTAAGACGTTGGTCTTGCCGCAAAGCGTCAACTTTTTTTTCTTTCCATATTTTCGTGTGTAATCAAAGGCAAAACGTAAGCAGCGTTCAACACCTTTACGTGTGTTGTGTGAAATTTGAATCGCTACTTCATCCTTTGTCCCTTTATGTTGAAATTCTCCCAAGCCTTTATAAAGCCCTTCTGAATTTTCACGCACGACGACAAAATCGATGTCTTCAGGCTTTTTGTCTTTTAAAGGACAAAAGCGATCATCGTACAGCTGAACTGGACGTAGGTTAATGTATTGATCCAAATCAAAGCGCAATCGTAGAAGAATTCCTTTTTCAAGAATTCCAGGCTTAACATCGGGATGACCGATCGCGCCTAAAAACATCGCATCAAATTTTTTAAATTCGGTAATCGCTGAGTCTGGTAGAACTTCTTTGGTTTTTAAATAGCGGGCACCACCAAAATCAAAATTAACCTTCTCGCATTTAAATCCAAATTTTTGCGCGGCCGCATCTAAAACTTTGATGCCTTCACGCACAACTTCTGGACCGGTTCCATCGCCTGGGATAACTGCAATTTTATAATTTTTCATTTTATTTTCCCTTCAAATTTTTAGACAGGAATATAACACACTTTTCGATTTCTCGAAAGCGGAAATATTATGTTTCTATTAATCTTTAAATTTTTTAATAACGACGCTGGCATTATGTCCGCCAAAGCCAAGTGAATTTGACATCGCGGCGCTTAGCTGCGCGGGGCGAGCTTTATTGGGAACATAATCAAGATCGCAATTGGGGTCCGGTGTTTCGTAGTTGATTGTTGGTGGAATGATGTTGTCGCGAAGAGCGTAGACGCAGGCGGCAAATTCAACTCCGCCGGCCGCGCCGAGCAGGTGACCGGTCATTGATTTAGTTGAGCTCATCGGAATTTTCTTAGCATACTCTTTAAAGATATTTTTTACGGCTAATGTTTCCACTTTATCATTTAATTCTGTCGATGTCCCGTGAGCATTGATGTAGGAAATATCTTTGATTGTAAGCCCGGCATCTTTGATGGCGAGTTCCATTGCGCGGCCGGCGCCTTCCCCCATCGGTTCTGGAGCCGTAATATGAAACGCATCAGAGGTTCGTCCATATCCCACCATCTCAGCAAGAATTGGCGCGCCACGTTTTTTCGCATGTTCTAGTTCTTCGAGCATGGCAACGCCTGCCCCTTCGGCCATAACAAATCCATCGCGGTTTAAATCAAATGGGCGAGATGCTTTTTCGGGTTCTGCATTTCGTTGAGATAATGCTTTAAGCGCACAAAATCCGCCAACCCCCATTACCGTTGTTGCACTTTCTGTTCCACCGGCAATCATGACATCCGCATCACCATATTGGATAAAACGAAATGCATCACCAATCGCATTAGTTGCCGTCGAACAAGCGGTCGCAACACAAGTACATAATCCTTTGGCCCCTGTTCGAATGGAAACTTGGCCGGCGGCTTCATTAATAATAATTTTTGGAATAAAATGCGGCGAGATACGGCTCGGCCCCTTCTCTAAATATTTATGATATTCGCTTTCGAGGGTGTCGATGCTGCCAATTCCTGATCCGATCAAAATCCCGAAACGTGTTGGGTCAATATATTGAACATTGAGTTTTGATTGCGCCATCGCCTCTAAACTGGAGACAACGGCGAATTGAACGAAGCGAGCTAAATTGCGGGCATCTTTACTTGAAAAATATTGAAGCGGATCATAATCAATGACATCACCAGCAATGCGGGAATCAAAAAGGCTGGCATCAAAATGCGAGATGGGACGAATACCACTTTTTCCCTCGACAAGGGATTTCCAAAATTTTTCTCCACCCGTTCCTACGGGAGAAACAACACCTAAACCAGTAATAACTACGCGTCGTTTATTCATATTTCTCTATTATTGATTTCTCTAATTATTATATGGTAATCAATATTGGAGGTTTGTTTACTTTTAATCGATCCGGTTAGTGTACAAACCTCCATAAACAGAAGGCCTCGGCAGTTTTGCCGAGGCTTTAAGTTCTATTTTAAAATATAATTATTTTTTAGGGGCTTTTTCGTTGATATATTTAATAGCATCACCAACGGTGGCCATTTTTTCAGCATCTTCATCAGGAATTTCAACATTAAATTCTTCTTCAAGGGCCATGATGAGTTCAACGGTATCGAGTGAATCAGCTCCAAGATCATCAATGAATGATGCTTCAGGGGTAACTTCTTCTGGTTTGACGCCTAATTGTTCTGCGATGATTGATTTGATCTTATCTTCAACTGCCATGGATTTGCCTCCTTTTTAACCTTCGTGTGTGAAATCAAATATTTAAATTGCCATCCCACCATCAACGACAATCGTTTGCCCAGTGATATAATTTGCTTCCGCAGATGCCAAGAACAAACAGACACCAGCTACATCTTTGGCTATACCTAAACGTCCAAGGGGAATATTTTTAAGTAGGGCTTCACGGGTGTCTTCCTTTAATTGCGCTGTCATATCGGTTTCAATATATCCAGGGGCGATGGCATTGATCGTTATATTACGTGATGCCAGCTCTTTGGCCATGGATTTTGTAAAGCCAATAATACCAGCTTTACTAGCCGCATAATTGGCCTGACCCGCGTTACCTGTAATTCCAATGATCGAACTGATATTAATTATTTTGCCTTGCCTGGCCTTTACCATTGGTTTGGCAACGGCTTTGGAACAATTAAAAACGCCTTTTAGATTGATGCTAATGACCTCATCCCAATCATCTTCACTCATCCGTAGCAGTAAATTGTCTTTTGTAATGCCAGCGTTGTTCACTAATATATCAATCGACTTATGTTTGTCAAGAATTTTGTTGATGATTTCTTGCACATTGGCACCATTTGTGACATCGCAGGCAAAACTATCCGCTTTTAATCCTAGCGAAAGCAGTTCATCGCGAGTTTGGTCAGCGGCGGATGCATTTCTTCCCAAAATAATGACAGTCGCCCCTTCTTGCGCAAAGGCTTTGGCGATCTCTTTGCCGATGCCCCGGGTTGAACCAGTAACTATGGTGATTTTGTTTTGGAATTGCATATTGATTTAGGGGTAAGGTTTTAGGTTATAGGGGTTAGCAAAAATATTTTTTGACTAATCTCTAACCCCTATTCCCTGAAACCTATTTTGAAACGACGTTATATTACCAACTCCAAACTCATTTGCAAGGAAAAATTAATTTATGTCGATGTCATCGTACTGAGTATTCTTTTTGTCAAAGGTTGTAATTTGAACTGTCTGGTCACTTTTTATCATGGTTGCAAATTTTTTCTTTAGGATGAATTTTATAAGCATTCTTGTCCAAGGGATTAATAGGAAAATAGCAACGATATCGCTGAGAAAGCCAGGGATAATAAACAATATCCCAGCCACAAGAAGTAAAAAGCCATCGACTAGTTCTTGTGCAGGCATAAGGCCGCGGTTTAAGCTTTCTTGCATCTTTTGGGCGACTAATAATCCTTGAATGCGTGCTAGCGTGGCCCCCACAACTCCGGATGTAACAAGTAAGACCAAGGTTTTGAAGGCGCCCAAGTATGGGCCAACTTTAAGAAGGGTATAGATTTCTAGTATGGGCAAGATGGCCAGGAATAAAAGTAGATAGCGAAACATAGTTTTTAATATTTAAGATTAGGGATGAGTTCTAGAACAGCTGTTTTGAGAAAACTGCGCTCATAAAAATCGTGGTCGATTACTGTTTGGTTCCAGACAACAATATCAAGATCAATTGTTCTTGGGGCATATTTGTCGGCTTGCTTATGGCGGCCCAATTGGCGCTCGATATTTTTAAGATCAGTTTTTAAATCTTCCAGAGATAAAGATGTTTCAATTAACAGCGCGCCGTTAAGAAAATCAGGTTGGGTAGTTGAGCCAATGGGCTTTGTTACGACAAATTTTGATTCAGCGATAACTTTTTGTTTCTGGGCTATTATTTTTTTAGCTTCAGGAATGTTTTTGCTAGGTTCAATATTGGAGCCCAATCCAACTACAGCCTGATTTATCATTTTCGTTTTTTATGCAGTTCCACAGAAACCGAATCAGCAAAGCGTAGCGCTAGCGGTTTATCAATACGGACTGAGGTGTTGTTGATTCTTGGGTTTTCCATGACGATATCGACAACGATACTGGCAAGTTTTTCTAAAAGCATGAAGTTTGATGACTCAACCGCCTTAATAATTTTCTTGGTGATCACCTTATAATCAACGGTATCTTTTAGGTTGTCACTGCGGATGGCTTTGGTGGCATCATAATCAAGGGTAACGTTAATAACAACGTCTTGCTTCATGTCGCGTTCCCAATCATTGGCGCCAATAATTGTTCTTAATTTTAGATTTGTTATACGTATCGTAGCCATAGTTTATAAAAGATGCTCTCCCCCATCGTTAAATAGAATTTGTCCTGTAAGATACGGATTATTTATTAAAAATTCAATACATTGAGTAATTTGACTTGGCTCCCCTTTTATTTTTAAAGGGATATTCTTTGCCAGGCGATTTAAATAGGTTTCATCTTGGTGAACTGGTGACAAAATTAAACCAGGAGCTATTGCATTAACACGAATGGCGGGAGCCAATTCAACAGCCGACATTTTTGTTAATTCCATCAAGGCTTTTTTGGATAAAAGATATGTAAAGTAACTGGTGTTATTTTTAACAACGTTTGTATCAAGGATATTAATGATGTGACCTTTTTTGCAAAGATTAGCGAAATCGCGGGACAAAATAAATGGCGCTTTAAAATTAATGTTAAAGTGTTCGTCCAAAGATTCTAGCGACGCCGTTTTAAAATCAGATTTTTTAAAAATCGAGGCGCTGTTAATTAAGAGATTAAGATCTGGAAACTTTGCGTAAACTTTTTTGATCAATGTGGAAGTTTGCTTCTGATCTTCGAGATTGCATGAAAATGTCTCGCACCGAATCCCTTCTTTTCTGATTTCCTTAGCCAGCTTTTCCGCCTCTTGTTTGGATTCCTTATAATGCAGGGCAATGTTGAATTTTAATTGGGCTAATCGTAGAACGATGGCTTGGCCAATACGTTTGGATCCGCCCGTGACAAGGGCCGTGCCTGTATTGTTTTTCATTTTTATCGTCATCCTGAAGGAGCGAATGCGACTGAAGGATCTCTTAAGGGA
>JAHFGL010000041.1 GCA_023247445.1 Candidatus Omnitrophota bacterium | reverse complement strand
CCTCGACTGGGGGCATTGAGGCCCCCGGAGTAACTGGAAATGCTGTCATTTGTGCCTTGGCCGGTGAACACGAACTATCACTTGTAGCCGGTGTGTAGCGTGCACAGCGACAAGGCAGGTGCGTCACATCATATAGCTTCGCGCCTTTGTCTAGTTCCCAATGCCCAATACCATCCTTGTCCTTGGGATAAACGATAAGTACGGCAGTCACCTTTCGGCCACCTGTAACAACATATTTACCAGGAGGCAGAGGGAAGATTGGTTTCTCCATAATCAAGCCGTGTTCCTCCAGCCACCAGTCTGTATCGTCGAATTTCCACTGTTGGGGAGCAACTCCACCTGCGGCCTTTAATTGATCATAGTTTTCCAGCCTACATCCCCGAGGACCTGGATCTTGACGCCACAGACCCCACGATTCTGCACCGCTCCCGGAGGTTGCAGCTGGATCACCCAACGCCACGATGTATTGTATCGGAATGCGCTTGAACCTCGTCTGACTTTCACTTTGCGCGTGAGTCGACTGCCCTAAAATTGGCATCATCATGAACAACCCCATCGCCAACGGAATTGTCATATATATAAAAATTGTTCGCTTCATTCCATCCTCTCTGCTAACCCTTCATCCATCAAAATCTGATTCAAATACTTTCCCTCTTAACCTTCTCGATGTAATTAATTTCCATTGTTTTATCACTCTCAACAAAAAAAGGCAACCTTTTAAAGGTTGCCGAAAAATATGTCGAAGCTCGAAACTGTTTAATATTTGAAACACTAAAAACCGAATCAAACTTTTTGAATAATCGATTTGGGCAAAAGCCCTCCACTACGACTACGATTAATTTCTTTTCGAATAACACTTAATATTTTAGGATGATGAAGCGGTTTAGCAAAAGCTCGATAAAGATTGCCGTCAATATCTATCGCCTCGAAACCTTTGTCATCATCTAACTTGACCGTATTTGTCATAAAAATAATAGGAATGGACTGAATCAACGCGTCTTTTTTTAACTGTCTGACAAACTCTTTGCCATCGCCATCAGGCAGGATCACATCCATCAAAATAGCATCTGGTTTCTCCGACCTAGCCATTTTCAAACATTCCTCGCCTTCCCACGCCGAGAATACTATAAAATGCGCCGTCTCCAAAATCTTTCGAGTCACCTCTTGCGATATGGGGCTGTCATCAACCACTAAAATTTTCTTTTGTGTTTTAGACATATTTATTAACAACCGAAATAAATCGTTTTAAATCTATCGGCTTAGAAAGGGTCGGGTATTGTTGTCCTTCAATGTTTATTCCACGAGAAGAATCCTGCTCATCTTTTCGTGCCCAGACACCGGTCAAAAACACAATCGGGATATGTTTAGTGTTTTTATTATGCTTGAGCAACCTAACCGCATCTCCACCAGGAAGTCCAGGCATCATGACATCCATTAAAATAAGATTAACGTCTAATTTCTCTGCAATGCTCGTTATCTTTTCTGCATGATCGATAATAGACAACTCTATGTTTAACCCTGACTCCTTAATAACGTCTTTCATTAATTTTTGGTCGCCAGGATTATCTTCGACTAATAACACCCGCATTTTCTTATCCGAGACGACTTTCACCGTTTTTTGCTGATGATAAACTAAAAGTGCTTTTAAAATTGATTCTGGTAATTTTATACAATACCCATTGGCTCCATATTTCTTCGCCTTAGCCTCACTAACAGAAGCTAAAGATCCCGTCATCATGATAATATACATATCTTTCTTGCTCAAAACTTTTAATTCACGACAAACCTCATATCCATCCATTCCCGGCATTAATGTATCTAAGAAAACAACTTCTGGATTTTTTTTGCGGGCGAGTTCAAGACCACTCTCGCCATCCTCGGCCCATAAGATTTCATAAGCCAAATTAGCCGATTGCAAAAGCTCCTGAATCAATTGCTTATCACCTCGATTATCATCAATAATTAGTATTTTCTGATCCATCAATTCTCCTCGTCTATTTCAAATGGCTATCTGTTGGCAATCGTACGATAGTTAACCAAAAATCTTCCACCTTATGAACAACCTCAATGAATTTATCCAAATCAACAGGTTTTCGGATATAACAATTCGCATAATTATCATAAGCCTTTAAAATATCCTGCTCTGCCGCAGATGTGGTTAAAATAACAACAGGAATTCTTTTTAAATGTGGATCCATTTTTATTTCATGCAAGACTTCTCGTCCATCTTTTTTAGGTAAATTAAGATCTAATAAAATAATGTCTGGTGTCACAGCACTGGCCAATTCTCCTTGTTTATGTAAATACAACATTGCTTGCTCACCATCTTCAACAACGTGAAGTCTATTGCTGACTTTTCCTTCCTTAAAAGCATCTAAGGTTAACTTAATATCACCTGGATTATCTTCAACCAACAAAATTTCAATTGGCCTCATTTTTCTCCCTTCCTTTCAATGTAAAATGAAATGTTGTTCCCTCGTTTATCTTTGACTCAATCCAAATTCGGCCGTCGTAATTTTCTACTATTTTTTTACATAAAGCAAGTCCAATTCCTGTTCCTTTATATTTTGTCCTTGTATGTAATCTTTTAAAAATGACAAAAAGCTTATCAAAATACTTTTCCTCGATTCCAATCCCATTATCCGACACAGAAAATTGCCATTGATTCTCTTCTATTTCCCTAGATGTAATTTTAATAACAGGGGGCTTTTGTGCACGATATTTTATTGCATTAGAAATTAAATTTGAAAATAACTGCATCATCTGCGTGTCATTCGCATAAAAAACAGGCAACGTGTCAAGTTGAACACTAGCTTCATTCTCTTTGATCAATATATCTAAATCTTCCAGAATAGCCTTACAAACTAAATTTATGTCGATCCTAACAAATGGAACATCCTTTTGCCCAACACGAGAAAAGGTAAGTAAATCATCAATTAAAATCTGCATCCGTTTTGCCCCATCAACAACAAAGAAAATGTATTCTTTCCCATCGGCATCCAACATATCCATATATTTACGTTCAAGCTTTTGAGTGAAGCTCGTCACCATTCTTAAAGGTTCTTGCAAGTCATGAGAAGCAACGTAAGCAAATTGTTCTAATTCTTTATTGGATCGCGCCAATTCTTCAGTCTTTTTTGAAAGTTCGACCTGTGCTCTTTTGCGTTCGGTGATATCCTTAAAAAGGATGGCAACTTGCCGATTTTCTGGCTCTCCGAAACGAAAAGCATAAACGTCATACCACCGGTGCAACTCTTCAGCGCGATTTTCAAAGCGAGCTGATTCTCCCGTTAAAGCAATTTTTCCGAAAATTTCAAACCAATCACTTTCGAGCTGAGGGACAAGCTCACGAATTCTTTTACCTTGGACGTCCGTGAGTCCCGATTGTTTATCAAACGATGGATTAACCTGCAAGTAGCGGAAGTCAACCGGATTGTCTTGTTTATCATAAATCATTTCGACAATACAAAAACCTTCATCAATTGAATTGAACAAACTGCGATAGTGCTGCTCGGATTCACGTAACGCTTTAGTTTTTTCTTTAACCTGTGCATCCAGTTCAGTATTAAAATTAATGAGCTGTGTAGTCATGCCGTCAAACGTGCGTGCAAGTTCACCAATTTCGTCATCAAGCGATCGTACTGAATCCTCAACTTTTGTCTTCAGATGACCATTTTTTATTTTATTAGCCACCTCCGCCATGTGTTCAATGGGCTGGGCAATGCTAATAGCCACAATTAAAGCGATGATGAGAATAAAGACGAAAAGAATACTGGCTATGCCCCAAAAAACTTTTACCATATCTTTAATTGGCCCCAAAGCTTCGTCCCTGTCGTATTTAACAACAAGCCCCCAATCTGTCGGTTCTATATACCGCGTAGCCGCGATAATATCTTTACCTCGATAGTCGAAAGCATGGACAAAAGATTTTTCATTTTTACGCAAGGCCTGTATTATTGGTACATTCTCTTGAAGTTGACCAACAATCTCTTTCGCCCCTGGATCATTTTCAAAACGTCGAGGCGCAATAAATTGAGCGTCACCCTCTTTTGTTCTTTTCGCAATAAGGATCTCACCGGTTTTCCCCATACTTTCAAACGATAACGCAATCTCTGCAATACTGTTTGGCTTAGAAACGATCACCACAACACCTAACAATTCGTTGTCGAGCAACAATGGACCTGCCAATAGTATTTTCTTTTGCTTAGAGAGATCCTCATCAACGGTAAAAAGATTAGCTTTCATCCCTTGCCCAATAATAGCCTTCAAATCAAAATCTTTGGGCATATCGCCAGTTGCTGAGCAAATGAGATCCCCACGAGGATCAAAAATAAACACTTGTTCAAAATCAGAAATTGAACTACGCGCATCCGACAAAATTTTGGTCATTAACTTCTTATCATCTAAAGTTTGAGTACTAAGATACGTCTTTAACGTACGGCGTAATTGCGTCCGGCTAGTGATTCCACTTAACCGCTCCATGTTCTTCTCAATATTTTCTAGAATACGAGATTTTTCAATATCCGCGATAATCGCCATACGATTAACAAAATTCCCCAAAACAATGTCTTCGGATTTTTTAATTAAAATATTGGCCAAGAAATAACCCGGGATAAAAATGAGAGATAAAAAGATAATTAAAAAACGTAGACGAAATTTCATGATTCTCCTACCGCTCGAGAATTTTTATCTTCTCTGATATAAAGCAGATAAAGTCCAACGCTATACAAAACAAATAATATCGCCGTATGTAAAGCCATTCCGCCACTAACATCTTTATAAACGTAATAAAATGCTGAAATGTTTAATATATAACCGATAATCGCCACTGATCCGATGATAGAAATACTAAAGGCTAATGCCTTCATAATACTACTAACCCGTCGAAAACTCGTCATGGCCACTAAGCCAGAAATACTAACAAAAAGGAAATTGACCATTGTTCCAATGGATGGACGGCCAGGCATAGGAGTAAATGCAGTTAGGGCACTTTCTTTGACAAATAAATCTTCTATACCTGTTTTGACATGTAGGATAACAAACATCAATAAAGAACTCATGAACATCGTGATAATTAACGTGGCTATAGCAATAAAAGTCTGCGCCAAAGTAAAATGCCCCTCTTTGGCTTTAACCATAAAAAAAAGCATTACACCGCTGGACACAAAACACGTAGCCGTTGAAAATTTCATACTGGCCCACTGAGGCAGGATAGATTTCAAGACAGGAGTATCAAATACCCATCCGAGGATGACGATGGTTCCAACAACTCCAATAAACCAAGCAATACATTTAACAATTTTGTGACGAAACAACATATTAAGTTTCCTCAAACAGCTCTCTATGATTTTAGATGAACTATTTAATATTACCTTAGATTAAGAATATTAACAGCATTGAGTCCAAAATTATTCTTACCCTAACTGCTTGAACATAAGAAGTCCCCGACAAGTATTACTCGTCAGGGATTTATACTAAATCTAAACAAAATTTTAGAAAGAAACTGGGTGATCGTTTCTAGCACATTCTAAAACATTTCAATTTCCTCAAAGCGAATATTGCTCATCGCTAACTTTTTCCATCCAGTCAACTGCTTTGCCGCCCTGCTGTTCCTGAATGGCGATGTGAGTCATCGCGGTCGTAGGTGACGCGCCGTGCCAATGCTTTTCACCTGGTGGAAACCAAATTACATCACCTGGACGGATTTCTTCGATGGAGGCACCAAAGCGCTGCGCACGTCCTAACCCAGCGGTTACAATTAAAGTCTGACCCAACGGATGCGTATGCCATGCTGTTCGAGCGCCGGGCTCAAAGGTAACACTGTTTGCCGCTGCACGTGCAGGATCTTTTACTTGGAAGAGCGGATCAATCCGCACCGTGCCCGTAAAATATTCCGCGGAACCTTTAGTCGAAGGTTGTGAACCGCTTCTTTTAATTTCCATATTTTAAATTCCCCTTTTAATTTATTTTACATATTGTTTGGCATCTGTCTCAAATTTCTTTTTACACCGATAACAACACACTTTGTATTGTTTTTCTTTATGTGTAACAACAATTTTAGTTTTAACACTCAAACCACATACCACACATCTTTCATCCGCCATATTCCCTCCTATTACCTACTCAATTTTATTATAAAAAATAAACGCCAGTTCACACACCCAACAATGTGGCGATCAGCTTTTGCAAAGGTTCTATCTGAATCTTTTTCTTTGAACTAATCCAAAAAATATCCGCCGTATCAACCATAAGCTCGTCGGCAATTTCCTTTTTTCTCACATCAAGTTTTGAAGGCCCCACCTTGTCGATTTTATTGACAATGATTTTAAAAGGGGACGAATTATGTACAAGCCAACTGATCATTGAAATATCCAGATTGGTCGGCCCAGCAACAGCATCCAGAATGACAAATACCATGCAAAGATTATTCCTAGTGGTTAGATATTCTTCTATCATCGGCCCAAATTCTGCCTTGCCCAATTTTGAACCGACCGCATATCCATAACCGGGAAGATCGACGATCCAGCGGTATGGCTTGACCTCGTATACATTAATAGTTCTGGTTTTTCCAGGAACCTGTGACACACGTGCCATATTCTTTTTCTGACACAAAGCATTAATGAGAGTGCTTTTACCAGAGTTAGATCTCCCAACAAAGGTCACTTCAGCATCACTCTCTGTGAGCTTGCGCGTATCAGTTTCAGTCATTAAATGTTTGGTCTCGCGTAACATCTTATTTAAATTACCCTCGTAGCCTTAAAATTTTAATCATTACAGTGATTAACATTTAATTCATCGTACTACAATACCACAATAAACACTTGCAGCTAGCGATAACACAATTTACACTGACATAAAAGAAGCTGTATAATTTTTTTTTGCTGACAATATTAACCTTCTCATCACCAAGGCCGCCATACATGGCGAGCCTCGTCATTTCCCCAAAAGGAAATACGGAAAAATGACGGGAGCGTAAAGTGGAAAATACCTGGGATACTTTATCTGAGAAATTAAAGGACGCTTATCAAGGCGCAGAAAAACACTTGAAAGGCGATCTTGTTAAACTCGCCAGCCTCCCCCACATTTTTTCTTTCCTAAAAGACATCGACTCCGAGGGGCTACTTCTTCTTTTGGACCAGGCGCGCAAAATCAAAAAACGCAAAAATCCAAAATTGCCTCCCATCAATGCTGACTTTTATGACATTCAAGGTTTATTAACAGAAGATGAACGGCAACTTCTGGGAAAAGTTCGAACATTTATGCTTGCCGAAGTGGCACCAATCGCCAATGAATATTGGGGCAAAGCCGAATTTCCCTTCCAAATTATTGATGGCTTAAAGAAGTTAAATATATGTGGTTTAAGCTTTGATAAATCGGTTGGTGGTCAGGGGCGATATTATTTGTTGGAAGGAATGATCGGTGAAGAAATCGCGCGCACCGACACCTCCATCTGTACTTTTTGGGGGGTTCATTGTGGACTCGCGATGACTTCAATCGACTTATGCGGAGACGATGCGCAACGACAGAAATTCCTTCCTTCCATGATATCACTGGAAAAAATCGGCGCCTTTGGCCTCACTGAACCCGACGTGGGATCAGCAGCGTCGATGGGACTAAAAACTAGCTGCAAACGAAACGGTGACACGTGGACAATTAATGGGCAAAAAAAATGGATCGGCAATGCAACGTTTGCCGACTACATTATCATTTGGGCCAAAGATGAAGATGATCATCAAGTCAAAGGCTTTATCGTCGACCGCCAAACGCCGGGCCTGACGACCGAAAAGATTGAACACAAGCTGTCGCTACGAACTGTTCAAAATGCATTGATTACACTTAAAGATTGTAAAGTAAAAGAAGAACGACGCCTTCAGAAAGCAAATTCATTTAAAGACACCGCCCTTGTCTTAAGAAAAACGCGCGTTGGCGTCGCCTGGCAAGCGGTTGGCTGCGCCAAAGGCGCGTATGAGAATACGCTTGCGTATACGATGAAACGCGAACAATTTGGGAGGCCGATCGCCGGATTCCAAATGACGCAAGACATGTTGGCGCAGATGCTTTCTCTCCTTACGGCAATGCAATGCATGGTTTCTCGTCTAAGCCAATTGCAGGACTTAGGCAAACTTTCCGACGAACAAGCATCTCTCGCTAAAATATTTTGTACAGTGAGCTGCCGGCAAATCACGAGCATGTCGCGAGAACTGATGGGTGGAAACGGCATCCTACTTACGCATAATGTCGGCCGCTTTTTGGCTGATGCTGAAGCCTTGTATTCTTACGAGGGGACGAAACAGATTAACAGCCTCGTCGTCGGTCGCGCGATCACGGGCATGAGTGCGTTTACGTAATCTGGGGTCGCTGGCTGGATCAGGTTAGAACCTTTTTAATAAATTAATCCAGAAATACATAACCAATTCTTAAAATCATAAAATGGGTCAATAAAGATTAAAGCACAGCAGAAAAAAGTCTCATCAGAGAATTTCTAAGACGAACCAATAAAGAGATTTGATTAAAATCAGCTAACGTGACTTCTGTTGAACCTTCTAAATCCGTGACAATCTGCTGATCTATTTCTTTAGTCAATTTCTCATCATAGAAAACAGCGTTAACTTCGTAATTTAACTTGAGGCTCCTAATATCAAAATTGGCGGTTCCCATCGAAACCATCCGACCGTCACATGATAAAATCTTGGCATGCATAAATCCCTTTTGATATTGAAAAATCCGAACACCGGATTTAAGCAAATCCTCAAAATAAGAAAATGCCGCCCAATAAGGGATTGGATTATCATAAACACCGGCCATCAAGACCGTCACCTTTACCCCTCTCATCGCCGCTGTTTTTAAGGCCACCAATAAACTCGCATCAGGAATAAAGTAAGGTGAAACGATATAAATGTTTTTCTGGGCCATCGTAATAAAAGAAAAATATAAGTGCATAATCGCCGGCCATGGAGAATCATATCCGGATGTTGGAAATTGTATGGGAAGATTTCCCGCTAATTCAACTTTTTCTGAAAGCGCAGGAAAATATTTCTTATCAAAGATATCTTCTTTGGGCACGGTGTTGTACCAATCGATCGCAAAAATTGCCTGTAAAATATTGACAGAATCTCCTTCAAAACGCATATGAGTGTCGCGCCATGATTTGTATCTCTTGCCCCCATCAATATATTCCTGGCCCACATTCATGCCGCCCATATAGGCAATCTTACCGTCGATTACAGCAATCTTTCGATGGTTTCGATAATTAAACGTATGTGTTTTAAAAGAAGATAAATAATTAAAGAATGGGTAAATAAAGATACCCTCTTTTCGTAAAGAGCGGATATAGCCGCGTCCTAACGTCAAAAAACATCCAGAATAATCATAAAGAATTTTAACCTCAACCCCTTCCTTTACTTTTTCAATCAGCAGCTTTTTTAATTTTTGTCCTAAGGCGTCATTTGAATACCAGATGAAATACTGTAGGTGAATAAACTCTTTTGCTTCTTTAATATCTTTTAATAAATCATCAAACTTTTCTTTTCCGTGATGATAAACTTTTACTTTGTTGTTCGCTGTTAACAACGATTTAGAATTACGATATAAAAGCGTCATTAAATCATCGTGATGCAGCTTCGATCGGGTTACCATCATTTCAATAAGACCTTCTTGAGCCTCATCGATTGGCTTAAATAATGTGATAAGATTTTTTGCGATATATTGAGGGAGTTTTCTTTTATGATCGTAACCTTTGCTCCAATTTCGACCTATAAACAAATAAAGAAGAAATCCTAGCCCCGGCAAAAGGATAAAAATAAAAATCCAGGCAAAAGTCTCTGATGGCTCTCTGTTATCTAGCAAAAGTACAATAACCGTAAAGACAATATAAATCTGAAAAGCGATGATAATAATTGGGAAAATCCCCATTATTGACACTCCTTCGTTAAAGTAAAATCAGCAATAACCGGTAGATGATCGGAGGCGATTTTTGTTAAAGGTGTCATTGGAACATTAACTGATTCAACATGAAGATTGTTGCTATAAAATATATGGTCTACTTCAAAAAGCGGCAAAGGACTAAATAATGTTTTCTTCGAACCTTTATGATCCGTGTGAAATTTTACTTCACTAAATGAGGTCTTAATTAATTGATACCCTCGAGAATGCGGGCCTTCATTAAAATCACCACAAAGAATAGTTGGAATTTTGTGCGCATCCATATTTAACCACTGCTGACTCAAAAGACTTTTGACCTGCGCAAGCCGCTCGTTCGCCCGCAAACTAAGATGGGTATTAACAAAATATACCTCATCTGCTCCACCAATTGTTACCGAAGCCCATATCGCATGACGCGGTTCAAAAAAATATTTTAATAAAGGAATATACTTTTTCTCGAGAACAAATTTTTTAGGGTATCTCGGTAAGTCTATAGATTTTTTAATCTCAAAAGGAAATCGGCTCAAAACAGCAATCCCGTATTGCTCTCCTTCGATGGCAATCGCCGGCTGAAAATGACATTGCATACGAAGATGCTGCGCAATCAAAAGAGGCTGATCAATCCTTTGACTCCACTTTCGATTAACATCCAACTCCTGTAACGCAACCAAATCAGGATTAAACTGTGCAATAACGTCGGCAATTCGCTGAGGAAGAACTTTACCATCTAATCCTCGACAGCTATGAACATTGTACGTCATAACTCTTATTTTTTTAATCGCTTCAGGACTTTTCATCTACGACCATTATATTGGATAATGTCAAAAAAAACAGCTGGCTGATATCCCGTACCAGCCAGCTGCAATGATAAAATTATTTCTTCGACAAAGTTTCAATAATCGTCATATTATTGACCACATTTTTTACACCATTAACATCACTTGTTACCTTGGTAGCCATATCTTTCCCGGCTCCACTTGTGGCATTGCCACTTAAAGTGACGACACCATCTTCTGTCGCAACCCCAGTTTTAAAAGCGCTTGTTGAATGATGAGCCAAAAGCGCCATCTTGACCTGAGCGGTGATGGATGCGTCATCAATTTTATCACCCATCGTTTCTTTTGGTTCACTTGAAACTTTAGCAATCGTCATTTCATTCTTTACATCTTTAACACCTTTAATATCCTTAGCGTATTGACCCGCTAAATCTTTTTGAGCCTGATTTGCTGCAACGCCTTGTAACGTTACGATTCCATCCGTAACAAATACCTGAGTATTAATACCGCTAACATGCCGGTTATAGAGAAGCGAATATTTAATTTGCATACTGATCCAACTATCAGAATCTTCTACTGGACGCTCTCCCTTTAACTCTAGTTTATTATCGACGCTTATGACCCCGGGCAAACTCGCCACGGTCTCTTGCGCCAATGATTTGTGTGATTCTTCCTTAACAGTTCCTATTAATGTGACAACGCCATCTTTGGACAAAGTTTTAATATTATCGTCCTTAAGATACGTTTTAAAGACATAAGATTTCTTAGCAGATGCTTCAATACGTTCATCTGTTTCAGAGGCACGCGCCGAGACGTTTGTAAGTAATACAACGGCTGTAACCATAACAAACACTTTAGGATAATTTACATTCATAAAATACCTTTCTTTATTATGTTGCTTAATTTTTCGTAACAAATAAAAAACTACACCGTCTTTGTTCGTCCAAGAATAAATGAAACAACCGCTAAAACTAAAAAGACAAGAAACAAAATTTTAGCGATGTCAATGGCTGACCCCGCAATACTCGTAAATCCAAGTACTGCAGCAATAATTGCGATAATAAAAAATGTGGCTGCCCAATTTAACATAATGACCTCCTCCCTCTAATTGACATGATCTTATTAAAATACCCTTAATCATTATGATCTACAGTTCTTTGAATACTTCCTCCGGCGTTCTCAACATCTTTTCCTGCACCTCGCATCGTGTTACAACCCAAAATCGAAGTTGTTAAAAACACGGCTATAATAATTAATAAAGAATTCTTTTTCATCTCACCTCCTTTGTAATTTCTTTCTTATCTGTGGATACTTCACCCGATTCTTTAAGATATAATTTCTCTAGTTGCATAATGATATTCTAGGGGAGGGCGAAACTAAATCAATTGTACCGAGGTATAACAGACGATAAAAAGCTACTTTCTATCATCAATGATCATTGCGGTAATATCGGGCGTGTGTGTATCCAACTTACCTTCTTTCAAATCTTCTTTTGTTTTTTCAGCGAGCAAACAATACTTTTTCTGAATCTTCAACAGATCATCATCCGTCAATTTCTCAATATCCATCATTTCATTATGGGCACCTTTGGTAGCACGAATGATTTCATCTAGTTTTAGCTGAATCGCAATAGTGTGACGGTTCTGACTGTTTTGAATGATAAAAAGCATCAGAATTGAAATAACAGCCGCAAATGTGCCAATCGCCAGATGCCACATCACACTAAAATGAAGGGGCACTCCTGCGACTGCCCAAACTAAAACAATAAGAAAGGCCAAAAAAGCCACGAATGATTGCGCCGCTTTATCAGAGATCCATTTTGTAATCATTGATAAATATTCCATCCACATACTATTTCTTACCCATTAATAAATAAAGAATCATCCCAATCATATATGCCCCTTTTGGATCTTACTACTTCTGTCTAAAAATCGAGAATATCTAGCCTTTATACACTGCCACAAATCGCCCCAACACTCTGAACCCTGATCCGTTAACGGCGCTTTAAGATTATTTTTTGCGATCCTGTTTGTTTCGCTCGAAGACTGTTTCGCTGTAGCAAAACCATCATCATCCGCACGAGCTAGGGCTTGATATTTTTCTATTCTATTTTCAATTTCTAAATTCTTACCATTAAACATAGTAAAATCCTTTCACTTGATATTACCCATTCTCCACCTGCCGTGAGGCGAGTGGAGAATAGTTAATATCATATCTACGTGGACATAATTTTCTTACCAGCCAAACGATTCTTTACCATTCCTTGTCCGCCTGGTGTCTTAGAAGCCCGCTTTTTTGCAGCTGTCATTCTTCCGCCTCGACTTTTCTTCGCCATTTTAATTGCCTCCTACCTTTAGGTTATACAACGTTAACTACGTTTCATTTTTATCATTATTTAGTTGTAGTGATGATGGTTGTCGTTGTGGTTGTGCTCGTCACAACTGGTGAATAAAGCGTAATGTATCGCGCTTGTTGTTTCCCATCCAACAACATGTATTCAACCTTGACAACATCACCTGGCTTTAGCACTAATTCTACCGGTTGTTTGCTGGGACTATGCATAACAACGATACTTCTAGGATCAAAAACAAAATAAGAGTCCCTGGCTTGTTCCACTTGACCAATTCTTACTCTTTCTTCCACTGTAAGAGTTCCAGCGTTGACATCAATCGCCTTAAGAACACCAAAAGCTACTTGATACTCAGATACTGGCATAGGGTCCACGACAATCTTTTGAACAATTTTATCTTCTTGACCATCGATGACATCAATGGTGACATATTGACCTGCCCGCAAATCTTCGATGCTAAGAAACTTCTGATCCGCTGGATCAGTGACCCGTGTCTCATTCTGAGAGATTCTATACCCTATAGTTTTCGTGCCTCTAGGTGTTTCTTTATTAAGTTCTAATTGGCCTAATTGAATATCAACCCAGCCAATTTCTCCTGATACGTGACGCACATCTGACATCTCGGTTGCATGTACAGAAATACTAGTCATTACTAGTACGGCCGTAACCGTAACAAATACTTTTAAATAATTTACATTCATGGAACACGTTCCTTTCAATTTGTACTGTTTTTTAAAACCTCACATTGACTTGCCCTTCCCCTAATCTATTGAACGGCATGTCTGATGGAGTCCGCTACATCTCGACCCGCTTCTTTAAGATCTTCCCCCGTACTCCTAAAAAGTGGGCGATCTCCGGCAACGGCCCAAACAAGAAAAATGATCAAAAGAAGTGCCAAAATACCCGTCGGGGCATATCCCCACGACCGGCTATGAGGCCAAGTAGGTAACGCCCCGATGACCAAAAGAATTACGATGATAAATAATAAAGTTTCTATAGTCATGAATCTCTCCTTTAGCGATTAAGAACAATATGGTTATTCTGCATCTCTGGTAAAACTTGCGCAAACTGTAGTTTCATATCGTTGGTTGATTTTAATTTAATAATTTTCATATTAGACTGATCTAATTTTACGGCGCAACCGGTCTGTTTCTGGATTGTTCTTTCAATACTCGCGAGACTGCTATGCTTAGGATCGAATTTCACCTGTTTTAAATCTTTTGTATTTAGAGAACCTAAACGTCCTCCTGGCAGATAAATCGTCCCATTGTTAAAATCGACGGCAAAAGCAATAACGCCCGGGATAAAGAAAAAAAGTAGTCCAATCGCATCCAATATCACAACACCAGAATCTAAACGTCCACCTCTTTGTCCTTTACGTTCTGGATACATAATGGTCCCGCAACCTACTAATTGAAAAACCAAAACAGCACAGATTAAAACTTGCAACGTATTCATTGATTTCTTAAACATGACTCCTCCTTCTATTTTATAGCGTATAAGTTTTCGACTCCCCTTGTATAACCATAATGTTTCTTCTTTTCCACCCTTTCTTCTAATTGTCCGATGATTGATGACAGCCTCTCTAAATGTTCTTGTTCATCGCTAATGACATTACGAACTTCTCCTTCAAGTCTTTCAAATTCATACTGAAGTTCTTTTCTATAATCCCCAACCTTACTACGTATCAACTTATAAAAAACAATGGCTTCTTTTTCGTCTCTTAAATTTATTTCCATAATTTCTTCTGCGCCTTTGACTTTATGCCCGTCTTCAATTTTAGCCAAAGTCGCTGTAATCATTTCAGCTCGCGTTGAGTGTTGCATTCTCGCCGTATGTTCTAACTCAAGCGCCTGATTCAAGATTTTCAGCAAATCTTCCTTTACCTCTTCCATAGATAGCCTCTACTTTCTTTTTGCCGTATTTCACATTTCTGCAATGGTATCTTTAATCATTATGATCTACAGTTCTCTTAATACTTCCCCCAGCATTCTCAACATCTTGGCCTATTCCTCTCATCGCGTTACAACCTAACATCGAGGTCGTTAAAATATCTCTGCTCCTTTTTATAAATTCTGTTTATGAAATTTAGATTTGCGAGTCACTTCTATTGTGTCTTTTAACTTCATGATGGTATTTTAGGGAAGGATCAAAAATGAATCAATTGTACCGAGGTATAATCTTGGATTTTGTGGACGTTAAAATCAATTCTGGAGGGAAGTGAGACCCGCTTTTTGGGCGAAATGGATAAGTTCGGTGACAGTTTTGGCTTGCATCTTCTGCATGACTCGACCGCGGTGAACCTTGATCGTTTGAAGGGCAGTTCCCCGCTTTAGTGCAATTTGTTTATTTAACATCCCATTGGCGACTAGGCGAAAGACTTCAAGCTCTCTAGGGGAAAGTGTCTTAATATTTCGCCAAATTTTTGCTGTTTCGGCTTGTTTTTTGTTTCTGGTTTTACTTTCGGCAATGGCCAGCGTAATGGCCGTAAGAAGTTTGGTTGAAGTAAAAGGTTTAATAAAAAAATCAATGGCTCCGGCCTTGATCGCCTTTACGCTCTTGGGAACATCACCATGCCCTGTAATAAAAATAATCGGAATATTAATCTCTTGTTGAACCATTCTTTCTTGAAGGACAAGTCCGTTAATATCCGGCAAGCTAATATCCAATAGTAAACATGATGGCACTTTAGGATGTTTAAAAGCTAAAAAGCTCGCAGCCTCTGTAAATGTTTCAACTACAAAACCGTGTGATTTTAACAATAAAGATAAAGCCCTGCCGATGGAAACATCATCATCAACGACATAAATGATTGATTGACCGCTCATACATCCTCTTTTCTGACGATGGGAAGAGTAAAAAAGAAAGTGGCCCCACGATCTGGATTATTTTCGCCTTCTAAGTGACCACCATGCGCTTCAACAATCGAACGGCTAATCGACAATCCCATTCCCAAACCATCTGGTTTGCTGGTAAAAAAATGAGCAAAAAGCTTTTTCATATTTTCTTCTGGAATGCCGCATCCGGAATCTTTAACCGCGACCGTAATCGTATTGAGATCTTTACGCGATGTCGTAATCAACAGTTCCCGAGAATCACTCTTTTCTTCCATCGCTTCTAGACTGTTGCTGATAAGATTCAAAAGAACCTGTTGCAGTTGTATTCGATCACCTTGGATGCGCGGAAGATTATTCTCCAACTTAAATTTAATAATTTTATTTCTCACAGTAATATGCGTCATCATCAGCGCCGCTGTATCTTCAATAAGAGAATTAATATTAAGAAGCTCAAATGTTGGCTTATTCTTTTTTAACAATGACCGCAACCGCCTAATAACCTCAGCAGCCCTTTGATCATCATTAATAATGTACTGTAAAATTTCCTGTAGTTGAGGTTCTTTGTTGGCAAACATACGCTGAGCTGCTTGCGCATAAGAAAGAATCGCCGTCAAGGGTTGGCTGATTTCATGCGCAAGGGAAGAAACAAATTCCGCAAGTTTTCCCACCCTTGTCACATGCAAAAGTTCTTCGCGCTGTTCTTTAATCTCTAAATCTCTTTGCCGCATAAGTGTAACGTCTGTCTTAATCCCTACATAGTGAGTGATATTGCCGCTCGCATTACGCACGGGGGCAATGCGTAGTAGATTCCAATACTTTTCACCATTCTTCTTAAAATTGAGCATCTCTCCATGAAAAGATTTTCCTTGAAGCAGTGTGTGTTTTATCTCCTCAATAATCCGAGGATCGGTATTAGGTCCATAATGTGAAAAATAATTTTGTCCGAGAATCTCTTTTTTTTCACAACCTGTCATCGTATAAAAAGCTTTATTAGCATAAACAACAAGAAAATTTTGCTTTTGGATGTCGATAATAAAAATGCCATCCAATGTGGATTCCATCGCGTTGGTTCGAATCCGTATTTGCTCTTCAGCGAGTTTCTCCCTATTGGCCCCCAGTTTTTCTCTATCAGCCCCCAACTTCTCTCTATCAGCTCCTAGTTTTAATTGCCCATCGCGAATTTTTAGCTCACTAGTTTGCTGGCGCACTTTCTTTTCTAAATTAATACGAGTTACTTTCTTCAATGGCAGTTTTTTTAAAGTCCGACGGATCGGTTTTTGTTTCGTCGTTATTTTTTTTATCTGTTTCATGGGTAGTCGTTTCTTAATTCTTGACGGTTTACATTAACATTGTAGTCCAAAACGAAAATTCTCTGTGATTTATTTAGCTATGCCCTTGGTATCATCTGAGGCAACATTAATAAGATCAACCAACGTTTGGCCATTAAATGGTTTTTGTAAAAATCCCACCGCCCCAACTTTTAGGGCACGCTCGGCGGCATTATCCTGCTTTTCAGCAGAAATAAAAATAACGGGGCGTTTCGATCCCGAAGCCAAAATTTCTCTTTGCGCAGCCCACCCATCTAATCCTGGCATATGAATGTCCAGAACTAAACAACCTGGCGCATCATTGGGCACGGCGTCAAAGAAGCTTCGCGCAGAATTAAATGTTGTTACGTCAAAATCAAAAGTCATTAATAGGGTTTTGAGCGCGCGGCAGACGGACTCATCATCATCTACAATATAAATTTTCTTTTTCTCTGATGGCATAGCAACACTCTCCTAAGTTGTCGAGATTAAATCGAAAGATTATCAAAAATAATTAATTATTTTTTTAGTATTGTTATACGCATGGCCAAACAAATCAATTATACCAAAGTATAATAGGCAACAAAAAATCCCCGAGGTGATTTCTCGGGGATTCAGTACTGGGGTGCCCTGTTTTCATCAAGGGTGCACTTGTTTCTCTATAAAAATCTTTATGGAAACAAGTACAACCCCAGTTTTCTCTTGAATCGCTTTTAAATTTAAAGAAAACTGGGGTGGGCGACGGGATTTGAACCCGCGACCACAAGATCCACAATCTTGTACTCTAACCAACTGAGCTACGCCCACCACGGACAACAATTTAACAAATTTTTATTGTCGCCATTCTATCACAAAAACCCAATCACACAACTATTTCGTCGAGCCAGCCGCAGGCAACATATCCGAAATCGAATTTGTTGACACACTTCCTGAAAACGCAATATTGTTAACCTGAAAATCATCCATTTTCGTTTCAAACGAAAACTTGGCGCCAATCTCCATCGAAGATAAAACACTCGTCACAATATCATCCACCGAAGAAGCGCCTGAATCTTCCTTTTTCCTAAACTTACTTAAAAAATTATTTAAATTTAGTTCTCCAGAAACCGTCGCATGATTATTTTTGGCAACAATGTTTGCTGTTAATCCACCCTTTTTCCCGGGATCCTCAACTTTTAACTGCGCCTGCATATTCTTTTCAACCATATTAAACCAACCTGAACTTTGCACCGAGCTGCCCGCCAAAGGACTTTGATCCTCTGCTAAACGTCCGATTAACGAAAATTGTGTTTGCTCATTAGAAAATGGACACGTTAATTGCTGCGCACGAAGTTGCACATTTTCTAATTGAAACTGAAAAGTATCACGCGGGGCATTATTGTTGTAAGAAACCTGCCCATCTTTGACGATCAGCTGATCAATGTATACCTTAGGCCTTTGATCTTTCGATAAATTTTTATCATCTGAAACTACCGATGAAGGTTGTGAAACTGGGGCGACGCCTCCCTGTGCGCCGGCCGTCTGCGGCACATTTTCTATTGGTGCAGGTTCTTGAACCTTTAATTCCTTTTTAATAATTACCTCCGGCTTAACCAAAAGAACGTCGGAAAGTATAATGTGTCGCTGAAAAAATGATTTGGGATTAATCTGAACACTAACTGCATCAGCTTGAAAATAATCGCCAACCGTAATCTTGTAAGCGCTAACACCAAATGGCACATGATAATAAATGTCCTCAATGGTAACTGTTGTTTTTAAAGAAGTGTTAAGGGCTTGTAGAATGCCCGCTTTGCCATAAAACTTGACATAAACTGTCAACAAAATAAATACGGCCAGAATA
>JAHFGL010000007.1 GCA_023247445.1 Candidatus Omnitrophota bacterium | reverse complement strand
CGGGGGATTTTTAAATTATTTAGATTAGGCAAGAAACTACGACGCTATAACTTTGATAAAATTGTTGATTTCCAAAGTAACCGTAAAAGCCATATGCTTAGCGCGTTTAGTTTCCCTCGAGAAAGTTATGGTTTTGATAATGGCAAATGGAGCTTTTTATTGACATCGCCGGTAAAAGGATATCAGCCAAATATCCCCGCGGTAACGCAACAATTTCAGATTTTAGAAAAATTGGGGATCTCTTCCCAAGAAAGTCAACATCTGGAACTGTGGCCGTATGAGAAGGATAAAGTTTATGTCAAGAATTTATTAGAATCGGAATGGATCGGGCCGACGAGTAAGATTGTTGGGATCAATATTGCTGCTTCCGAAAAATGGAAAACAAAGAATTGGCCGATTGAGCATATCGCGCGTGTATGTGATCTGTTGGCGGTTAAACATATCCGTGTCATTATTACCGGCATGAATAAAGATCGTGCCCTGGCGAATCATTTATTATCGATTGCCAGATCTAAGCCAGCCATATTTGTTGGTAAGACCGATGTCTTGCAACTGGCGGCGCTTATCAAACGTTGTAAAGTTTTCTTAAGCCCTGATTCGGCACCACTACATATTGCGGCGGCAATGCAGGTTCCAGTCATTGCTTTTTTTGGACCAACAAGTTCAACGCGGCACGCCCCGCCTGCTAAGAAGATTGTCGTTCTCGAGAGGAAATTAACGTGCAGTCCATGTTATAGCCCAAGATGTAAAATCTTAACTCATGCCTGCATGAAAGATATTACACCTGAAGAAGTCGTGAAGCAGATTGAACTTTTGCTTAAGGAGAACAGTTGAAGATTCTATTTTTAACAACGCATTTAAATTCCGGTGGGATTACCAGTTATCTGCGCACGCTTACCAAGGGCTTGATCGCCCGAGGGCATCAGGTCTTTATTGCCAGCAGTGGCGGTGATATGGAACAGGAATTTTTATCACTAGGAGCGCAGTTAAAGACGCTCAACATTAAAACAAAATCGGAACTTGATCCGCGAATTTATTTGGCCCTTATTCCTTTAATAAACTTAATTCGTGAGCATCATATCGATGTCATTCATGCGCAAACACGCATAACCCAAGTGATGGGACGATGTCTTCAAACGTTGACAGGAAAACCTTTTGTAACGACATGTCATGGTTTCTTTAAAACACGATTTTTTCGAAAGAAATTTCCTTTCTGGGGCAAGCGTGTCATCGCTATCAGCGAGCCTGTTAAATTACATCTTCAACAAGATTTTTTGGTGGTAGAACAAAATATTTGTTTGGTGGATAGTGGTTTGGATATTACTGATTTTCCTTTAGTTGATGAGGCAACCAAGAAAATAAATAGGAAGAAATGGGATTTGGGCGAGGAGCCCGCCATTGGGATCATCGCCCGATTATCTGATGTCAAGGGTCAGGATATTTTGATTCCGGCAATGAAGGAAGTGCTTCAGAAAATTCCCAAGGCCAAACTCCTTATTGTAGGCGAAGGAAAAATGGAGACGATGCTTAAAGATTTAGTTATGACGTTAAATCTCCATGAGCATGTTAAGTTTTATCCAATTGTTAATAGAACTACAGAAGCGTTATCCCTCTTTGATGTTTTTGTGATGCCTTCGCGGCAAGAAGGTTTAGGGTTATCAGTCATGGAGGCGCAGGCCTCAGGCCTGCCGGTTGTGGCATCGAACGTGGGAGGCATTCCAACGCTCATTAAAGATGGACAAACGGGACTCTTGGTTGAGCCAGAAAATGTTCATCAGCTAGCACAGGCGATTATTAAAGTTTTGGAAGATAAAAATTTGGCACAAAGGTTGGGACAACAGGCGCGCAGTTTCATCATGCAAAATTATTCTTCACAAAAAATGGTGGAAAAAACTATCGCGTGTTATGAATCAGTCATCAAAGGTTAAAATGGATAAAATTCTTGTGGTGAATGTCAATTGGCTGGGAGATGTGATTTTCTCTTCAGCTGTTTTTAAAGCTCTTAAAGAAGCTTATCCTACGGCCAAGATCAGTTGTTTAGCTGTGCCGCGGGTCAAAGAAGTTTTAGAATGTATTCCTGATATTGATGAAATCATTATTTATGATGAAGATGGGCAGCATAAAAATCCTTTGGCAAAGTTAGCGTTAATTGGTGAGCTTAGGCGACATAAATTTGATAGCGCCTTTTTACTTCATCGATCGTTGACGCGGGCATTATTGGTTTTCTTAGCTGGAATCCCGATTCGTGTGGGGTCTGACACCAAAGGCCGCGGCCGATTCTTGACTCAACCGATAAAACCTTTAGAAAAGAATGTTCATCGCTGTGATGAGTATCTTCACGTTATTGAATCCTATGGCATTAATGTTCGTGACCGCAAAACACATCTTACGGTTTTGGAATCAGCACAGCAAGAAGTCAAAAACATTCTTAAAAAATATTCAATCGGTTCTGACGAGTTTTTAATAGTTATTCATCCCAGCGGTAATTGGGATTTGAAGCGCTGGCCAAAAGAAAATTTTACAAAACTCATTGATCATTTGATGACAGCAAAATCTTCCCGCATCGTTGTTACCGGTTCATCAGCGGATATGATTTTAGTTAAAGAGATGATCGAACCCTTAAATCAAAAACCAATTATTCTGACAGGACAAACGGATTTAAAACAATTGATGGCCTTGATCAAGCGCGCCAATCTTTTGATCTCAGCGGATTCCGGGCCGCTTCATTTGGCCAGCAGTATTGGAACCAGGACCATTGGTTTGTTTGGTCCAACTCGTCCTGAGATTACTGGACCGCGAGGAGAGGGGAAAAGTTTCCTCATTGCGAAAGATGTTGGTTGTAATCGTGAGGCTTGTTATCATTTGCAATGCCCAGACAATATTTGTATGCAATCTATAACCGTTATGGATGTAATCGATGGTATTAGACAAGTCCAAAATTCATAAAATTTTAGTGATATCGCTGACGAACATCGGTGATGTTATTTTAACGTTTCCCGTTATAGATATTGTGCGTGCAAATTTTCCTGCCGCAAAACTGTCGGTGGTTGCCGGCCCCAAAGTGGAATCGTTTTTAAAACCAAATCCGCATCTTGAGCATGTGTACGTTTATAACAAACGCCAGAAGCTCATTAAAATGGCTAAATGGCTTTTGGAACTACGAAAACAAAAATTCGATTTGGTGGTGGATTTGCGTAATACCGCGATTCCACTCATTACCGGCGCTAAATACCGTACGCCAATTATTTCAAGAAAATCTAATAATATTCACATGCGTAACAAACATCTAGAGCGTCTACGATCAGTATTGTCATTTAAAGAACCGGTGAAAGAAAAATTGGCACTTTTTATTTCTGGCGAAGATAAAAAAATGGTTAACGCCATCATTAAAAATGAAATTGGGGATCGGGAGCGTTTTGTTGTTATCGGGCCAGGGGCGGCGAATCATTCCAAGCGTTGGAGCGAAGAAGGATTTGCCGATGTTTGTGATGAGTTGATAACGCGCTATAAAGTTAAGATTGTTTTTATTGGCAGTCGAGAAGATAAAATTGTGGCGCAGCGTATTTTGCACCTAATGAAAAATGAATCACTAGATTTGTGCGGGCGATTGTCTTTATCACAGTTGGCCGAATTATTTAACCACTGTCTTTTAACAATCGTTAACGATAGTGCGCCGCTTCATTTAGCTAGTTATTTAGATGTTCCAGTTCTTGCTGTCTTTGGTCCGACGGATCCACTCAAATACGGTCCGTGGGGAAGCCAAGGGTGTTTTATTAAAAATAGGGAATATTGTGGCGCTTGCGATGAACCTAAAAAATATCGTGATCATAGCTGCATGGATAGTATTTCCAGTAAAGATCTTCTAAAGTTAATTGATATCACAACTGATGGTGTTGTCTTTCAGAAATGAAAAAAGAATTTAAAAATATTCTGGTTATCCGAACCGATCGCATTGGCGATGTTGTTTTAACCACGCCATCGCTTAAGGTTTTACGCGAGGCCTATCCAAAGGCGCGGATTTCTCTTTTGGCCGTTGAGGCGACCCGCGCGTTAGTTGAATGTAATCCCTACCTTGATGAAATTATTTATGATAATCGAAACAAGAAACATCGCGGACTAGGTGGTTTTTTGAAGTTATGTGCACTTTTAAAAAGCAAGAAATATGATTTAGCGATTGTTTTTCATACAAAGAAACGGACTAACTTATTGTGTTTTTTAGCGCAAATTCCTTACAGGATTGGTTATAAAAATAATAAATTTGGGTTTTTATTAACACATCCTATTAAGGACACACGACATCAAGGGGATAAGCATGAGGTTTATTATTGTTTAGATCTGCTAAAGCATTTAGGCGTTGAATATGGTTCATTTGAATTCAATATATGTGTTAAAGAAGAATCAGAAATATGGGTTAAGGAATATTTGGCTAATAATAATGTATCTCTTAACGACCGACTCATTGCTATTCATCCTGGCGCCAGTGATCCATCACGTCGTTGGCCGCCGTATTTCTTTGCTGAAGTTATTAACAAATTAATGTCTCAGCATCCTTATAAGGTGGTTATTATCGGTGCGACCGATATTGAAGGGGTTGCCCAAAAGATTACAAGTTTAACAACTCATCCAATCATCGATGCGATTGGTCAAACCAACATGAGTCAGTTAATTAGTTTATTAAAACGTAGTCAACTGCTTATTTCCAACGACTCTGGACCGGTGCATATTGCCGAAGGAGTAAAAACTCCTGTTATATCAATTTTTACCCGAAATCAACCTGGGATAAATCCTGGAAGGTGGGGACCCTTAAGCAACCGATCCCGTGCCATAAGTGTTCCAGAAGATACCACCATATCGTTTGCTAAAGCCCGTGATATTGATCCCAAATATCTGGAACTCATTAAACCCCAGCAGGTTTTAGAAGCTGTTGACGCAATTTTTAAACTGTGTTAGAATTCGTCGCTTGTTTGGGCCTTGTAAAAGGACAAAACAACGGGCGTCCCGATGGGCAATAAAAAATATAAAAGACCATCGGGGCTACCACAAAACCCATATTTCTATGTCCCATTATAAAAATATCATTAATAAATTTAGCAAAGCCCGGATTATGGTTATTGGGGACGTTATCCTTGATCAGTATATTAGAGGAAGCGTCACTCGGATCTCTCCAGAAGCTCCTGTCCCTATCGTCTTGCAAGAAGAATCTTTTTATACGCCGGGTGGTTCAGCGAATGTGGCGAATAATCTGCGCTCGTTAGGGGCAAAAGTTACGGTTATTGGTCGAGTAGGAAACGATAGTGAAGGGGGAATTCTCAAACGAGAACTCAAACACAAAGGTATCAGTCCCCAAGGCATTTTTGTTGATCCGAGGATTCCAACCGTTTGTAAGACCAGAATCATGGCCCATCATCAGCAGATTGTTCGCATTGACCGCGAGAAGTCGAAAATAGCCGCGAACGAAAAAGTTAATCAAAAAATTTTTAAATTTATTGAAAAAAATATTGGTCAGTATGACGCCATCATTGTTTCTGATTATGGAAAAGGGTTGATTACATCTGATCTTGTTAATTTTGTCTGCGCGGCCGCGCTTAAGAAGAAAAAAATTATTACCGTTGATCCCAAGGTGGAACATTTTAGTTATTATCGCAAGGTGACTTCAATTACACCGAATCTTAAAGAAGCAGAAAACGCAATTCGTAATATTAAAATAACGTCACCTTCAGCCCGTCGATTGGGGATTCATGTGGATAAACTGGAAAAAGATGATGACATTAATTTGGCTGGCCAAGAGCTTCTGAAATATCTTGAGTTGGAATCACTTTTAATTACTCTTGGTGAACATGGGATGCGTTTGTTTGAAAAAGGGAAGAAGCCTTTTACGATTAAAACCAAGGCCAAGGAAGTATTTGATGTCACCGGAGCTGGCGACACGGTTATTTCGATTTTTACGTTAAGTTTAACCGCTGGGGCGACCAAACAACAGGCGGCTGATTTGGCTAACTCCGCCGCCGGCATTGTCGTTGGTAAGTTAGGCGCGGCAACGGTTAGTCGAGAAGAACTTTTGGCGGCAACATAAACCAAATGAAAATTATTGGCGTTATTCCAGCGCGGTTGGGTTCTACAAGATTGCAAGGGAAGGTTTTAATTGAGATAGCCGGAAAGCCTATGATTGCGCATGTATGGGAACGCGCGAAGCAAAGTAAGTTGCTCAGTGATTTAATCATCGCTTGTGATGATGAAAAAGTTCTAAAGGCAGTGAAGAAATTTGGTGGCAAGGCAGTTTTAACGTCCATTGATCATCCATCCGGCTCCGACCGCATTGCGGAAGTCATTCGAGATTTAGATGTCGATATCGTCATTAATATTCAAGGCGATGAACCACTCATTCACCATTCGGTTATTGATAATTTAGCGAATGCTCTTTTGAAAGATCCTGCGACACCCATGGCCACTGTTATTAAAGTTTTAGAAAAAAAAGAGGATTTAGAAAATCCTAATGTGGTCAAAGTTGTTATTGATGAACATAAAAATGCCTTGTATTTTTCTCGCGCGGCGATTCCGTTTAATCGAGAACATAAAAAAGATGTCACGTATTACAAGCATTTAGGCATCTATGCTTACCGCAAAGATTTTCTGTTTGTTTTTAAAAATTTACCGAAGTCGAAGCTAGAGAAGGCTGAAGGGCTTGAGCAGTTACGTGTTTTAGAGGCGGGGTATAAAATCAAAACGGTTGAAACGGACATTGAAACAATCGGTGTTGATACGGCCGAGGATTTGAAAAAGGTTGAGAAATTATTAAAATAAAATAAGAATTATCATCATTCTGAGGAGCGAAAGCGACGAAGAATCTCAAAGATCCTAAGAAACGTTGAGATCCTTCGCTATGCTCAGGATGACGGAAGAAGGGCATATGTCGAAAATTTTGAAAATTGGTAAAGTAAAATTAGGCGGCAATGGTCCATTTGTTTTGATCGCCGGCCCATGTGTCATTGAAAGTAGACAAATGACATTAAGCATTGCAACAACCCTTCAGAAAATAACGTCTCGACTTAAAATACCATTTATTTTTAAAGCTAGTTATGACAAAGCGAATCGAACTTCGATCGAATCATTTCGTGGACCTGGATTAGTTAAAGGGCTGGAAGTTTTAGAAGAAGTTAAAAATTGTCTGAAGGTACCCGTGATTAGTGATGTGCATTGTGCCGAAGAGGTTGATGAGGCGGCGGAAGTTTTGGATGTTCTTCAAATCCCGGCTTTTTTGTGCCGTCAGACGGATTTGATTGTGAAAGTCGGACAGACGGGAAAAGTGGTGAATGTCAAGAAGGGCCAATTTTTGTCACCACATGAAGTCAAACAAATCATTTCTAAAGTTGAATCAACGGGAAATAAAAATATTCTTTTAACCGAACGGGGCGTTAGTTTTGGATATAACAATTTGGTCAGCGATTTTCGGTCGCTTTCGATCATGCGTGAGTTAGGATATCCTGTTTGCTTTGATGCGACACATAGTGTCCAGCAGCCCGGTGGACTTGGAACATCGTCAGGCGGAAATAGCGAATTTATTCCTTTATTATCGCGTTGCGCAATTGCGGCTGGTTGTGATGCCATTTTTATGGAAGTCCATCCTAATCCCAAGAAAGCTTTATCAGACGGACCGAATATGTGGCCGCTGGGAAAACTTGAGAAGCTGTTGGTTGAACTTAAGAAAATTGATGAAATCGTAAAAAAGAAATAATGGGGCTATTAGTTCGTAGCTCATGGCTCTTTGAAGAGCTATGAGCTATGAGCTAATCGAGCGACATATGTTATTACAAGAGGCAAAAAAAGTTATTCAAATTGAAGCACAGGCGATCAAGGATTTGTCCCTCCGAGTTAATGCCAATTTCTTAAAGGCGATCGATCTAATTGTTAAATGTAAAGGCCGCGTTATTATTACTGGCATGGGCAAGGCTGGAATTATTGGTCATAAGATTGCGGCGACGTTATCATCCACAGGAACACCCAGCATTTGGATGCATAGTGCGGAGGCGGTTCACGGTGATTTAGGTCAAGTAACCCGAAATGACATTTTAATTATCATCTCAAACAGCGGTGAGACAGAGGAGACCAAGCGCTTAATTCCTCTGATAAAAAAGATTGGTTCCAAAATTATTGCAATGACAGGAAATATCAAATCAACACTCGTTAAGCATAGCGATGTTGTTTTGGATGTCTCCGTTAAAAAAGAGGGATGTCCTCTTGGACTTGCGCCCATGGCGTCAACAACAGCGGCCCTTGTTATGGGCGATGCGCTGGCCGCCTGTTTAATTGTCCGTAAAAAATTTAAGAAAGAAGATTTTGCATTTTTTCATCCCGGAGGATCGCTTGGCAAGAAGCTTCTATTAAAAGTTGATGATTTGATGCGCACGGGAACACATAATCCAAAGGTGCGAGAAAATGTTCTTGTTAAAGATGTTCTTCTTACCATTAGTCGCGCCCGTTGCGGTTCGGCGTGTGTGGTTAATCAGCGCGGAGAATTGTTAGGAATTTTTACCGACGGTGATTTGCGTCGACATATCGAAACTGAACCTCAAATTTTACGATGTAAGGTTAAGGATGTCATGACGAAGAATCCAACCACTATTTCCAAAGATAAGCTAGCTGTTGAGGCGCTACGAATTTTACAAGATAAGAAAATTGATGAATTGCCAGTTTTGGATAAGAAAAATAAACTTGTCGGACTCTTGGATGTCCAAGATTTATTAAAGGCGGGACTCGTATGAACAAAAATTTGATAGGGAAAATAAAAAAAATCAAAGTTCTTGTGATGGATGTCGATGGTGTCTTAACAAGCGGCCAAATTATTCTTGACCAAAAGGGAAATGAAGTTAAAGTATTTGATGTTAAAGACGGCTTTGCCATCGTTCTTTTTCATAGAGCTGGATATAAGACAGCGATCATTTCAGCACGGTCGGCCGCGGCGGTCAGTGCCCGCGCCAAGGATCTAAAAATTGACAAGGTTTATCAGGATGCGTATCCCAAAATCGATGCGTATCATCAATTGTTAAAAGAATTTAAAGTCACATCAGATGAAGTCTGCTTTATCGGTGATGATCTGCCGGATGTTGGGGTTTTAAAAAATGTAGGGTTGGCGGTTGCTGTTTCGGATGCCGTTGAAGAAGTTAAGAATGTCGTCCATTATGTGACCAAAAAAGAAGGCGGCAGCGGGGCTGTTCGTGAAACAATTGAGTTAATCTTAAAAACCAAAGGAGAATGGGACAAGGTTTTAGCTGAGCGTAATCTCATCTAAACGTCTCTGACGCATCAATGAAAAAAATCTTTTTGGTTTTATCTATATTTTTAGCTATCGGTACTCCTTTATTAGCTGAGGAACAACAGCAACAGAATGAGAAGTTCCAAGGTTTTAATCTCCAAGGGTATGGGGATAATGGGAAGAAAACTTGGGATGTTAATGGCGATACCGCGGATATTAAAGGAAGTCAAGTTACCCTTTCTAATGTTGTGGCCAATTCCTATGGAGATGAAAAGATTAATGTGACGGCTCAAAAGGGAACGATTGATCAAACAAGTGGTCAAATGCAGCTAGAAAAAGATGTCGTCATTACCAGTGAAAAAGGAACTCAGCTGATGACAAATTCACTGGATTGGAATCGTAAACAAGATTTGGTTAAAACAAAAGATGATGTTCTTATTACAGATGACGCCAAAGGATTGACAGCCTCAGGAACAGGGATGGAGGCGCATCCAGGATTACAAAATGCACAGCTTAAAGAGGATGTGACCGTTCGTGTTAACACAGCCGCGGCGAAAGAGGATCCAAGCTATGTAACGATTACCAGCGATGGGCCAATGACCCTCGACCAAGCGCAATCGATGGCCGTTTTTGAAAAGAACGTGGTCGCTTTTCAAGGGGGTAAGACGCTCAAGGCTGATCGGATGGAAGTATATTTTGATAATGCCAAAAGTACGATCAAAGAAATGATTTGTCTTGGGAATGTTGAGATTGTTCAGGGAGAAAATCAAACCTTTGCGGATAAAGCCGTTTATAATGCGACTAATCAGAAGCTTACTCTTTCTGGACGACCGAAATTAATTATGAATACACAACAAGGAAAAGATGGCGCTTCAGCTTTTGGAAACTAGAAATTTGGTTAAGGCCTATGGTGGTCGACGTGTTGTGGATCGAACGTCAATTACCGTTGGCCGTTCAGAAATTGTTGGTTTACTTGGGCCTAATGGGGCGGGAAAGACGACAACATTTTATATGGCTGTCGGTATTGTTGCGCCGGATGAGGGCCAAGTATTTTTTGATAATGAAGATATTACGAAAAAACCTATTCATGATCGAAGCCGTTTAGGGATGGGATATTTAGCTCAAGAATCCTCGATTTTTCGTAAGTTGACCGTTGCGGAAAATATTATGGCGATCTTAGAAACGCTTCAAATTAGTCCGCGCGAGAGAAAAAAAAGATTAGATGCTCTTTTAGAAGAATTAAATATTGCACATTTAGCCAAAAGTAAGGCGTATACGTTGTCCGGTGGAGAGCGCCGACGTTTAGAAATTACCCGCGCCTTGGTCACAAATCCATCATTTCTTTTATTGGATGAACCTTTTTCGGGAATTGACCCCATCGTCGTTGCCGAGGCGCAAGAGATTATCAAAGATTTAAAAGCCCGGGGATTAGGAATTCTTTTAACAGATCATAACGTGCGTGAAACATTGGCGATTACCGATCGGGCGTATTTGATCGCAGAAGGAAAAATTCTCATTTCTGGAACAGCGCAGGAACTCATCAATGATCCAGAGGCGAGAAAAATTTATTTAGGTGAAAAATTCAGAATGTAGAAGAGGAGTGTAATCATGTTGCTTGAAGTTAAAAAAGTAGATCCAATTCGAAGAGAGTTAAAGTTTCAAATCGGCAAAGAAAGAGTGACGGCCAGACTCGAAGAGGTTTATAAAGAGTTAGGAAAAGTGGCGAAGATTAAAGGTTTTCGTCCAGGAAAAGCGCCTCGCCATCTTTTGGAATCAGAACACAGCCATGTTGCTCAAGAAGAGGTTTTAAAGTCGTTAATTCCAGAAGCCTATCAAGAAGCTATTGAGAAAGAAAAATTAGATCCTATTGATATGCCTGATATCAATGATGTCAGTTTTAAAGATGGGGTGATCACTTTTACCGCGAAGTTAGATATCCGACCAGAAGTTCAGGTTAAAGATTATAAACAAATCAACGTCAAAAGAAAAAGTTCTCAGGTCACCGATGAGGAAATTAACAAAACTTTGGAATATTTTAAAAAGGGTCAAGGAGAAAAAGAAGTCGCCTTGGATGATACCTTTGCCCGTGGTTTAGGGTATCCGAGTTTTGATGATTTCAAGAAATCGTTGAGTCGACAACTGGAGATGGATAAGGATCGCCACAATCGATTGGATATTGAAAATCAAATTGTGGAAGATCTTTTAAAACATTCAAAGTTGATGGTTCCTCAATCCTTGGTTAAGAAACAATTAGAACATCGCATGAAAGAAACAACGAATCGATTGAAGTCACAAGGGATGTCAGATGAAGAAATTCAAAAACGTGAAGAGCAAATGAAAAAGGAATTAACAGAGGCCATTGATAAAGATATCAAACTTTATTTTATTTTTGCCAAGATCGCCGAATTAGAAAAAATAGAAATTGCACAGAATGAAAACATTCCAGCCAAAGTAATGGAATTTCTTTTAAAGGAGGCCAAATGGGAAGAGGCAAAATGATGGAGATGGATCTTAATTCACAACTTCTTGTTCCAATGGTTATTGAAAAGACGGGCCATGCCGAGCGGGCGTACGATATTTATTCGCGCCTACTTAAAGAGCGTATTATTTTTATTGGAACCGCCATTGATGACAATGTGGCTAATTTAATTATTGCGCAGTTATTATTTTTGCAAAGTGAAGATGCGTCCAAAGATATTAATGTTTATATTAACTCGCCGGGGGGATCAGTGACCGCCGGGCTTGCGATTTATGACACAATGCAATTTATTAAGCCGAGCGTTTGTACCTATTGTTTAGGACAAGCGGCTAGCATGGGATCATTACTTTTGGCCGCTGGGGCCAAGGGGAAAAGATTCGCGCTTCCTTATTCTCGTATTATGATTCATCAACCTTGGGGCGGGGCACAAGGATCCGCGAGCGATATTTCTATTCAAGCCAAAGAAATTTTACGAATGAAAGAAGAGTTAACCAGAATTTTAGCTAACCATTCTGCTCAACCTTTTGAACGGGTTGAAAAAGATTGTGACCGCGATTATTTCATGTCTGCGCAAGAGGCTAAAGAATATGGCCTTATTGATGAAGTCCTTATGAATCCTGCCAAGCACAAAAAATAAAATTTAGAGGCAACATAAAGGCAAGAAAGGTTTATTTGTCATGAAACGAAATTTACTGCTCACCCCTGGCCCAACACAGATTCCTCCGGACATTTGTGCAGCGCTGGGTCGGCCAATCATTCATCATCGCACACCGCAATTTCAAGAAAATTTAAAAGAGGCCAATGAAGGTCTTAAATATTTTTTTCAAACCAAAAGTGATGTTCTGATTTTGACATCATCAGGAACTGGCGCGATGGAGGCGGCTGTCTCCAATCTTATATCTGCCGGTGACAAGGTGATCGCGATTGATGGCGGAAAATTTGGTGAACGCTGGGTTGAGCTCTGTCAGACTTTTGGCGCTAAGACTCATGTGATTAAAGTTGAATGGGGCAAGGCGGTTTCGGCATCACAGATTAAAGAAGTTCTAGATAAAGAAAAAGATATAAAAGCTGTATTTGTGACGGCGAGTGAAACTTCTACAGCGGTCACGACAGATATAAAGGCTGTAGCAGACGTCGTTCGAAAAACGAATGCTGTTTTGGTTGTTGATGCTATCAGCGCGCTTGGAATAATTGATATGCAAATGGATGCTTGGGGGGTTGATGTTGTTGTTTCCGCTGGGCATAAAGGTTTTATGTTGCCGCCGGGCGTTGCGTTTCTCGCCGCTAATGACAAAGCTTTCAAATTAATTAACGAGTGTAAAACACCACGATATTATTTTGATCTTAAAGTCGCCAAAGACGCAGCGGCAAAGACAGACACACCGTATACACCGGCTATTGGGATTGTTATTGCGCTTGTTGAGAGCTTGCGTTCGATGAAATCAATCGGTCGTGAAAAATTATTTGCACAATATGCAAGGCTTGCCCAAGGGACGAAAGAAGCGGCTTATGCTTTAGGTTTAAGCATTTTCACGGATAAATCTTGTCAGTCAAATGTCTTAACGGCGATTAATCTGCCAGCGGGCATTGATGGTGAGAAACTTGTTAAAACCATGCGTGATACTTATGGGATTTCAGTCGCTGGTGGGCAGGATAAAATAAAAGGAAAAATTATACGCATCGGGCATATGGGATGCATCGATGAGTTTGATATTCTTACCTGTTTATCCTGTTTTGAAAAAGTGCTTAATGAAATGGGATACAAATTTAATTTAGGAGCTGGAGTGGCTGCTGCTCAGAAATTTTTTAATCAGTAATTAATTGTTTAGTTGCCATCCCCACGAAAGTGGGGATCCAGAAATAGTATTATTATTTCTGGTTTCCCACTTTCGAGGGAATGACATTAGTTGACATGGAATGGGAGTCTTTATGAAAATTTTAATTAGTGACAAACTTGCTGACGAGGGAATTGCCATTTTAAAAGCGGTAAAGGAATTTACCGTTGACTGTAAATATAATCTTCCTAAGGACGAATTAAAATCAGTTATCAAAGATTATGATGCACTTATTATCCGTAGTTCAACGGACGTGACGGCAGATATCATCGAAGCGGCAAAGAAATTAAAATTTATCGGTCGTGCCGGGGTGGGTTTAGATAATGTTGATTTAACAGCCGCGACTAAAAAGGGAATTGTGGCGATGAATACCCCGGCGGGCAACACCACCTCAACCGCGGAACACACGATGAGTATGATTTTGGCGTTATCGCGTAATATCCCTCAGGCTTGTGCGTCGTTAAAATCAGGCAAATGGGATCGTTCCAAATTTACGGGAGTTGAGCTTTATGGGAAAGTCCTTGGGGTTGTTGGACTTGGTCGAATTGGGTCAACGGTTTCAAAATTTGCCAAGGCCTTTGGCATGACGGTAATTGCCTACGATCCATTTTTGTCAATGGAGGTTGCGGCCCAGCGTGGTATTGAGGTTGTTGAAATGGATGCGCTTTTGAAAAGATCTGATTACATTACGGTTCATATTCCAAAGACATCAGAGACGAGTAATTTGATTGGTGAAAAAGAATTTGGTTTGATGAAAAAAACGGCGCGTGTCATCAACTGTGCGCGTGGCGGTATTATTAGTGAAACTGCGCTTGCCAAAGCTTTACAGGATAAACGTATCGCAGGGGCTGCGCTCGATGTTTTTGAAGAAGAACCTCCATCCACTGATCACCCGCTTTTGAAATTAGATAATTGTGTTCTAACGCCACATCTTGGGGCATCGACATCAGAAGCCCAGGTCAATGTTGCCATTGAAATTGCAGAAACAGTACGTGATGCTCTTTTAGGTAAGGGCATTGTCAACGCCGCCAACTTTCCATCGGTTGATGCCGAGGCGTATAAAATATTGGAGCCGTATATCAACTTAGGATTTCGTTTGGGGAAATTTGCTGGCCAACTTATCAACGGCCGTATGAAGGAAATTCAAATCACTTATAGCGGCGTCGTCAATAATTACAAAGTGGCCCCGATTACAATGTCTTTAGTTAATGGTTTTTTGTCACCGATTCTTGGCGAGACGGTTAATTTTATTAACGCGTTAGATCTAGCCAAGGAACGAGGGGTTAACGTCCAGGAAATTAAATCAAACGTCGAAGAAGAATTTGTAAACTGTATTAAAGTTAAAGTCATTACTGATAAGGAAGAGTTTTCGATTTTGGGAACAATCTCTGGAAACAAACAACCACGTATTGTCAAAATTAATGAAGTGTACGTTGAGGCTGTGCCAGAAGGATACATGGTATTCATTAATAATAATGATAAACCAGGACTTGTTGGTGCACTGGGGACGATTTTAGGTGAGGCCAAGGTTAATATCGCCGGTATTTCTTTAGGACGTGAAGCACAAAATGGGATTGCCATTAGTGTTGTTAATGTTGACAGCGCTGTTCCTGAAGAAATCATTGAGCGACTTAAGAAAACAAAAGATATTGTTTTTGTTAAATTGGTTAAGGTCTAAGAAGGTAATTTTGATCGATTCCACTTTAAACAAAAGTTTTCAAAAAGAGAGTCTGATAGAGAAGCCCACCTTTTTTTATTCTTTTCTGCCGGCTTTATTTTTTGGTTTAAGAGATAGTTTCAACCCATATACATTAACTATCACATTGCTCTTTATCATTTATCTTAGATTTATTGGCACGACACAAAAACGTTTAACTATTACCGGAGCCTTTTTTCTTTTGTCGATGGGGCTTGTCAATTTTTTTTGTATGACGGGATTCCTTGATAGGGTTCTAGCACAGCAAATGATCCTTACAACCATTCGTGTCTTTTATTTCTTTATTGCTGTTCTTCTGGTATGGATAGCAATGATAAATATACAAGATTGGTGGCAGCACAAGAAAGATCTACAGAGGAATGTTAATATTGTTAAGTTTCCTTCTTGGTTGAAAGAAGACAATCCCGCATATCAAAAAAAAGGCCACATTTTTTTATCAGTTTTTGGTGGCGGGTTGGCGGCTATTTTTGTTTCTTTCTGGCCGCAAAATTATCAGTTTTTAGTGAGTGCTTATAGCGATGGGGGAAAGAATATTTGGGGAATTGTGTCTATAGTGCTTGTTTATAGCTTTGCTTTCACTCTGCCTTTAATTGGTGTTTGGCTTGGAATCTTATATTTAAGACGTTCGTTGGAGTTTCAAAATCAAATACGAAAACATTTGTCGATGCTGAAGATGGCATTTTCAGCAGTCTTTTTGTCAGTAGGCATTGGTCTATTAATCTTGGTTTTTTATACTTAAGCTTATTAAAGAATTTCTAGAAAAGGAAAACACATGAACATTGCAGTTGTAGGAGCTCAGTGGGGAGATGAAGGAAAGGGAAAGTTAATTGATATCCTTTCAAAGGATACGGATTTGACTGTCCGATATCAGGGTGGAAATAATGCCGGACATACTGTTGTCGTTGGCGATCAGGAATATGTTTTTCATCTTTTACCGTCAGCTATTTTGCACAAAAGTAAGGTCTGTGTCATTGGCAATGGAGTTGTCGTTGATCCAAAGGCTCTATTAGGTGAGATTGAGGATTTACAAAAACGAGGGCTTAAAATTACTCCAAATAATCTAAAGATTTCTGGCCTATGTCATATCGTTCTTCCATATCATCGTATTCTAGATGGATTGCGTGAATCAAAGCGAAAAAATAAAATTGGAACAACGGGTCGAGGCATTGGTCCTTGTTATGCTGATAAGGTTGCGCGCTGCGGCATTCGTATGATCGATTTGTTAAATCCTCGGCTTCTAAAATCTAAATTGGAAGATAATTTAACGGAAAAAAATGAAATCTTTGAGAAAGTTTATGGTAAAAAGAATTTTTCTTTTGGAGATATTTATAACGAATATTTAAATTACGGTAAAAAATTAGGTCCCTATGTCGCTGACACGGTTATTTACTTAAATGCAGCGATCGACAAAAAGAAATCGATTCTTTTTGAAGGTGCACAAGGAACATTTCTTGATATTGATTTTGGGACGTATCCATTTGTTACTTCGTCGAATTCTATTGTTGGGGGGGCATGTTCTGGGACGGGTGTGCCACCAACAAAGATTGATAAAGTGATCGCCTGTGTAAAGGCGTACACGACTCGTGTGGGGGAAGGGCCGTTTCCGACTGAATTTTCAACTGGTCTTAAGGAAGATATTCGTACCCGCGGTAACGAATATGGCGCGACAACTGGACGACCTCGCCGTTGTGGTTGGTTTGATAGTATTTTAGTCCGCTATTCGCTCATTATTAATGGCGTATCGGAACTTGCCATTATGAAATTAGACGTCCTTGATCATTTACCCGCAATCAAAATTTGTACAGCGTATAGATATAAGGGAAAGATTTATAAGCAGTTTCCTATGGATTTTGAGGTTTTAAGCAAGGCGCAGCCTATCTACGAAGAGCTCCCGGGTTGGAACACTTCTTTGCGTGGAATTCGTCAATATGCGAAACTCCCATCCAATGCAAGGCGATATATTGAACGATTTGAAGAGCTCCTTAAGGTGCGAGTAAAGTACATTTCGATAGGGACAAAACGGGATGAAATAATTGTCCGTTAATGTTGTATCTTGTTGCAATAATTCAAGTTGTTTGCATGAAATAACTTGACTTTAAAAATGGGCTATGTTACTGTGTGGTGCTAGTAAAGGAGGTTTTTATGGGTTACGTTTCAAATCGGCATTTTTCATGGATTTTAATCGCTCTGCTTAGTATGAGCTTAAGCGGATGTACTGTTATATTCCAAAAAGGAAGACGTACAGATATTGAAAAGATTTCAAAGCTAAAGAATGAATTAAGCGAGTTAGAACGAGCTAAACAGGAGTTGGAAGGTCGATTTAAAGATGAGATTAAAGATAAAGAAGTTAAGGTAGAGATGTTGGAAAAGGGTTTAGTTATTACATTTGTCGCTGAGGTTTTATTTGACTCCGGAAAAGCTGACTTAAAAGAGGATTCATTAGCAAAATTAGAAAAAGTAGCCAACGTCCTTAATACAACGGTTAAAGATTTAAATGTTGGTATTGAAGGACATACAGATAATGATCCGATTAAACGTTCTGGTTGGAAATCAAACTGGGAATTATCATCAGGCCGGGCATTAAGTGTCCTTCATTATTTAATTGATAAGCAAGCCGTTGCTGCAGAAAGATTATCCGCAATCGCTTACGGTGAATATCGTCCTGTAACCCCTAATGACACAAAAGAAGGACGACAAAAGAACCGTCGTGTTGAGATCGTTATTTTACCTAAGATTGAAAAGAAAATTTCGGAATAGTATTAAGGAGCGTTTGTGCGTATTTTATCAATTATATTAGTTGTCGTTATGGTTGTTGGAATAGGGGCCCTTGCGATTCACTATAATAAAAATGCTTTTAAAGCCCAACAGGAATTGGTGCAAGAACGTTATAAACGAATGCTTGCTGAGGAAAACGTTGAAAAGTTTACCACCAAAATTAATTCGTTAGAAGGCGAGCTGGTGCGAGCGCAGAATAGGGTTAAAGGCTCTGAGAAATTATTAGAACAAACTAAAGCTGTTAATGATGATTTGAAATCTAGGTTAGATAAGGTTTCACAGATCAAAGCAACCTTAGAAGATAAAATTAAAGAGTTGGAGCAGGTATCAAGCAACGTTTCTAAAAGTCCATCGGGTTCATGAAATGTATGTAAGCGTATAGGCTAAGGTTTTTTTTGCGTGGTATTTTTAAAATGGGGGATTTTAATCCCCCATTTTATTTAAATCAAAAGATTAATTTATGAAAAAGAGTGATAATCAAAAATTACCTGCTCATGTTGCCATTATTATGGATGGCAACGGCCGTTGGGCTAAGGGGCGAAATTTAGATCGAACCCAAGGTCATATTGAAGGAGCCAGGCGGGCCGAGGCCATCGTTGATGCTGCCAATGCAATGGGTATTAAAGTTTTAACGTTATTTACGTTTTCAACGGAAAATTGGAGTCGACCGGAATCGGAAATTTCGATGCTGATGAATTTATTGACAACTATTCTTCATAAAAAAATTGATAAGTTAAATAAGGAGAATATACGATTTCAAATGATTGGGCGTAAAGACAAAATTCCTGAGTCTGTCTGTAGTGTTTTAAATCGTGTCGTCTCTGAGACTAAGGCGAACACAGGATTAACTTTAAATTTAGCGTTTAATTATGGGTCACGGTTAGAAATTTTAGATGCGGTTAAAAATATTGGCCAAGCTGTTTTAGATCAGAAAATTCGTGTTGAGGATATTGATGAACAAACAATAGGGGATGCTCTTTATACACGTGGTTTGCCTGATCCAGATTTGCTCATTAGGACTTCGGGTGAGAAAAGAATTAGCAATTTTTTATTGTGGCAATTGTCATATGCAGAATTTTATTTTACAGAAACATTTTGGCCTGATTTTACTGTTGATGAATTTGATAAAGCCATTGTTGACTATCAAGGTCGAAAACGACGATTTGGCAATTTGGTGGAAACAAAATAAAATGAATAAAGACCGCTTTATTAGCTCTACCCTGATGATCCTTTTAGCCGTTGCGGCTATCTTAAATGAATGGATGTTTATTATTGTTCTTTTAGCGCTTACGATTGGTGGTTTATACGAGTTCTTTTATTTAATTAAGAAAAAGGGCATCCCGATTTACAGCTACACGGGAATCGCTATTGGGGTCTTAATTCCGTTGTCGATTTTTACACGGTTTGAACCCACCAAGGGCTGGGAACTTTTATTTATTGTTTTGGTACTCCTGATGATTTTTCTCATGCAGTTTAGCCGACGAGATAATAACAATGCCATTGTTGGAATTTCAACAACTCTTTTTGGTATTCTTTATGTTTCCTGGTTTTTTAGCTTTCTTATTAAAATTCGCTTTTTATTGCCAGGAGTTGAGGGAGCAAAATTATTAGGTTTTATTCTTTTGGTGACCAAATCGGGAGATATTGGAGCTTTATTAATTGGAAGTTATTTCGGCAAACATCCTTTATTTCCTCGGATTAGTCCCAAGAAAACAGTCGAGGGAAGTGTTGGAAGTTATTTGTTTAGTGCGATGGCCGCGGTTTTAGGACAGTCGTTACTGCCTCCGGGTTTATATTCATCGTTTTGGCAGATTGCTTTAGTTGGTATTGTTTTTGGGGCTCTCGGCCAGCTAGGTGATTTATCTGAATCCCTTATTAAACGGGATTGTAATGTTAAAGATTCAGGAAAGATGCTTCCGGCAATCGGGGGAGTTTTAGATGCTATTGATAGTGTTTTGTTTGCCGCCCCTGTATTTTATTTTTACATGAGCACCATTTTGAAATAAGGTCGTAAGCGCATGAAGAATGTTGTTATCCTAGGGTCAACGGGAACCATTGGGATAAATACCTTAAAGGTTATTGATCTTTTTCCTGATCGATTTCGAGTTGTTGGATTAACAGCTTATAATAATGCTCAGCTGTTAGAAAAACAGATTCGAAAATATTCTCCGACGCACGTTGCCATTGGATTAGAAGGCATTGAGTATTTAAAAAAGCTCTTTGATAAAAAGAAAGTAAATATTTTTAATGTTCAATCTCAGGATGATATTAAAGAGATTGTGACATTAAAAGATGTTGATATTGTTGTCGTTGGAATAAGAGGAAGCGCTGCGCTTTATCCGTTTTTAAGTGCGCTGCGTAGTGGCAAAACGGTTGCCCCAGCCAATAAGGAAGCCCTAGTTGTGGCGGGACATATCTTGATGGCGGAATCGAAAAAGCATAAAGCTCCCATTATTCCGATTGATAGTGAACAAAGCGCAATCTTTCAGTGTCTAAATGGAAGAGTAGATCATAAGTTAAAAGGAATTTATTTAACGGCATCCGGAGGGGCGCTTTTAAATGTCCCCAAATCAAAATTTTCTCAACTTTCTGTTAAGCAAATTTTGAATCATCCTAGGTGGAAAATGGGAAAAAAGATTACGGTTGATTCGGCAACGCTAATGAATAAGGGATTTGAGGTCATTGAGGCCTGTTGGTTATTTGATTTATCGGTAGATCAAGTTCAGGTAGTTATCCATCCTGAAGCAATTATTCATTCGATGGTTGAGTTTATTGATGGTTCAATTTTAGCTCAACTGGGAATAACGGATATGCGTTTACCCATTCAATATGCGTTAACATATCCAGAGCGGTTGGAATCAAAATTAGAACAAATTGATTTTTTTAAACTTAAACAATTAAATTTTCAGAAACCAGATTTTAAGAAATTTCCATCGCTGGCTTTGGCGATTGATGTGGCGCGAAAAAGTGGTACGTTGCCGAGTGTGTTAAATGCCGCTGATGAAGAAGCCGTTGATGCATTTTTAAGTGAAAGAATAAAGTTTTCAAAAATATATCCAATTGTTGAAAAAGTTGTGGCCAAACATCACAGTATCAACAATCCAAGAATTAATGATATTCTTGAGGCTGATTGTTGGGCCCGCCAAGAAGCAAGAAAGGTGATTTCAAAAAATGTTACATAGTCTACTTTCGAATATTAGTAGCACGGCAATTTTTATTATTGTTCTAAGTATATTGATCATTGTTCATGAGTGGGGGCATTTTATAACCGCCAAACGTTTAGGTTTTAAGGTTGAAGAATTTTCGTTGGGATTTGGCCCTAAACTATTTTCATGCATGCATAACGGCACCGAATATATGATCAAATTGATTCCCTTAGGCGGGTATGTGAAGATGTTTGGTGATGATCGTAGTCAATGCCGCGGAGTTCCTGAAGAATTTTACTCTCAACCTCCCGGTCATCGGGCCCTGGTTGTTTTAAATGGACCAGTTGTTAATTTTATCCTTGCGTATGTATGTTTATTTTTCGTTTTTATTTTAGGCTATCCTGATCTTTCAACTAAAATCGGAGTTTTGTCAGATGGTTATCCAGCGAAAGAAGCGGGATTACAAGTTGGTGATAAAATTATCCGAATTAATGGACAGGCCATCGATGGTTGGACGGCGCTACAAAATAAAATATCCACGTCAGAAGAACCTAATTTGGTGATTGAACTTTTGCGTGACGGGCAGCCGATGCAAAAGACCGTTGTCCCTCGAATTGAGAAAACAAAGAATATTTTTGGCCAAATGAAAGAAACCCATATCATGGGGATTCGGCCATCGGAAGAAATTGTAACCTTTAAATATTCGCCAGGCATGGCCTTTGTCAAGGCGTACGAGAAGTTAGCCGAAATTACTACACTAACCTATAAGTCTTTTTATTTTATGTTAACCGGGTCGATGTCGGCCAAAGATTCTATGACGGGGCCCATTGGGATATTTTATATCGTTAAATCGGCCGCCGAGATGGGTTTTTCGCATCTTTTGTTTATTCTTGGCGTAATTAGCGCGAGTTTAGCGATTTTTAATTTATTGCCGGTCATTCCTCTTGATGGAGGACACCTGTTACTATTGGCCATTGAAAAAATTCGGGGGAAAGCATTGCCGGCGAAGATTGATGAATATATCGCTCGTATTGGTTTTAGCCTGATCATCTGTTTGGCTATATTTGTTTTTTATAGTGATTTTTCACGATTTGGCTGGATCGACAAACTTAAACATTTAATTCCTTTTAAATAGAGTCTTAAAGGGAGAGACGAACATGGATGATAATTTTCGAGAAAAAGTTAATCGGTACCTGATTAATGAAACAGAGTTTTTAAAAGTCAAAGATACGATGAATGAAGATCAGTTGCGTCTTTTTGTTGATAATGCCATTTCAACCTTGTGTCGTGAACAAAATATGCCAATGACAGCGGAATTGCGCGCAACGCTGGTGCGATCGCTTGTTAGTGCGGTTGTGAGCATGGGACCGCTGCGACCACTGATGGAAGATAACTCAATATCGGAGATTATGATTAATGGCGCCAATAAGATTTATATTCAACGCAAAGGCCGCATTACTTTAACAGATGTTAAGTTTGATGATAATCGTCAATTATTACATACGATTCAAAAGATTTTGTCAGCCTCGGGGACCAATAAACGTGTTGATGAATCATCGCCCTATGTTGATTTTTCTTTGCCGGATGGTTCGCGTGTCAATGTTATCTTGCCACCATGCTCGATGATCGGTCCGGTTATGACGATTCGAAAGTTTAATGAAGATATTAATACAGTTGATGATGTCATTGAATTGGGAATGATGGATAAGCGTATTGCCACACTTCTAATTGCCGCGATGAAAACGAAACTTAATGTTATTTTTTGCGGGTCAACGGGAGCTGGTAAGACAACACTACTTAATGTTTTCTCACGGCATCTTCCCAACGAAGAACGCATTGTCACAATCGAAGATACGCCGGAGTTACATTTATTACAGGAGCACGTTGTCACGTTGGCCACTAAGCCAGCGAATATTGAAGGCAAGGGAGAAATTACGATTCGTGAGCTTTTTATCAATTCATTACGTATGCGACCAGATCGTATTATTGTTGGTGAAGTCCGTGGGCCAGAAATTTTGGATTTGATTCAATCGATTAGTAGCGGGCACAGTGGTTCTTTAGCCATTGTTCACGCCGAAACTCCCGAAGACTGTTTTAACCGAATGGTTACAATGATGCTCATGACGGGAATCCGTTTAAGTACGCAGGAAATTCAAAAACAGGTGGCCCGGGCTATTGATATTATTGTTCACGTGGCTTTATTTATCGATGGTAAACGTCGCGTCACGGCTGTTACAGACGTTGATTTTGATGAAAAAAATGGCAAATTAATTCTAAATGATATTTTTAGATATGAACAGCAAGGGGTTACTCCCGAAGGGGCATTAGTTGGTGAGTGGGTTCAAGATAAGAAGAAACCATCTTTTTATAGTAAGTTTAGTAAACGTATGGTTTTGTTACCCGACGGGTTTTTTGAGTAAAAATAAATATGAATTGGTCGAAATATTTTATTCCAACATTTAAAGAAGTTCCCTTAGGGACAGAAGCTATCAGCCATCAGCTTTCGTTACGAGCGGGTCTCGTACATATGCTGACCTCAGGTGTTTATTCGTATTTGCCGTTAGGCTACCGTGTTTTAAAAAATATTGAAAATATTATTCGTGAAGAGATGAATAATATTGGCGCGGTTGAACTCTTTTTACCGTGTTTACATCCTATCGAATTGTGGCAACAAACCGGCCGTGACAAAACTTTGGCTGAGGTCATGATTAAATTTAAAGATAATCGTGGACGGCAAATGTGTTTGGGTCCAACGCATGAAGAAGTTATCACGGATTTGGTTAAAAGTTTTGTTCAGTCCTATAGGCAGCTTCCCGTTACGCTTTATCAAATCCAAACAAAATTTCGCGACGAAATTCGTACAAGATTTGGAATTGTCCGCGCCTGTGAATTTATTATGAAGGATGCTTATAGTTTTGATCGTGATCAAGAAGGGCTAAATAAAAATTATCAACTCATGTATGAAGCGTATAAAAATATTTTTAAGCGATGCGGACTAGATGTGCTGATCGTAGCCGCGGATTCAGGTGCAATGGGTGGAAGTGTTTCGCATGAATATTTAGTGCCAGCAGCCATTGGCGAGGATTCGATTCTTTTATGCTCCGCATGTCAAAAACCATCGGGTGTTGATCAAAAACAAAATGAAGGGGATTCTTGTTTGTTGTGCAAGAATGGAAAACTAACAAAGCAGGTGGCGATTGAATTAGGCCATATTTTTCAATTAGGAACGAAATATAGCCAGGCGCAAGGCGCGCAGTTTTTAGATGAAGACGGTAAACAAAAAACAATGATTATGGGTTGTTATGGGATCGGTGTCAGCCGTGTTATTGCCGCGATCATTGAGAAAAATTGTGATGACAAAGGAATCATCTGGCCAAAAGAAGTGGCTCCGTTTGATATCGAGATACTTCCTATATCAGGTTCTGAGAAAGATCCTGATGTTGCTTCGTTAACGAATCAATACGATAGCGAGCTAATGAAGGCTGGATATGACGTCTTGGTTGATGATCGGGACGAAAGTGCCGGACGAAAATTTAATGATGCTGATTTAATCGGCATTCCAATTCGCATTACAATCGGTAAACGAAATTTGGCGCAGGGCAACGTTGAAATTAAGATTCGTCGTACGGGGGAAGTTCATCTGATCCCTAAAGAACAAGTTGTAAGCAAAATCGCTGAATTAACGAAGTAATATGGAAATGGAAGTTGAACAAACCATTAGAGAACTACTTATGCCGATACTCCAAGAGGCGCATGTTGAACTGGTTGAATTAAATGTTCGGCCTTATCAAGGAACGGTTCACATTCAGATTTTAACAGACCGGGAGCGAGGCGGGATTACTCTTGATGAATGCACTTTCGTTAATCGTCAAATTGCGAACAAAATTGAAGAAGGAAAAGTTATCGCCGGTGATTGTGAAATCGAAGTTTCATCGCCGGGGTTAGATCGACCTCTTAAAACGTACAAAGATTTTTTAAGAATAATTGGGCAACCGGTTCGCTTTCATCTATCGGATTTTTTAAACAATAAGAAGGAATACATGGGAGTTGTGATGGACGCTCAAGTTGACAATATCATGGTTCAAACGAAACAGGCCGAGATTGCAATTCCACTTAACATTATTCACAAAGCTGTAGTAATTATCTAAGATTAAAGGAAGGACATTTTATGGAAAATAATGAATTATTAACTATTTTGGAACAGTTAGAGCGAGATAAGGGGATTAACAAAGAGATCCTGATTGCCGCAGTTGAATCAGCGGTGGCCTCGGCCGCAAAGAAATTATGGACCGTTGATAAAGACGAAGATGTTAAAGTCGTCTTAAACAGAAAAACGGGAAAAATTATTGCCTATGCCGGCGATCAAGAAATTCGTTCCAGTGAATTCGGAAGAATTGCGGCCCAAACAGCGAAGCAAGTTGTTATTCAGAAGATCCGCGAGGCAGAAAAGGATGTTATCTTCACAGAATTCCAAGCTCGGGTTGGAGAAATTATCAGCGGTAGTGTTTATCGCTTTGAAAAAGGAAACCTTATTATTGATTTAGGGAAAACGGAAGGGCTTTTGCCTCGCCGCGAACAATCCAGCCGTGAAGAATTCCATCAGGGTGATCGCATCCGCGTTTATGTTTTGGATATACAACGTGATAATAAGGGCCTGCAAATTATTCTCTCCAGAGCCCATCCAAGTTTTGTCAAACGTCTCTTTGAACTGGAAGTCCCAGAAATTTATGAGGGGATTGTGGAGGTCAAATCGATTTCTCGTGATGTTGGAGAAAGAACGAAGATCGCCGTTTACTCCAAAGATGAAAAGATCGACTGTGTTGGAGCCTGTGTTGGAATGCGCGGCTCACGTGTTAAGAACATTGTCTCCGAACTGCATGGTGAAAAGATTGATATTGTTCGTTATGCGGATGACATTAAGGAATATATTCAGGCGGCGCTTTCTCCGGCTGAAATTTCTCAGATTCAACTCAGTTATGATGAGAAAAAGGCAAATATCATTGTTGCCAATGACCAGCTTTCTTTAGCCATTGGTCGCCATGGACAAAACGTTCGTTTAGCTAGCAAGCTTGTTGGCTGGGAATTAGATATTTTCTCTTTTGATCAATGGAAAGAATTGCAAGATCAACAAGATAAAGATGATGCTGCTGAAGAACAAGGTAAGACAGCAAAAAAAGAAGAAATGGCGAATAGTCCACTTTCGCAGATTAATGGGGTTGGACCAAAAATGGTGGCCCAGTTAATGGAAAATGGATTTGATACTTTGGAAAAGGTCGCCAAGGCTGAAGTTGAAGAATTGACACAAATAAAGGGATTAGGTAAAATCAAGGCTCAATCAATCATCGAAGAAGCTCAAGCCTTTCTCAAAAAAGGTAAAGGCAAGGGATAATTATATATGAAAGTTTCCGAAATCGCAGAACAGTATAAGACGACAAATGAAATCATTTTAAAGACGCTTAAATCTTTACGATTAAAAGCGGTTGATGGTAATCAGGATTTAAGTCCTGCCGTTATGTCCGTCTTAAAAAGTGAATTAAGTAAATTAAAAGTTAAGGCTCCAGCGTCACCGAGTAAAAAAGAAGAATCCGCCAAAGAGGCAAAGAAAATCCCTGCCAAAAAAACAAAGAAGGCCGCCGAAAAAGAAGCCAAACCTAGCAAGACAACTAAAAAAGCGGATGAAGTAAAGGCAAAGGAAGTTAAGCCCAAAGAAGTTAAGGTAAAAGAAAAAGCTCCTGAGGTTAAGGAAGAAATAAAGAAGGCCCCAGCTCCACCACCGCCTCCTCCAAAAGAAAAGGCTCCCATTGTTGAACCGCCGCGACTTAAAACTAAAATTAGCAGAGAACCGATCATTACGCTTAAACCGTTGGCGCGGAAACGAAAAAAGGGTGGCCCAGAACAAAGGACGGGTGGATTTGGTTATTCGCAAGGAGCGTCGACAACATCATCAACGGGGTTACCTTTAGGAACCACTCAAACATCTGATCAATTGGCTGCGACAGGAGCGCTCGGCGAAGAAAAAATCACACGAGAAATTGTTTTACAAGATTTAGAAGTTGATGTTCCTATCAGTGTTAAAAATTTAAGTTTGAAATTACAACAAAAGCCTGCGGCCATTCTCAAAGAGTTGATGAAGATGGGAATTTTTGCGCATATCAACCAGGGTTTAGATGAAGAAATTGTCAGTAAGATTTTAAAAGATTTTGGATTTAATTTAGCCAAGGTCAAGACCCAAGAAGAGCAGTTAATTCAAGATCATAAAAAAGAAGATGAAGATCCCAAACTTTTAAAACAACGTCCACCTGTCGTTACGTTTATGGGGCACGTTGATCATGGAAAAACTTCTCTACTAGATCGGATTCGAAAAAGTAAAGTTGCCGATTCAGAACATGGGGGAATCACTCAGCACATTGGCGCGTATTCTGTTAATATTCCCAAAGGTCGCATCACGTTTCTTGATACTCCTGGCCATGAGGCCTTTACCGCGATGCGGGCTCGTGGAGCGCACATCACCGACTTGGTTGTCTTGGTTGTCGCTGCTGATGAGGGAGTTATGCCTCAGACAAAAGAAGCGATTGATCATGCTCATGCCGCGGATGTTCCCATCATTGTTGCCTTAAATAAAATTGATAAACGAAATGCACAACCCGATGTCATCAAAAAACAATTAATGGAGATCGGATTAAATCCGGAAGATTGGGGAGGGAAAACTGTTGTGGCTGGCGTTTCAGCAACCACAGGTGAGGGGATTGACAATCTTTTAGAAATGATTCTTTTGGAAGCAGAACTTCTTGAATTAAAAGCTAATTATGAGAAGAAAGCATCGGGAATTATTGTTGACGCAAATTTAAGTGGTGGACGTGGGGTTGTTGCAACCTTGATCGTTCAAAGCGGAACGTTAAAAGAAGGTGATTATATTACAGTTGGCCCACGGTATGGAAAAGTCAAAGCAATGTTTGATGATCATCACCGTGCGATTAAAGAAGCAACACCATCAACACCTATTGAAATTTTAGGATTGCCAGAAGTTCCCATTGCTGGTGAATCTTTTTATGTGGTTGAAAATGAACAACGTGCTCGTGAAATTACCAGAAAACGCGAAGAACAATTAAAGAATCAAAAATTGCAGGCCGGCAGTAAAATTACTCTTGAAGATTTATACGCCCAGATTCAAAAAGGGGCGCTTAAAGAATTGCGCGTGATTTTAAAGGCGGATGTGCAGGGATCGATGGAGGCGCTTAAAGACTCATTGGAGAAAATTCCTAATGATAAAGTTAAGTTGCGATTTATCCATTCGGGAGTTGGCGATGTGAATGCCTCAGATGTTCTTTTGGCTTCCGCCTCAACAGCTATCATTATCGCGTTTCACGTAGATATTGATGTCCGCGCCAAACAAGAGTTAGAAAAGCAACCGGTTGATATCCGTAAATATCGAATTATTTATGATGCGGTTAATGATATGCATAACGCGTTGGAAGGTTTACTTGAAGCTAAAACGAAGAAAAAGTATATTAGCCGCGTTGAGATTCGTGAGGTTTTCAAATTGACCAAAGGAATCATCGCTGGATGTTACGTCACCAAAGGCCGCGTTCAACGTAAAGCGAACATTGATGTCGTCCGTAATGAAGAAATTGTTTACTCAGGAACCATCAATTCTTTAAAGCGATTTAAAGACGATGTGAAGGATGTTATGGAAGGAATGGAGTGCGGTATTACTTTGAGCGGTTTTGATAAAATCCAACCTGGCGATATCATCGAAGTTTACGAGATCGAATCGATTGCCCAAAAGTTATGAGAAAGATTGTCTTTAGCGGCATGCGTCCCACCGGCAAATTACATTTAGGCCATTTGGTTGGGGCTTTAAGCAATTGGCTTGAGCTGCAACAAAAATATCCTTGTATATTTTCCATTGTTGATTGGCATGCATTTATGGGTGAGTATGAACAATCTCATGATATAAATGCAAATATCATGGATATGGCTATTGATTGGCTTGCCTGCGGGATTGATCCAGATAAATCGACACTTTTTGTTCAATCGCAAGTTCCTGAACATTTAGAACTCGCGATGATTTTAGGATGCTTGACGCCGCTTGGGTGGCTTGAGCGAAATCCTACCTACAAAGAACAGTTGCGCGAGATTACGACCCGCGATTTGCAAACCTTTGCTTTTTTGGGTTACCCGGTTTTACAGGCGGCCGATATTCTTCTTTATAAAGCGAATCTTGTTCCTATCGGTGAAGATCAGCTTCCCCATCTAGAACTTACACGCGAGATTTCTCGTCGATTTAATCATATTTTCAAAAAGGAAGTTTTTACTGACTGCGAAGCTATCCTAACGCAAACCCCACGTCTTTTAGGTCTAGATGGCCGTAAGATGAGTAAAAGTTATCAAAATGCGATTAATCTTTCTGATTCAAAAGATGATATTGAAAAGAAAGTAAAGATGATGTTTACGGATCCAAAAAGAATTAAGCTCTCAGATCCTGGGCATCCCGAAGAATGTAATGTGTATACTTATTATGAAGTCTTTGCGCCTGGCCAAAAAGAGGCCGTCTATGAATGGTGTACCAAAGCGCAAAAGGGATGTACGGATTGTAAGAAAATATTAGCAGAACATTTAGTAAAGTATTTAGAGCCGATTCGCGAAAAAAGAGAAAAATTAGTTAAAGACAAAGATCGTGTTCGTGATATTCTAGAAGCTGGTCGTAAGAAAGCCAGTGTCATGGCCAAAAAGACAATAGAGGAAGTTAAAGAGGTGATTTTTAAATGAGCTATAAATTAAATTTAGATATTTTTGAAGGGCCGCTTGATCTTTTGTTGTATTTGATTAAAAAAGATGACATTGATATTGCGGACATTCCGATCACAAAGATTACAGAACAGTATTTGCAATATATCGAGATGATGAAGATGCTCGATCTTGATTTTGTGGGCGACTTTTTAGTCATGGCAGCGACCTTGATGCAAATTAAATCAAAGATGCTTCTTCCACCAGATCCAAGCGAAGTGGAACAAGAAGAGCTTGATCCCCGTGATGAATTGGTTCGCCGTCTTTTAGAATATAAACAATTTAAAGAAATTGCTGAAGTGTTGCATGGTAAAGAAGGCGACCGACGAGATCTTTTTGCCCGTGTTGTTGATGTTGATAAGATGAATCAATTAAAAGAAGAGGCCAAGGAAGTTTATTTTGAAGCCAATCTTTTTGATTTGATTACCGCCCTTACAGATGCGCTCAAGAAGCTTCCGGAAGAAGTTATCCATGAGATTATCAAAGAAGAACATACGGTTGAACAAAAGATTCACGACATCCTGCATTTCCTTCTTGATCGACCGTCGATTATGCTTAATGAACTTTTTGGTAAGGCCAGAAGTAAGACAGAAATTATTGTTACATTTTTAGGCGTCCTTGAACTTATTCGTCTTAAAGAAATTAAAATTGTTCAAAAGAAAACTTTTGGTGAAATAGAAGTTCTTCGCAACAAAGAAAACATTGCCCCGGCCAACGAGCCGACAGATCAATCCTCAGAACAAATTCTAGAACAATCCGCTCAACAGAACTCGCAACAAAATTTAGAGCAAAGCTTAGAACAATCTTCAGAAGAAACTTCACAACAGCCCCCAGAGCAAACACCACCGTCATCTTAAAGGCTTTTTCGACATGGAAGAAAAGCGAAAGATTATTTTCAGTCAGGAAACAGACGAAGATCAGGTTTATAGCATTTCGCTACGCCCATCGAAGATTGATGATTTTGTGGGACAAAAAGATGTCATTAATAATCTTCTCGTTTCCATTAAAGCCGCCAAACAGCGTAAGGAACCTATTGAACATGTTTTATTTTCTGGGCCGCCGGGACTAGGAAAAACAACCCTGGCCAATATTGTGGCTCAAGAAATGGGGGCCCGGATTACAATTACATCAGGTCCGGCGATTGAACGCGCGGGTGATTTAATTGGAATTTTAACTAGTCTTGAGGTTGGTGATGTTCTATTCATCGATGAAATTCATCGATTATCAAAAGTAGTTGAGGAGTTTCTTTACCCGGCCATGGAAAGTTTTAAAATTGATTTTGTTGTGGATAAAGGGCCGTATGCGAAGACCATTAATTTTAATTTAAAACCGTTTACCTTAATTGGCGCAACGACCCGCAGCGGTCTTTTAGCCTCTCCACTGCGCGATCGGTTTGGAATTTTTCATCATTTAGAGTTTTATGCTCCGGAAGAATTAACAGCGATTGTGACTAAATCCGCTCAGAAATTAAATGTCGCCATTTCACCGGATGCTGCGTTAGAGATTGCGCAGCGATCTCGTGGAACGCCACGCATTGCTAATCGATTGCTACGTCGTGTACGTGATTATGTCCAGGTTAAGTCATCAGAGAAAAAGGTTGAAAAGAGTATTGTTATTGAGGCCATGAAAACACTGCGGATTGATGAAATCGGTTTAGATGATATTGATCGCCGCTTGATGGAGGCGATGCATCGCATTTATAAAGGTGGACCCGTTGGCATTGAAACCTTAGCCGCAACACTCAATGAAGAAGTCGATACTCTTGTTGACGTCATTGAGCCATATCTTTTAAAGATTGGATTTTTAAAAAGAACTCAACGTGGACGAGAATTATCACCTGCTGCCGTTCAACATATTGGAGCGAAAAAAGGGGATAATGTTCTATTTTAATAATATGTTTTTAGCGGAGAGCTCATGGATTTAAAACGTTGGCCGATTTTGGCGCAGGTTCTTTTAGGATTAGGCTGTATTGGTTCCTTACGAAATATTGCCGCGGGATGGGTGGGCCACGATTATTTTAATATCCTTATTGGTCTTGGTGGATTTTTTATATTTTGGTCTGTTTATAAGTTTAAATCATGGGCCCCATTAGGACTAACGATATTTCTCTCGCTAAACATCTTGGTTTTAATTCTTGGGATATTGGGTGGCTTTCCAATTGTCGTTGCCTTCATAAGCATCGCCATCAATGGATTTACTATTTACTATTTTAATTCAGCCAAAATTAAGACATTATTTCAATAAAATTTAAACATGGTAGAAATAAGTAAGACTCTTATACTTGGTGGTGTAATTCTTGTTGCCGTTGGAATACTTTTGAGTTTTTCTGGCAAGATTCCGTGGATTGGTAAACTTCCAGGGGATATCTTCATCAAGAAAGATAATTTCACTTTCTTTCTTCCCATCACAACGAGCATCCTCATCAGCATTATTTTTAGTCTCATTCTCTTGATATGGAATCGAAAATAACGAAATTCTTCATTTTAGGATGCATTCTGGGAACTTTTCTTTTCCAGGGATATCAGGCTAATTCTTCATCTAGCCTATCGGCAAATCCGCTCATTAGAGTCGCGATTTTAAGCGATGTAAATCAGTTTAATTTGTCGATTCGAGGAGAGTATCAGATTGTTGATCCTATAACTGAAAAGAAAATAATGACCGGTAGATCATTACCTAAGGTTATTGTTAAAGCAGAAAAAAGTGGGATCACCATTGACCAACAATTTTATTCTTTAAAACAAATACGTATTGTTGCCAAAAAAGATGTAACCGTTGTCATTAAAGATAAATCTGTTCGTTATCGAGGGGCCATTGACATTGTCCTTGATCAATATAATAAGTTTCTTGTTGTTAACACCATTGATTTGGAATTGTATGTCAAAGGCGTGTTGTATCATGAGGTTTCTCATCGCTGGCCTATCGAGGCGATGAGGGCTCAGGCGGTTGCGGTACGAACTTATGCTTTGTATCAGGCGAAAGCAAATAAGAATCAATCCTTTGATGTAACGAGCAATATTTATTCCCAAGTTTATGGCGGACGAAGTGCTGAACGTTATCGAACGAATATTGCCGCTGATCGGACCAAAGGAGAAATTCTAATTTATAAGGGCAATATTCTTCCAGCGTATTTTCATTCCAATTGTGGTGGACACACAGAAGATGTTAATGAGTTATGGCCGCAAGGTGATCTTGAGCCGCTTAAAGGTGTTAGTTGTCCCTATTGTCATACGGCGCCGAATTATTATTGGACAAAAAATCTTCGTCTTAAAGATATTCAGGATAAGTTAATGGAGGCTGGCTTTAAAGTGGGGTTAATTAAAGACATGGCCGTTATGGAGCGTAATGAGAGCGGTCGTATTAAATTAATTAAGATCACAACAAGAGATAATGCTGTTCTTACAATTGCTGGACGAAAGTTTCGAGAAATTATGGGGCCGAATCTGATCAAGAGCAATAATTATGAGATTATGATGAAAGGTTACTATGTTGATTTTGCTGGTAAGGGATGGGGCCATGGTGTCGGCTTTTGTCAGTGGGGCGCGTACGAAATGTCTCGTCAGAAATTTAAGTATCAAGACATCCTAAATTTTTATTATCCCGCGGCTGAAATTGTCCAACTGAATGATTTCTTCAACAGTGTAGGAAAATATTAACTCAGAAACTGCTAAAAATTCCTTTTCTAAACCCTACACAGCAAAAAAGATTTTCCGACCGAAGGGAGGAATTTTTTGTGCGATTAAGTGAGTTTGATTACAACCTGCCAGAAGAACTCATTGCCCAATATCCTCTAAAGAAAAGAGATCAAGCGCGGCTGATGATTATTGATCGTCGCAAGGCGACCATTGTTCATGATCGATTTTGTAATCTTGGGAAATATCTTCCCCCACAGTGTTGTTTTGTTCTTAACGACACAAAAGTTGTTCCGGCTCGACTTTTAGGCCACCGTGAAAAAACAGGCGGCCGTGTTGAAATATTTTTGTTAAAAAAGCTATCAGACGGGTATACTTATGAAACTTTGATTCGACCGCTACGGAAATTAAAAGTAGGCGAGTATGTTGTTTTTCCTAAGAGTACGGTCAAGGCTGAAATTATTGATAAAGAAAAACGGTTGGTTCGATTTAATCGAAAAGCGATGCAGCGGCATCTAAATGCCATTGGCCACATCCCATTGCCTCCTTATATTAAAAGAGAAGATCAAGATTTAGATAAAGATTATTATCAGACAATTTTTGCCAAGAAAGCTGGATCGGTCGCGTCACCAACGGCGGGGTTGCATTTTACCGATGGTTTGTTGAAAAAGATTAAAGCAGCGGGACATAAAGTTCAGCATGTAACACTACATATTAATTATGCAACCTTTAAACCCGTTGAAGAAGAGGATATTACCAAACATAAAATTCATTATGAGGATTACGTTGTTAGCCCGCAGAGTTGGAAGAAAATAAATTCGTTAAAAGATAAAGGGCAAAAAGTTGTCGCGGTTGGGACGACCAGTTGCCGTGTTCTTGAAACAGTGGCGCAGAATAAAATATTAGAGGGAAGTAGTAATTTGTTTGCTTATCCTGGATTTAAGTTTAAAATGACGGATATTTTGATTACGAATTTTCATCTTCCTTTTAGTACACTTTTAATGTTGGTTTACGCTTTTGGCGGAAAAGAATTAATGACCAAGGCTTATCAAGAGGCGGTTGCCCAGAAATATCGATTTTTTAGTTATGGCGATGCCATGATGATTATCTAGGAGAAATATGTTTCAACTCTTAAAGAAAGAAAAGAATACAAAGGCACGGTTAGGGATTGTTACAACCGCCCACGGCAAAATTGAATCACCATTTTTTATGCCAGTTGGAACCAACGGGTCTGTTAAGACACTTTCGTGTGAAGACCTACGAGAGTTTGATGCGCAGATAATGTTATCGAACACCTATCATTTATTTTTACGCCCAGGAATGGATGTTATCGAAAAGGCCGGCGGCCTGCATAAATTTATCAGTTGGGATCGGCCGATGTTAACTGACAGCGGTGGCTATCAGGTTTTTAGCCTGACCAAATTTAGAAAGATTACAGATGAAGGCGTTGAGTTTCGTTCGCATGTCGATGGTTCGTTATGTTTTTTTACACCAGAAGAAGTAATGAGAATCGAGCACATTCTAGGATCTGATATGATCATGCCGCTTGATGAATGCGCGCCATATCCTTGTGAATACAAGGAAGCAAAGAAATCTGTCGAGCGAACAACGCTTTGGGCCAAGCGTTCACGTGAATATTTTTTGAAAAATCAGATGAATCAGAAACAGCATTTATTAGGAATCATTCAAGGCGCGACGTTTAAAGATCTTCGTGAAGAGTCCGCCAGGGCCATTCTTGATGTCGGCTTTGATGGTTACGCCATTGGTGGGGTCAGTGTTGGTGAGCCGGTTGATTTAATGTTTGAAACGCTCGATTGGGTTGAACCACTTTTGCCAGATGATAAACCGCGATATTTTATGGGAATCGGTTATCCAGATCAAATCGTTAAAGCTGTTGGCGATGGCATCGATATGTTTGATACGTGTATTCCAACGCGATTTGGTCGAAACGGCACCGCCTTTACCAGCCGAGGAAGGGTCGTTGTTCGTAACGGTGAGCACGCGCAAGATTTTGGCCCCATTGATGATTCTTGTGCATGTGTGGTTTGTAAACGTTATAGCCGTAGTTATATTCGCCATCTAACTAATATGAATGAAATTTTAGGCTTAAAGCTAATTTCATACCACAACGTTTATTTTTATGTTAATTTAATGCGGCAAATTCGTGAGGCGATTAAAGTCGATCGCTATCAGGAATTTAAGAAAGATTTCTTAACAAAATATGGATCATCGTTAACATAGGGAGTTTTTAGACGTGCGATTCGATATCATTACTATTTTTCCAGAGACGCTCAAACCCATTTTGAATGAATCGATTCTAAAGCGTGCGCAAACCAAGGGAAAGATTACTGTGCATGTGCATGATCTGCGCGATTATTCCGATGATAAACATAAAAAGGTTGATGATTATCCTTTTGGTGGCGGACCGGGCATGGTGATGACACCGCAACCGATTATTGATGCGGTTAAAAAGATTAAAGGCCGACGAAAAGCGACCGTTATTTTAACTTCAGCCGCAGGTAAGCCCTTAACCCAAAGAATTGTAAAAACATTGGCCAAAGCAAAAAATTTGATTATTATATGTGGACATTACGAGGGCATTGATGAACGCGTCAGTCACGGGATTGTCGATGAATCCATTTCGATTGGTGATTACGTTTTAACCGGAGGAGAGTTGCCCGCCTTGGTGTTGGTTGATTCGGTGGCGCGATTAATTCCAGGAGTTTTAGGACGAGAAGAATCGCTAAAAGATGAATCGTTTGAGAACAATCTTCTGGAGTACCCTCAGTACACACGGCCTGCAAATTTTCGTGGTCAAAAAGTTCCTGATGTGTTATTATCTGGCCACCATAAATTGATAGAAAAATGGCGTCAAGAACAAGCGTTGATCAGGACCAAGAAAAATCGGCCTGATCTTTTAAAATAAATCTTGAAAGTATATAAGGGAGGAATAGAACATGGTTACTAATATTGGCGAATTAATGAGCGGCCTTGATCAAAAATATCTTCGTAAAGATATTACGACATTTAATGTCGGGGACGTTGTCAAAATGAAGATCAAGGTTCAAGAGGCAGACAAAATCCGATTACATCCTTTTGAAGGGACAATCATCAGAAAAACCGGTAAGGGTCTAAAAGGCACATTTACTGTTCGTAAGATTTCCTTTGGTGAAGGTGTTGAACGTATTTTTCCTTTTCATTCACCGATGATTGAAAGTATTTCGGTTGTCAGTAAAGGTGTTGTCAAGAGAGCCCGACTTTATTATTTAAGAGATCGAGAAGGTAAACAAGCACGCGTTCAAACCGAACAGGCGAAATAATTATTACTGATGTTAAATCATGAAGATAGAGCTCAGGCGAGTGGCTTTAAAGTAATTGTCGGCGTTGATGAAGCCGGACGAGGCCCATTGGCTGGCCCAGTTGTGGCAGCAGCCGTTTCCCTTAAGCGAAGTCAGTTTTCCTGCCCGATTAACGATTCCAAAAAGATGACAGCCCTGCAGCGTGAACGCGCCTTTCATGAGATTTATGAAAATGCGTACGTTGGTGTCGGGATTATTAATGAAGTCATTATCGATACCGTTAATATTCTAAACGCCACTTTTTTAGCGATGGATAATGCGATTGTCGATCTTCTGCGAAAAGTACCCTCAAATAATAAAGCTAACGAAAATGTATTTCTTTTTATTGATGGACATCTTTTTCGATCTGAGTTGCCGTATTCGTATGAAACCATCATTGATGGCGATGCGAAGGTCCTGTCAATTTCTTGTGCTTCTATTATTGCCAAAGTTACGCGGGACCGCATTTTAGACACATATGATAAAGTTTTTCCACAGTATGGATTTAAACAAAATAAAGGTTACCCCACCGTAGCGCATAAACGCGCGATTAAAGAGCACGGCCTTTCGATGATCCACCGTCGAACATTCCAACATGCATGATAATAAGTAGCGCCATAGGCCACAGAGGCGAAGATCTGGCCGTCAGTTTTCTAGAAAAGCAGGGTTATCTTATTCTTGAGCGTAATTTCCGAAGTAAATTTGGAGAGATTGATATCATCGCCAAGGACAAGGACACGATCTGTTTTGTTGAGGTAAAAACCAGGCAAGATGAGGATATTCTTTCTCTTTTAGAATCGGTTTCTTTTTTTAAGCAAAGAAAATTGATTAAAACAGCATATTATTATTTTAAGCTCAAACACTTAAATGATCCTAAGGCGCGTTTTGATGTGGTTGCCATTAATCTTGACGCCAAAGAAGATGAGCAAATTAAAATTATTAAGAATGCTTTTGGATTAGAAGGGATGTAGGTTTTTTACGGTGAAAAAAAAGATGAAGTTTATTGAAAAAGAAAAATCTTTAAGCTATCATGAACTCAAATCGTCAGAACTGCTTTCCTTGATCCTCGTGATATCTGGTTCATGAAGAAATATAAAAATCATACACTCAAAGAATATTTAGATTGTCTCTCTCTTCGAACACCGGTACCCGGCGGTGGTTCAGCTGCAGCTTTAACAGGGGCGTTAGGTGTTTCGCTTATTAGCATGGTTGCTAATTATTCTTTGGGAAAGAGTCAGCACAAGGCCACAGAAGATAAAATTCAGAAAATTATTAAGGAAAGTCAAGTTATCAAAAATCGACTTTTAGAGTTGGTTGATTTAGATGCCCAAGCTTATTTGAAAGTAGCGGCCACGCGAAAAGCTCCAGCGAAGGTCAAGCAGTTGGCCCAACGCGAAGCTCAAAAAGTTCCCTTAGAAGTCTGCCGATTATCTTACAAAGCCATTGAATTGACCCCGTTTCTTGTCGAAAAAGGCAATAAATATTTATTAAGCGATGTTGTGGTTGCTGTTGAGATGCTTTTCGCTGCTTTTAAGGCAGCGCTAGTATTGACGAAAGAAAATTAATCATGATAGCAAAATTCTTAGATGGCAAAGTATTGGCACAAACTATTCGAGAAAATTTAAAGAATGAAGTTCAGAAAATTAAAGATACAAAAGGAAGTTTTCCAACCCTCATTAGTATTTTAATTGGGAATGATCAAGGATCTTTGAGTTATGTCGCGTCGCAAAAAAAGGTCGCGGAATATATTGGCATTCACTATGATTTGGTTAATTTCCCATCCACCATTGCCCACAATGATCTTATCCAGTGTATTTTAGGTCTAAATTCAGAAGCCCGCGTTCATGGCATTATTGTTCAGAAACCAGTTCCTTCTCAAATTGATTATGCAAAGATTATTAGTTCAATTGATCCATCCAAGGATGTGGAAGGAATGAATCTTGCCAACATTGGCAAGATGATTTTGGGCGGCAATAGACTTGTTCCTTGCACGGCGGCATCGGTCATGGAGCATATCCAATCAACAGGGGTAGACTTGCGTGGGAAAGAGGCCGTTGTCATTGGCCGCAGCGATATTGTCGGTAAACCCGTTATCCATCTTTTATTAGAAAAAAACTTAACCGTTACGGTTTGTCACAGTGCGACAGATCCTAAAAAACTTATTGAGCACATTGGTCGGGCCGATGTTGTTGTTGCGGCCGTTGGCAAGCCAGCTTTTGTTAAAGGCGAATGGATCAAAGAAGGGGCCATCGTTATTGATGTGGGGATTAATAAAGTTATTTCACAAATCGTTGGTGATGTGGAGTTTGATGTGGCAAAAAACAGGGCTTCTTTTATTACCCCAGTGCCGGGTGGCGTTGGCCCCTTGACGGTGGTCATGCTGATGCGTAATTGCATTGAGGCTTTTAAATTTCAGAGACAACAAGGAGTGGGAGTAACGATATGAGCAAAATTGTTGTGTTAGGAACTTCAGTCGCAGCGATCAAGGCAATCGAAGACATTCGTCAAAATGATCAGGCCAGTGAGATAACATTATTTGCCTTCGATGGATTTTATGCCTATGATCGGACGCTTTTTTCAAAACTCATCGCGAAAGAAATTGCCACAAGCGATTGTCTTTACCGACAGAAAAGTTTTTATGAGAAGAATCGTATCAACGTTATTTTTGATAAAACGATAACCAGAATTAATACGAAACGAAATAAGATTTTTACGGAAGAGAAGGATCAGTTTGATTACGATCTGCTTCTTATTGCTGACAGCCCTACCCATAAATTCCCCGATATAAAAGGAACAAATAAGATAGGTCTTTTGGGGCTCAAGAGATTAAAAGATATTGATCAAATTGTAAAATCAATCCCCATTTTCGATACGGTGATTATTAATGGAGACAGTCTTTTTAGTCTGCAAATCGCTTATGCCCTTATCAAAAGAGGGAAGGAAGTTATCTTGATTGTTTCAACAGATCGACTTTTGGCGATGATCTTAGAAGACGAGCCGTCGAAATGGCTCATGAGTTTTTTGGAAGAAAAAGGTTTGCGTATTATTGTTAATAATTCGATCGCTGAAGTTTTGGGAGATAGTGATGCAAAGGCCGTGCGACTTAAGTCCGGTAAGGTTATTGGCGCTCAGCTAATTTGTTTTGAGAATACCGCTGAAGATCTTCGGATATTTGCTGAGGCCGGAATTGAAGTCAAAAATAAGATTTGTGTGGATCATCAATTTAAAACGAATGTTGATAATGTCTTTGCGCTGGATCAAGTTTGTGAAGGGGCTGATGCACAAATGACTTTTGATATTGGCGTGTCTTCTTCTGTCCTTGAAGAGCAAGGAAAAGTTGTTGCCGCTAAAATTGCTAATCAAGAGCTGGCGTTTACTTCTTTACTAACGATAAATTCTTTCGAGGCTGAAGGTTTTTCCTGTGTTTTTATCGGTAAGATCGAGCAATCCAGCACAATTGTTCAACATCAAGTAATTGATCCTGTCTCAAAGAATTATAAGAAAATATTTATTGATAACGGTTCAATTGTTGGAGCGATTTTAGTCAATGCTAACAAGGAAAGTGATAAGTTTTTCAATTTAATTAAAGATAAGGTAGGTGTGGGAGGACTTGAGGATTTTGTTTTAGATGCCCAGAATGATTATGCACGAATTGTGGATGAAGTTCAAAAAAGAAGTGCACCAACGGATCCCGCGGTTAACACAGTTTAAATTAGATTTGCCCTTGCCAAATCTAGAAATATATATTATGCTTACGACTAAGAAAAGATTACGAATAACAAGCCACAACGTCATAACTCTTCTTTTATCCTTTTCCTTAATTACCTTTCATAGCAATGCCTTCGCCGGTCTTAAAGAAAAAACGGCGGAAGAATACCGAGCTAAAGGGCTTCTTGAACAGCAAAAAGGTAATTTAAACAGTGCGTTGGATCATTACACAAAAGCTGCGGCCTTAGGTTTAGAAAACCCTGCTGTTTTTAATGACATGGGGATTCTATATGAGCAAATCGATTTTAATTCAAAAGCGGAACAATGTTATCGCAAAGCCATCCAGACGGATAAACAATATTTACCTTCGTATATAAATTTAGCTTATCTTTATCAAAAATTAGGGAATCCTCAACAAGCCTTTGAATATTTCAAAAGACGGTATGAATTAGGTGATCTTGGTGATCCTTGGACAGAACAAGCCAAAGAAGAACTTCTTAAAATTCGTCCTGAATATATCGATTGGATTGTTAATCGGGAGGCGCAGCAATTTCAGCAGCAATTAGTGGAGAAAGCGCACCGCGAATTTTACGAAAGGGTCAAGCGTTCTAGCGAACATTATCAAAAAGGAGAGGATTTCTTTCAAAAAGAAAATTATCACCAAGCCCTGAAAGAATTTAATCAAGCCCTAGCATTATCACCACAGGATTCAAAAATTATTGAAGCACGAAAAAAGACGATTTTGGAGTTATCCAAAATCAAGATTAAAGAGCATTCCGATTTGGCGATCAAAATGTTAAATTCAGGCGATTCAATTTCTGCAAAATATGAGATTCAAAAGATGCTCACCGCCGTTCCAAAAGAGCCCATGATCATTTCCAGATAATATTTTTAAAGTGACCAATGCCAGCAAAGTTGTTTCTAATTGATGCCCATGCGTTATGCTACAGTTCTTTTTATGCCATTAAAGGATTGTCGAGCAGTAAAGGCCAAGCCACTAACGCCGTTTATGGGTTCGTTAATACCCTAAAAAAGATTTTGCGTGACCACCAGCCAGAATATTTGGCGGTCTGCTTCGATTCAGCGGCTAAAACTCACCGGCAAAAAAAATTTGCGGAATATAAAATCCAGCGGCCGATTATGCCACAGGATTTAATTAGCCAGATCCCGATCATCCACGATGTTGTTAAAGCTTATAATTTAGAGATTTTTGAGATCGATGGCTATGAGGCCGATGATATCATCGCGACACTCGCGAAAAAGGCATTAAAAGAAGGCCTTGAGGTTGTCATTGTCAGCGAAGATAAAGATATGTATCAATTGGCGGACAAAAATTTGAAATTTTTTAGTACGCGCAAAGATGAAATATTTGGTATGGCGGAAATAAAAGAAAAATTGGGATTTGATCCCTACAAAATTACAGATTTTATCGCACTCGCAGGCGACAGCGTTGATAACATTCCGGGCATTGATGGTATTGGGGAAGTGACGGCACGGAATTTAATTAATGATTTCGGGAGTTTAGAAAGTCTTCTTAAGAATGTTGAAAAGGTTAAGTCGGAAAAGTTGAGAGAAAGAATTCAAACACAAAAAGAAATTGCTATTTTAAGTCGAGACTTGGCTATTTTAGAATCCAATGTCCCATTAACCTTTGATTTAAATCAATTGGAAGTTAAGGCGCCCGGCCGTGAAAAGTTATTTGAACTTTTTAAAGAGTTGGAATTTAGAAAATTCGCTGAAGAGTTCACTACCCGAAATTCGGAAGAAGTAGAGATTGTCAATTTATCTAGCGAAGATCAGATCCAAGATTTAATAAAACATATCAAGAAGACTGGCCAATTTTGTTTTCTTTTTGATTATGAAGAGAAAGAAGATCTGGTCACTTGCGAAGGAATGCATGTTGTCGTAAACGAAGGGACTCAGGTTTTTCGCCTTGAGCTTAGTCAAATGGCCTTTCTAAAAGAGGTTTTCGAAAACAAAAAGATTTTAAAGATTACACACGATGCTAAAGAATCATTGAAAGTGCTTGCTCAACATGACTGTTTGATTGAAGGATCTATTTTTGATGTAATGCTGGCGGGATATTTGCTCAGTTCCTCACAGGCATCTTTTGCTATTAGTGATTTATCGTGGGCTTATTTGAAAACTTCGTTAACGGGAAGTCATCTTAATGCGCGTAAGACGCTTATGGTTAATCGTCTTTATCCGTTACTCGTCAAAGAATTAGAAGAGAAGGCGCTCCGACCGCTTTTTGACAATATTGAAATGCCGTTGACTTATGTTCTTAGCCAAATGGAGCACCAAGGTGTTAACTTAGATTTAGATTTTTTGGCCACCCTTTCCAAGGAATGTGAAGGAAAGATTAATCATCTAACGCTGCAATTACACAAATTAGCGGGAGAAGAATTTAATCTTAATTCTCCTAAACAATTGAGTCACATTTTATTTGATGTGTTAAAGCTGCCGGTTGTCAAAAAGACAAAGACGGGTTTTTCAACGGATGAAGAGGTTCTTTCGACACTCGCAAAGAATCATGATTTTCCGTCGCTTATTTTAGAATATCGTCAATTGGCGAAATTAAAATCGACATATATTGATGCTTTACCAAGATTGATTAATCCGCAAACAGGCCGGATCCATACGCAATTTATTCAAACAGGAGCAGAGACAGGCCGGTTAAGTTCGCGTAATCCAAATTTACAAAATATTCCCATCCGTACAGATCTTGGCAAGCAAGTTCGGCGGGCTTTTATTCCATCACAGAAGAAGTGGAGTATTTTATCGGCCGATTATTCGCAGATTGAATTAAGGATTTTGGCAGATTTATCAAAGGATGAAAATTTGGCGAAGGCTTTTAATGAAGAACAAGATATCCATCGCTACACAGCCTCCTTGGTCTTTGATATTAAGGAAGAGGAAGTAACCGCGCATATGCGTGATTTAGCCAAACGCGTTAATTTTGGCATTATTTATGGGATGAGCTCATTTGGTTTAGCGAAAGATTTAGGAATTTCTAATCCCGAGGCCCAAGATTTTATTGATCGGTATTTCCTGCGTTATCCAAAGGTCAAAGAATTTATGGATCAAGCGATTAAGTATTGTGAAGCAAACGGGTATGTCTTAACTATTTTAAATCGCCGTCGATATATTCCAGAAATTCATAGTGAGAATCTCGGCATGCGGCAGTTTGCCCAGCGGCAGGCGATGAATACGCCGGTTCAAGGTTCGGCGGCCGACTTAATTAAACTTGCGATGATTAACATTCAAAATGAAATTAAGAAAAATAAACTGGAATCGCGGATGCTGATCACGGTTCACGATGAACTTGTTTTTGAGGTGCCGTTAAAAGAGAAGGACGTGATGATTGATTTAGTGAGACAACAAATGGAGCATCCCATTAAATTATCAGTGCCTATTAAAACAAGTATCAAGTTAGGTCCCAATTGGTTGAATCTTAAAGAAATTGTATGAAGGGCTATCAGTTCTCAGCTTTCAGCTATCAGTAGCTGAAAGCTGCTGAAAACTGAAAGCTGATAGCTGGAAGCTGAGAAGATATGAAAATTGCGTTTTGTTCTTCAGAAGTTTTTCCGTTTGTGAAAACGGGTGGTTTGGCAGATGTCTGTGGGGCGTTACCCCTGGCCTTAGAAAAATTGGGAATCGAAGTTAGCATCTTTCTTCCTTTTTACAAATCGATTGATGTCACAAAATTTAAAATCGAAAAGGTTGCGGCGCATGTTTCGAAGACGACATTAGGAAACAACATTCAGGTTTATTTTATTGCTAATGATAAGTATTTTGGCCGAGATGGTATTTATGGAAACAAAGAGGGAGATTATCCGGATAATTTAGAACGGTTTCAGTTTTTTTGTGAGCAGACTTTAGAATTTTTAAATGAATCAAAATGGAACCCAGATGTTGTTCATTGTCATGATTGGCAAACCGCGCTCATCCCGGTTTATCTCAAAGAGCGATATAAGAAAGAAGATGTCTTTAAGAATACGAAATCGCTTTTAACGATTCATAATTTGGCCTACCAAGGCGTTTTTCCAAAGAAAGAATTTGGAAAACTTAAACTGCCAGAAGAACTTTTTGGTTTAAAAGGATTTGAGTTCTTTGGAAAAATCAATTTGCTTAAGGCCGGAATCGTTTATGCCGATGGCCTTAACACCGTCAGTCCGCAGTACGCTAAGGAGATTCAAACGAAGGAATTTGGTTGCGGGTTAGAGGGTGTTATTGGTTCGCGTAAGAATTCAGTTGTGGGAATTTTAAATGGACTGGATTACACCGTTTGGAATCCGCAAGTTGATCCTTGGCTAGAATATAAATATTCAGCCGGAGATTCTCTTGAAAATAAGCGAAAGAATAAAGCTAAATTACAGGAAAAGCTCCAATTGCCCATTCGCGAAGAGGTTCCGCTTTTTGGTTTTGTTGGGAGGCTCACACATCAAAAAGGAATCGATTTAATTCTGGAAGCCATTGATGATTTGGTCGACTTAGATTTGCAGCTGGTCATTCAAGGAATCGGCGAATCAAAATATCATACGATGTTGGACACATTAAATATGCGATATCCCAAAGACGTGGCGCTGTGTTTAACCTTTGATGAACAAATGGCGCACCAAATTTATGCTGGCTCTGATTTGTTTTTAATGCCATCGACCTTTGAGCCGTGCGGGTTAAGCCAGATGATCAGCTTGCGCTATGGAACAATCCCGATCGTTTATAACACAGGTGGGTTAACTGACAGCATTAAGGAATTTAATTCTAGAACACAAACCGGAAATGGTTTTTTATTCGCCGATTATACAAAGGCAAGTTTTGTGGATGTGGTTAAACGCGCGCTCGCGATTTATCAAAACAAAAATCAATTTAATCAACTGATCGCCAATGCATTTACTAGTGATTTTAGTTGGGATCATTCAGCTAAGGAATACCAAAAGTTATATCAATGCTTACCGTCGGCATAACAGGGGGATTGGGCACAGGAAAGTCAACCGTTGCTTCGATGTTTAAAAAACTCGGGGCGAAGGTTATCGATGCCGATCGCATTGCCTATGATGTTGCCCAGCCGCAAGGAACATGTTTTAAACCGGTCGTTAAGAAATTTGGCACCAAGATTTTATCTGATGGCAAAATCGATCGCAAAAAGTTAGCGGCGATTGTCTTTAGCGATCGAAAGAAATTAAAGCAACTGGAGCGTATCATTCATCCAGTTGTGCGTAAGAAAATCCAGCAAGAAGTAAAACTCGAAGAAAGGAGGGGTGAATATAAAGTTATAGTTATTGAAGTCCCGCTTTTATTTGAATCGGGAATCAATCGCGATGTTGATTTTACGGTTGTTGTGAAATCAAAACTTAGTCAGCAGATAGCACGTGCTGTTAAACATATACCTATGACAACAGAAGAGGCCAGAAGGCGCATCAAAAATCAAATGCCTCTTAAAGACAAGATCCGTTTAGCGGATATCATCATAGATAACAGTGAAAACAAACAAAAAACTAAAAAGCAGGTGGGAAGGTTATGGCAAAAACTATTAATAAAGAGAAAAATTTAAACGAAGAAGACGAAGAAAATTCTGTCGAAGTAAAAGAAAAGAACGGGCATAAAAAAGATGTTATGCCTGATCCAGCAAACCAGATTAATATCACGAAACTCAAGGATATGAAAATGTCGGAGCTAAATAAATTAGCCAAAGACATGGATATCAATGGCGTTAGTGGTATTAAAAAACAGGATTTGATTTTTAAAATCCTGCAAGGTCAGGCCGAGAAGGCGGGATTAATGTTTGGCGAGGGAACCTTGGAAATTCTTTCTGAAGGTTTCGGATTTTTACGTAGCGCCAACTACAATTATCTACCTTGTCCGGATGACATTTACGTTTCTCCGTCGCAGATTAGACGTTTTGATCTAAAGACAGGAGACACGGTCAGCGGTCACATTCGACCTCCAAAGGAAGGCGAAAAATATTTTGCCCTTCTTAAGGTCGAAGCCGTCAATTATGAAAATCCGGAAAAATCAAAAGATAAAATCTTCTTTGATAATCTTACGCCGCTTTATCCAAAAGATCGTTTGATTTTGGAAACAAAAGGCGATGAGATCTCAACGCGAGTCATGGATCTTTTTACGCCGCTGGGTAAAGGTCAACGTGCCTTAATTGTCGCGCCTCCTTACAGTGGTAAGACGGTGCTTTTGCAAAAAATATCAAATTCCATCGTGCAAAATAATCCTGATGTTATTTTGCTTGTGCTTCTAATTGATGAACGTCCGGAAGAAGTTACGGATATGCAACGCGGCATTAAGGGTGAGGTCATTGCCTCAACCTTTGATGAACCGGCGGAGCGCCACGTTCAGATCGCCGAAATTGTTTTGGAAAAGGCGAAACGATTAGTTGAGCATAATCGCGATGTTGTTATTTTGCTTGATAGTATTACGCGTTTAGCACGTGCATATAACACGGTTGTTCCGCACAGCGGGAAGATTCTCTCCGGTGGTGTGGATTCCAACGCGCTTCATAAACCCAAACGATTTTTTGGGGCCGCTCGAGCGGTTGAAGAGGGTGGAAGTTTAACCATCATCGCCACCGCGCTCGTTGATACGGGAAGTCGTATGGACGAAGTTATTTTCGAGGAGTTTAAAGGAACCGGTAACATGGAACTCCAGCTCGATCGAAATCTTTTCCAACGCCGTATCTATCCTGCGATCGATATTAAGCGTTCCAACACGCGACACGAAGAATTATTGGTCAAGCAAGATGATCTGCAAAGGATTTGGCTGTTACGTAAAGCCATCCATGACCTTAATTCAGCTGAGGCGATGGAGCTCTTAATTGATCGTATTGGTAAATATAAAACCAATAAAGAATTCCTTGAGAATCTTAACAAATAGTTAGGCATTTTGACCCTTTTGGGGCATTCGAAAGTTACACTTGACCTCGAAGGGATTTTGAATAAAATAGGTGAATCGTCAAGGAGGGTTAACCTCTTAAATTAATGATTAGTATCAAAGTAAATAAGTAGCTAAAGGAGTAAGGCAATGAAAGCCAATTTTCACCCCAACTATGAAGAAACAACGATTACCTGCGCGTGTGGAGAGGTGATTCATACACGATCAACAAGAAAGAATATTCGTGTAGAAATCTGCTCAAAATGTCATCCATTTTTTACTGGTGACAAACGATTTGTAGACACAGCCGGACGTATCGAACGTTTCTCTCGACGTTATAAACCATCTAAGTAGTTTTTGTTTGACAGATTCTTAAAATGATTACGCGAGTCAATTGCGTAATCATTTTAACGTCCGTCAACCAATAATATCCTTTCCCTATTTAATGATTAACTTTGAAAAATTAGAAAAGCAGGAAGCTCGCTTTTTGGAGCTGGAAAAACTCTTGGCGGATTCAGAGACTATGTCCAACCAAGGACAGTATCAGAAGCTCGCCAAGGAATATTCTGACCTAACGCCGCTACTTCAAACCTACCGTGAATACAATAATATCAAAAAGCAAATTGAAGATCTTAAAGTCCTTCTTCAGGAAAAGCATGATTCTGAATTTGAAAAGATGATGAAATTTGAAGTTGAAGATCTAAAGATAAAAGAAAAAGATTTTTATCAAAAGCTCGATGATTTAGCTAATCCCAAAGAAAAAGAAAAAAATCGCGCGCTTATTATGGAAATCCGCGCTGGAACAGGTGGAGAAGAAGCGGGTCTTTTTGCCGGGGATCTTTATCGGATGTATACGCGCTACGCTGATAAAATGGGATGGAAGGTGGAGCTGATGAGCGTCTCGGTTTCAGACACCGGCGGATTTAAAGAAGTTGTTTTTAGTATTAGCGGGGATGGGGTCGAAAAAAGACTGAAGTGGGAAAGTGGCGCGCATCGCGTGCAACGTGTACCGGCCACAGAACAATCAGGACGCATTCATACCTCGGCGGCGACAGTCGCCGTTTTAGTTGAGCCCGAAGAAGTGGAAGTAAATATTAATCCAGCTGATTTAAAGATCGATGTCTATCGGTCCTCCGGTCCCGGCGGCCAGAGTGTTAATACGACGGACTCAGCTGTTCGTATCACGCATATGCCAACGGGAGTCATCGTGGCTTGTCAAGATGAACGATCTCAGTTAAAAAATAAAATGAAGGCAATGCGGGTTTTGCGCGCGCGTATCATGGACAAAATCCAACAAGAAAATTTTGAGAAGACCTCTAAGGATCGTAAAGCAAAAATTGGAACCGGCGATCGCAGCGAAAAAATTCGAACCTATAATTTTCCTGACCGGCGCGTGACCGACCATCGTATTGGTTTTACCACACATCAACTTCCCTCGGTTTTAGATGGTGATATGGATGAGTTAACTGATGCGCTTATTAAAGCAGAGGAAGCGGAGGCTTTTAAAAGTGAATGAAACTGAAAGCATGCTAACTTCGATTCTAGATTGTGAGCGGATTGATCTTTTGGTCAACCCAAAGCCACTGACGCCAGATCAACAAATGAGATTTGATGAGATGAAGCGTGCGTACGCGGCGGGGGAACCTTTGCAATATGTTATTGGTCATTGTGAGTTTATGGGATTGAAATTGTTCGTTGATAGCCGCGTCCTTATTCCCCGTCCAGAGACAGAAATTCTCACCGATTTAGTTATTCAAAAAATTAAAACGTTATCTTTGAATCGACCTGTTAAGGTTTTAGATTTAGGTACCGGTTCTGGAAACATCGCCATTTCGATCGCGAAAAATATCCCAAACTGTTTTGTCCAAACCGTTGATATTTCAATCGACGCTTTAGATTTGGCCAAGAAAAATGCAAAAGAACATAACGCTTTAGATAAAATTAAGTTTGTTAATCGAGATATGCGTGATTATTTGCAAGAGGCGAATCCAGAAAAATTTGATGTCATCATTTCCAATCCACCGTATATTCCAACTAATCAATTGTCGACGTTGCCCAAAGATGTTCAGCAGGAACCATCGCTCGCGCTCGATGGAGGAATCGATGGTTTAGATTTTTATCGCGCCATTGCTATGCATGCTCATCGGCATTTGCAGGGTGGAGGATTTATTTTTATGGAGATAGGTGATGGTCAGGATAAAAATCTAATGGAATTGTTGACGGCCAGTAATAATTATGAAAATATTACGTTCGTGAAAGATTATCGAGATATCAATCGAATTGTTTGGGCTAATAAGTCTGTCATTCCCACGAAAGTGGGAATCTAAGATTATTATTTCTTGATCCCCGTTTTCGCGGGGATGGCAAAAAAGGAGTTTCATGGAAAAGTTAGTGATCGAAGGCGGATTTCCTTTAAAAGGTGAAGTAAAAGTCAGTGGCTCAAAAAATGCGGCGCTGCCAATCTTAGCGGCGATGCTTTTAACCGATGAGCCATGCGTGATTCGTAACGTTCCGAAATTACGCGACACATCAACGATGCTAAAGCTTCTTCGCTCGCTTGGTAAAACGGTTGATGTGATTGATGACAAAGTCACGATTTTAACCAAAGGCGAAATTAATTATATTGCCGACTATAAATTAGTATCAACGATGCGCGGATCATTTTGCGTTTTAGGACCGCTTCTTGGAAAATTAAAGAAAGCAAAAGTTTCCTTGCCCGGCGGATGTGTCATTGGTGTTCGTCCGGTTGATCTTCACTTAAAAGGGATTAAGGCGCTAGGCGCGAAATTGGAAGTCGATGGCGGATATGTTTTGGCGACGACCAAAGGTTTAAAAGGCGCGCATATTTATTTAGGCGGCGTTTTTGGATCATCGGTTCTGGCGACGGCGAATGTCATGATGGCCGCTGTCTTGGCCGAGGGTGAAACGATCATTGAATCGGCTGCGTGTGAACCAGAGATTGAAGATTTAACGAACTGTTTGATTGCGATGGGGGCCAAGATCGAAGGCAAAGGTACGCCTCGCATCCGCATTACCGGTGTCAAATCATTGCACGGGGTTAGCTATGAAATTATTCATGATCGCATCGAAGCTGGAACGTACATTTTGCTTGCGGCGATGACTAGAAGTAATATTACAATCGTCAATGGTTGTTATCAGCATTTGATGGCGTTAACCGATGTTTTGGAACAAGCGGGTGTTAATGTCATTAGCGATGGTAATAACGTGAAAGTTAAGGTTAAGGGCGGACTGCAGCCGGTTAGTGTGAATACTTATCCTTACCCAGGATTTCCAACGGATCTTCAAGCGCAATTTATGGCGCTCATGGCGGTCACGCCTGGCGTGAGTATTATTACCGATAAAGTTTATCCAGATCGTTTTATTCACATTGCTGAACTTAATCGTATGGGAGCTAATATCCGTCGAGAAGGAATGTGCTCGATTGTTCAAGGGATTCCCGTTTTAAAAGGGGCGCCAGTTATGGCCTCAGATTTACGCGCCTCAGCAGCGCTAGTTATTGCGGGGCTTGCGGCCAAAGGTAAGACGGAGATTCATCGTATTTATCATTTGGAACGTGGTTATGAAAATTTGGACCAAAAACTCTCAATGCTTGGAGCAAAGATTCGTAGAGAAAAAGAGTAAATCTATTTATATGCTTTTTAAAAATGTTATTAAGCTACCAGTTTTATTTTGTTTTTTAATTTTTTCAGGTTGTTCTTACCTAGTTAAGGACTATTATAAGGCCTCCTTTATAGAAATACCGAAAGTAAATGAAAATATTTCCAGTGCAGGAAGAGTACGATTGCAAGATTTATCTGTAGGTGTGGATAGAAGTGATTCTGGTTCATCTGAAGAGTTGATTGATATTTTACAGAAGACACATTTATTTGCTAAAGTAGATTTTTTAGAAAATTTTAAAAAAGATCCAGACTTAATTTTAACTTATCCTAGAGATAAATTCGAAGATATCCTAGTAGAAGTAGCCCAGGTATTTTCTCAAATGGTTGACAGGACTCCTGGCTATGGGAGTTTTGGTATCTTGCATAGTCGTGCGAGATCCTATGAGTATAATTTAGAATTTAATTTGGCTTCAGGGACTGAAAAGAAAAGTGTTTTGATTCCTTTGAAAGTTAAATTAATGAGAGTAACTGGGGGATGGCCTTTTATGACACCTTTGGTATTATTCCAACAATGGTATTTAGATGAAAATAAAGCCTTATCCAGGGTTTTTAAAAGAGCAATTTTGAAGCAACAGAAGGAAATTTTGGCAATAGTTCCATAAGAATAGATTAAAGCTAAAATAAATTATTATGATCCTCATGATCGACAATTACGATTCGTTTACGTACAACTTAGTTCAGTATTTTGGTGAACTAGGGGCGGAGCTGGACGTTTATCGAAATGATGCGCTTACGATTGATCAAATAAAAAAAATGAATCCAGAGCGGATTGTGATTTCTCCCGGACCAGGACGTCCTGAAGATGCGGGAATTTCCGTCGCGCTCATCAAAGAATTTGCAGGAAAGATTCCTATCCTTGGCGTTTGTTTGGGGCATCAAGCGATTGGTTATGCGTATGGTGGAAAAATAATTTCTGCCAAAAAGCTGATGCATGGCAAGACTTCGATGATCAAACACCACAACACTGATTTATTTAAAAATCTTGAAAATCCTTTTGAAGCCACACGATATCATTCCCTCGTCATTGATCCAAAGACGTTACCGAATTGTTTAGAAGTCACCGCTAAGAGTGAAGATGATGAAATTATGGGTGTGCGCCATAAAGAACTTGCCTTATGGGGTGTCCAGTTTCATCCCGAATCTATTTTGACGAAAGCAGGAAAGAACCTGCTTAAGAATTTTCTTTCCTTAAAATGATTTTTGATTAAGGTTTTTATCGTTATGACGAACCTCAGTTCCTACATCCACAAATTGCAGCAACGCGAAAATCTTTCGCAAGAAGAAATTCAGGATGTGATGCGTCAAATCATGTCGGGTGAATTGGCCAACGAGCAGATCGCCACCATCCTTTTAGCGCTACGTGCCAAGGGGGCAACGGTTGATGAGATCACCGGAGCGGCGAAGATCATGCGTAAGTTTGTCGTTGGGATTAAGACCAAACACAAAAATGTTTTGGACACCTGCGGCACGGGCGGCGATAGAAAGCACACGTTTAACATCTCGACCATCTCGGCTTTTGTTGTCGCGGGCGCGGGTGTTATTGTCGCCAAACATGGCAATCGATCTATCTCTAGCAAATGCGGCAGCGCTGATCTTTTAGAAGCCTTAGGTGTTAATCTTAATGTTGAAGAAGAACATTTAAGTGAATGTCTGGATCAAGTGGGCATCGCTTTTTTATTTGCGCAGAAGCTTCACCCAGCGATGAAGAATGTCGCCGCGGTTCGTAAAGAGTTGGGCGTCGATACAATTTTTAATATTTTAGGCCCATTAACCAATCCTGCTAAAGCGACCCATCAAGTCATGGGCGTTTATAATCGCGACTTGATTGAACCTTTAGCCCATGTCCTTAAAAATTTAGGACTTAAACGTGCGGTCGTCGTTCATGGTAGTGATGGTTTAGATGAGATAACCACAACTGGTCAAACTTTTATTTGTGAATATAATGGTCGCGAAATTATTTCGTATGATATCGGCCCGGAAGAATTGGGTTTTTCTTTAGCCCAGCCCAAAGATTTAGAAGGCGGAGATCTGCCAGCCAATTTACAAATTTTTATCGATATCTTAAGCGGGGATAAGGGTCCCAAACGCGACATCGTTGTTTTAAATGCTGCGTATGCGCTATATATCGATGGTAAAGTTAAGAAAATTGCTGAAGGGATTAAATTAGCCGAGCACTCTATTGATTCAGGAAAAGCCTTAAAGAAGTTAGATGAGCTTAAAGCCTTTACGAGAAGAGTCCAATGAAAGCCGACTTTCTCCACGCCATCATCGAAGAAAAGAAAAAACTTCTTCACGAACGACATCATTATCTATCCTCAATTAAAGAGAAACTTTCGAAAGATAAATACACGTCCTATCATCTGTTTAAACGACAAATTACCAAGCCAGGACAAATTAATTTAATCGCTGAAATCAAAAAGGCATCACCTTCTAAGGGAATGCTACGCGAAGAGTTTGACATCTTGGAGATTGCCAAGATTTATGTTGAGAATCATGCGGCGGCGATTTCGGTTTTAACGGAAGAAAAACATTTCTTAGGAAAACCGATTTATGTTAAGAAGGTTAGTGATAATTTTGCGGTCCCGGTTTTGGCCAAGGATTTTTTTATTGATGAGGGACAAATTTACGAAGCTCGATTTAATGGCGCCAGCGCGATTCTTTTAATTGTGGCTATTTTAAAAGATGAAGAGTTAAAAAGGCTGATGAGGGTTGCTACAAATCTTGATTTGGATTGTCTGGTGGAAGTTCATACCAAAGATGAATTAAAACGGGCCTTGGATATTGGCGCGGAAATTATCGGGATTAATAATCGAGATTTGGTGACATTTAACGTTGATCTAAAAACGTCAGAACAATTGATTGCTCAAATCCCTAAAGATAAAGTGATTGTTGTTGAAAGCGGAATCCAATCTCACAAAGATGTTGCCAAATTTCAAGCGATGGGGGCCCATGCGGTTTTGATCGGCGAAACATTTATGCGGGAAAACAATATTGCCAATAAAATAAAGGAAGTGATGTATGGTAAAAGCTAAGATTTGCGGGATAACGAATCAAGATGATGCGATGAAGGCTGTTTATGCCGGCGCATGGGCGATTGGGTTTGTTTTTTATAAAAAGAGCCCGCGATATGTCTCGCCAAGTCAGGCGCGAAAGATTATTGAGGCCTTGCCGCCGTTTGTCACACCGGTTGGAGTGTTCGTTAATCAAAACGAACGAGCAGTAAAAGATATTTGCCGCTTTACGCATATTACGACAGCTCAGTTTCACGGCGACGAAGAGCCCAGTTATTTTAAACGTCTTAAAGAATATAAAATCATCAAAGCCTTTCGCGTGGATGATTTATTTAACGTCGATTCCGTATTAAAGTATAAGGTCGATGCGTTTTTGTTTGATACGTATCAAGAAAAAAACTTTGGCGGAACGGGCAAGGCCTTTAATTGGAATCTATTACAAGGCAGGAAATTTGAAAAACCTATTATTCTTTCCGGCGGATTAACGCCAGAGAACGTCCAAGAGGCGATCACCGTTGTCAATCCGTATGCCGTTGATGTCTCAAGCGGTGTTGAAAAGTCTCCAGGGATTAAAGATCATCAGATTATGAAATCTTTCCTTCAAAAAGTTACAACGCTTTAAAGGGAAAGTTTTACACGCAGCCGAATGCGTAATTTTGCTTTAAGATAAGAATGTTCTATACCTCGAAAGCAAAGGACATTATATGAAAAAAAGTATTTTAGTGTTGATTTTGCTGACAGTGTTTTTCTGCCTTGAGGGCAAGGCCGAAGTTCCTTCCGATGAATACTATCCAAATGGCGAGCTTAAAGTGCAATGGGGACATAATGCCGAGAACGATATGCTTTTAAGAAAGGAATACTACTTAAATGGGATAGTAAAGAGTGAGGGGATTTATAAAAATGAAAAATTAGAAGGACCATATAAAGAATATTATGAAAATAATCAGTTATTTCGGGAGGTTGATTTTCATCAAGGGAAACAAGAGGGCATTTATCGGGAATATCTTTTCACTGGAGAGAAGAAAGTTGAGGCCACTTATTCGGATGGAAAACTTAATGGTGTTTACCAGGAATACTTTGAAGACGGGACTCTTTATACGAAAATTAATTATAAAAATGATGTGCGGAATGGGATGGTTGAAATATTTTATCCCAGTGGCGTGCGACAGGTTCAGATGTTTTTTAAGGATGACAGACCCAGCGGTACATATCAGGAATATGATGAGGAGGGTCATTTAAAAGTAAATGATGTTATCCAAGAAGAGCCACAAAATAAAAGGCAGTTTCAAGAAGCGCCAATAGATAGTTTACAAAAAACACAAGGGGCCAAAGCGGCTCCCCCTACACAAGTGCTCCCACCGACCGTAGCTGGGGCTTCTTCTAACAGCCAAGAGAAAGTGCCATTTTTATCTTCACGTGGAAAATTCTTCACTCAAACAATATATCTTTATCTGTTTTTACTGGCGTGCTTTCTCACCTGGAAATTTCTGAGTTATATTCATAAAACACCACAGCCGTTGCAAAAATCGTTTAATGTGGCGTGGTCGAGTGTTAAACGTGTGACGACAGACAAATTGTTTTCCAGTTCCCCTGCGGGGGTAAGGAAGGCTTCGGTTTCTTCTGTCACTGATTTTAAGCCTGCTGTTTCTCCTAAAATAAATAATGAAGCCAAATTTTTTAAAGATGAATCATCTGTTTCATATCGGCGTTTAGTCGACACACTTAAAGGCGGAGTTTTTATCGCCGATTTAACAGGAAAACTCATATACGCAAACCATACCCTAAGCACCCTTTTGGGTTATAGCACTAAAACAGACATTGTAGGTTTAAACATTAATCATGAATTCATAGATTCTGATACCAAGCAAAATACTTTACTAGAAGTGATGAAAAATAAAGGAGAGCTTAATAATTTTATTTTTACATATAAAGGGAAACGAACGGCCCCGATTGCATTGTGTGCCAGTGGGGCTTATATTTATGATGCCCATGGAGATGTTGTGGGCATTGAAGGCATTGTGCAGGATGTCACAGGGATCGTTGAAAAATAAAAATTGATTTAGATGTTAATAAAAATCAAGCCACAGTTTTTAAGTCGAAAATATTTTCTCACCTAAAGCCCCTCTTTTTTTAATTTTCAAACTTTACTTGCCGGCAGCTGTGCTATAATCTCTTCCTATGTACTTGTTTTCCTTCTATAAAAATAAGATGTAACAAGTGCTATCCCAATTCTATTTTGACGGTAAATTGGGATATTGAGGAGAATTGGGATGTCGGATAATTTAATTCGTGTTTATCAAAAGCAGGACGTCAATGCGATCAAGCCACATCTTCTTATCTACGGTGATCTTGGTGGCAGTTGTGCCAGCTGTAACAAGATTGATATTAAGTTAGAATCGAAGAATTGTCCGGGTTGCCAAACTGAATTTAAATATATTTCATTTCGTAACGTAAGAGTCCATGTTCCAAAGATTCTAAAACTGTTAGAACAAAATCCAGCCCTTATGATCATTGATTATGAAGATTATTCTCGTAATATTGGCGCGATGAAGGCGCATGATTTTCTTAAATAAAATTAGGAGCTATGTATGATTAATAAAGATCGGTTGATTAAGCTTACACAAAAAGTCATTTCTTATAATTCCGAAAATCCACCGGGCAATGAACTCGCCTTGGCGAAATTTATTGAGAAAGATATGCGGTCGCTCGGCTTAGATGTTAAAACGTATACGTTTGCCAAAAATCGACCTAACATTGTCGCAACATTAAAAGGAACATTGCCAAGAGCTCAAGCGGCCAAAGAAGCGATTTTGTTGACGCCGCATTTTGATACAGTTCCTATCGGTGGCGGATGGAAATTTAATCCGCTTGGCGGCCAAATTCATCAAGGGAAGATGTATGGGCGAGGTTCAACGGATGATAAGGGAAATTTAACGAGTTGTATGGAGGTGATGCGTAGTTTGGTTGAAGATAAGGTGCACCTACGTAAAGATGTCATTATGGCCGCCACGGTTGATGAAGAGACCGGAAGTAAGGCTGGCATCATTCCACTTTTGGATAAGAAAATTCTAAAATGCGGATTTGCGGTTGTCATGGATTCTAATGAATTTGATGCAATCATTGCGCAAAAGGGGCTGCTTCATACGCGCATCCAGATTTTTGGCAAGAAAGCGCACGGTGCGTATAATTGGCTTGGGGTTAATGCCATCGAAATCGCCGCGCGTATCATTAACAAACTCAAAAGCCATCAATTCAAATTTAAAAAACATTGGATTCTGCGCGAGCCAACAAAAAATATTGGCGTCATCAAAGGCGGGGATAAGGTAAATATGGTTTCTGATTTCTGCGAATTTGCGCTGGACACTCGTTACTTGCCGGGAATGAAACCACAAGATGTATTAAAAGAGATTAAAAAGATTATTGAATCAGAGACGAAGAAATATAAGGTTGTCATTGATGATTTGCAACTTCCTTACGAGATCGATAAAAACCATCCCTTTGTCAAAGCCTATTTAGATACTTGTAAGCGCATGGGTTGCCGCGCAGAGATTAGGGGAAGTGAAGGGGCAACCGTCATTACATTTTTTAAGAAGCATGGGATACCGGCCTTTGCCACCGGTTTTGGCGCTCACGGCACCGCGCACACGACCGATGAATATATTTTTATCAAATCTCTTTGCCGGGGAACAGAGGTTCTAGAGCAATATGTTAAAGAATACGACCAGTTATAAAAACACAAAACACTAAACTCTAAATAAATTCAAAACATAAATGAAAAAATTTAAAACTTGAAGTTTGGATATTTGAATTTTAGGTTTATTTAGAGTTTTGAGTTTAGGATTTAGAGTTTAAACAAATTATGAAACCCATTTATCACGTTACTATTTCAGCTGCGGTATCCGTTGTGCTTATTGTTTGGTTTAAATCATGGCACGCCGCTATAGCATGTTTTTTGGGTGGTGTATTTATTGATTTAGATCATCCTGTCGATTATTTTTTAGCCAAAAAAGAAATCCCTTTAAGTTACAGCGATCTTTTCAAATACGGGGCCTACGATAAAGAAGGGAAATTATATTTATTCTTCCATTCGTATGAACTTCTTTTAATATTTTGGCTATTGATTTATTATTTACATCTTGATTGGATGTGGATTGGACTCGCGGTTGGTGTTAGTTCGCATATGCTATGCGATCAAATCGTTAATCCACTTAGGCCCTTGGCTTATTTTTTTCTTTATCGGATGAAACATGGTTTTAAACGAAAATATATTTTTACGAAAGCCTACTTTGAACAAATTCCTTAAATATCTAAAATTTTCAGTCATCGCCGCCATTTTGATGTTCCCTGCAACTGCGCCGTATTTATCTGCCGCCCAAGATGTAGCTTCACTTCCTTTTAAAGTTGGAGAAACAATCAAATACGATATCAAGAAAGTTGGGATGAAGGCTGGCGAGGCGAGTCTTGTTTTTAACGGCCCGACAAAGATTAAAGAGAAGGATGTCCTTAGTGTTACTTTTACGGCGAAGGGGATGAACTTCTTTGATGAAGAGAAATTATATTTGGATCCTATAACATTTCGCCCAGTTATGGTTGAGCGGAATTTAAACATCTTCGGCTCGAAGGAGCAAATTACGGAAGAATACCAAGATGGAAAGATAAAAATTATTAAAAAAGTTGGCAATAAAACGATTGATCAAAGTATAACGAAGTCTGGGGCAATCGATAATATTTATGGTTTTATATATCGATACCGTAAGGAAGGGCAATTTAAAGATAAGGAAAGTTTTGCGATTCATCTGCCGACAAAAGATATTCAAATCAAGTTGCGTAGTAAGACCAAATTAAAAGCAGTCAAAGAAGAGTTTGATGCGTATTATATGGAAAGCGTGCCTAAACAATACAATATTTGGTTTGATGCCGGCTCACGCAGGATTCCGCTACGCATTGATGGCGCTCTTGGTTTGGGCCGCACAATTATGGTGATGCGAGAGTATATCCCTGGGCAATAGGTGTTATCAAAAGTTTATTTTGATTGTAATATAACGAGGTAATTTAAAGGAGATTCTGATGATCAAGCAAAAAAGTATAAATATAAAATTTTTGGGAATTATATTTTTTGTGGTCTTGAACGTTTGCCCTGTCTATGCTCAGGATCAAAACGATCTGATTGATCGGTTGATTGAGCGTTCTGGTATATATGAGCAAGTGGATCTGTTATCATCACAATTACAGGCCCAAATGCAAGAATGGGCGGATTCTGGTTTGCAAAAGGCAGAATCTTTACCAGAAATCTTGAGCCAATTTTCTAAGTCAGATGCGCTAAAGGACAAAATTCGAAATAAGTTTAATGCCTCGATCAGCATGGAAGATGCCCAAGAAGTTTTAAAGTGGTATGAGTCTCCGTTGGCGCTGCGTATTACACAGCTAGAAAAACAAACAGCAACTCCAGAGGCAATGATGGCAATGCAACAACAGGCTGAAAATCTTTATAGCCAAACTCAGCGTGTCGAAATGATTCAGAAGCTTGACGTTGCGACTAAGGCCACGGATGCTTCTATGAAAATGGTTGAAGATTTGACAATTGTGACTAAGATAAGGTCAACCCCTGGGGTGTCTATCGAAGAAATATCTTCTCAGGCAAGAGAAGATATTGAGCAATATCGTGATGAGTATAAGAAAATGACAATATTGTCATTTTTGTATGCTTACCAAAATTTGACCGATGAGGAGTTAGCGCAGTATATTGGTTTTGCCGAATCGGATCTCGGGCAACGTTATAATAAAGCGGTAATGGATACCCTTGGAGTAGCGTTTGCTGATATATTAAAATTGGTTTACCAAGAGCTTTCAGTGGAAAGATAACTCAAAGAGGAGGTTTATATGATGGTGTTGTGGGTATTATTAGGAGTATTGGTTTTAGTTTTGTTCTGGGCTATTGGTGTTTTTAATGGTCTGGTTCAGCTGCGTGAGAATGTCAAGAACGGTTGGTCGCAGATTGATGTGCAACTTAAACGTCGACATGATTTGATTCCAAATCTCGTTGAGGTCGCTAAAGGTTACATGGCGCACGAGAAGACGACACTTGAAAACGTCATCAAAGCCCGACAAGTTGCTGTTGATGCCAGCAGTATTAAAGATAAGCAAGCGGCTGAGAATATGTTGACGAGCACCTTGCGTAGTTTGTTTGCTGTCTCAGAAAATTATCCAAATTTAAAAGCGGATGGGCAGATGCATAAGCTGCAAGAAGAGTTGACTTCAACTGAAAATAAAATTGCCTTCGCGCGACAATATTATAACGATGAAGTCAATCGCTTAAACGTTGCGGTGCAATCTTTCCCCGATTCTGTTATCGCCAATTCTTTTGGATTCCAAAAGCGGGAATTTTTCGAGATTGAAGACATTGCAGAGAAGAAGGTCCCAGAAGTTAAGTTTTAAATTTGGGCTGTTGTTCTATTAAAACATGCCGTATTCTTTTACTAAAATTGAAGAAGACAAATCCAAGACAATCGGATTTGTCTTCTTTTTTTTGATCGTATTTTATTTTTTGGTTTTTTGGCTCATGGCATTGTTAATTACTAATTATTTTCGTTACGAATACAAATCTACCCAAGACTTTACATTCTCCTTTCTTGGATTTTCCCACACCATGTTGGTTTTAATTTTAGCTTTCTTTGTGGGCTTGGCCCATTGGTACTACACTGTCGATAACCTGATTCTTAAAATTTTAGGGGTTCTTCGAGCGGAGAATCTTAACCCCAAAGATACTTATCATCAAATGTTTCAAAATATTTTAGATGAGGTGAGTGTTGCCACCGGAGGCAAGAAAATAACAGGAGTTGTCCTTCCAACATCAGCGATGAATGCCTTTGCGTTAGCCGATTTTGATGGGAGGGCGATTATTGGTGTGACTGAAGGCGTATTGGCACGATCAACGCGGGCTCAACTCGAGGCCATTGTTGGGCACGAAGCCGCTCATATTGTCTCGGGCGACTGCTTGACGACAACGGTGACAACATCTTTGTTTGGAATTTATAGTGCTATTTTAAATGGATTAGATAGTTTTTTTAGTGGCGGTAGGCAATCGAATCGAGACAGTCGAGCGGTTGTTCCACTTATTTTGATTTATGTTTTACTTGCGGCTACACGGTTTTTTAGTCAACTGGCGCTTATGTTTGTTTCACGCGAACGAGAATACCGCGCAGATGCGATTGCGGTGCGTTTAACGCGAGATCCCTTAAGTCTAGCCGAGGCGTTATATGCCATTTCTTATCGTTGGCGAGGGGAGGGATTGCCTCAGGATGAATTGGAAGCGATCTTTATTGTTAATCCACAATTCTCAGCGCTCGATGAAGAAGACGGCTTTGTTGCAGATTTATTTTCAACGCATCCTCCGATAAGAAGTCGATTGAAAATTTTACTTGATATGGCTCATACCGATGCAAAAACTTTAGAACAATCAGTTGATCAGAAAAGTAAAAGGCCTCGAGTTGAAGCCCCCATGAGTAGTCCTGCGGCTAAGACAGATTGGATGATTAACAAAGATGGCGCATGGCAGGGTCCATATGATTTTAATAAAATTATTAGCTTTGATTGGTTAAAGCCGGAGACATGGATTCAGCGCGTGGGGGGAAATGTTCAAATGGCTTATCAAGATCCCGAAGTTAAAAGTTTTTTTAAGTCGGGAGCCCCAAAGCCACTTAGGGTCGATTGCCCTCGCTGTAAGATTCCAATGACAAAGGTTAATTATGAAGGAACCGAAGCTGATAAATGTTCTTTTTGTGCAGGCACACTGGTTGTGGAAAATGATGTGCAACGTATAATAATTCGGCAAGATGTTGGTTTCTCAGAAGAAGTTGTGAGAATCGCCGAAGTTTTAAGGAAGGAAATGACAACCTGGAAAGTCAAACCCATTAATCGTGATCCGCAAACTCTATGGCCATGTCCAAAATGTTTTACTATTAACAAAAGTCCGATGAATCGGGTTTTTTATACAGAGGCATACCGTATCGAAGTCGACCGTTGTTACTCCTGTCAGATGATTTGGTTTGATAAGAATGAATTAGAGGTTTTACAGTGCTTAATTGAGATGCAAACAAAGAATGCAAATTGACTTATCAAATATTTTATGGTTGAATAGGCCCTATGTCTTTTCCCGATAAGCACGGACATTTTGGAGAGTTTGGCGGCAAGTATGTTCCCGAGACGCTGATGGCGCTCTTAGAGGATTTAGAGAATGTTTATGCCAAGCTTAAGTCCGATAAAAAATTTAAAAGTGAATTTGAATTTTATCTTCGTGAATATGCTGGACGCCCTACCAATTTATATCTCGCCAAACGCTTAAGCACCTATTTTAAAACACTCAAAATATATTTAAAGCGCGAGGATCTTCTTCATACCGGCGCGCATAAGATCAATAACACTTTAGGTCAAGTCTTGGTTGCTAAGCAAATGAAGAAGACTCGAATTATTGCGGAGACTGGTGCTGGTCAACATGGGGTTGCCACCGCCACCGCGGCAGCGCTTATGGGATTAGAATGTGAAATTTATATGGGCGCTGAAGATATTGAGCGTCAGGCCTTAAATGTTTTTCGGATGAAACTCCTTGGCGCTAAAGTTAATCCGGTCACCAGTGGATCGAAAACTTTAAAAGATGCGATGAACGAAGCGATTCGGGATTGGGTGACGAATGTTAGTAATACATTTTATATTATCGGCTCGGTCGCGGGGCCGCATCCGTATCCGATGATGGTACGTGATTTTCAATCAGTGATCGGCCGTGAAGCGCGAAAACAATTTGTGACTAAAGAAAAGAAGCTGCCTGATTATTTGGTCGCTTGTGTCGGCGGCGGCAGCAATGCGATGGGATTATTTTATTCGTTTTTTAATGACAAGCGTGTGAAGATGATTGGCGTTGAAGCGGCTGGACATGGCCTCAGCTCAGGACAACATTCGGCAACTTTAACCGAAGGCGCGATCGGCGTTTTACACGGCAGTAAAAGCAATTTGTTACAAACAAAAGATGGTCAAATCAAAATTGCACACTCAATAGCCGCTGGATTAGATTATCCCGGTGTCGGACCAGAACATTCATATTTTAAGAAAGTTGGTCGGGCCCAATATGTCAGCGTGACGGATCAAGAGGCTATTGGCGGTTTAAAATTATTATGTAAACAAGAAGGGATTATCCCTGCCCTAGAAACGTCACATGCGATTGCTTATTTAGAGAAGCTGGCGAGAAAAGTTAAAGGACAGAAGTCCGTCATTGTTTGTCTTTCCGGCCGAGGCGATAAGGATGTGGCCTCGATTAAAAATTTAATCTAATGAATAGAATCGATCAAAAATTTCAGGAATTAAAAAAGAAAAAAGCTTTCATCGCGTTCATTACCGCTGGTGATCCGAATCTTCAAACGACTGAGGAATTGGTCTTGGCCTTTGAGGGCGCAGGCGTTGATATCGTGGAATTAGGCATTCCTTTTTCTGATCCACTCGCCGATGGCCCAACCATTCAAGCGGCCTCACAACGATCCTTACAAAAAGGCACAACGTTAGAAAAAGTTTTTGATCTTGTCCAAAAGATTCGTACAAGGTCCCAAATCCCCATTTGTCTTATGATGTATTACAATCCCATTTTTCATTATGGGGAAGAACGGTTTGTTGCCAGGGCCAAGGCGTGTGGGGTCGATGGGGTGATTGTTCCTGATTTACCACCGGAAGAAGCAAAAAGCTTAATCCGTTATGCGCGCGCCAAAGATTTAGCGACGGTTTTCTTTATTGCCCCAACAACAACGCAAAGTCGTATCAAGCACATCGTGCAGGCTTCGAGTGGTTTCATTTACTATGTTTCAATCGCCGGCGTCACGGGCGCCCGTCAAAATATTCCATCATCTTATGTTAAACAGATTCAATTGGCCAAGCGTTATACGAAGAAACCTATTTGTGTGGGCTTTGGAATATCAACACCCGCGCAGGTTAAAGCCATTGGCAAAATGGCGGATGGCGTGATTGTAGGAAGCGCGATTGTGTCCGAGATCTTTAAGAATAAAGGGAATAAAAATTTAGTTGGGAACGTTTCAAGATTTGTTAAGAATTTGTCGAAATAAATTTTGTCATTTTTGGATCCCCACTTGCGTGGGGATGACTGAGGAGCCAGTCATTATGTATAAAAAAACAACTTTGCCTAACGGCTTACGCATTGTAACGCATGATATGAAGGAGCGCGATAGCATCTCCATTGGTCTTTGGATTGGTGTTGGCGGCCGATATGAAGAGGACCGTGTTAAAGGCGCGGCGCATTTTCTGGAGCATATTGTCTTTAAGGGAAGTCAAAAATATTTGTGCGAAGAAATTAAAGAGAAGATTGAGGGTGTTGGTGGGGCGCTTAATGCGTTTACCTCTGAAGAGCAAACTTGTTTTTATGCCAAAATTCCCGCCAAACATTTGGAACAAACCTTTGATGTCTTGGCGGACATGGTTTTTTATCCCAAGATTACTCCTAAAGATGTCGATAAAGAGCGCACGGTTATTTTGGAAGAAATCAAAATGTATCATGATCTGCCCCAATATTTTGTTTTGGAACTTTTAGATGGTTTACTTTGGCCTCATCATCCCCTTGGGAAAACATTGACGGGAACGGTTGAAACTGTTTCAAAGATGAGCTCGCAAGACTTACACAACTTTCATCAAACACATTATGCTCCTGGCAATATTGTTGTTTCCGTGTGTGGGAAGCTATCGCATGAAAAAGTTGTCAAATTAGTAGAAAAGAAATTGGGGAAGATTAAAGCGTCCCCTAAGATCGGTTATTTGAAGGTTAATGAGGCCCAATCAAGGCCGAGTGTGAAATTCTTTAAAAAAGATATTGAACAAATGCATTTGGCTTTAGGAATGTTAGGCTTTGATGAACATAATAAGAAGCGCTATGCGCTAAGCTTATTGAGTATTATTTTAGGTGGCAACATGTCCAGCCGATTGTTTGTAGAGGTTCGCGAAAAGAGGGGGCTAGCGTATTCAATTGGCAGCAGCTCTAAAGCGTTACATGACACAGGTCTTTTTATGATTCGCGCTGGGGTCGATAACAAAAAAATTGTGGAAACGGTGCGAGTCATCCTTAAGGAACTAAAGAGGATGAAGACCTCTTTAGTAGGCGTGGATGAATTTCGAAGAGGTAAAGATTATCTTTTGGGCCAGTTGCTCCTAGGCCTGGAAGACACGATGGATCATATGCTCTGGATTGGGGAAGATATGGTTTCAAAAGATGAAATGAAGTCTTTGAAGGCTGTGATAAGCGAGTTTGAAAAGGTTACAAGGGAAGATATTGGGCGTGTGGCTAAGGAAGTTCTAGACGAGAAAAGGTTCAATTTGGCGGTTGTTGGGCCTGTCAGCGCATCTCAAGAAAAAGAATTGAGTGATTTGTTGCTGGTTGGCTCATAAATTGTTTCCAAATCAGTAATATTAGTTTTTTTGAATTGACAACAAATATATTATCGGTTAGACTCTAAATATTATTTTTTAACATTCATTAGAAGGAGGGTTGTATGGAGGAATTATCATTCTACGATGTGAAAACAAAATCTAAGTTTAAGAGCAAGGAATATTCAGTCAAAGAAAAAAGCGGTCGTTTCTTTGCTGTTACCAAATCTCCTAAAGGTACCCATGAATGCTGGAGAGTTTTAAGTAAAGATCAAGCCGCGAAAATGAAGAAATAATTTCTTCCGCGATTTTATCATTACGCCGTATATCTACACTTTCATTGCGAGTTGTTGAAAGGATTCTCTTATTCGCAAAGCTTCTCTAACGTCAAAAAAAACAGCCCAATATAGCGCTAAGTTTGCTTCCGATAAGAAAGCAGAGGACATTGTTGTCTTAGAAATGAAACGTCTTGTTAATTTCTGTGATTACTTTGTTCTCTGCTCTGGAAGTTCTGATCGACAGGTTAGTGCCATTGTGGATGGTATTCAAGATGGATTCGCTAAGTTAGGGATTAAAATTCCCATAAAGCAACGTGGTAGTGACTCTTCGTGGATTGTTTTAGATGTTGGAGACGTTATTATTCATGTTTTCCAGAAAGATGTTAGAGAGTTTTATAGGCTTGAATATTTATGGCAAGAAGCAAAAGCGATCAATTGGGAAAAAATTAAATAAGAAGTACGAGGAACGTATTGAATTTAGCATTTAATGTTAGTCCATTTAAAGACGCAGTTACAAACTCTTCTTCAAAACGCTTTAAGCGTCGCTTATCCTGATCAATTAAATTCCCTCCCCATCGAGTTAGATATCCCCACAGAAAAAGTTTTTGGAGAATATTCATCTAATATTGCGCTTAAGTCAGCCAAAATTTTTAAAAAGGCCCCGACCGTAGTTGCTAACGAGTTTTTAGCAATTTTTACGATGGCCATTGAGAAAAGTCCACTCAAAGATAAGATCGCTAAGATTGAAGTCAAGAATCCAGGATTTATTAATTTTTTTCTTACCCCCACCGCGCTTTATGATGTCGTTTATCAGATTTTTAAAGATGAAGCTAATTATGGCCGCCTAAACTTTGGTCAGAATAAGAAGATTCAAATTGAATTTGTAAGTGCGAATCCTACGGGTCCGCTTAGCATTGCCCATGCACGGCAAGCCGCGGTCGGTGATGCCTTGGCTAATATTTTTAATTTTATTGGATTTAAAGCGGATCGCGAATTTTACGTTAATGATGAAGGGAATCAGATTAATATTTTGGGACGATCGGTCGCGCAGCGAGCCCAAGAGCTTTTAGGTGAAAAGGTAGACTTCCTTGAAGATAATTATCAAGGTGATTACATTAAAGATATGGCCAAAGAATTTATGGCGCAGCATAAGATTAATAATCTTGATGGACTTAACGCCACCAAGCCAGAAACCTTTAGCCAATGGGCGGCGGATTATTTATTAAATGTTATCAAAAAGGAATTAGATGATTTCGGTGTTCATTTTGATACCTGGAGTCATCAATCGAAGATTGCGACCGCTGAGAAAATTGTGGCTGTCCTTGATGTTTTAAAGGGCAAAGGTTTTATTTATGAGAAAGAGGGCGCGTGGTGGTTTAAGTCAACAGATTTTGGTGATGATAAAGATCGTGTTGTGAAAAAAAGCGATGGAAGTTATACCTATTTAACGCCGGATATCGTTTATCATAAAGATAAATTCGATCGAGGGTATGAGCGGCTCATTAATATTTGGGGACCAGATCATCATGGTTATATCCCGCGTATTACAGCTGTTGTTGAAGCATTGGGATATAAGAAAGATAATTTAAATGTTTTGATTGTTCAACTGGCAACGCTCTTTCGTGATGGAAAACCGGTTTCGATGTCAACACGCCGCGGTCAGTATGTGAGTTTACGTGAGGTTATGACGGAGGTTGGCGTTGATGCCGCACGCTATTTCTTTCTTATGCGCCATATCAGCGCGCATCTGGAATTTGATTTAGAGTTGGCCAAGAAAGCAACGCCGGAAAATCCTGTATTTTATATTCAATATGCCCATGCCCGTGTTTACAGTATCAACAAAAAGGCCCAAGAGGCAGGCATCCAAGTTCAAAGAAATAAGCTTTCGTTATTAAAAGAAGAGGCTGAACTTGATTTGATTAAAAAAATGGGATGGTTTGCGGATGTTTTACTCTTTTGTTATGATCAGCTAGATCCGTATCCACTCGTTAATTATCTCCATGAGTTAGCGACAGCTTTTCACAAGTTTTATGATCAACATAGGGTGGTTGAGGAGAATAAAGAGTTGTCAGGAGAGCGATTGGCGCTCGTTAATTCCTGTCGCATTGTTTTAGCCAATGGACTTATGCTTCTTGGTTTAACGGCCCCTGAGTCGATGTAAAGGATATTATGGAAGAAAAGAAAGAAATAAAAAAGAAAGAGATCAAATCTAAAGAACCGCTCTTGGCCGTTATGTTTTCCAGCGCCTTTATCGGTTTAGGACAGGTGTATGTTGGCCGTTGGAAAAGGGCTATCGTTTTATTATTAGTTTATATTCTTTATACTATTGGAGTTGTTACTTTTATCCTTCATCCGTCTGTAAAAATGGAATTTTATTCGTGGGTTGGAATAATTTATATTGGTTATACAATTTTTGTTCTTTTGGATGCCTACCTGTGTGCTAAGAAATTTAATCTAAAACATCAAGTAAAACCAAGTGTCTCATGGGTCCGCCGAATTATCCTTTCCGTAGCCATAATATCTTTTCTGGCGATTATAAATGTACAGATTTTGGTTTCTAAATGTATTTACAATTATATGGTCGAACCTCTTGTTGTTCCTGCGGTGCATATGGATCCAACGCTAGTTGAGGGAGACCATGTTTTTATTGATAAGATGATTTATCATCGATCAGAACCCCAGCGTGGGGATGTTGTTGTTTTTATTGATCCGAAAAATTTGAAAAAACATTACATCAAACGAATTGTTGGGTTGCCTCAGGAAATTGTGAAAATAAGGGAGGGAAAACTCATCGTCAATGAGAGAGTGATCAGTACCCCTACAATTTTTAAGAGTCTACAGTACACGAATAAAGGAACGTATGGACAAGCGGATAAAAAGGTAAAGGTGGCTAATTCAGCTTATTTCCTTTTAGGTGATAATAGTGAAGAAAGTTATGATAGCCGAATATTTGGTTCGATTCCCAAGGAATATATTGTTGGTAAAATTTATAAGGTTTATTATCCTCACAACCGAGCCGGTATGGTTGAGTAAAACTAGTTAGATCACGGAGGATATAGTTCATGCAAAAAATTTGGCGTGTTAAACAGCAAGATTCAGAACTACAGAAAGCATTAAGTGATGCGTTAAATATCGATCCTATTTTGGCTCGATTACTTATCAATCGCGAGATTAACACCCCGCAAGCCGCCCATCATTTTTTATCTGCCGATCTTACCCAAATTCACGATCCCTTTCAATTTAAGAATATGGACAAAGTTGTTGCGCGTATCAAAAAAGCACAACTAAACAAAGAAAAAGTTTTGGTCTTTGGTGATTATGATGTGGATGGCGTGACCTCATCGGTTTTATTGTATTATTTGCTAACTGAAATGGGGATTGAAGTGACTAATCATATTCCTCATCGTATGCAAGATGGTTATGGACTTAATCATGAGATCGGTGAGTTTGCGAAAGAAAAGGGAATTAGTTTGCTCATCACTGTTGACTGCGGCATTACAGCCATCGAAGAAGTTCAAACAATAAATTCGATGGGGATTGAGGTCATCATTATCGATCATCATGAGCCGCCCGATGGAAAACTTCCTGATGCGTACGCGATCATGAATCCCAAACAAGCGGATTGTCCGTATCCATTTAAAGAATTAGCATCCGTGGGACTTGTGGCAAAATTAACTCAAGCTATTAAAGGGCGTGTTGATGAAGAGGCGCTGGACTTTGTTTCGATTGGCACGATCGCCGATGTGGCGCCACTGCGCGGTGAAAATCGTATTTTTGTGCGGGCGGGACTTCCTAAAATTAGCACAACAAAAAATAAAGGATTATCGGCACTGCTTGAGATCGCGAAGATTAAAGGAAAAAAAATTACACCCTATTACGTTGGATTTATTTTAGGTCCACGGATTAACGCAACCGGTCGCATGGATTCCGCGCATAAGTCGCTCGATTTGTTTTTGAGTCAAAATTGGGATGAGGCCTATAGCTTGGCGGGTGTCCTAGAAAAATATAATGTGCAGCGACAAAAGATGCAGCAAACAACGGTTCAAGAAGCATTGGATATTGTCGAGCAGGAAGTTAACTTTAAAGATAATAAAATTATTGTTCTTAGCAAAGAAGGATGGCATAAAGGCGTTCTTGGAATTGTTGCTTCACGGATAACAGAGAAATATTATCGGCCAAGTGTTGTGATTTCTCTTACTGATGGTGTTGGCACCGCTTCAGCGCGGTCGATTGATGGATTTCATTTGCATGATGCGTTGTCTTACTGTTCTCAACATTTAGAAACTTTTGGAGGACATCAAGGAGCGGCTGGTTTGCGGATTAAAGAAGAAAATATTGATCCGTTTCGTCTTTTGATTAATGAGATGGCTGAGAAGACGCTTGAGTTAAAGAAATTGATTCCGATGATTTCTATTGATTGCGAAATTCCGCTTTCGAGTGTTAATTTGGATTTGGCGAACACGATGGAAGAGTTGCAACCTTTTGGAGGAGGAAACCCTGAACCTGTCTTTTGTTCAACGCGGGTTATTGTCAAAAGTGCGCCAGTGATTTTAGGTAAAGAGACGATTAAGTTTTGGGTTACCGATGGAAAGTTTTCAATCTCAGCTGTTGGTTTTGGAATGGCGAAGTTTAAAGAGATGATCAGACCGGGGGGCAAAGTAGATTTAGCCTATCAAGTCACGATCGATGATTGGAATAAAGCCCCAACAGCGCAGTTAAAACTTAAAGATATTAGATTGAGCGACTAAGCTTTGGTGATTTTTCCGTTTTGAATGCAAGATGTGCAGACGTTGTGACGGCGTACAGTACCATTGATCACAATCTTAACGCGTTGAAGATTAGGGAGGAAGCGGCGTAAGGTTTTACCAACGATCTTAGAACCCGCACCACCAGTTCTTTTGATTTGACCGCGTCGTTTATATTTGTTGCCGGGGATAGCCCCTTTGTCGCAGATGACACATGATTTCATGACGTTTACCTCAATTAATTCAAACTAATAATGTTCGGATAACTTAAAGACCAAAGTATACGTTAAAACTAATCTTTGTCAAGATAATATTTTACGGAGAACATTAAAATGTCTACAACTACACCAATATCTTTAGATTTTGATCAGTTGCCTAAATACCAGAAGCGCAAATTCGTTCCTGAAAATTTTAAAGCGGGGGAAGTAGCAGATGTTCAGGCGATTTGTGAGAAATTATTAAGCCGTAGTATTCAATCGGCTAAGGATTTGGAAGAGTGGCTCATTGATCGCTCCGAACTGGAAAGCGTCATGGATCAAGAGGGGTCGATTCGTTACATTCGCATGACGTGTCAAACCGATGATGCTTCGTATGCAAGCGTCTATCAACATTTCATTGAACATATTGTCCCTGCAATTAAGCCGCTTGAGGATCAGCTCAATCAAAAATATTTTAAGGAAATGAAAACGTTTAAGTTGGATCCAAAGCATTACGAGGTTTACAACCGTGGTCTTGCCATGGATGTTTCATTGTTTGTGCAAGAAAATATTGCCTTGCAAACCAAGGTTGATTTATTGTCTCAGGAATATCAAAAGATTTGCGGGGCGATGACAGTTAACTTTCAGGGGAAAGAGCAAACACTGCCGCAAATGGGAAAATATTTACTCGAGCCGGATCGTGCGCTGCGTGAATCCGCCTGGCGGGCCACTGCAAAACGAAGATTGCAAGATAAGGACAAGGTTGACCAGATCTTTGATCAGATGCTTAACTTGCGCGACAAAATAGCGCAAAATGCTAAATGTCAGAATTTTTGTGATTATAAATTTCGATCACTCCATCGGTTTGATTACACGCCAGAAGATTGCAAGAAATATCATCAAACGGTTGAACGTTTGCTTGTTCCGTTATGGTCAAAGATTCTAGAGCGACGCAAAAAGGAAATGAAGTTGGACAGTCTTCGCCCGTGGGATTTGGCTGTTGATCCGCTAGGACGCGCACCGCTTAAACCCTTTACACACGTTACCGAGCTTATTGGAAATTGCCAGGAAATTTTTAAGAAAGTTGAGCCGCTTTTTGGTGAACAGTTTAAAAATATGGCGGATCTGGGGCTTCTTGATTTAGCTAGCCGAAAGGGCAAGGCTCCCGGCGGCTATCAATCGGCCTTACAGGAAGTTCGTAAACCTTTTATTTTTATGAACGCTGTTGGTGTTGATGATGATGTGCGCACACTTTTGCACGAGGGCGGACATGCGTTTCATTCGCTGGCGTGTTGTCATCATCCTCTTTATAGCTATCGCCATGGGCCAATGGAATTTAATGAGGTCGCGTCCATGAGCATGGAGCTTTTAGGGGGAGAATATCTCCCGAGCTTTTATAAACCTGAAGATGAAGAACGCTCGCGCATTTCACATTTGGAAGATATTATTTCGTTACTTATTTGGGTCGCCACAATCGATGCCTTTCAACATTGGATTTATGAAAATCCAAAACATAGTTCTTCTGATCGAAAGAAAATGTGGTTAGCCATTCGAAAACGATTTGGTGATTCTTTGGTTGATTGGAGTTCGTTGGATGAGGAGCACAGTTTTCTTTGGCATCGGCAGTTGCATGTTTTTGAGGTCCCATTTTATTATATTGAATATGGCATTGCACAATTAGGCGCTCTTCAAGTATGGTTTAACGCCAAGAAAGATTGGACCAAAGCGATCAAGGATTATCGTCAAGGATTGTCACTCGGAGGTTCACGTCCTTTGCCAGAACTCTTTCGTGCCGCGGGGATTCGTTTTGATTTTTCAGAAAGCACAATCGCTCCTTTAATGGATGTTATTAAAAATGAATTAGCCCTTTAGTATTGTTTGAGAGTGTTGAAAAAATCTTAATTTTTAGATTCGGTCTTTTTTAAATATGTTATAATGGGCACCAAGATAAAAATTCCAGAAGATCATATCTATCCTGAAAGGTTGGCCAAGATGAAAGGGATTAAATTATTTGTTTTAGTTGGTTTGTTGTTATCTGTAACAGCCTCGGCTTGGGCGCTTAAAGGCATCACGGCCACGGCCGATCAAGTCGAAGAACTTAAGGCAGATTTACGTGATGGAAAAATTAAAGTGGGAGCGACACGACTAAAAGATTTTCAGTCGAATTATGGCGAGGCCGCTAGCATTACAGATACTGACAAGAAAATTTCTTACGATTATGGTGGAGTAAAAATTGATTTAGAAAAGAAAAAGTATTTAAAAGAATGGAGTTACGATAGTTTTAAGCAAGCCGTTTATACTAAGGCCATTGATAATCTTCGTTATGATTTAGAACGTAAAGAACTTGTCGGGGATAACATTACTTTTGATAAAATTCGAAAAGATTATGGAGAGCCAACTGAATCATTAGATTCTTTCGAAGACGGCAGCCTTGCGACCTTTTATTATGGAGATATCAAACTGGTTTTTGAAAATGTGTTTTCTGTGCGAAGTTGGTCAGGACAAAAGCTAGATACGGCGAGCACAACATCACCTGAGAAAATATCAACCTCAAGTAAGCCTCCAGCACCTGTCGCGGCAACACCACCGGGAAAGGAATCAACCCCCACGGCGAAGCCGGGTGAAAAGACTGCTGAGAAAAAGAAATAGTATTTTATTTGTTTACCGTTTATCATAAGCCCACCACTAACATCGGTGGGCTTATCTGTTAATACAGGGAGGGATTTATGAATAAGATAAAGAAAATATTTTTTGTTTTATTCTTAGGAGGGTTAGCTTTTTTTGTGATGGGGAAGAATATAAATGCCGCATCCAATATTATTGGTGTCGATACGAATGCAAATTATGACATTTATTTTTCTACAGGTGAGAATGGACGATCTGTTTTAAAAAACTTAAAGATTTTACGATTACAGGACATTGCGGGTAAAACGTTTCTTGTTGTTCGGTCAGCGGATTTTAAGTTAAAAGAAGCTGATGGATTTATAGCTCTTAACGGAATCTCGGCCATTTTGCCTAATCAAGAGTTCCGTGTCATCAGTAGCACCGATGCGCGGATTAATTATTAATCAATAAGGATAGTCATCATGATTTCAAAGAAAAAGAAAATGATTATTCACCAGGGGCGATTTATTCGTTTTATTCAGGCCGCAGAGTGGGAATATGTTGAGCGTAGTAATTGTACGGGGATTGTGATCATCGTTCCCATAACCGATGATCATAAGGTTGTCTTTGTTGAACAGTTCCGCCCGCCAGTTAATAAAAAAGTTATTGAGTTTCCAGCAGGATTAGTCAATGATCGTGGAGAAAAGAAAAAGGAATCAATTCTAACAGCGGCCAAGCGTGAACTAATCGAAGAGACCGGATATCAAGCGAAAAAAGTTGTTAAACTGTTAGAGGGGCCTGTTTCTAGCGGGTTGACATCAGATCAAGTGACCATGGTCATGGCCACAGGACTTAAGAAGATTGGCCAGGGTGGTGGCGATGAAACAGAAGGCATTACAGTTTATGAAATCCCTCTTAAAAAAGTGGAAGTTTGGCTTAAACAGCAAGAACAAAAAGGTTATTTGATAGAACCAAAAATTTATGCTGGACTTTATTTTCTTTGCAAATATAATGAAACTTCTTAAGACGATATTGATATTTAGTTTAAACATTAGATAGGAGTGTAAAAAATGGGTAACGTAATTGATTTATTAGGGGATAAAGCCAAACTTTTGTTGGATCATAAATGTAAAACGATCCCAAAAGAAGATTTAACTTTGCCAACACCGGATTTTATTGATCGCGTTTTTATCAATTCCGATCGAAGCAATAATGTCCTTAAACATTTGAGCTGGCTTTATAATCATGGACGTCTGCGTGGTACAGGTTATATGTCAATTCTTCCCGTTGATCAAGGCATTGAGCATTCCGCTGGCGCTTCATTTGCTCCGAATCCAGCTTATTTTGATCCAGAAAATATTGTGAAGCTTGCTATTGAAGGTGGTTGTAATGGCGTGGCTTCAACATTAGGCGTTTTGGCGATTTGCTCGCGTAAATATGCCCATCAAATTCCTTTTATTGTAAAAATTAATCACAATGAACTGCTGACCTATCCAAACAAACATGACCAAATTCTTTTTGCGTCTGTTCAGCAAGCGTATGACATGGGTGCCGCTGGCATTGGGGCAACGATTTATTTTGGTTCGCCAGAATCTGCTCGACAAATCGTTGAAATCTCCCAAGCTTTTGAGAAGGCTCATCAGTTAGGGCTATTTACCATCCTTTGGTGCTACACCAGAAATAATGCATTTAAGCAAGCTGATAAAGATTATCACGTTTCAGCGGATTTGACTGGTCAGGCCAACCATTTAGGGGTTACCATTGCCGCTGATATTATTAAACAAAAACTTCCTGAAAATAATGGTGGTTATAATGCGCTTAAATTTGGTAAAACGCATAAGTTAGTTTATGAAAAATTAAGTTCTGATCACCCCATCGATTTATGCCGTTATCAAGTAGCCAACTGTTATATGGGGAAGATTGGTTTAATTAATTCGGGTGGAGCTTCCGGTGACAATGATTTCCAAGAGGCCGTAATTACAGCAACAATTAACAAAAGAGCGGCAGGAAGTGGTCTTATCTCTGGACGTAAAGCCTTTCAGCGACCAATGGCTGAAGGTATCAAGCTTTTAAATACAATCCAGGATGTTTATCTTTCTAAAGAAATAACGATTGCGTAATTTATCGACAGTATAGTTGTAAAAAAGGCAGCCTTATAAAAGGCTGCCTTTCTTGTTTATCATTAATTTATTTTACTTATAATAACTCTATGATTAAGAAGCAATGGCGTTCAACAAGGATAGTTTCAAAAAGTGTTCTTCTTTTACTCTTACTTGTTTTACTCGGATTATTTTTTTGTCCTCGCATTAATCTTGCCACAGCTGATTTAGGACGACACATCAAAAATGGAGGGATTTCCCTTCTAAATCATGCCCTTATTGATACAAATTATTATTCGTATACTGAGCCGGATTATAAGGTAATTAATCATCACTGGGGATCGGGAATTGTTTTCTATTTTATTTGGTTATGGGCAGGATTTAAGGGTCTTGCAATATTTTTTGCGATAATTTTTCTTATTACTTTTCTTCTGTTCTTCTTTTTAGCCGCCGCATTATCAAACTTTTCCTGGGCGTATATTTTTGCCGTTTTAAGCGTGCCGGTTGTCATTGCGCGGACAGAAATTCGCCCTGAAATTTTTAGTTATCTACTTTTAGGTATATTTTTGAATATTCTTTATTTTTATCATGCAGGAAAGATCCGTAACTATTGGTTAGGCGTTCTTTTCTTACTACAAGTTTTATGGGTTAATCTGCATATTTTCTTTATTCTAGGGCCAATTTTAGTTGTCATTTTTATGGCCGATGCATGGTTTAATTTTAAAGAGAAATATTTGCGAACTTATATTGTTTTATTTATCGCTTTAGCCCTCGCGTGTTTGATCAATCCTTGGGGGATAGAGGGGGCGCTCGTTCCGTTTACAATTTTTAAACAGTATGGTTACATGTTAGCTGAGAATCAGTCGGTTATATTCATGCAGAAACGTTTTCTTCAACAACCAATTTACTGGCATTTTGAATTCATCTTTTTTTTTATGATGGTTGGGCTTGGTTTAAATATTAAAAAGATTCGCCAAGAGAAATTCATTTGGATAATTTTAATCATGGGATTGTTCTCAGCGCTCGCGTGGAAAGCTATTCGAGGATTGTCGCTATATGGTTTGGTTTTTATTCCACTAACAGCATTTTTTTATCATAACTGGTGTAAAGATAAAACAGCACAATGGATCAATATTTTGAAGCGAGGAATATTGATTGTAAGTTGTGTCATCGTTGTGTGGGGATTGGTTGGTCGGGGGAATCATTATTCGCCATATAAAATGTTACAACTGCCGATTACAATGCCTGAAATCAAAAATGAAAAGTTTTGGTTGGCGTATGTTTTGAAACATCCTAATGAATTGATTGGTCTTATGCCAGCGGTTAATAAGTCGGCTGATTTTTTCAAGGAGAAAAATCTTGAGGGTCCAATTTTTAATAATTATGATCTTGGTGGTTATTTGATTTATCATCTGTTCCCCCAAGAAAAAGTTTTTGTTGATAATCGTCCAGAGGCCTACAGTGTTTCATTTTTTAAAAATATTTATATACCCATGCAGGAAAATGAAGCAATTTGGCAGCAAATGTTGGAGCGATATCAATTTAATGCCATTTATTTTTACTGGCATGATATGACGCCATGGGGGCAGAAATTTTTAATTGAACGCATAAATGATCCAACCTGGGCGCCAATTTTTGCTGATTCATATAATATTATTTTTATAAAGAGGAATCAGGAAAATCAGGCTATAATAAATCACTATGAACTTCCAAAATCGATGTTTAAGACAACCTCGAACAAGGGGGGAGGATAATGGAATATCAGTGCAGTGTCTGTAAGCAAAAAGTGATGGGGGATATGATTGTTTACATGGATCATACCCAGAAACATATCATCGATTTAGTCAAACACGATCATCCAGATTGGGTTGAGCAAGATGGAATTTGCCAACAATGTGTATCTTATTATGAGCAGGAACTCAAAGGTGGATTTTTTGGTGATGCCAAATGTGCGCTGCGTCGGCGAAAGACCAGGAAAATTTTCGATACGATTACGAGCTTTTTTAGAGGGGGCAAGAGTTGATTTGTTAAATTATTACATTAATATTTCATGTGAAGATAAGGAGATCGTATGAGCCGCTATATTATGGTTGGAAAATATTCTTCAGAGGCCATTGACGAAATTAGTTCTAATCGAACCGAAAAAGCGATAAGGCTTATTCGTGAATTAGGTGGAGATGTCAACGTTATGTATGCCGTTTTAGGAGGATTTGATCTTTTACTTATTGTCGACTTTCCTAAGGTCGAAACAGCGATGAAAGCCTCCCTGGGTTTGGCCATGTTAACAGGGATTTCGTTCGCAACATACCCTGTTGTTAATATTAGTGATTTTGATAATATTTTGGCTAAATAATAATCTACAAAATAGGGATTTTCGTATGAGAAGTAAATTTATAAAGATTTTTTTTATTAATGTTTTTTTGTCAGTTGGACTATCTGGGCTTGTCCTTGCCAATGACCTTTACACGAATCCAGAGAAGTTTAAGCAATACAATCCTGACGGACAAAAGTATGAATTTGTTAAAACTTATATTATGGGGTTAGGTTACCTGCAACAAAATGCCCAAAGAGATAATGCGGCACGTTCAGCCGTTTTTCAGAAATTAAAAGGTAAAGAGAAGGTGGCTGCCCTTATTCGAAATTTAAATTTAAATAATGTTAACTTAAGAGTAGCTAGAAATCTTGTAAAGAAATATCGGGCCTCAGGAAACGGATTGGTTGTCAAATCGGCCGATTTGTTTGAGCGCGTTTGCGATGAGCAAATTGAGCTTAACAATCAAGAGAAGACTCTTTTGGAAAAAGTTTCAGCTGTCGACAATGCTCAGATGATGAAAATTATGAATAAGAAATTTTATAAGGATCAGCGAGAGCTAGGGATGCAGCGTAAAGAATCGCTCAAGAAAATGTTAGAAGGCTCAATGCTCATGAGCAAGATTCTTATTAGCGATAAAGAAGATAAATATGGGGAGTTAGTTAGGCTCGGAATTACAAGTAAGGAAAGAAAGAAATTAATTGAGCAGTTAGACAAATTATCAAAAGATAAAAAGGTTAAGCCTGGTCAATCATTTTTGCAGGGAAGCATTGCTGCCATTCGAGAAATTTTAGAAGACCAGTCCTGGGGAACTGTGGATGGTTAAAATATTTAATAATAATTTAAAATGGTATAAATTTGAAATTGACATCATTTTAGCTCGATGTTAGAATACGGCATCTTAAAAAGGAGAATTTTATGACCAATGCTTCTGCCAAAAAACTTCTAAAAAACCGTGAGGCTCTCGAAGAAATCCATCGTCATCTTTGGATTGAAAGCGAAAAGGCTGGGTATGATATTGGTTTTGAAAAAGCTTCTGTCGATTGGCTGGAAAAATTCTCCAAAGCATGGATGGATTATCACATGCCTAAACGCAAAAGCTCACCTCGAAAAAGATCTGCTGCAAAAATTTAAGACCTTTCTTAATTCCTGTTTTGTAATATTTAATTAAAAACTTTATATTCCATTTTTCTTTTCTTTTCTGTAAAATGGTTTCAATTTACTTTTATCGTTTAAATTATTTAAGGTTTATTTTAAAAAAAGAATAGGAGTTCTATGGAAACAATGAAGTTGGTTCTGCTTCGACATGGCGAAAGTGTTTGGAATAAAGAAAATCGATTCACGGGTTGGACCGATGTGGATCTTTCTGAAAAAGGCAAAGAAGAAGCGAAAAAAGCCGGAGAGACGTTAAAAAAAGAAGGATTTACCTTTGATGTTGCGTTTACATCTGTTTTAAAGAGGGCTATTCGCACATTGTGGATTACGTTAGATGAAATGGATTTGATGTGGATTCCTGTGCAACGCACGTGGCGACTTAATGAACGTCACTATGGCGCTTTGCAGGGGCTTAATAAATCTGAGATGGCAACCAAATATGGGGAAGAACAGGTTCATATTTGGCGACGAAGTTATGACATTTGTCCGCCTGCTTTAGAAAAGAAAGATGAGCGATACCCTGGCCGAGATCCGCGCTACCGTGAACTTCCCGAAAAAGATATTCCATTAACTGAAAGCCTTGATTTGACAGTCAAACGATTTTTACCGTACTGGAATGAAAGTATTACGCCAATGTTAAGGGCAAATAAGAAAGTTTTAATCGCGGCCCATGGCAATAGTTTGCGGGCGCTAATTAAACATTTAGATAAGGTTTCTAATGATGAAATTGTTAGTTTGAATATTCCAACCGCTATTCCTTTAGTTTATGAATTAGATCAAAATTTAAATCCAATTAAACATTATTATTTGGGTGATCAAGAGCAGGTGGCCAAAGCGGCGGCCGCTGTAGCTAATCAAGGGAAGAAATAAGTTGAGTCGCGAAGAAAAAAAGACGCGCATCGAAAAACTTCGTTCTGAAATTGCTAGTTGTAAAAGGTGCTCTTTGCACAAAACACGTACGCATACAGTTCCTGGTGAAGGTGATTTGAATGCCAAGATCATGTTTATTGGCGAGGCTCCAGGAAAGAATGAAGATTTACAAGGTAAGCCGTTTATTGGACGATCGGGGAAAGTTTTTGATAAGCTTCTTGAGTCAGTTGGTCTAACCCGCAATCAAATATTCTTATGCAATATTTTAAAATGCCGCCCACCGGATAATCGAAATCCTTTAGCAACGGAAATTCATGCCTGTACAAGAAATTTAGATATCCAGATTAAGGTTATCGATCCTCAAGTGATCGCAACTCTAGGCAATTTTTCAACTACTTATATATTTCAGAAGTTTAATCTTGCGCTAGAAAAAATTAGTGCGGTCCATGGCCAAGTGATAGGGGTGGATACAGCCTTTGGCCATAAGAAGATTGTTCCCCTATTTCATCCAGCCGTTGCCACATATAACAATTCCAAGTTAAATGTTTTACTTAATGATTTTTGTGTTTTTAAACAATTTTTAGAGAAAAATAAAAGTTTTTAGGTATTCTTTGTTATGATTTTATATATATTTATAGGAGTAAGCTTAGTTGTTCTAAGTGTTATCCTTGCGGCGATATTTTTTGACCAAGCTGTTTTGGTTCGCCAGGGAACCATATATCGCGTAGACACCAAACAGAAGAAAGTAGCTTTGACTTTTGATGATGGGCCATCACCGATTTGGACGCCCCAAATTCTAGATGAACTAAAAAAGGCCCAGATCAAAGCGACCTTTTTTATGATCGGCTATCATGTTCAGAAATATCCAGATATTGCTAGACGTGTTGTTGCAGAAGGCCACGCCATCGCTAATCATGGTTATGCCCACAGTGTCATTTTGTACTATACCCCGGCTGAGATTGAGGAAGAAATTAAATATACGGAACATGTCATTAAAGAGATCACAGGCCAAACAACAAAATATTATCGACCACCCAAGGCCTGGCTACGGGCAAGTCTTGGAGAAAAGATTAAGTCGATGAATTATGATATTATTCTTTGGGCGCTTAGTTCAAAGGATTGGGTTGGATTTAGTGCTCGGTCAATGGCCAATTATTTAAGCGCCAATATTAATATGGGTGATATTTTGCTTTTTCATGACAGCGGTGGCATTTGGCACACGGAGGGTGGTAATCGAACTCAAACTGTCAAATGCATTCCGTTGCTTACGAAGATGCTTAAAGACAAGGGCTATCAATTTGTTACAGTTGAGGAGTTAGTCAATGGATAAGAATTGGTTTAGTTATCGTAGTCATGGACAATTGATTCTTTTGCTGGTGATTTTGGGATATATTTTCTTGATGTTGGGCAATGGGCGCATGAGCCTGACTCATCCTGATGAAGTATTTTATATCCAGAGTGCTAAGGAAATGGTTAAACACAATAGTTGGCTGACGCCGATGATTTTTGATAAGCCGCAGTTTGAAAAACCAATTTTGTCCTATCAATTATTCGCGATTGCTATCAAATATTTTGGGAATGGACCATTTGTAGCGCGATTCTGGCCATCTTTTTTTGGTATTCTTGGCGTTTGTGTGACCTATTGGATAGCCTGGATGCTTTTTGGTCGAAAGCAGTTAGCCTTTTTGGCGGGGATGATTCTTTGTACCAGTTTTATTTATTTTGCTTTATCCCGGGCCGTTTTAACCGATATGATCTTTTCGATTTGGGTGACGATCACGTTTGGGTTCTTTTATTTAGCGTACCGATTTAAGAAATATGAAGATGTGGGTTTGATATTCTTTTTTATTTTTGCCGCTATTTCTGTTTTAACAAAAGGCTTGTTGGGCATAATTCTTCCTGTTGTTGCGATCACAATCTTTCTTTGGTCGAAGCGCGACTTGGGTTTTTTAAAGAAACGCTCTGTCATTATAGGAATGTTGCTTTTTATACTTATTGTTCTTCCGTGGCATTGGTTAATGTATCAAAAATATGGGAAGGTTTTTATTGATGAATATTTTAATAATGTTCATGTTAGGCGCATTTTAGAGGCCGAACATGCAAAGTCAGATCATTGGTATTTTTATCCGATGATGATGTTTGTGGGCGTGATGCCCTGGAGCTTCTTTTGGTTTCCGGTTGTTGCGCTCATTATTCAATCCTTTCGAAAACGCAACCCCGATTTAGATAAAATAAAATTTTTGTTGGCATGGATGGGAACTGTTTTTGTTGTTTTGCAAATCGCTCATTCAAAGTTGGCCAGCTACATTTTTCCTCTTTATCCAACGATCGCGATTCTTTTCGCACATTATTTAGATCAGGTTATTGAAGGCCACAAAACAAAATCAATTCCTGTCTCTTATAAAATTTGTGTATCCGCTATGGCGGTATGGCTCCTAGTCATTGCTATTGGGGGAGTTGTTTATGGAATGATGAAAACGCAAGATATTGTTCCAATAGGGATCATTGTTATTTTTTCATTTTTATTGAGTGGTTTGGCAATATTTAAGCTCATATCGATCTTTAAGGGAAAATCTTTGCGTGCAATCTTTTCTTATGTCGGTATTGATGTTGTTTTGTTAAGTGTACTACTGTTTGCTCAGCCACACGTTGAACCGTGGGTTTCCTGTAAAAATATCTCGGAAGCCTTTAAGAAAATTGATCAGTCCGATTCTGTTATTTTAACCAGCAAATTTTATGTACGAGGAGTCCGTTACTATACAGATCGTTCGGTGGCGGTAATCGATATTAATGGCAAAGGATTCTTTAGCCCACATCCAATTCCATTCTTAGATTCAGATCAAAAAGTTTTAGATTTTCTAGCCCAACAAAAAGTAACTTATGCGATTGTTAAAGAAGGGAATGTTAAAGATTTGAAGCGTATTATTGAGGGGAAACCTTACTTTCTTGAAGAATTAACAGGTTCAGGAGGAAAGTATATTTTAAGGATTCAGAAAACCTAGGAGTTTTATGATAAATAAAATTTATGAGCATGAACGATTCAAAATTATTTTCGAATATTCTCCCATTGCGATTTGGGAAGAGGATTTCTCTGCGGTAGGTCGGCTTAGAGAAAAATTAAAGGCCAGAAAAGTTAACAATATCCGCGCGTATCTTTCCAAAAATATTGATTTAGTTAAAGAAACTTTTCGTAGTTTAAAGATTCTAGATGTTAATAAAGCTGCGCTTGATTTGTATGGGGCCAAGACTAAGCATGAGCTGCTCTCAAATTGGGGTAAAACTTTTCATAAGGAAGCCATATCGGTTATTATTGATGAGTTTGCGACACTCATCGAAGGCAACGATGTTTTTGAAGCTACATTTAAAAGTAAGACCTTAAGTGGGAAGATTTATGATGTCGCCATGAAAGTATCTGTGCCGGAAATTTATAAAGATTCTTTTCGGCGGGTTATTGTGACTTTACGTGATATTTCTGTTCAGAAGAAATATGAAAGACATTTAAAGCGATTAGCTCAGACAGATGGGTTGACAAATGTTTTGAACCACAACGCTATTTGTTATCGATTGGAAGAAGAGTTTATGCGCGCTAAACGTTATCATCTGGATTTATCGTGCCTGATGATTGATTTGGATTATTTTAAGAAAATTAATGATCAGTATGGTCATCAAAAAGGGGATCAGATTTTAAAGAAAACGGCAAAATTGATTAAGGGTAATTTGCGCGAAGTGGATGTTGTTGGACGTTATGGCGGGGATGAGTTTTTGGTCATTTTGCCAGAAACTCCGCCGGAAAATGCAAAGTTAGCCGCAGGACGATTGAAAGATTTCTTTTCTAAATTGGCAGCTGAAGGGAAGCTCATGCGTAGCACCTTGAGTATTGGCGTTGGCGGGCGGCCATCTGAAAATATTAAATCAGCTAAGGATTTGATTAACAAAATAGATAAGGCCATGTATTTAGCCAAGAAGGCCGGGCGAAATCAAATCGCCATGGCATAAATTATCATGTTTATCATTCATGTCGAAAAAAATACCTGACAATATTTATGAAGTCTCTTTACGTGTCAATTTTTCAGAAAATGTAGAGTTGTACAAAGAACAGTTGATTCATTTGGGAATCTCTGAGGAAGAGATTGTTCAGCTAGACCACTTTCCATATACTTATCTTTCTGTTTATTCTTCAAACCCTCAAACGGTTCGCTCTTTAAAGAAGAAGTTAAAGACGTTAAAATCAACAAAAGTTAAAATTCAGTTCAGGTCTTTAAAGAAAGAAGACTGGCAGACGAAGTGGAAAGATGATTTTCGACCATTCCAGTTAACTAGAAGATTTGATGTTGTTCCTATCCTTTATAAAAATAAATTCAAAAGTAAAAAAAGAGAACCAATTTATATCGATACCAGTGTCGCCTTTGGAACTGGTTTGCATGAGACGACTCGTTTTATGGCGCAACTCATTGAATATTGCCAGGATAAGTTTCAAACTTTTTTAGATGTAGGAACAGGGACCGGGATTTTAGCTATTATTGCTGTAAAGTGTGGCGCCTTTTCTGTTAAGGCTATCGACATTGATGCCGATGCGATTAAAATTGCACGATCAAACATGCACATAAACGGTCTTGACTCAAAGCATTTTGTTGCCGCTGATGTCAATTCTGTTAACAAGAAAGAACAATATGATTTTGTCGCGGCTAATTTAATCACGCAAGATTTGATTCGATTAGCTTCGAAGTTAATATCTTTTGTAAAGCCTCACGGCTATTTAGCCGTTTCTGGAATTTCGATTCGAAACTATGATTTTTTTCGTAAGAAATTTCCTCAGGCAACACTTAGGTGTATAAAAGTTCAGCGCGGCAAAGAATGGGTTGCGATTTTATTTAAACGGTTAAAATAATGTCTTCTGACCAGAAAGAAATAAAGCTAAAGATGCAGCAATTGGGCATCGCCTTAAAGGATGTTCAAGAAAGTTTTGTGTGCTCATCGGGACCAGGAGGACAGAACGTAAATAAAGTGGCAACGGCGGTTGTACTCAAACATTTACCTACAGGGATTCAGGTCAAGTGTCAACAAGAGCGCAGTCAGAATTTAAATCGACTCAAGGCCTGGCGGTTGCTTCTTGATAAAATCAAAGCAAAACAAGAACACGAACGTTTAAAGGCGATCAAATTAGTTCAAAAAGAGAAACGAAAAAATAGGAAACGACCAGCCGCTTTAAAAGAGAAAATTTTGGAGTACAAACACCATGTGGCCGAGAAGAAACAAGGCCGCCAGAAAATTCGATCGCATAATAATTGGGATTAAGACGGAGAGAGAAGATGAATAAAATTGATCATAAACAGAAAAAGGGGATGGTTGATATTAGCGGTAAGGACGTTACGAAACGCGTCGCCATCGCCTGCGCCAAGATAACAATGAGCAACGCCGCATTTAAAACTCTATTAAAGGAAGGCTCCCCTAAGGGAAATGTTTTTGAAACCGCCAAAGTCGCTGGGGTGATGGCCGCTAAGTTAACGCCACAGCTAATTCCGATGTGTCATCCGCTTGAATTAAACAAGGCCACAGTTACCTATGAGATCGATAAGAAAAAATCTGCCATCATTATAAAAGCCGAAGTTAGCTATGTTGGACGAACGGGTGTCGAGATGGAAGCGATGGTCGCGGCAACCACTGCCGCACTGACAATTTACGACATGATGAAATGGGCTGATAAAGCAATGATCATTTCTGATGTTAAGCTGCTTCATAAAAGTGGCGGCAAAAGTGGAACCTACAATCGAGCGCCTTAATTGATGAAATCAAGATTTGTTAAATTAGAGAAGCCCCTTATTTGTGTTTTAATCATCATTGGCATTCTAGGTGTGTTGGGGCGTTTCTATCAAATTACCCAAAATCAATTTGTTTATTATGATGAAGGAATGTGGCTTGGCGCCGGCCGAGATTTTGTATCACTTCTGCAACATAATCTGCCCAAAGATTTTAACGAATTGATTAATGTTTTACGGATTAATTTACATTTGTCATTGGCATCGGCTAAGGCCCTATGGCTTTTTCTGGCTAATCTAAGAGGATTGTTTTTTCAAGATGAGGCTTGGTATTTTACGCGGCTTATTTCCGCGATATTCGGATCTTTAACACTTATTGTTACTTACTTTTTTGCCAAACGTTATTTTGAATCAAAGTGGACAGCGCTTTTGTCGATGGCGTTACTTGCCATCTTGCCCAGCCATTTTTATTATTCCCGCGTGGGTTTACAAGAAACGTTTAGTACGTTTTGGTTTTTATTAGGATTGTATTTTTATTTATATCCTCGAAAAGTTGCTTGGCAAACCTTTTGTTCATCGATATTCTTATCACTAGTATTTTTTGCCAACTATCGAATGATTATTATTCCGATCTTGATTCTATTTGTGGAATTGTTTGCTACCTTTGCGCAAAAACAAAAGTTAGATATTCGAAAATATATTTGGCACACGCTTACATTCTTGGCGATTATTTTCTTTGTCGGGAATATTGATCAAGGGAAAAATAGTCATATTACTTTTTCTTGGATGCTCCATCAGAAAGATTTGGCAGGGGAGGAGTTTGATTGGTTTAACTTCTTTTCATATCCTTATTATATTTTTCGTTTAGAGAGCATTCCCTTTGGATTTTTGTTTTTTGGGAATATTTATTTTGCGATCAAACGACAATGGCTAAAGTTGTTGCCGTTTAGTTTGGTGTGTTTGCAAATGATCTTATTTTCCTTCGCCCAAGAAAAGGGGGTGCGGTATATCTGTGTTGTTTTGCCTTTAATGGTCATGGCGGTTAGTGTCTTTCTTATCGATTTTTGGCAAGAATTAGAGAAGCGAAAGTTGCTCGGGGTCTGGCTATTTGCAGTCATAGCGTTAATTACAATTCAAATTTTAAAAGTTAATCGCATAATGCATTTTCATACAGATTATGAAGTTTCGATGAAAGATATTAAGCGACAAAGCGATGATGCCAAAGTTTTATCAACTCAAAGCATGGTTCAAAAACTTTTCACAAGGGATGTCAGCCGTGTCAAGGATCCACCACTCGCGTGGGAAAATTTTGTTGTTCTGGAATCAGAAGGATTTAATTATCTCGTTATTGATCCGCAGGCATATATTTCTTTTACGCAGGATGGGCTTCGATTTTCGCCACAATTAAAGGGGTATCTGGAATTTATTGTTAGAAAGATTCCACCAGTGAAAGTTTATCGCCATTTTAATCCTGAACTTTTGGAACGATTTGTTTTGGAGCACAACGTTAATCTCCGGCGATCGCTCAATTTCTTAAATGCAAATACAAAAGGTCAGTTGGGGATGATGCGAGTTTATGATATGAAACAGTGTGTAACGATTATGAAGCAAATTAGCGATGCCCAATTAAGGCATAAGAATATGAAAAATTTCGGTTTAAACAACAATCATTTGTTATAATAGCCCAACCAAAAATTAAAAGTTTCTAACTTATGAGCTCACTCACCCACGACCAATTCATTGATTTAATTTTAGAGTTTGAAGATAAATACTCCGGGAACATTACCGCTGCCCAGTATTTTGGCTTTCCTGCTCAACCTATTCTTAATATTGAACAACAATTATTAAACTCCCATCAAAAAAATAAAGCCTATTTTTCCATGGAGTTTGGTATTGCCCCAAGCATTTATAATTCGTTTCAGTTGAATAAACCTATCTCAGATAAAAATCAGTTTTATACGCATGAAGTATTTTCTAATTATTGGTTATGTGATTATTTATTCAAGGTTCGTATTGATAAGATGCTTGATATTCCGATTTATGGTGGAGGATTAGGTGTTTTAGCGGGTGATGCGATGAAAAGTTGTGCTGATCAGGGCCTGCCAGTCGTCGGTATCGGTATCCTTTGGAACAAAGGATACTTTAAACAAAAATTTTGGTATAAGCATGGCCAGATTCCACAACAACTAACATGGGATCCACATACGTATCCGGGTCTTATTCCGCTTAAAAATATTGTGACCATTGATACTAAGGAAGGGCTGCTTCATTTACGACTTTGGAAGTATTACGTTTATAGTTATGACAAAAAGTTTGCCTGCCCGATCATTTTATTAGATTCTAATCTTCCCGAAAATAATCCTTCGTTTCAAAAGTTAACCGATCAGCTTTATCGCAGCGATAATGTCTGGTGGAAGATTTTTCAACGGATTATTTTAGGAATTGGCGGGATGAAGGCGTTAGAAAGCTTAGGCTATAAAATTGATTGTTATCATCTTAATGAAGGTCATGCGGCATTTGCGCTCATTGAAAAATATGTTGGACTGTCGAATAAGAATGACATGGATCAATGGAAGAAGAGTTTTGTTTATACCTGTCATACGCCGGTGGCCGCTGGGCACGACCGATTTCGTATTGAGGAGGTCGCGAAGATTTTAAGTGAAGATTATGTGCAGGCGGCCGCACAATTTGGAAAAGAAAATGAACATTCCGATCAGATTAATCTTACCTTTATGTGTTTACGCCATTGCGATAAGGTCAATGCGGTGGCTCAAAAGCATGGTGAGATTATGCGTTTGCAGTTTCCTGAGTTTGCCTCTAAAATTCAGTCGATTACCAATGGCGTTCATATGCACACGTGGTTGTCAGACAGTTTTCGTGATCTTTTTGATCGCTATCAAAATGTTTTAACCGATTGGCGCGCTCATCCAGAAAATTTAGTTAATGTGACGCAGCTCAAAGATAGCCCAGAATTTCGACAGGCGATTTTTGAGGCGCATCAAAAAAATAAAAGAAATTTGCTTAACATTATTCGACATTGGCAATTGCGCGATGATGTTTTGACCGTTGGCTGGGCCAGAAGAATCGCCGGATACAAGCGCCCGGCCTTGATATTCCATGATATTAAACGCATTTTAAAGCTGGCTTATGAAGTAGGGCCCTTACAAATTATTTTAGCGGGTAAAGCACACCCTAACGATGATATTGGTGGCGCCCATATCGATGAAATCCTTGATCACATTGATCAACTCAATGAACATAAAAAAGTTGTCCGCATCATGATTTTAGAAAATTATGATACGTATTTTGGTAAGCTTCTGACTAACTCGGTTGATGTTTGGCTTAATAATCCGTTGCCGCCATTTGAGGCTTCAGGAACAAGCGGGATGAAGGCGATCTTAAATGGGGTCGTTCAGCTAAGCACGTTGGATGGATGGGTTGTTGAGGCCGCGAATGACGATATCGGTTGGATTTTTGGATATGAACATCACGGACCAGAAATCGGTAGTGAAAAGGATTTACGCTTAGATCAAGATTCCAATGCCTTGTACAATAATCTCGAGGAAGTTATGAAGTTATATTATCAGACATATAATAAGGGCCAAATTAATATTAAGAGTCCGTGGATTGATAAGATGATTAACTGTGTCGCGCGCAGCGCATTTTTTAATACGCAGCGGATGATGCAGGAATATAACCAACTAATGTGGCAAAATAATGAAGTCTACAAATAGCACCGCATTTTCTAAAATATTGAACTGTTGAATGCGGTACTATACTTCATTTTTCTGGGAATAAACAATTCAAAAATTTTTGAAATGAAGTAATAGCCATGAAGCAATATCTTGATTTAGTTAAACATATTTTAGATAACGGCGAGAAGAAGGAAGACCGCACCGGGACTGGCACAGTCTCGGTTTTTGGTTATCAGACCAAATACGATTTGCGCCAAGGTTTCCCTATTTTAACTACTAAGAAAATTCTTTTTGAAGCGGTTGTTCGGGAATTGTTATGGTTTTTAAAAGGATCAACCAATATCAATGATGGGCTTAAACAATACACGCCAATTTGGAATGCTTGGGCCAAAGAAGACGGTGAGCTTGGTCCGATTTATGGTTATCAGTGGCGCAAGTGGGAAAAATTTATTTATGATGCGCAGTCAAAAAATTATCGTAAAGAACATGTTGACCAAATCCAAATTGCAATTAATACGATTAAGAAAAACCCTGATTCCAGGCGAATTATTGTTAGCGCGTGGAATGTGGCGGATATTGATCGGATGGCCTTGCCGCCTTGTCATGCGTTCTTCCAATTTTATGTTGTTAATGGTCGTTTAGATTGTCAGCTATATCAGCGTTCCGCGGATGTGGCACTCGGCGTTCCATTTAATATCGCCAGTTATGCACTTTTGTTGACGATGATGGCAAATGAATGCAATTTAACCCCAGGCATATTTGTTCACACCCTAGGCGATGCCCATATTTATTTAAATCATGTTGATGGAGTAAGGCAGCAGCTTACGCGAGCGCCAAAGACTTTACCTCAACTTAAAATTGCCAAGAAACCTTTTTTTGACATTACCTTTGAAGATATTGAACTCATCAATTATCAGCACGAAGCTTTTATCAAATTCCCAATCGCTGTTTAATTTACAGCTTTCAGCCCGCAGCTTTCAGTTTTCAGTAGCTGACAGCTGCTGAAAACTGAAAGCAGAAAGCTGAGAGCCTTTATGATTCATTTCAGCATAATTGTCGCTGTCGATCAAAATTATGGCATTGGGATAAATGGCCAGCTGCCATGGCATCTTCCCGCGGATTTAAAACATTTTAAGGAAATTACCTGCCAAACAAGTTCTCCATCCAAACAAAACGTTGTCATTATGGGACGAAAAACATGGGAATCTTTGCCTGAGAAATTTCGTCCACTTCCTAATCGAATCAACATTGTATTAAGCCGCAATAAGGACCTTTTGCTTCCGCCAAATGTTTTTAAGTTTGAAAGTTTACAAAAGACTCTTCAATCCCTTGAATTAAGAAATTTGAGGGGAATCCCGGAGTTTGAGAATGTTTATGTTATTGGTGGTGAGCAAATTTTTAATGAAGCGATAAAATTTCCCGAGTGCCAGAAGCTTTATGTGACCCATATCCAACAAAGCTTTGATTGTGATACCTTTTTTCCACCCTTTGCCACAGCGTTTATCAAGCAATCCTCATCAGCCATAGCCCAACAGGGGGGAATATCCTTTTCCTTTACCCAATACGTTCGTAAATCTTCCTAAAAAGCTCCGATCAAAAAATAGATTCGTCAAAAAGGGGTGTAATAAGGTATACTCTAATTGGAAGAATGAGAAGCAATGGGTGGGTGCAGAAGATCTTTAATCAATAAGGTAAAGAGGGTTACTAAAATATGATCGATAAAGTTAGTAACAGAAAACATATCTTGCTTGTTGATGATGATAAAGCCATCACAGAAATGCTCACCATGCTTTTAGAAACCCGCGGTTATCATGTCCAAACGGCCCATTCCGGAAAAGAAGCTATTTCCAGAATCAATTCTCATAATAGTACAGACTTAATTCTTTTGGATCTTGTCTTGCCTGATCAAGAGGGTTTTGAAGTCTGCCGCAAATTAAAAGAAAATCAAAATACCCGCCATATCCCTATTATTGTTTTGAGCGGCAAAATGCTCTCGGAATATAAAGTAGAGTGTCTATATTTAGGCGCTGATGATTATTTAACCAAACCATTTGATTATGAAGAACTCGTGGCACGAATGGAGGCCGTTTTAAGGCGGGCACCGTTATATGCCGGGAATAAATTGGTTTCGCAGGGAGAGGAATCGGTCGTTTGTGAACTGCGAAGAATTATTCATGAAGAATTAATTGTCCCCTTTTTTCAACCGATTATTTTGCTTGAATCAGGTGAGTTGCTTGGATTGGAAGTTTTAAGTCGGCCTAAAACAACGAGTCTTCTGTCTAACCCAGAATTGTTGTTTAAGGCGGCTCTGGAGTATGGCGTTTATCAAGAAATGGAGATGTTATCTTGGAAAAAGGCGCTTGAATGTGTTTCAGGTTTTTCTATTAAGGGTAAATTATTTCTTAATTGCAGTCCTTATCTTATTGAGCGTCCTCAGTTTGCTTTTCTTACGGATTTATT
>JAHFGL010000060.1 GCA_023247445.1 Candidatus Omnitrophota bacterium | reverse complement strand
ACACTTTCAATCTGTAAAGACTTAACCTTTTGTTTAAAGTCTGTCTGTTTTCCCTTAATATGAATCTGGTCACCCACATGAAGCCCGCCTTTCATCTTCACAACAATCACTTTGATTCGGGAGAAAAAGTGGGTAACCTCACCGACCGGGATCTCTTTAATGACCGCTTTTTTAGAAGAAGGCGCGATTTTACGGGTCTTTTTACGATGACTTTGCGAACGTTTCTTGGAGGAAGGTTTCTTTTTTAAGAATTTCTTAAGTGAAGAAACAAGATATTTTAGGATAGACATCTTACCTTGAGGATTTCAAAACACGATCGAATCGGCGATCTCAGAAATGACAGGAAACCGAACATCGCGGCCCTGAAGCACAAAGACAATCCCTATCAAAGAAAAGACACCCAAAACAAACATCCCCAACTTAAAAACCCAAGGCCAGAGAAGTATATCTAAAACGACAAACCCAACTTCAGCCACAAAAATAACCAAGCCCTGTTTGGCATGTTTAAGCACAAAGGCATTATTTTTCTTAAAGATTAAAGGAAGAATGCACAGGATGGATAGATACGAAAGAAGAGCAAAGACTTTCCCTTCTAAAATTTCGGGATTTCCTTCCGAAAGCTTACTCATGCTCGACCTCAACTAACGAATTGATATCGCCGAAGGAATTTCTTTCCTTTTGCGTATTCACTGGATCTTCCCTCCAGACCCCATCAACGACAAATTGATATTTGTAAAGGCCCGGTTTTAAAGGGATATCAATTTCCCAAACACCCCCATTGTCTTGCAGGCGATAATTTTCATCAAGAGCCCAGTCGTTGAAACTGCCGGTGATATAGACGGAGCTGGCCTGCGGCGCTTTTAAAACAAACCGCTTCATTTTAAATAAATTTCTTGATTCATTAATAACCAGTTCTTGCATACGGGAAGAGAGATTCGTAAACTGCGGTTGTGCCTTTCGTTCTTCCTTTTTATCCTTTTCAACGGCCGGTGCATCTGCGGGCGCGGTCTTCTTTTCCAGACAAATCAATTCTTTGGCCAGCGAGTAATAATCTTTAGATCCCCGGCAATACTTATCGTAGAAGTTGACGGTTTTGCCAACAACGGCGGATTCCTTCAATTTAACATTGACATGAATGATTGTGTCCAAGAGTATATCGCTGAAACGCTGCTTCATGGTAGACAGCATGGCAAAGGAATGCCTAAGCCGTGAATCAAACATCGTTATGAGAATCCGGCAATGCACATCGTGGTTCAAACGGTCTTTAATAAGATGGACAACATCCATGAGGTGATCTACCCCCTGCATAGAAAAACGGCTTGTCTCAACCGGGATAATTAAAGCGTCGCTGGCGCGGATAGCGTTAACCGTTAGAATCCCTAAGCTGGGAGGACAGTCAATCAGCATATAATCATATTGGTTTTTTAAGGAAGACATGACTTCGGTCAGTTTTAATTCCCGGCCGATTTCATCCGCGAGCTCCTGTTCCAATGTTCCCACAAGGATATTCGAGGGGATAATGTCAAAATTATTTTCTACTCTTTGGATGATTTCTTCTAGTTTTAATTTGCGCTGAGTCAAGCGGGAGATGACATTATAAATGCTGTTTTGTCCGTCAATGTTTAAGCCGAGCGAAGCATGCGCCTGCGGATCTAAATCGAAAAGCAAAACTTTCTTGCCATTGAGACTTAAGGAGGAAGCCAAATTAATGGCGGTTGTTGTTTTGCCGCATCCTCCCTTTTGGTTGGCAATGGAAATAATTTTCATAATTACCTTTCCCCCCTTTTTTTTAGCTTGAGAAGCTCACATCGCCAATAAGAATACTGCCCTTTTCCTTTTCCACATTCCATGATTCTAAAATAAACGTCACTTCCGTTATGTTTGTCCAATCGGTTATTCCACTGAATTTATCCAAAGGGACACTGAACTCTTTCCAATTAAAATCGATACCGCTGGTATACAGATAAGCCGTTTCATTTTTCTGATTTTTAAGAACCACCTTAATAATCCCCGGGTTCCCTTCTTCTTTGGCTCGAATGGAAAAATTAATTTTCTTGTATTTGGTAACATCCATAGTGGGCAATGACAGCGAGAAAGCTTTAACGGGCGGGAAAGGATTTTCAAAATTGTATTCCAAACGGCTGGGACCGTTGTTTAAAGAAAAGATGATATTATTGGCCAGAAGAGAGCTTCGCTTGGTAAGAAAGGCGGTCAAGCCATAGGTGGCGGAGGCGAGGATAATAACGGTAATGACAATATTAATAGCAAGCCAGGCATTAAATTCTTTTTTCTTTTTTTCTTCGGCCTTAGAACGCTTGCCCAAATAAACTTGCGCTAGATGATCATATATTTCGTCACGATTCATAAATAAATTTTTTTAAAAATTTGCAACTTATTCTTATATATAAGGTTAGAAGTATAATAACAAATATATAAAAAAATAGAAACATAAATTTGTTTTTTTTATCTTTTTTATTTAGCTTATTATCGACGAGTGGAAATCCATGCTTCTTAACAGCCTTAAGACGATCCTAAAAATCAACTTTAGCCGCCCTTATTTTATCGGCTTCTTCTATCCTTCCTTGCTCTTCATAAACCTTAATCAATTTCGGGTAAGCCGGATAAAATTCCGGATAATAGTCAATGAGTGTTTTTAAAATTTTTTCGGCTTGAGCAAAATTTTGGGTATCTATATAAAGATCGGCTAAACCGGACAGCGCATTCAAACACTGCGGGTCCATCTCTAACGCCATAGTGTAATAATTGATGGCTTTTTCATTTTGATCATTCTGATAAAAGGCCCCGGCTAAGTCAGCCGCCTCGTTACAATCGTTGTAGTTCAATCGATTATATCCTCTGTCATGCTCTTTAATATGGAGTTTTGCTTTACAGCTCCATGCCGTTCCATTCAAAGGATTTAATTCTAACCAATAATTACAATAAGTTGCTTCATCTTTCCAAAAGGCATTGCTTTTTCTTGTCTGAATAATCATGATTCCTAGAATTAAACAAATAATTATTCCTAATCGATGATTAAACTTTTTATTTAGAAAATTAAGGAAATAAGCGGTTAAAATAAAAAACCCTATCAAAGGAAAAGAAAACCAATGCGGTTCGATGACGGCGTTGTTAGTAGCCGCCGTATAAACAAAACCAGCCATAAAAAGCGGGATTAATCCCGCGCTAAATAAAGCTAAACTAAACGCCAGGATTCCTCTTTTAAGCCGAATAAATATCCAAAAAAATAAAAATCCCAACCAGAAAAGAAATTCGATACTCTTTATCATGACCGATTGATCTTTGACAATCGGGACATCCCAAATAAATAGAAGATTTTGAGGGACAACTAACTTTGAAAGATACCAATTCACCATCTGCATGATGGCGGCAAGGTAATGTCTTAAGGAGAGATGAAGATAAAAAACAGCATCGATCGGTCTTGTGTCCTTGATACTCGATCGAAGGAACAAATAGATGACAAGCACCAACAAGAATGGGAATAACATTTTTAAACATCTTTTTATGCTTATATCTTTCAAAAAGTACATGATTAAAAAAAGATAGACTGGCAGCATAAAACTCACTTCATGGGCCATGAGGCTTAAAAAGTAAAAAACAAGACTTAAAGAATAAAATAATCCGCGCCCACCAGAAGAATATTTAATAAAAAATAAAGTGCTCAACTGCATACCGAGAATAAAAAGACTGAGCATCCCGGCCGTTTTGTAATTAATGAGCATATTATTGACCGGATGAACGCAAAATAGACACACCGCTAATAAAGCAAGTTTGGCGTCGTTGGTCAATTGAGAAATGAGAATAAAAAATAGAAAACAAATGAGGACAAACAAACCTAAATTTAAAACGTGATAGGCGCTGGAATGATCGGTAAAAAAAATATAGCAATACTTGATGAAGAGGGCACCCAGAGGCCGGTAAAACCCTTGAAAATGATGAGTAATGAGGGACCAATTTGATGGAAGACTTTTCATCCCTCCTTCATTAAACAAGAGATTATAGTCGTCCAAAAGGAAGCCATGATGGAGGCTGTTGCCGTAGGAGAGAATGCATAAAAAAAGGATTAAATAAAAAAATCCCTGCCGCTTGTTGAAGGCGGCAGGGATTTTCAAAAAAATGTAAGACTCCTTTTTAAAAATTAGAAGTTTACATTGACATGCACTAAGGCTTGTTTGGCGATATTATCGGCTTTATTTCTGCCTCCAACGGGAGTAGCATGATCAAAAACATCACCGGGGAAAAACCAGCCAAGAGAAGCCCCGATTTGAACATCTTCGGTGTAATCATAGTTGGTATCAAAATCAAGTTCATACCCGAGGGCTGTTTCATCTTTACTGACATCAGCAGTACGGGTTCCATCAGGAGAAATCAAAGTCCAGGTTGTGGCATCCGATTTCTTATCTAACCACATCCCTGTCCAGGTGAACTTAGTAGTTAAATCCTCGATGGGATTTACGGAAAATTCAGCCGTATGAATCTGGAGATTGGTTAAATTGAAAATGGCATTGTAGATTTTGCCACTGGCTTGATTTTCAAACATAGGATCCCATGCATTGTATTTTTCGATGCTTAATTGCCCCGAATATGATAAATCACTTACATTATGATCACCGGAGACGAAAGTAAACACATATTGCGCTGTAGGCTTATATTCCTTTAACACAGGAAGTTGGTAATTGGCTATTGCCTGCACACCATAAGCATTTCGCCTAATGCTGCCCGTAGCACGGGTTGTTGTAACGACCTTATTACCTCCCTGCCAAGCCACTTCAGCCTGCACGTTTAATCCCTCGATAGGATTGGTGCTCGCTCTTAATCCAGGAACGTAGATTTTATCTGTTTCCTGTTCTACTCCGGCATCCGGATCAGTTACGCTCCTATCGCTCTTAAAGAAAAAGTAAGCTTCGACTAAGCTATTCCAGCCATCTCCCAATTCATAACTGGTGTTGATTCCATAAAGATCAATGTCATCATAGTCATCATTGTTATGAACATTACTACCACTAGGACCGCTGGCTGATTGAAGCTTAGACACGAGAAACTCCACCGTCAGGGGGTTATAATCAAAAATAAGACGAACGGCGTCCTGAGCTGTCCCTTTAGTTAAATCTCCAGCGGCGGGAGAAATGCCTGAATCTCCTGCGGCTGAATTATTGGTGCCGGCTGAGTCTATAATAAAACTATTGCCATAATGGAACGCCTGCCGTCCGACAACGACGGTCAAAGGTGAGTATAGCATTTCCCTTAAAGTAGCATAGGCAAGATTAATGACAATATCAGAACTATCCCCAGCGGCTGTATCAGCATTATTCCAACCCCGCTCGTTGATAAGGGCGACCGTTGCGGACACATTGTCCGTAAGATCAGAATCGACCCTTAATCTTGTTTGAGTTATTGGGAAATTCGCGACTTCATCACCAATGCCATTAGCACCTAAGTCAAAATTCTTACGGTAAACATACGTACTATCAATGTCACCGCTGACTTTGACATTTTGAACACTAGCAAATGCCGGCATAGCCGCAAAGGCCGCCATAAACAATGCTAAAAGTATAATTTTTCTCATTTTTCTCCTCCAAAA
>JAHFGL010000040.1 GCA_023247445.1 Candidatus Omnitrophota bacterium | reverse complement strand
CTTTTGATAAATTAATACTCACAAGCATCGGCAACATCTCCGGCGTCAGTCCTACCGCCACCGCCAAAGAAAAAAGAAATGCTTCAATAAAATTCCCCTTTGTAAAAAAATTGGCCGCACAAATAATAACGACTAAAACCATCATCACGCGAATCATAAGCCAGGTAAATTTATTAATCCCCTTTTCAAAACTGCTTGGCACATTTATCGTTGCTAATTTTCGCGTTATCTCACCAAATTGTGTAGAAACACCGGTTTTAACGACGACGGCTAACCCTGTGCCACTGACAACGCTTGAACCCATAAAAGCAATATTAGGTAAATCCGCTGAATTAAAACTTTTAACTTGGCCCACCGTGGCTGTCTTTTCAACCGGCAAAGATTCTCCTGTTAACGCCGATTGATTAACAAATAAATCTTTCGCATGAATAATCCGCAAATCAGCCGGAATCATATCTCCAGCAAATAAATCAATAACATCTCCCGGAACAATCTCCTTAATTGCTAACTCTCTCGCCTTTCCATTACGATAAACCGTGGCCGTTGTGCGCACCATTTCACTTAATTTCTCTGCTTCCTTCCCCGCACGATGTTCTTGAGTAAAAGAAAGAGCGACGCTTAAAACCGCGATCAAACTCACAATGACAGCGCTAATCTTTTCCCCAAAAAAGAATGAGAAACCCGCAATCACAACCAAAACAATGACGAGCGGGTTAATAACCAACGATAAAAGCTGTCGAATGATCGTTCGCTTCTTTTTTCTAGCAGGTTCATTAAAACCAAATTCAAGAAGACGCGTGTTAGCTTCTTGATCAGTGAGCCCTCTTTCTGAAGTTTTTAATTTCACAAAAAGAGCTTCTTGCGGACAACCAACATAATCAATATCCCAAATTTGACTCTTTCGATGACCGTTGGTCCCGAATTTATAGGCGCTTTGATTTTGATTATTTTTAAGATTAAATGGTGTCATGGTATTTAATTTTATTAGCGGCGTGTAGTTACCCCAACTTTAGGACACTCTTTTTCAATCGGGCAGGTTGAACATAGCGGTGAAATTGGTTTGCAAATATTTTGTCCCCACGTAACTAAAAGCGCATTATATTCAATCCAATATTTTTGCGGCAAATTCTTTCGCAGGACTTGTTCTGTTTCATCAGGCATTTTGGTTTTGACATAACCAAAACGATTCGAAATGCGATGGACATGTGTGTCGACGCAAACGCCCAACTTCCCAAATCCTTCGGTTAAAACAAGATTCGCGGTTTTTCGACCGACACCTTTAAATGTCAACAAAACGTCCAAATCATTCGGGACTTTTCCCTGATATTTATCCAAAAGATCACGACAGATGCCGAGAATTGTGCGGGCTTTTGTTTTATAGAATCCAACGGGATAAACAGCTTTTTCAATTTGGGCGGGCGTTAATTTCACCATTGTCTCGGGCGTATGCGCTAAGGCAAACAATCTCTCTGAGGCTGGCAATGTCGTTTCATCTTTGGTGCGCAAACTCAAAATACAAGAAATTAAAACAAGAAACGGGCTCTTCCACTTTTTTCCAACGAGCGTCACCGATGGATCGGGCAGCCCTTTCATCGCTGTTTGCAATTTCCGGATAATAACGTCGATATTCTTATTGGTAATTACCATATCGATTCTTCAAAAAACCAGGCGTCCTTCTTAAATATTCTGATATCCAAAATCTTGCAAGATAGAAATATCTTCCCGCCAATTTTTTTGCACCTTCACAAAAAGTTCTAAAAAAACTTTTTTCTCTAAAAGCTCTTCCAACTCTTTTCGCGCAAGCGTTCCGACTTTCTTAAGAACTTCTCCTTTTTTACCAATGACGATTTCCTTTTGAGTATCACGCTCAACGTAAATAAGGGCCTTAATATTCATTGTCTTATTGCGCGCCGGCTGCATCGCTTCAATGACAACGCCCAATGAATGCGGAATCTCTTCACGCATCAGCTGAAATAATTTTTCCCGGATAATATCCGCAATCGCCATTCGCTGCGGCACATCACAAATGATATCTGCTGGATAAAGCCCCGGGCCATAAGGCAAATATTCAAAAATAACATCTATTAACTTATCAACATTAATCCCATCGCGTCCGGACAGCGCAATCATTTGAAAGTTTTCAATTTGATCAATGGGTTTGCCCTTGGTCTTCTCCCAGAGCGCTATATATTGGGGAAGGTAGCCGCCTTTAACATCAACTTTATTAAGACCCAAAACAACTGGAGCCTTAACCATCGCTACCTTTTGCGCAACATTTTCCTCTTCGGCCCCCGTTTGCCGACTGGTGTCCGCCAAATAAATGACACAATCAACATCCTGCAAAGTCCCGGTTGAGGCCTGCATCATAAAATGATCGAGCCGATCTTTACCTAAATGCAAACCAGGCGTGTCGATAAAAATAATCTGCCCACGTTCATCATTGTAAATGCCGCGAATTTGGTTACGCGTTGTTTGCGGGATTTTAGAAACAATTGCCACCTTCTCCCCAACAATTTTATTAAGCAGTGTTGACTTGCCCACGTTGGGCCGGCCAACAATGGCGACCATCCCACAACGGACCTTCGCTTCTTTATCCTTTTTCATTTATTTCCTTTACGATATTTGCAAACAACAATCATAACGACTGTAAAAAAAAGAAAATTTACATAATTAAATGTCCGCCAAACTAAATCTTGCGATGTAAACCCAGCCGGGGCCATAAGGACAATGCAAATCCAAACGCCGAGCACCCAACTGACACTAATATCTCCTGATGATTTACGTTTAATAATCTTATAAATCAAAGGGATATTAAAAAACGGCATTACGATCGCGGCTACAAGGGCAACATTGCTAATTAAACTTTTCATATGATTTTCATTCATTGTCATTCTGAGCCCCGCAGGGGCGAAGAATCTCAGAACATTTAAAATTTATGGGATCCTTCGCTAACGCTCAGGATAACGAAAAAATATATACAAACTTAACAACTTATAAAATTAATAAATTCCTTCATCCGTTTATGCACCGCTGGCAATGTCAATTTCTCCGTCTTCGCCATACCAAAACCCTCAACATTAAAAGAAGCGAGTGTGGTGGCGTAAATAAGCGCCTGTCGTAGCGACCTTTCATCTGTCTTTCCAACTTTACTTAAATATCCCATCAACCCGCCAGCAAAGGTATCACCCGCGCCGGTTGGATCAATCACTTCTTCAACAGGATAAGCCGGGAATGAAAACTTTAATCGATCACTATAAAATAAAACACCATGCTCACCTTTTTTAACCACAACCAATTTCGGTCCAAACTTGCGGAGCTGTTTCGCCGCTTTAATTAAATTGTTTTCTCCCGTCAAGCTTCTGGCCTCCGCATCATTGGCAACGAACAAATCAACTTGTTTCATCAGCTTTAAAAGCGATGGACGTTTATGTTCAATCCACAAATTCATACTATCTAATCCAATAAGTTTTGGCTTACGCATCAAACTTAACAATTTCATTTGAACATCTGGATCAAAATTAGCCAAAAACACATTCGGCAAATCTTTTTGATGCTCGGCCACGCGCGGCTCATAACTCATCAAGACACCCAAAACAGTTTCCAAAGTAACAGCCGTATTTAAATCTCCCGATTTATATTCCCCTCGCCAGCGAAACGTCTTATCTTTGGCGACAATCAGCGATGTCAGATCAATGCCTTTTTGTTTTAAATGGTCAATGTGCTTTTTAGGGAAATCGTATCCAACAACCGCAACTAAGTGGACCTTGGTAAAAAGCCGCGCGCTCATGGCAAAATGTGCGACTGATCCACCTAAGATATCTTTCTTTTCTCCCGAGGGAGTTTTGACATGATCCAGAGCTACTGTTCCTAAGGCAATTAAACTCATCTTTGCTCCTCACTAAAAAGGGTTTAGGTTTTAGGGTATAGGGTTTAGATAGTAACAATAGATTATTTTTTAGTCAACCCTTGATCTTAATCGTTCTCCCCTAACCCCTAGAACCTATTTTCATTCTCCAATAATCTTTATTAAAACTCTCTTTTTACGTCTTCCATCAAACTCTCCATAAAAAATCTGTTCCCATGGTCCAAAATCTAGTTTGCCTTTGGTGATAGCGACAACCACCTCACGCCCCATCACTTGCCGTTTTAAATGCGCATCGGCATTATCTTCTCCTGTATCATTATGACGATACTGTGCGATCGGCTCATGCGGTGCTAACTTTTCTAACCATTTATCATAATCATGCAGCAAGCCAGACTCATCATCATTGATATAAACGCTCGCTGAAATATGCATCGCATTAACCAAGCACAAACCTTCCTTGACTCCACTCTTATCAATGGCCGATTGTACTTGATCGCTAATGTTAATATACGCCCGTCGTTCTTTCGTATTAAACCATAATTCTTCACGGTAAAATTTCATATTTACCTCCTTTAACTATATCCCAAGATCAATTGGAAATTTCTTATCTTCATTGGGCGTAAACAACTTTGCTAACGATTGTAACTGGTTAGGATTCTTGATTGTTCTTTGAGCTTGTTTGAGTATATTTTGAGCCTGCTCTTGATCTTTATTGGATAAATATATTTGTATCAGGTAACCATACGCTGAATAAAGGGGTGATAATTCAGAACCCTTTTCCAACAAGGGCAATGCCAAATCTGATTTGCCTTCCAAAAAATAAATCCGCCCTAAAGCAATATACGACGGCCCGTACTTAGAAAAAAATCGAATGCCTGTTTTAAAATATTCTGTAGCCACCAAAGGATTCCCCAGCGTACTTAAACCCAAATGATAATAAATGCGAGGATCATGAAATCCTAACTCTCGTGCTTTAGCTAAAAACGCATAGGCTTCCTTATATTTCCCGGCCTGGTTGTAACTAACTCCTACGAAAAAATATCCCATAGGATTTGTAGGATTATCTTTTAGCATCCGCAGCGCCATCATATGAGGATTTTTCCAGCTCGTATTAAGTGGAATTGTAATAACCACACATAATGCAATTAAAGATGTCGTAAGAATTTTCTTTAAATTGCTATATGTCAGAAATATCTTTTGTGAATAAAGCTGGTGCATCATGATCGCTATCACAGCAACCAAACCAATTGACGGCAAATACATAAATCGATAGGCCATGGGATTTACTATCGGAACAATATTGGCAACAGGAATAAAAGCCAAAAGAAACCAAAGAAGAAAAAATCCGACTATTTTTCTCTCTTTGATGTTTTTTATTAAGAAATAAATATAAAAGCCAAAAATCATAAGAGAAAGAACTGTTTGATAACCCCACAGAACATCAATCGCGGGCTTATATAGTGGCGGCAATACACGTGTAGTAAATGGCAAGAAAAATGTTATTAGATACTCAGCAAAAATTCTAAAAATAGTAACAATGTGTGTGGTTAAAGAACCCCCCATTAAACCAACATGTTCTAACGATGAATTAGAAAAAACGAAAATATAAAAATACAAATAAAAACCCGCAATAGCCGCGAATCCTAAATAGCGGCGATAAGAAAGGCGTTCGACACTCTCTTTGCTAACAAAAAAATCATAAGCAAGAAGCAAAACAGGATAAATAATAACGGACTCTTTGCTAAAGAGTCCTAAAAAGAAAAATACTAGTGACAAGAAAAGTCCCCAGGGCTTCTTAACTAAACCCCTCTTATCTTGGATGTAACATATAAATGATATTAAGAGAAATAAGCAGGCGAGACTATCCGCACGATAACCAATGCTACAAACGGCTTCCGTTTTAAAAGGGTGCACTGAAAATAATAATGCGCTTAATAATGCAACCGATTGTTTATTTGCAATAAGAAAAATCAAGAAATACACGAGCCATGAGTTAAAAAGATGTAGCAAAAGATTCTGTAGATGATAACCGAATGGATTTAACTGCCAGAGGCTGTAATCAAAAAAATATGTTGCAGATAAAACTGGCCGATAAGCAACCGATCCCGAAGCATTATCTTGTTCAATACCTGCCATCAAAGAATCTGAGTTAGAAATATAAGACGGTGTGAAAATTCTGGAGAAGTTTGACCAAGATTTATAAAAATTATTGTTAACGATTAATTCTAAATCATCGCCAACAAATCCATTAAGCAGTGCATTGCCAAATGTTAAAAGAGTAATAAGAAAAATAATGCCGATTTGATTTTTATGCATAATGGAAGGTTATCACACCAGTCACTCGCGTGATATCGCTAAAAGGCTTGATTAACACCAAACCAAAAGTGGGGATCACTATCAGGTTCATTGATGGCTTGTGCCACGTCCAATCGAATCATCACCTTCTCAAGGAAAGATCCAACATTAACCATTACTCTTAAACCCGCGCCGGCATCCTTTTTAAAATCTGATTGATCAATGTCGCCATACCACGCTTGACCGCCATCAAAGAAGACAACGCCGCTGACGGATTCAATTCCCAAGAGATGATCAAAATATGATAAATGTAAATTATCTTTTAAAGGAAATCGATATTCTAAACTTCCCAAAACACCTTTTGAACCGCGAATGGTTTTTCGATCATACCCACGTAAACCTTCGATGCCACCAAATTGAAATAAATTTTTATCATCAGGCCCACCCCATCCTTGCTTTAAACGAAACGCCATCTTGCTTCGAACAGTGACGGGATGATAAAAACTTGTGTCCACGGCCATGCGGTTAAAATATTGAGTTGCTCCCAAAAAGTGTCCGGAACTTTCTAATGATGTATTAATTTTGTAACCTTGACTTGGATCTGGGCTAGGACTTAACCGTTCAAAATGAAAAGACGTTCCGACAATGGCTTCACTACGTTTTAAATAAGAAAGGTTACTACTATCTTCTGTTCCACCCAGCAGACTCGTATAATTTAACCCCTGATTACGAATCATATATAACGTTACGTGATCATTAATAGAAGTCAGCCCGTAGGGCACCGGCCAAAGTTCATGCCGCCAATATACCTTCCCACTAACTAAATCCTCGTCACCATTATCATAATCTGTTTGATTATCGATCTCAAAGCCCAGAACCGTTTGTTTTTTAAATACATTACTAAGTTGATAACCAACCCGAGAGTGAAAAATCTGTTCGCCAAATTCATAATCGCCACCGACATAAAAATTCTGCTCATATGGTTTTTGTAGAGACGCTTTAGCGCCTATTCCGCCATTGGCAAGCTCTGGACCAAAAACTAAATTATAAGAATCCTCCGGTAAGAAAAGGGCAACGTCATAAAGTCCATGGTATAACGCAACTGGTTTAATATTAAGATGCCGCGGCCACGTATTATTCGTTTGATCCAAATCTAATAATTTCTTTTCAGGATCTAGTCGAACTTCCTTAATAGGCGTTGAGCCGTTAACAGTGACTTCATCTTTTTTATTTTGGCTATCCCAACTAAACTTTTCTGTCGTTCCATCTTTAAACTCAACTTCGCCGTCGACTGGCATTGTAATGCCGCCTTTATTGGCCAGACCGATACGGTTTCCTTTAGCTGTAGTCACCGCCACATCAAAATGATCTTTGGTATATAACCATTGCTCAAAAAACGGTGTTAAATCTCGCGACGTTTCTTTTTGGCATGCGGCCATAAAATCCTTAACCGAAAGATTCTTAAATTGATATTCTTTATAAATCTTGGCCATGACTCTATTTAATCCGTCTTTGCCCAAAATATCATCGAGCATATCAACAATCCGTGATCCCTTGCCGTAAGCGATGGCAAAAATACTGCTAGGCTCGCTAAAGCTGGCCAACTCACTAACAACGGGATGATCAATTCCGATTCTAGTTAATGTTTTATAACGAAAATCTCGAGAGCCATTAAAGGTCAACTCCGGCAAAAACCATTTTGATTTTTCGGCCCACTTAGGAAATATTAAGATTTCAGCATTGCGCCCATATTTTTCAGCCAAATATTCACTGACAAAAAAGGAATGTACCCCTTCCTCAAGCCAAATTTCACTATATTCATTAATCCCGATAACGTTATACAGCCACTGATGTCCTGTTTCATGCGCGACGAGGAAATCAAAATATCGATCGAGCGCGCCAGGCAACTGATAAGTGCGCGTATCCATATAAGCTAAGTTGGACATCTGTTCGCCACCGTAACCTAAATAAACCGGGGCAATATTAAAAACTTCATAAGGATATGGCCCCAATAATTTGGAGTAAAAGGTCATCATCCCTTGCGCCGCCGCCCACGCCTTTTTGGCATGATCTAAATCCCCCGGTAAATAAAATGATTTGATGGTTATGTCATTCCACTTCTGTTCATACACTTGATAATCCGTGCTCATCGCGAGCGAAAATTCTCGAATGGGCAATTTCGAATCAATAAATAATGTTTTCATGCCATGGCCCGCGGGCTCTTCTTTAACTAAAGCCCCTGAATGAATGACAACTTGATTAGACGCTGTCGTTAGTTCAACATTGTATTGGGAAGCATCCGCAAAAAATGGCCGATGAAAAGGATAAAAAGGATAATTCTTCCAAACGCCGTCTTTATAAGCAGAAAGAATTGGATACCATCTTGAAAGTGTGATGATATTTTCATTCCAACCCAAACGCCCATACGCATGTGGAATGGTGAGATTAAAATCGAGATCGACTTCTACCGTCTGCCCCGATGGTAAAGGAGAATCCAAAACAACTCTTAACAACGTTTGATCTTTCCCTTCCAGAGCGAAGGAAAGTAATTGATCGCCTTTTTTAATCGCCCGTACTTCAAACTTTGGAGTCTGAAATCCTTCTGGAAAGGCATTCACCTTAAAAAACCCTGAATACCGCAACATCAAATCTTTTTCATCTTTTGTAAATTGCCGATTCGGATAAATATGAAAATACAGTTCTTGAATGTCTCCCATCTCGGGATTTGTAAATGTAACTTTCTCTGTTGCGCTAATTGATTTGTGATCAACATCAATGGTGGCTTTAATATCGTAACGAGGATGCTCGGCGGCAAAGGTGAAAGAAGCGTAGCTAAGGACCGAAAAAAAACTTATGAAAATAAATATTTCTTTTTTGAGCCTAAAACTCACGGATTAGCTTCCTTAGGAAGTTGTATAGAACTTCTATTAAATTCATCAGTAGCAATACGTTGTTTGTGCGTAACAACGCCTAAAACAATGAGTCCAAATAAAAAGATGATGGCCGCGGCAACGACGATCTTAGAAGAAATTCTAAACAAATGTGCATGACTTAAAATTCGATTTAATTCAGACTTAATAATCGATCGGAATTTTAAACCAACAATAAATTTGTCTTCTTCTTTCTTAAACCAAACAACTTCAGTGACGGCCTTAATCGCCGGTTTGGTGGGAGGAATAAACATGCGCAGTTCAAGCATAATATTTTGCTGATTAAGAAATTTAATCACCGGTTCGGTAAGATTGGTCGTCTCAAGACAAATCCCTTCTTCACTAATATCCTTAGTCTGCCCCTGTTGCCAATCAAGACCAGGCAAATCTCCTTGAAGACGGACAATAGTAAAATCTACAGGAAAAACACTTTTTAGACGAGTATATTTTCGATGTTCAGCGGAACTATCAAAATGATGAACCTTATCCATGAGAAACCTTTTTTCTTAAAAGTAAAATTGAAAATATGCTGGCATAACTTAACAACCCCGCGGCAGCACCAACCACAACATAACCAATGAGCAAAGGTTTTAGAATATTAAAAACCGAAGCCTTAAATAAATTCTGCCAGTGAAAATCTTTTATGATCGATTGGATTTGAACATGAATAGCTTGCCAATCGAGATTCAAAATCACAGAGCCTATCTTGATGGCAAGAACAAAGGTTACAACACTTAGCCAAGTATTTGTCAACAAACTACCGGCGAGTGCTGCCACTTTGTTAATTTTAAATATCGTTGCAACAATAACCGCCGCAACTGGTCCTGTTGCCGGTAAAATTCCTAAACATACCCCAATGCCAAAACCAGCCGCAATCTTATGCGGAGTATCATTAATTTTAGCCAACTTATCATAGGAATGTTTTAAAAAATTCTTAGTTTTTGAAAAGAAATTTTCCGGCGGTTGATTCATCATGATTTGCAGAGAACCTAATAAATCATCACAAAGAATTCTTAAGTTCTTTATTGTTAATTTTAAGAAGGTATTTTTTGAAGCGATTATCTTGACGCAAATTCATTAAATCAGGATCCTTACTGAGATGATCTAAATCATCATACCCACAATCAACCGCTCGCTTGATTACCTTTAAAGCCTTGTCTAATTTATTCACCAGAGAATAGCTGCAGGCTAAATTATAAAGAACAATTGGATCCAAAGGTTTGAGTTGTGCTAACTGTTCATCAACAGTCAAACCCTTTTCAAACAAACCTTTTCTTGTGTAAAGATCGCCTAGCGCTGCCAGCGCCTGGGCAAAGTCTGGTTTCTTTTGTAAAAGAGATTCGTAAAATCGAATCTCAAAGTCCATATCTTCTTGTTGCGTATTTTTACTCATAATATTTCACCTTAAGCTTTGATATACTTTTTTATTCTTAAAATAGCTTCTTTTAGATTGTCATAACTAGACGCATAGGAAATTCTAATATGTTGATCACAGTTTTTACCAAAAGCCACTCCGGGAACCAGCGCAACCTTTTCTTTCTGCAAGAGACCTTGCGCAAAGGCAATGGATGTCTGTCCAGTTTTCTTGATTGATGGAAAAACATAAAACGCCCCTTCAGGGTTATGACAATCTAATCCAATTTGATTTAAAGCCCCCACAATATATTTACGGCGGCGATCATACTCGCGTTTCATCTCGAGCATACTCCTTGATCCATTTTTAAGAGCCTCAGACGCCGCGATCTGTCCAGTGATAGACGCGCACAACATTGTGTACTGATGAATCTTTGTCATGGCCGCAATAACTTTTTGCGGACCACAAGCATAACCAATTCGAAATCCCGTCATCGCATAAGCCTTAGAAAAACCATTAAAATAAATGACCCGTTCTTTCATCCCTGGTAGCGATGAAAATGGCACATGATCAAAATCATACGTCAGCTCATCATAAATTTCATCGCTAATGACCAAAACGTTGTACTTCTTAATAATTTTAGCAATCGCTTCTAGCTCGCTTCGTTTATAAGAAGCGCCCGTTGGGTTACACGGATAATTGATCATAAAAGCCTTGGCCCCTTGTTTACATCCTTGCTCAATTTGCTGTGGCGTTAATTTAAATCCATTTTTAATATCTGTTTTAAGCAAAATGACTTTTCCGCCAGCTAGCTCAACAACCGGTCCATACGAAACATATACGGGCTCTTGAACCATAACCTTATCGCCCGGATTTAAAATCGCGCGCATGACTAAGTCCAAACCCTCACTAACACCCACGGTGATTAAAATTTCTTCATCAAAGTCATACTCCAGTCCATAACGATTCTTTAGAAAAGTAGCAATTTGTTTGCGCAGCTCTGGCATTCCCTTGTTTGAAGTGTACGATGTAAATCCTTCTTCTAAAGAATGAATTGCCTTTTCGCGGATATTCCACGGCGTGACAAAGTCCGGCTCACCTACCCCTAAGGAAATAACATCCTTCATCCCCAAGACAAGGTCAAAGAAAGCGCGAATCCCTGAGGGCGCTAGCTGTTCAACTTTTTTTGAAATTTTAATGTCCATTTTTTAATAAGAGATGTTCAATCTTTTCCCATCTGATTTTTTCTTAAGAATCTGTCCATCTTCTTTATATTTCTTAAGCAGAAAATGTGTGGCTGTGCTGCGCACATTTTCCATCGGTGCTAATTTGGAAGCCACAAAATTAGAAACGGTCTGAATATTTTCTCCCTCAACAACGAGTAAAAGATCATACGCCCCGGAAACTAAATAGCAACTTGTCACTTCAGGAAAACTATAAATTCGCTCAGCGACATTATCAAAACCAACATCCTTTTGAGGGGTGACACTAACCTCAATTAAAGCGCGGACAAAAGAGTTGGAATCACGCACCAAGTCATGATTAATAACAGTTTTATATTTAACGATCACACCATCTTTTTCGTATTTGGTAATCGTCTTTTTAATTTCCTCAACCTTTTTTCCAGTTAATTTCGCAACTTCATCAATTGTAATACGTGCATTGTTAGCTAAGATATCTAAGATTTCATCCATATGAATTCCTCCTCGAAATGGCTTTAGGCCACGATCAAGTTTAAGTTTATCCCGGCTTTTGCAAGCGTGTAAATAAACCGCCGGGATTACTTCGCGCAACTGGAAAAATTTTCGTGGAATTTTTCCGCGCGCCCCTTCGGGCAAATTTTGTCTCGTCTACTGACAGACAAAATTTGAGTTATGCTAAATTGTATAACATTTCTGGGAAAAAGCTAACTTTTCTACCACATCAGCGAAGAGCTTGTGGAAGGCATTTTTATTGCTTAAGTGACTTAACTTTTCCTTGCAACGCTTCAATCTTGGTGCGCAATTCTTGATTTTCCTTGTCAACATTAACAATTTCCTTAAGCAGCTGACGCTTACGATCTTGTCGCAACAAAGAAAAATCAACCATGTCATTTAATTTATTCAATTCTTTTTGAAGTCCATCAACCTTCTCCGCCAGCTCAACTTTTTCTTTTTTCTTCTGCGCCAAATCATTCCCTGCGGTTTTAACAGCTAATACTTGTTTATCTTTTGAGATCAAAATTTCTTTTTCTTTAAAAGCTAAATTCCTTTGGAGCTCCTGAATCTTCTCTTCTAACTCTTTATTCTCCTGACCAAGCCTCTCTATTTTAGTTGGCGACAACTCTTTCTTTGATTCGATTTCAGCAATCTGATGATTTAACTCTTTCTCCTGTTCAAGAAGGGCTTGTAACTCTTTTTTTAAATTATTTGATTCTTCATTTTGTTTTCGCTGAATTTCCTGCGATTGAAAATCTTTGTATTTATAATCCACCTCAAATTGCCGTTTTTGATATTCCCAGTCGGATAATTGAAGTTTCCAAAGTCTTTCTTGCTCTTGCATATCCATCAACTGGCCCTTTAAATAAGCAACGCGGCTTTGTTTAATCAAAACATCATCGGCAACGATATCTTTTCCCACCTGAAGCGACTTGGCGGCTTTCTTTTTATCCTCTCGCTGCTTTTTTGTATCTACAGAATGATTGTACATTCTTTCAATTTCATTTTTATTCTGATCAACCAAAATCTTCACTTGAAAATATTCTTGAGAAACTTCAGCATAAGCGCGTTCAAGCTTTTTATTTTCAACCAATACAGCAGCAATCTGACCCTTAAGCTCGGCAAACGGATTATAGGAACTCGCTTGTAGCGGATCTTCGGCTCGTCCCAGAGAACTATCTTCGGCCGCAGAATTCTTTACTATAAGAAATATAGAAAGAATTATTAGTAAGAATATCTTAATAAGGGCTTTCATAGCGGTCTCATTATACTGATCGAGGGGTGCCTGTTCAAACAGAAAGATGGAAAGTTATGGTTATTTAGATAACGATTTTTTGACAAGTTGTTGGTAGGTTTTTTGTAATCGCTTAGTCAGTGGGCCAACAATGCCTTGATTAATTCGATGACCTTCTAAAACACTTGCCGGCATAATTTCTAAAATAGAATTAGTTAAGAAAACCTCGTCCGCTGAATAAAGATCAGCTAATTGAACCCCTACTTCCTTGATGGGAATCATCAACTTTTTAGCACATTCAATAACCAAGCGACGCGTGATACCATTCAAACACTTTACGCTCAATGCTGGTGTGTAAAGAACGTTGTCTTTTACAAAAAATATATTTGTCCGCGCCCCTTCAATAACACGACCTTTGGAATCAATCAAAACACTTTCATCACAACCTTTTTGTTTGGCCTCAAGCCCTGCCTTTAAAAATGGGTCATAACGGATAGATTTAATATTGATCAACTTTTCGGGATTTATCTTCTTCGAATAAGTCTTTACCAGAAATCCTTGTCGATAAATATTTCTCTTTTGTAAAGAAAGGTTTTGACAAACAATGGCAACATGTTGCTTGTCTTGATCGTGCCAAACACTTAAACGTACCCGCGCTTCTTTTAATCGATTCGATGCTAATACTTGATCGATAAATTTACTTAACTCTTTTTTAGAATACGAAATCTTAATTTCACAAACTTTTAAGCCACGATAAAGTCGAATCAGATGCCGATCTAAAGCAAAAACTTGGCCACGATACGAACGCATGGTCTCAAAAACACCTTGGCCAGTAACAACTCCCGGCGAAAGATTCTCAATCAAACTTCGATTAGCTTTGATTATTTTTCCATCTAGAAATATTAACAGTTGGTTCATTAGCAATTAATGTTGAACGGTGGAAAGAACGTGCGCAAGCGAGGCTTTCATGGCTTTGGCTTTAACTAAAGTCTCTTCATATTCATTTTCCGGGACAGAATCAGCTACGATGCCGCCGCCGACTTGAAAGTAAACTTTATCTTGGCAGGATAATAATGTTCGAATCAAAATATTAAAATCCATATTTCCAGAAAAACTAATATATCCCAACGATCCGGTATAAATGCCACGCCGCGTTGGTTCCAACTCTTCGATGATGTCCATCGCTCGAATTTTTGGACATCCCGTTACAGACCCTCCAGGAAAACAAGCAGCCAGCACATCAAAGGCATCTTTGTCTTGTCTTAATTTTCCTTCAACGGTAGAGGTGGCTTGAAATACAGTTTTATATTCTTCAATGGTGCGCATATCTTTAACATAAACTGATCCGTATTCACAAATTCGTCCTAAATCATTTCGCGCAAGATCCGTAATCATGAGAAGTTCTGCCTTGTCTTTGGCACTGTGTGTTATTTCTTCTCTTAATCTCTGATCATCCTCACGCGTCTTTCCTCTGGGTCGCGTTCCTTTCATCGGCCGTGTTTGAAGCACACCGTCTTTTAAATGTAAGAACCGTTCGGGCGAACTGCTGCTAATTTGAAAATCGCCGCCATTAAAATAACCGCCAAAATCTGACGATGATAAATGCCGAAGAATTTTATAAACATCAAAAGATTTAAGATCATTCTTTCCCAAATGAAACTCAAACCTTTGTGAAAGATTAACCTGATAAACATCTCCACGCTTAATGTAGCTTAAAGCCTTTTTAACGGCTGTCAGATATTGCTGTTTAGAAAAGTTAGAAGCTAACTCTAATTCGCTGTCATCCATAAAGTCATAAGAAGTTTTATTGGCTGAAGAAAATTGCGACAAGTAAGAAACAAATCGCGCCACAATACTATCCAAACGGGCCTGAGCCCGCTTTTGTCTTAAAACCATATTTCGCTCGGGCAGACCACTTGAGCTGACATGAAGTTTTTTATGCCAATGATCGATGGTTAAAATACAATCATAAAATCCGAAGAGACAATCAGGAACAACCAAAGCTTCTTTAGGTCTCAAAGAAACTTTTTCTTGATACAACCCATAATCGTAAGACAAAAATCCAACGATCCCCGCAGCCAAAGGCGTTACCGTTCCCCTCTCTACAAACGAACAATTAGAAAAATTTTCTTTTAATGATTTCAAAGAATCTTTTCCGCTGGCTTTATGAACATAAAACGGATCAAACCCGATAAAAGAATATCGGCCTAACGCATCGTTATGTTGATTGCTGTTAAGAAGAAATAAAAATGGTTCGTCTTTAAATAACTCGACTAATTCAATGGGGTCAGCGCTAAAATTAAATGTTTTATAAAGACACTCTGACATTAAACCACCTTTTTCTTTACAACGTACGCGGGAAATAATATTGTCGGATGAAAAGACATTTTCGTCCTTTCAATATTCTTTAACTCAAAATCATCCATCACGTTAATAAATTTGTACTGAGCTAAAGCTGAATCTTGGCAAAATTCCTTGAAAATAAAAACGCTTAAGCCCTTGATAGCTAAATCCGTGATCTCAAAGAGAACACAAAAAATATCCTTACTAATTTCAAAACCAAAAGTATACGCTTTAATTTTATTTTGAACCTTAACCACGCGCCCGACCAAATCCAACTCTTTATAATGCTCTAAGACCAATCGATGAACCTTATAGTTTTCTTGAATCATCTGGCTGTAAATGGCTTCCTCATTTTTATTCTGACGATCTTTAGCCCATCCTGCATAAAGATCTAAACACTCATCTAGCATCTGTTTCTCATAAGAACAATAGACACAATTGTACTGCTTCGTAAAAAAGTTATAAGATGAACGTTTCGTTTTATAAGGATTTCCACGAAGGTTAACAATGTCATTCTTAAAGTAACAATATTCATAACCTTTTCTATAGTGGGAGAATTTTGATTCGGGAAAAAGATGTCGTTCTTGTTCTGGAATATTTTCAATGCGTGTAACACCCTTTCCCTTATTGGCCTTTTCCATATACTCAAAACAGGCCTTAATAGTCTCTGGCACAACCTCCTTGCCCAACGGAGGTAAATAAAGAAAAGTTCCTAACGAATCCTGCGCAAAAATACATAAATTACGATCAATAATTTTTAAATCAAAATCAAAAAAATCTTTCCAAGAAAAAATGGAGACAAAGGAAAATGAAGAAAGATATCGATTGGTTTCTTTTAGATATTGATTAATCAGCTCCTTTTTTTCTAATAAATCTGTCTTCATAAGACAGGCTTAGAGATTAACCGAGAAAATGGCTTCTATCTCATCTGCAAACTCTGAATAATCATTAAAAAGTGAAGGGTTGTTGCGTAGAAAAACGCGGGTTGATTCTTTATGAAAAAAGTTCTTTAGACTCACGACATAACCTTCAAACTCAGCTGTATAACGCTTTTTTTGAATATACGGACACCACAAATGAACACTGACGGCCAACTCTTTGCCTTTCTTGTTTAAAAGAAAAGGATAAATCTGACATTCAAACGGACGATCCGAATAAATGGTGCATGTATTCTGCTCTAAGTTAAAGAAAGTACACTTACAAATGGATTTCTGCTTAATGGTTTTAAGATATCCCTTGGAACCAACATGCTCTTTGGAAAAAATTTTATCGATCAATGAGGATTTTTTGGCGCGAACCTGAGCAATTTCATCTTTTGTAATCTTAGGGCGCCAAACACTGGTCTCTTCCTTAAATCGACAGCAGCCATCGCAAGAAAGACAGACTTTTTGAGGAACGAATTGGGGGAAATGCTCTATCACTTTCTCTTCTCCATGAAAATCATGAAATCATCATATCATCATTTATCTTGATAAGTAAATGAATTATTTGACCACCGTCCCCAAAGCGACATCTCGATCAGGACTTAAAACAGAAATGCCATTTTCATCGGTCGCGGCCAAAATCATTCCCTGAGACTGTTCGCCACGAATCGTCGCCGGCTCTAAGTTCGCCACGACAATAACGCGTCGACCAATGAGTTGCTCTTTGGTATATGATTTTCGAATTCCAGCCACAACTTGACGCTCTTCTTTGCCGGTATCAACTTTAATCACATAAAGTCGGTCAGCATTGGGATGTTCCGCAACTTCTTTAATCTGAGCGACAATTAATTCTAATTTTTTAAAATCATCGATTGTAGCCATAAAAGCTCCTTTTTATTTAATAATATTCTTCTTAATAAATAATGGTTATGATTATAATAGATAATTCACAAATTAACTAAAACTTATTTCTTAGCTAACGATGTTTGAAGAACAAGAAAAAAACTATTATCCATTTATGGATGGGTTTCGTGGACTGGCCATTATCTGGGTCATTTTGCACCACGGAGACTACCTTCTTGCCTGGGACTATTTTTTACCTAATCAACTATTATTTTTCCATCACATTGCTCGAATTGGATTTTTAGGCGTTGATATCTTCTTTGTGATCAGCGGATTTCTGATTACCGGAATCTTAATAAATGATTTAAATCAACAGATACGTTTAAAACGCTTCTATTTACGCCGCTTTTTTAAAATAGCTCCTCAATATTTCTTGCTGTTAGCTGTTGGAATAGTATTAACCGCTTTAACGCCAAACATCAGACAAGAGCTAAGTCAACAAACTGTCGTTATAAGTCATTTTTTATTTTTCCAAAATTACGTTGGTCCTTTATCTTTACTGACGCACACATGGTCTTTAGCCATCGAAGAGCATTTTTACTTATTATTTCCATTAATACTACAAGGAATCTGCCTAGCAACTCCCAAAATAAATAATCGATATAAATTAATTATAATTAGCTGTCTTACCATTATGTTAATGGTAAATCTCAACCGTTATATAAGTGCTGAAGGATTTGATTTTCTGTCACGCCATTTGACAGGCGATCTTTATATTCAAACAACATCTTATCGCGCCGATGCACTTGCTTTTGGATGTTTATTAAAAATACTTGAACCCCATTATGTAAACTTGTCTTCTCCCATAAAACAAAACATTGCCCGTTTATTCTTTGTTCTAGGGGCACTCATTTTTGGCTTTTATATTATCAACGGTTTTGATGCATCCGTTTGGTATTGCTATACGACAATTTATCTTGCATCAGGAATGCTGCTGATATCTGCTTACCAAGGTTATAAAATCTTTGTAGAGTGGAAATGGCTTCAGTGGATAGGGAAAAATTCTTACGGCATATATCTGTGGCATTATCTAGTTTTATCGCTTCTTATATCCACGTTAACTAAGTTAAAATTGTCACTATTTACTGTGACCATAACCAGTGTCTTCTACATTACCCTATCCTTAGCGGTTGGAATATTGTCAACGCTCACCATTGAGAAATACTTTCTTAATTTAAGAAAAAAAATTGCCCCTTAGCTTTTCTTTAAATCAATCTAAAAGATTATTTATGATTGGGCTTGTTTTTCGAGGGATGCCTTAATGGCATTGATATTGGCATTGGCTGAGCCAATGAGTTCTTGCGATTCATCGATGGTATCTTTGCGGGCGTGGGGAACGAAATCTCTAAAAAATATTTTTCGAATAAAAATAGTAATATAAAGAGCACCTATTAAACCAGCCGTCAAGAGCATGACACAGCAACAACAGAAACTTATTTTTAACTTGACCAATAACTTCTTAAGCATTTATTCTTTAAAATATAGTGAAATCACTTTTATAAAATAATTCGTGGCGAAGATGACGCACCAGCGCCAAATCCGGAGCTAAATGATACATCTTATTCTTTAACCGTTCAGAATAATACTGGCTAACAGGCACAGCCACCCCTTGAGCCAAATGGCGTAGCCCCTCATTCTTTAAACTACCCATAACATTGTAAAGCGCATTGGCCAAAATGCTCATATAAGAAATATTACCCAAAAATTTTCGTCCGTTTTGATCAAACCACGGACTTCGTTTCCCTTCAAGATCATAATCATCAAATATCCAAGACCCCCATTCTTCCAATGACTGTGGAGACTTCAAACCATGTTTGAGTGATAAATGATAATCGGGTGTTCCCGGCAAAGGCGTAAAAATGGCCATGGTTTCTAATTGCGCCTGATCATTCTCTTGTTTGATACGAAAACTTAAATCAATGGTTTGATTAATCTCTTCAAATGTTTCGGTTGGATAACCAATCATTAAACCAAAAACAGGTGTTAT
>JAHFGL010000006.1:58617-93506 GCA_023247445.1 Candidatus Omnitrophota bacterium | reverse complement strand
TTTTATTTTTTTTATCAATTGCCTAATCTTCTTTTCCGCATCCTTCAAATTCTTTACCTTAATCATTCCTTTATAATTCCATCCCCCTAAATCAATGACCGGGCGCTTATAAACAAGACCATAACAAATTTCAGAGAGCGTCCCGTGACTTCCAGGAAGGGCAATAATAATATCCGCTGAACAAGCGACCATCGCATTGCGGGCATAACCAATAGTTGTTGGTAAAGCTATATCAATGTAGGAGTTAGCTTCAGATTTCTCTTTCCCTGGAATAAGCCCAATAGTTAGCCCTCCAGCCTCTTTGGCCCCCTTGGAAGCCGCCTTCATTGCTCCATCTAATCCGCCACAAACCAACACAGCACCCACATTAGCCACAATATTGCCAACATTATGGGCTAATTGTTCCACCTTAGTATTTATTTCATGTCCACCAATAACCGAAATTGTTATTTTCTGAGTTCTCATTTAACCTTTTCCACATATTGTGTACAGTCTGTGGATAACTACTACATATAGATTCATTATTGTCATACCCGCGAAAGCGGGTATCCAAGCTTTAGATGCCCGTTTTCACGGGCATGACATTCCATCCATTAAGCTTGATAAACCACCTTGCCGTTACAAATCGTTGTTTCAACTTTTCCATTTAATCTTCGACCAACAAACGGAGAGTTGATAGACTTCGAGACAAAATCATTTTCACTTACAATCCATTCTTTATTTGGATCAATAATCACGATGTCCGCATCAAACCCTTCTTTAATTTCGCCCTTTAATTTTAATCCCAATATTTTTGCCGGGGCAGAAGACATTCTCTCCACCATCTGTGACCAACTAAGCATTTTAGATTTCGCTAATTCTGAAATTGTGAGGCCCACCGCTGTTTCAAGCCCAATCATCCCGCATGGCGCGTGATCCAATCCAAGCTCTTTATCTTCTCTGGTATGTGGCGCATGGTCTGTGGCGATACAATCAATAATGCCCTCCTTAATTGCCTCTTTGATAGCTTTCACATCTTCCTTGGCTCGTAAAGGTGGATTAACTTTGGCGTTACTATTAAATGATTTTAATTCGTCGTCGGTTAAACTAAAGTGATGTGGGCAAGCCTCGGCCGTGACCAAAAGTCCCTGCGCCTTCGCCTGACGAATTAACTCAACACTTCGCGCAGAACTTATGTGTGCAAAATGAATTCGTCCGCCGAGATATTGCGCCAACTCAATATCGCGTCCCACAATGATTGATTCCGCTGCCGCTGGCCAACCTCGCAGTCCTAAAATCGTCGAATTTAATCCTTCGTTCATCACGGCTTGATGTGTCATGCAATGATCTTCGCAGTGCTGAATCAATAGAATATCCACCATCTTTGCATACTCAAAAGCCAATCGCATCAAACGACTGTTTGTGACACATCGTCCGTCATCGGAAAGCGCCAAACAACCACTGGCCTTTAACTCAAACATTTCAGTCAACTCTTCGCCTTTTAATCCTTTTGTAATCGCACCGACGGGAATAACATTAACCAGCCCAACTCGCTTGGCTTCTTTAATAATCGATTCAACAATGGATTTATTATCAATGACCGGCGAGGTGTTGGGCATACACATGACCGTCGTGAAACCGCCCTTAGCCGCCGCCTTTGATCCGCTTTCAATTGTCTCTTTATGCTCCTGTCCCGGCTCACGAAAATGGACATGCATGTCAATTAAGCCCGGCATAACCAAGAATCCCTTAGCATCAATTGTTTGAGCCGCAGAATCCTTAATCGAACTCTCTATCTTTTTAATCAACCCCTTTTCAATCAAGATGTCTTGAGAATTCTTGCCGGCCTTATCCGGATTAACGATCATCGCATTTTTAATTAAAAGAGACATTAGTTCCCTTCCTTCGTTCCCAACAATAGATATAACGTTGCCATTCGTACCGCAATTCCATTCGTTACCTGATCCAAAATAACTGAATATTCTCCGTCGGCAACCTCGGCCGAAAGCTCAACCCCACGATTAGTTGGTCCGGGGTGCATAATGACAATATCTTTTTTCGCGTGTTTTAACTTTTCTTTGTTGACTCCAAAAATCTTGGCATACTCCCGAACCGATGGAAGAAATTTATCTTGCATACGCTCAAGCTGTAATCGAAGAACCATAAGGACATCACTTGTTTTTATGACTTCGGAAAGATTATGAGAAACCTTAACGCCGCATTCTTCAATTCCTCGCGGCATTAGTGTCGATGGCCCGCAAACCGTCACGTTTGCCCCCATCTTTTTTAATCCCCAAATATTTGATCGCGCCACCCTTGAATGTAAGATGTCACCGACGATGCCAACATTTAACCCCTCAATTCGTCCCAACTTTTCTTTAATCGTAAATAAATCCAAAAGCGCCTGAGTTGGATGTTCTCGACAACCATCTCCTGCATTAATAATTGAGGCTTTCAAATTGTCTGACAAAATTTTCGGAACGCCCGAACTCGAATGACGAACAATAATCGCATCGACATTCATCGCTTCTAGATTCTTCCCTGTATCTAAAATTGATTCGCCTTTAGAAATTGCACTTGTGCTCGGAGATATATTAATTGTGTCGGCCGATAATCGTTTAGCGGCAAGTTCAAATGAGGTGCGGGTGCGGGTTGAGGCTTCGAAGAAAAGAAGAACAATTGTTTTTCCTCGCAGAGCTGGAACTTTCTTTACATCACGTGTTGAAACTTCTTTAAAAGATTTGGCCGTTTCTAAAACAAGCTCAATTTCTTCTTTCGTTAAATCATCCAGCCCTAAAAGATCATGTTTGGTCCATTGGCTCATAGCGCTCGACTTTTAATAATGACTTGATCTTCTTCGCTATCCGTTTCTTTTAAAATAACTTTTACATTTTGATCTAATGCCGTCGGGATATTCTTTCCCACATAATCTGCGCGAATAGGTAGCTCCCGATGACCGCGGTCAATTAAGACAGCCAGTTGAATACTCGCCGGCCGGCCAAAATCAATTAAAGCATCTAGCGCAGCGCGTATCGTTCGCCCCGTAAAAAGAACATCATCGACTAAAACAATTTTCTTCCCTGTAATATCAAATGAAATGCTTGTCTCATGGATAACAGGTTGCGTCGAAACCAATGTAAGATCGTCTCGATAGAGCGTAATATCTAAAATACCGATCGCAAGCGGACTTCCTTCAATCTGCCGAATACATTCATTAATCCGCTCCGCCAAAACAGCACCGCGCGTACGAATTCCAACCAAACAAAGATTTTCCGTTCCTCTATTTTTCTCTAAAATCTCGTGGGCTATCCGCATTAACGCCCGTCCAACGTTTTCTTTATCCATTATTTTAGAATTGTTAGTCATATTTCCCTGACAATCCCTCGACTTCGCTCGGGATTAATTCGCGCTTATGATTTATGTCGCTTGCTCCATAAATCATGCGCTCATTAAAAAAAATGCCCACGCTTCGGTTCGAAGGTGAGCTTTTTTGTTTACCACTATTTTAAAACTTTTCATAAGGCCTTCCCAATCTCACAGGATCGGATTAAAGGTTAAGATTTGTTCAAAATATAACATTCATTTTCTTTGTTGTCAATTGCAAATTTCTGTCCGTCTAAAGAAATCGCTTTCATAAAAACAGGTTTAATCATTGATGATTCAATATATATATAATATACTTTTACTGTAAGACAGATGGGGGGGGACGAAAGTTGTGAACAAAGGTAAACCATTCGTAAGGATGGGACGCAAAGCTACAGGGCCCTGGACACATAAAGATATATCTAGGGTAGCCAGCTACTCCAACAAAATAGTTTTGCGACCTATTTCCTACGATGGGAAATAGGTTTTTTTATGGCACAGAAAAATATAATGAAAAAAACTCTCTATACAACATGCCTCTTTTTACTTCTTTTTTCATCGGCTGCTCACGCAGGAAAAGTGATATTTGTCACCTATTATCCCACTCCCTACATATCTTATGACCGTATTCGCTTAGTACCTAAAACCACGGCCTTTACCAATCCCTGTGATATCGGGTCCATTTATTTTGATAAAACCTCCAACTTTTTAAAAATTTGTGGCGATGACAACTCTGGTCAAAACATAGGTCAGTGGAATTATTTTTACGATAACATTATTGGAGATATTGATTTAGATGGGGTACGCGATCTTACCGATGCAAATGTCATTAAGCAGTTGATTAATAATGAAACAGTCGTCGATTTTAGGAAAAAAACTATTCCTAAGACTACTTGGCGGGCCGATGTGGACCAAGATGGAATTTTGACATTAGCTGATGCTAATAAAATTACCAATTATATTACTGGAGCGACAACTGATGCTCCAACAGCTAGAATAGGATATTTTGCTTCTGTTCAGCCAACCATGATTGAGTATAATCCACTTACTGTTAATGGTACAACTTATTTTAACGACGGTTTAATATTAGCCACAGGCACTTATGTCCCTCCGCCTGCGCTGCCTGATGTAAGAGCCACTGATGTAAGAATACCAACAGGTGCTGGCACACGATTTATATGGGAACCTGCAAAAGCTGCTTTTCGCGCTGGTTATGTTGATGCTGATCAATGGGATGACGCAAACATCGGGGATTATTCTGTTGCCTTTGGATATGGCAACAAAGCAACAGGAATTGCCTCAACAGCTTTTGGAAAAAATAACCTAGCCTCCGGAGATTATGCAACAGCGACAGGAAACAGCACAACGGCGAGCGGTACCAGCTCGTTTTCCGGTGGGCTTTCAAGTGTTGCCAGCGGATATTCTGCCATTGCAATTGGTCAAACAAATACAGCAAGCGGAGCTTACTCTATTGCCATGGGACATGGAAACATCGCCTCTACACAAAACTCCATTGCTATGGGCGATTCTAATGCGTCCACTGGAGGAAGCTTTACCCTCGCTCTTGGCTTTGAAACAGAAGCAAGCAACGTAAGTTCACAAACCGTTTTTGCCACACCCTATCCTTCCTCAGGACCTTATGATGGTGTTAATAGATGGTCTGGCACATCATATCCAACATCATTATCTTCAGGATATCAAACACACTCTACGTCAAATTATTCAATGGCCTTTGGATATCAAACAAGATCAGAAATAGATGCCGGTATTGCCTCAGGATACAAAACCTTAGCCACAGGCTGTAGCCGATTTACTTGTTATGCAGCTTTTGCCTTTGGATATGAAACAACTTCTAAAGGAAAAGGTTCTTTTGCCTCAGGATATCAAACCACAGCTGGAAGCACAGGAGTTGTTGGTAATTCTGGTCAAGGTGCCGTGGCTATCGGATCAAATACTGTAGCTCTTAATGACAATACTTTTGCTAGTGGTTATGGAACTCGTGCCGAAGGACCTGTTTCTCAAGCCTTTGGCTATGCAACCAAAGCCATTGGATTTGGTTCTAAGGCTTTTGGAAGAGGAATTACCGTCAATGGTGATCGCTCTATTGCGTTTGCTTTAAATGATCAAAGTGCTTCAACTGTTATTCAGTCAGATATATTAGTTGTCATGGGAGGCAATGTTGGTATAGGAAAAACCAATCCAGCTTTCCTTCTTGAAGTAACTGGGGCGGTCTCACCGATAAAAACCGGTGGGGGTGGCTGGTCAGCTACTTCAGATATTCGATTGAAAAAGAATATTCAACCTCTTCATGGGGCTTTAGATAAATTACTTCGTTTACGTGGCGTTACTTTTGAATGGATTAAACCAGAGGAACATGGAAATTTAACTAATCCTCAACTGGGTTTCATTGCTCAAGAAGTTGAAGAAATTTTTCCCGAATGGGTTAGCACTGATAGCAATGGTTACAAAAGTTTAACTATTCGTGGATTTGAAGCTTTATTAGTTGAATCAATTAAAGATTTAAAACATCACGTAGACTCATTGAGGGAAAAAGAAAATTTTGAAGAATTTAACAACCAATTAAATAACAATGCTGAAACAATTAACGATTTAAAAACAAAATTAGATCAGCTATCAAAAAAATGATACATCGTGCAATAAAAAATGGGCCTTGGCAAATAAAAATCATCTCGATGATAATAACGGGGATTATTTTGCTATCCACCTCTCTCTCTTATTCAACAGATACAATAACCTTAAACACTTATTACCCTTCTCCTTTTGGCGCTTATGATCGCATTCGTCTTGCGGCAAGAGCATCTCTAACGGGCGCCTGTGAACCTGGAACTCTTTACCTCGATAAAACAACTAGTCTTTTGAAACTTTGTTATGACGATGGTGCTGGCAATGGCTCCTGGGACTCTGCCACCAACCTAACTGATCTTGGAGATGTTAGCCTAGATGGACGTGTAGATGTAAAAGATGCACACTATATTTTACAATATATAGTCGGAAAAAGAACATTTAACAATCAACAAATGTGGCGTGGTGATGTTACACAAAATGGAACAATTAGCTCTTTAGATTCTTCCAGAATCTCACAATTTATGTCTGGAGCTGCTGCCTGGCCGACACCCCCCTCATCACGAATGGAATACTATTATTCAAATGCAACAACAGATGTTGACAACCCTGCGTTAACAATCACTGGCTCCTTCGCCAAATTCACAGGATTTATTATGTCTATTGCGCCATATACATTCAGCTCTGGTCCTCCCTTTACCACACATCTTTCTGATACTGTTCTGACAACTGCTGGGGCTGGCACAAGATTAATTTGGTATCCTAAGAAATCTGCCTTTCGCGCCGGATATGTCGATGGAGATCAGTGGGATGATGTAAATATAGGAGATCGTTCAGTTGCCATGGGATATTCAACAAAAGCTGGTGATTATTCTCTAGCATTAGGTTACAAATCTGTAGCTAGTAGCTTCTCGACCAGCATTGGAGATAGCAATAATATCACTTCTGGAGGAGGTATCGCGATTGGAAAAAATAACACGGTTGGAAATAATGCAGTGGTTTTGGGGTCAGATAATAATGCAGGAACCTCTTCCATGGTCATAGGATCTCAAAATATAACTACCGGCTCTGCAAGTATAGCCATAGGTTCTTTCAATCAACCGAGTGGAAATGACTCAATTGCTATTGGTTGGGAAACAAAGCCTTTAGCTAATCATGCTATAACCTTCGGTTATCGTACACAATCCGATGGCATTTATTCATTATCCTCCGGTTATCAATCTAGAGCCTGGAAACCATATTCCATTGCACTGGGGTGGACGACAAATACTAATGGTGATTATTCCGTTGGGCTTGGTGAAGGCAATGGCTCTCTTACAGGTAATTCTTCTGTTGGTATTGGGCTTATTGGCGGCCCATCAGGTAATAGGGCCTTTGCATCCGGAAGTAACGTTGGTGCAGGCGATGAATCTTTCTCTACAGGAAGCGGTGGATGCTCTGGTTCTTCGAATATTTGTCTTGGGCATTTATTTTCAACGACTGGTAGTAATCAAACGGCCATTGGCCGATATATAACTGTTCAAGGAAATAATAGTTTTGGTATTTCAATATCCACCCCATCTCCTAATATAATTCTAGCCGCAAATAATACGATGGCTATTATGGGAGGCAATGTTGGTATCGGAACAACCAACCCTCAATTTACACTTGAAGTTAGTGGTGTTGCGGCTAATGCCGCTGTTTTTAGTTCGCTGGGTGGAAACTGGGCAGCTCCTTCAGATAAAAAACTAAAGAAGAATATTAAACCTCTCCATGGGGCTTTAGAAAAAATCATCAAACTTCAAGGTGTAACATTCGAATGGATTCATCCTGAAGATGAAGGAAACTTAATGGGAGAACAAATGGGTTTCATCGCCCAAGATGTCGAACAAATTTTTCCTGAATGGGTTGGAACTAAGAATACTGGCTATAAATATTTAAGCATCCGAGGGCTTGAAGGATTAATGATAGAAACCGTTAAGGAGTTAAACCAAGAAATTGAAGCTTTAGAAAAAACTAATCAAGAATCAAGAAAAATTGTTGAGCAAAGACAACAAAGAATTAACGAACAACAAAAAGAGATCGAAATGTTGAAATCTCATTATAATAAAGTGTCACTAAAGAGAAACAAATGAAAAGAATAATTTTACTATTATTAATTTTAGGAATAACTACTCCCCTCTGGGCGGACAACATGCTCATCAATACATCTTATCCTACGCCAATGGGGCTTTATGATCGTATCCAACTTGTCCCAAAAGCTCCAGCCATGACGAATCCCTGTGAAGTAGGAACGATGTACATGGACAAAGCAAATAACATGTTAGGAATTTGTTATGATGATGGAACCGGTCACAATAGAGGAACATGGAATTTCTCTAATATTGGTTCACCCGGCGACGTTGACTTAGATGGTGCTATCGATTATACAGATGCTCATATTGTAAAACAATTATTGAACAATGAAACGGTTCGAGATTTCGAAGGAAAAATCATTCCAAAAACATCTCCACGCGCCGATATTAATGGGGATGGTCTTGTGACTCTGGCTGATGCCGATCTCATGCAAAGCTCTGCTTCCATGATCCTCTATGATAATGCCACTCAACTTCCCTTTGATCCAAGAACAGCTGTCCCTAGCACTGCGTTGACCGTGAAGAGAAGTTCAATAAGATTTATTGATACGCTTATTATCGCCACCGGAACGCATGGTTCAGGAGTCTCATTAGAATCTAATACTAATGCAAATGCACGTTTTATGTGGTATCCCAAAAAATCTTCTTTTCGAGCAGGTTTCGCAGGAAATGGAGAATTCCAAGATAGTCATCATGGTGAATATTCTGCAGGTTTTGGAGATGCTACCATGGCCAAAGGTAAATATTCTTTTGCTGCAGGCATGAATGGCTTAGCTAATGGAGAGGCTTCCTTTATTTCATCAAACTCTTGCCTTGCTGAATTAAATGGCGTGGCTATAGGAACTCGATCCTTTGCTACAGGAGATAACTCTGTCGCCATAGGAATGCTTAATAACTATCCCGTATCCGCTGGAAGGTCGGGTTTCTCCAACTATGAAAACAATCCTAAAATTGTATATGACACAACTAAGGGTGTTGAATCTATTGCTATAGGCGCCTCAAACCAGGTTACGGGAAAAGCATCTGTGGCTATAGGATATTTTGTTTTTGTAGATCCCGACATCACTAAACCTAGAATAGACAATAATATTATCAGCTCAGATTATTCAGTTGGTATCGGAACATTTAATCAAGTAAGCGGGATATATTCAACCGCTATTGGAGATCAGAATACCGCCAGTGGCATTGCATCAACAGCCCTAAATTATCAAGCCAAAGCTACAGGAAATTATTCAACCGCCATTAGTACAAAAAACGGAACTGCAAGTGGCATTGCCTCGACTCTGATTGGTCCAGCACTTTTAGCTCAAGGTGATTATTCTACAGCCCTTGGTGATAATTGTAGCGCAACAGCTAATTATTCATCTTGTATTGGAGCAGACTCTTTAGCCAGCGGTCTTTATTCTACAGCCATTGGAGCCTTTTCAACTGCGTCAGGTCAATATGCAACCTCTTTTGGACGTAGCAGTGTCGCAGCTGGAAATTATTCAACAACCTTTGGTCAGAATATGACGGTCTCGGCAACGGGAACCTATTCTGTCGGAATCAACTTGGATGCAACCGCCAGAACAATCACTCAAGCTAACGCAATGGTTATTATGGGTGGAAACGTCGGCATTGGAACGCTTGCACCAAACGCCCCGTTAGAAGTCGTTGGTACCGCCGCTAAACCAGGTGGAGGAACTTGGACAAATCCTTCAGATATTCGTTTTAAGAAAAATGTAAAAACAATTAGTGGATCGTTAGAAAAAATTTTAAACCTTCGCGGAGTAACATATGAGTGGAAAGATCCTAAAAACCACGAAAATTTAACGGGAACTCAAATCGGCGTTATTGCTCAAGAAGTTGAAAAAGTTATGCCCGAATGGGTTGATACCATAAACGATACAAAATATTTTAACCCTCGAGGTTTTGAAGGATTTATGGTTGAAACGATGCGTGAATTAAAAAATAAGGTCGACTCTTTAAAAACCGAAAAAGATCTGCTAGACAAAACTTACCAACAACAAAATGCTCAAATCGAAATGCAAACCAAAGAGCTGGATGATTTAAAAACAAAAATAAATAAATTATCACTGTAAATAAGGGAGGATTACTTTGAAAAAACTTATTTTAGCCAATCTAATTATTCTTTTGGCCACCTCAGCCTATGCACAAAAAAACCAAATTACCCTTAGTACTTACTACCCCTCCCCATTTGGTGTTTATGACCGCTTACGCGTTATGCCACGAGCAACATTAGCGAACCCATGTGACATAGGAACTTTTTATTTTGACTCAACAACCAACAGTATCAAAGTCTGTAATAATAATGGAAGTGGTACTGGTGTTTGGGGAGCTTTGGCTGGGGCGTGGTCTCAAAACGGTAATAACATTTATCCAACAGACACGCAAAGCAATCCCAATATTTTTGTTGGAGTTGGGACCTCAACCCCAGAATTTAAATTATCCATTAATGGAGACGGTGGAATTCTCGCCAAAGGTACTCAAGGAGCGGGTACTGTTTTAACGACAGCTGGTGCAGGAACAAAGCTGATTTGGTATCCCAGAAAATCTGCCTTTAGAGCTGGCTATGTTGACGGGAATCAATGGGATGACAGTAACATTGGAAAATATTCTGTGGCCATGGGGTATAACAATATTGCCAGTTTTAATAGTAATTTTGGAGGTTCTATTGCTCTAGGAATAAATAACATCTCTGGACAACAAGCCTCTGTAACTCTAGGACAAGATAATCAAGGGAATGGTTCTTCGGCCATCGCATTAGGATTGACTAATCAGGCTAATAGGCAAGCTTCTATTGCCTTAGGACAACAAAATATTTCCAATGCAGCTTATTCAATTGCGATGGGAAAAGAAACTACAACCAATGGAGACTATAGTACTGCGATGGGATATAAGACTATAACCAACGGCTTAGGAGCCGTTGCTATGGGAGAAGAAACAATAGCAACCGGTGCGCGTTCAACTGCTATCGGATGGAAATCTCAATCCCTCGGCCATCAATCCTTTGCTGGTGGTGCTCCTGATGGAAATGGCGTTCAGAACATTGCCAGCGGACCATCATCATTTGCCTTTGGCATAGGAAATTTAGCAAGTGGTGACGGTTCTGCTGCTTTTGGACAATCTTCTCAAGCCACGAATTATGCTGCTTTCGCCGCAGGATTTGGCTCTATAGCTAGCGGTGAACGATCTGTTGCGATTGGATCTGGAGCTCTCGCCGGACCTGGATATGCTGTAGCTATTGGCGTCGGAGCTCAAGCATCAGGAACCGGTGCTATTGCTATGGGAGGAGGAGCTGTAGCAAACTGTGAATACTGCATGTCAGTTGGACGAGTGACCAAAGCTGTCGGGAGTGGAACTTTTGCCGCAGGAATTCTAACCGAAGCTGGTGGTGGCGGTGGTGCCGGACAAATCGCTTTAGGCGGTGGATGTAAAGCAATTGGTGATAATGCAATGTGTGTCAGTCCTCAGCCAATCACTGTAAGAGGAACGCGTTCTTTAGGGATTGCATTAGAACCCGAAGCTCAAGAAGTAACTGAACGAAATGTTTTCGTTATCATGGGAGGTCGAGTAGGAATCGGCACCGTTGCGCCAACAGAAACGTTACATGTCGTCGGAAATATTTTAGCTACAGGAAGCATTACCCCCGGATCTTCTCGTGAATTTAAAAAAGATATTAATGAGTTGTCGCTAGAAGAAGCACAAGGAGCCCTCGACAATCTTAACCCAATAAAATTCCGATACAAAGCAGATCAAAAGGATGATCTTCATGTTGGATTTATTGCGGAAGATGTTCCTGATCTTCTCGCCACCACTGATCGTAAAGGGGTTGATCCTATGGATGTTTTGGGGGTTTTAACAAAAGTGGTGCAAGAGCAACAAAAACTTATTGAAGAACAACAAAAAGAATTGGAAAGTTTAAAACTTAAATTAAACAATCTTTAATAACAAAACAAATTCGCCTCGCGGATTATTTTTCGTAAAATTCAAAATAAGCTGCGAGGCTTTTTCTTTCTTCACTTCTTCAAACTTCTTCGTTATCTCACGAACACAAACAACTTCAGGATCATTCAAAACTTCTTGAATATCTTTTAAGGTTTTTAAGATGCGGTGTGGTGATTCATAAAAGATAATTGTTCGCGTCTCTTCTTTCAATGATTCTAATTTATTACGTCGGGCGCCAGATTTGACCGGCAAAAAACCTTCAAAAACAAAATTGTGCGCGGGTAATCCAGAAAGATTAAGGGCCGCCACCAGTGCCGTTGGGCCGGGGATAACGGTTAAAGGAATATTATTTTCTTTCGCTAATTTAATTAAGGGATAACCCGGATCGCTAATGCCTGGCGTTCCAGCATCTGTCACCAGCGCGATGTGCTTCCCTTCTTTTAAAAGCTTCAGAAGATAATCGGCCTTTTGAACCTCATTGTGTTCAAAATAACTCGTCAGCGGGGTTTGAATATCATAATGCTGACATAAAATCCTGGTGTGACGGGTGTCTTCGGCGGCGATTAAATCAACACTCTTTAGTGTTTCCAATGCGCGTAAGGTAATATCTTTTAAATTTCCAATGGGTGTGGAAACAATATAGAGCATATTTCTTAAAAGCTTTCAGCTATCAGCTTTCAGTTTCCAGCAGCTGACAGCTACTGAGAGCTGACAGCTCTTTATTCAACAGTTACCGACTTTGCTAAATTACGCGGCTGATCCACATCGCAGCCACGGGCGACCGCAATATAATAAGCAATTAATTGTAAAGGCAGGACAACCAAAAGAGGTGTTAATAATTTATCTGTCTTGGGCACATAAATAACGTGTGGGGCGTGATGCGAAATTGTTTTGTCACCGGCGGTGGCAATCGCGATAACTTTTCCCTTACGGGCGCGAATCTCCTGCATGTTTGAAATCATTTTATCGTACGTGTCAGATTCAGGAGCAATGCAAACAACCGCGCGATATTCATCAATCAAGGCAATGGGCCCGTGTTTCATTTCTCCGGCGGCATAACCTTCTGCCGGGATATAAGAAATTTCTTTTAACTTAAGGGCTCCTTCAAGCGCTGATGGATAATTAATATTTCGTCCCAGAAAAAGAAAACAACCCATATGAGAATTATCTCGGGCAATCTGGGCAATGTTTTCCTTAGATTTTAATATTTCAGTAAATAACATTGGAACATGTTTTAATCCTTTTACCAATTTCAAGATTTCTTTTCGTGCAATAAATTTGTGAATCGTTCCCAATTTAATCGCCAACAAATAAAGCATTCCAAGCTGCGCAGTATAAGCTTTGGTCGAGGCCACACCAATCTCTGGTCCAGCGTGCGTATATAAAATTCCGTCGGATTCTCGCGCGAGCGATGATCCAATCACATTACAAACGCAAACAATTTTAGCGCCCTTACGCTTAGCTTCTCGAACCGCCGCTAGTGTATCCGCCGTTTCCCCCGATTGACTAACCGCAATCACTAAAGTTTTTCTGTCGACAATTGGATTACGATAACGAAATTCGCTGGAGACATCAACCGTAACCGGCACCCCAGATAAAGCTTCAATTAAATATTTCCCCACCATTCCGGCGTGATACGCCGTTCCGCAGGCAACGATGGTAATTCGACTAATATTCTTTAATTCTTTATCCGCTAGTTTAAGGTCTTCTAAATGAACATGGTTTCCCTTTAAACGACTATGAAACATTTGTCTTAAAACATCTGGCTGCTCATGAATCTCTTTGAGCATAAAATGCGCAAACCCTTGTTTCTTAACCGCATCTATCTTTAGCGTAACTTGATCAACTTTCGGCACAACCAATTTCCCATCAAAGTTAAACACCTGTACTTTATCTTTGGTAATCGACGCTAATTGCCCATCTTTAAGATAAATAATTTTTCGGGTGTATTCTAAAATCGCGGGAACATCGGAGGCGATAAAGTTTTCATTCTTGCCAAGACCAATAATAAGTGGTGAGCCAATACGAGCAGCAATAAGTAAATCCGGATAATCAGACGAGATGACTCCCAGCGCAAACGCCCCTTTTAGATGTTTAATTGCTTGGCGGGTGGCTTTAAGTAAATCATCTTTATAATATTCCTCAATAAGGTGAGCAACAATTTCAGTGTCTGTTTCTGAAACAAATTTATGTCCCTTTTTAATGAGCATCACTTTCAATTCTTCATAATTCTCAATAATACCATTATGAACAATTAAAATTTTGCCAGTACAGTCAGCATGAGGATGGGCATTGATACGATTGGGAACACCATGAGTGGCCCAACGGGTATGTGAGATGCCCAGAGAACTTTCTGGAACAGGATGAGATTTAAGAAGATCTTCTAAGTTTTGGATTTTACCGTTTGTTTTGCGTAGAACAACCTTATGATCGGAGAGAGTAATAATGCCAATGCCGCTGGAATCATAACCGCGATATTCTAACTTTTTTAGGCCATCAATTAGAATCGGTGCTGCTTGTTTTTGACCAACATAGCCTATGATTCCACACATATCTAGTATATCGCCGTTCGTACCTCGCACCTCGTCCGAAGCACGAAATGCGATGTACGAAGTACGTTGTTAAGATTTTTTTGAAGGAACTGGTCGGATATTAATAAGCGTAATAAGTCGATTATAACCGCTCTTTTTCTTTGTAAAATAAACTTCCCCATCACAAGCAGCCGTTAAATGTGTACGGCCAATGATATTGATGCCTGGCTGCCACTTATGACCTTGGCGGGTTAAAACTGTCCCTGACTTAACTTCTTGACCACCGCTGACCTTCATGCCGCGAGTTTCTTTATAATATTTACTTGTTATTCCACCTACACGTCCACCCATTTTTGCCTCCTAAACTAGTCCTTTTGATCAATAATAAACGTTGAGAGTATATAATGTTTCGTTTAAATAATCAAACAAAAATTTAAGGGGTCGAATTATCTTCGACCCCTTAAGTTCAAAACCAATTTTTATAATTATTGACCTTTGCTTTTTAAAATCTCGTCAATTTCTCTTTTATAAGTTTCAACATTACGGGCATTTGTCTTGCGCCCATTAATAAAGAATGTCGGAGTCCCGCCAACATCAACGCGGCTACCTAAATCCATGTCGGCCTTAATCCGTGCTTCCCACTCTGCATCTTTTCCTTTAAGATCCTTCATGAACTTATCAACATTAAGACCTAACTTTTTGGCTAATTGTTGAAACTTATCTTCACTTAAATCATGGTTATCACTTAATATGGCATCAACCATTTCATAATATTTACCCTGTTCTCCGGCGGCAAAAGCAGCTTTCGCTGCTGGCTTAGCCATAGGATGAAATGATAATGGAAAATTCTTCAACATATAATTTACTTTATCGGGATAAGCCTTCACCGCTTCAGTCATCGGTCCGTGGAAACGGGTACAAAACGGACATTGAAAATCAACAAATTCGACAATCGTAACAGGGGCATCCTTCTTTCCAAAAATTGGGGTACTACCAACTTCAATATCATAAACTTTCGTATTATCGTCTGCCGGAGCCGCTTGAACTTGGGGTTTTTGCCCTTGCAAAAAACCTTGAAGTGCTTTGACCTGAGATTCTAAGGCAGCAACTCGTTGCTCTAAGGCTTGCTTATTGCCTCCATCCATTGTTGGAGATGTGGAAGATAATCTATTCTCAATAACATTTTGACTTTTAAGAATTCTTGCTTGCTGTTCGACAAGAGTTTTAAAGACAGGATCTCTGGTTTGTTTCATGACAACACCAACACCGATGAGAACACCTAGGGCTACAACTAGAACTAAGGTAAAAAATCTGTTTTCCATAAGTTATCCTTTCGTTTTATGAAACCAAGAATATCATAACTGAATTTATTATTCCATTAATATTTAATTTGTTAAAGAGCAACTCCACCAAACTTTGTCACAATATATTTAATATAATCCCATCGATTCGTACAATTAAAAACACCAACAATCAGTGTGTTATTTCCTTTTTGAATCGTCCCGACAAAACAGGCGCCGGCGGTTCTTGTATACCCCGTTTTACCATAAACCATTCTCTTCCAATCATTAAACAAAAGACGATTATGGCTTTTAAGCACAATTCTACGTCCAGCCTTGCTGTGAATGATTCGATAGCGATACTTAATGGCTTCTTTAAAAAATGCATACTGCATGGCCTTACGAAAAATAAGATACATATCGTAAGCGCTTGTATATTGGCTTACCCGTGGCGTTGGAAGCCCATTAGAATTAGCAAATTTTGTATGATAGGCGCCTAATTGTTTGGCTCTTTTATTCATCATCTGGACAAAATTATACTCTGAACCAGCCACAGCTTCGGCTAAAGCAACGCTTGCATCATTAGCGGAGCCCAATAAAAGAGCATACAGCAAATCTCTAACTTTATATTGTTCGCCGGCACGAATATCAATTTTGGAAGGTTGAACATAGGTCGCTCGCTCTTTAACAACAACATAATCATCCAAAGAAAGTTTTTCTAAAACAAGAATCGCTGTCATTACCTTGGTTGTGCTGGCGGGAAGAACTCGACCGTCTGCATTCTTCGCAAAAAGTCTGCGGCCACTCGAACTATCCATAAGAATTGCAGCCTGACAAGAAACGCGTTTACTTTTTCTTTTTTTCCGTGCAGCGAAAGAGGTTGACGTAAAAAGAAGAATGAAAATCGAAACAAAAACAAACAATCGTTTAACCAACGCAAGTTTCACGGTGTCGGACTCTCTATTGTTTTAAGGGCCGCTTGATAAACCAACTCTATCGACCGGTTAATTCCAGGTGTTTGGAAAAAACTTTGGCCATCTGCACGACCGACATGCCACGCTTTTCCCTTCTTAACAATAGCGATCCAAAAATGCTGTATCATATAATCCTCAACCACAACCACATGGGCCATTCCCTTATATTTCTTAGGATCATAAAGAAAATCTTTTAAAATAACAGAAATTTCTCCGGTTTCTTTTTCCATTCGAAATCGATCAAAATGAAAATTCTTCAAACTATAAGACTTCAATTTAAGCTCCTTTTTTATCGATATCGACACATGTCGCTTTTTACTAAAATTAATCTCAAAAAACTTTTCTTGTCCTTTGAGTAACCATTTACGTTCAAACTTTGTGTTATAGCGAGGACTGATCTTATTTTTTTGGATAGCAAATCCGGTATCATCCGCCTGATCTAAAATCCAATGAAAATAATCCTCATGATCCGTAACAATTTTTAGCGCACCACTATTTTTTAAACGACTATTAAGCAGCTTAAGAAAATCACAAGAAAATAAACGGTGTTTGATATGGGCCTTCTTCGGCCACGGGCAAGGAAACAAAGAGTAAATCGTATCAATACTCTTCTCTTTAAAAAACCTCTCGAAGGCAATCCGCGCATCAACCTTGAGTAAACGAACATTTTGAATTGAGGGAACCGTATCGATCTGCTGCAGCGTCCTACAGATGCGCTCCCAATTTTGTTCGAAACCAATAAAGTTTCGTTTTGGAAATTCCTGCGCTTTTTTAAAAAGCACTTCCCCTAATCCAAATCCAATCTCCACCTCCAGAGGCGCAGAGCGACCGAATTGTTCTCTCCAATTGATAGGATATTGAAACTGATGGTGGGCAATTAACGATTTAAAATTCACAATAATTGTCGTTATAAGTTAATCTGGTTCTTTAATTTAAATAAATAATCCCAACCCTTGCCGATCAACTTCCCCTCCTCAAAAACAAGGGGTAACAACTCATCATCGCCAATAAGATCATCTGATTTCTTTATTTCGACAAAATAATAGGCCACATAATATTCTTTGGTTTTCCCTTTAATAACTTCTGATCGATAAGGATTCTTAACCGTTATCGGCGAGAAAGCCCCTCCTGGATATTTTTCTTGCTTATAACCGATGGGAGTTTCTTCCCCAAGAATACTGATCACATCAACCAATTGGGTTCCTGTTCTAATTGTATTTATCTTCGTTAAGTTTTTCTTTTGATTCGATATCTCTTGAGGTGGCGTTGTTTCAAACCGCACCGCCACACAACCAGAAATAACGAACATCAATAAGAACAAAAAATATTTTTTCATAATTCTTTTCCTTTAGTTTGAAAATAAGCGATTATTTTTGGTCGAGTAAAAAAGAAAAACGTGACAAGTAGATACGACACGTAAACAAAAGAAAAACCAAAACAACAATGGTCTATTAGCTTCAGGCCCGACAAATAAAGGGATAACCGTGAACCCCAATCATCCGCAGGGAAAAAATAAGTTGAAATTAAACTATAGTGATGAAATATATGTTGTAAAGGAATGGATATAAAATTTTCATAAATAACGACCGAACTCTTAAGAATCATGTCGACAAATAAAGTCAAGATAACCAACCAACGACCCAACGGATAGCCTCTTAAAAGAGAAAGGCCGCAAAGAACATAAAGAAGACCACACACCAACTCGACAACAATAATAGCCCCAAAATAAGGAATATAAGTCTTTCGAATATTCTCTGGCATATGTTGCTCAAGTAACAATCTTTTCTTTAATCTATCCTGTTTTTCTTCTTGCCTTTGATTGTTACTAAGCGTTGGGGTTCCATATTTTTGTGAATACGTTTGAGCTTCCACCGCCAAAAAATGTCTTCCCCGCTTATAAATGACAAAAAGCCACACTAATCCTAAACAAAGAAAGAAAACACCAAAAATCACAAGGCCATTTGATTTTAATTTCATTTGTTAATAAACCCTTTTATCTTTTCTATTCGACCAAAATTGAAACAACTTTATGTTTTCTTCTTTCAAAAAACCATCAATAATTTCTATTGGGCTTTGCCCAATTTTCTTAAGTTTATGATTAGAAACCGTTAACTCATTAAAGCCAACCCGCTGGGCATCCAAAATGTTGGCGCCATAAATAACTTTTGATATTCTCGCCCAATGGCAAGCACTAAAACACATCGGACACGGTTCACAGGTAGAATAAATAACAGCGCCGGAAAGATCAATAGATTTTGCCTTGCTGCAGGCCTTACGAATCGCATGGATCTCGGCATGAGCTGTAATATCCGTTGTCTTCCAAACAACATTGTGCACACAACTTAACACTTTTCCATCCTTGACGATACACGCACCAAAAGGAGTCTGGCCTTTTTGAATTCCTTTCTTGGCCATGGCAATGGCCATAAGCATATATTTCTTATGAAGATCTGTTTTCATTAAAATATTTCCGCAAAGAATTGTTTCATTGCTTCCCATGACCGTCGATCTGCATTAGCGTTATAAGCCGCGCCTTTGGAATTATCATCTCCCGCCGCCTTACTGGTAAAAGCATGAACAGCACCACTATAATAAACCATCTGCCAATCAACGCCGGCATCATTCATTTCTTTTTGAAAAGCCGTAATTTCACTAGAAGAAACATGTGGGTCATCCGCTCCGTGTAAGACAAGAACCTTTGCTTTAATATTTTTAGCATCTTCGGGATAAGGTGTAGAAAGCCCACCGTGAAAACTAATCACCCCAAGCAAATTGGCACCAGCTCGAGCCATTTCCAAAGAAACAGTTCCTCCAAAACAATATCCCATCGCCGCCAAACGAGCAGAATCCACCAAAGAATTTTGCTTAAGAACATCCAATCCCGCCAAAGCCCTCGCTCGCATCAAAGTGACATCACTTTTGTAAAGCTTCACCTGAGCCATCGCCTCATCGGTGTTCTTGGGCCGAACATCTTTCCCGTAAATATCAACTGCAAAAGCGACATACCCCAACTGAGCAAGCATATCCACGCGCGCTTTGACATTATCGCTGATGCCCATCCAATCATGCACGACAATAATTCCAGGACGTTTGCCATCAATAGCATCATCGTAGGCCAAATATCCCTCGAGCGCAGTATCCGCTTGTTTATACTCAATGGTTTGTCCAATGACTTTCGCCTGCGCTGGCAGCGGAATTAAAACCAACAACGCAATTAAGAATAATTTGTTCATCAGATTCCTCCTTAGAATTCTATTGTAAAAAGATTTCCTTCATAATGGCACGTGCAACGTTATCAACAATCAATTGATTTCCCTTTCGTGTACAGTGACCAAAATCTTTTGCAAAATTATCGGTGAAAAAATCAGAATAGCTGTGACTTTTAACCGCTTGTGAAAAATTATCATGATTTGCGACAAAAATAACATCCTTACGATAATTCAAAATCTTTTTAAGCGGCTCAATGTTTCGCATTGGATATTGCATACAAATTAATCTAGCCCCGCTCGTCAAAACCTTATCGGCGATTTTATTATAATTTACTATAGTTTGTGGGAAATAGTATTCTTCCTTATATTTAAACAAATCTGCTTTTTCTTGAAAAGTTTTAGCTTCTTCATTTTTTCCTTGTGCCAAAAGAACCTCTTCTAACTGGCTATGAAGGAAATAACTTTCTGGATTCTTTTGAATAACCATTTTAAAAGCCTTCTCAGCTTGCGGGAAATGCTGATGTTGTTTAAACCAAGTTCCAATTTCTGGATAATACCAATACACATTATTAACATTTTTATTAATCATCAATTGATAAACCTTGAACACTTCTTCATCAGCCCCGACGGCATCATAACTACGACCCAACTCCATAATGGTCAAATCTGAATCTGGACTTAATTCTAATGATTTTCTAAGCAGCACAATGGCCCCTTTAAAATTTCCATCTTCTCTATAACAACGGCCCAAGGCCAGATATAAAGCTGCGTTGTCAGGATTTTGCCCAATCGCTATTTTAAGATATTCCTCTGCTTCTTTATAACGTTCACGAAGGCGACAATATTCAGCTAAAAACACCGTCATCATTATATTTCTTCTCCTGAGCTCAATTAATTCTAATATTCTCTGTTTCTTTTGCGCAGGATCAACAAGGGTGTTTATTGTGTTCTGTAGTTTAGCTGACAAAACTTGCGTCGACAGCCATGCTTTTTTAACCGTTCGATAAGCTTCTTCACTATCTTGATTTATATCCAATCCATCAATTAAAGGATCTGAGATCTCTATCAACGGCTCTTCTTTATGATCATTTATTTTGTGATTAAAATGTTGCCACGCTAATTTAAATAATTTATACGATCGAAAATGCTCCCAAAAAACATTCCACCGAATCCACAAAGAATCTTGCATCGTGTTATCACGATCATTGGCTCCAATCATAGCAATCACTAAGTGTGGTTGATACGTTTTTAAATCGACCGGCAGACTAGCCAAAATATCATTCGATGTCTTAGCCACAAGCCCTCGATTGATAATTTTAACTTTTTGCTTTAATCCTTGGCTATTTAAAAAAACTTCTAACTGTGAAGGGTAAGAATCGCTATCGCCTAACGCCGTTGTCGACTCGCCAATACATAAAATACGATATTGGTCGGTTGATGAACTAAAATCTGTCTTGTTGCCGCGTTGCTGATTCAAAGAAAATAAAAAACCTCCCAAACGTAATCCACCTTCAAGGATAAATAACGTTATAAGGGTTCCAAAAAAGACAAGAAAAAATTTTTGAGGGAAAGATATTTTCATTAAGTTAACTTTTCGAGAACTAAAAACTAAGTTCTAGCTCCCGCCATGAAACCCAATCAAGCGGAACCTTGCCCAAATAAGTCTGTGCATTAGTTAAAATTCTTTGAGGATTTCCAATCAAACGAAGAGGAATTTTAATTGTTATTTCTTTTGGATCACGCTTTACCTTAACTGACTCGAGCGGAAGTTTTTTATTCTGATCAAAAACTTTATATCCCAAAGCACCGAGTCTGATATGCACCTTCGGCATTTGGGCAAAATCTCTGTCCTTTCTATATCCAAAAACATATAAAGAAACCCCCACCGTTTTTCCAACGCGTCGGGATAAATTAATTGTAATAACTAAATTATTATCTTCTATGCTTACAGATCTTTCTTCTAATCCAACAAAAGATGCGTGCTCCTGTCCCATTGGCGACGCTACCACATGTGTTGATCCATTTTGATTTAATCTTATGACGGGGAAATTACCAAATAATTCATTTGAACGAATAAAAGTAAGAAGATATTTGGCGCTGGAAATATATTGTGAACGATGCTTTTTGATCGCTGTATACTTTTGATCAACTTCCTCTACACTTAAATGAACCGTCTGCCAATTAATTTCCTGTTTAAAAATATCGGGAGAAAGAATTAGCTGCTCTGGATGATATCCCCTTGGCAACGGCCATCTCCTATAATGTATCAAATAGGGATAAACTGTTGGTTTTATTTCATCTTCCAAATCCCACAAAGCAATGCGCGCAAAAAGATACAAGGCTCGATGATCGGGATTACGATCCGCTGGATGGGATACAAATATTTTTGTAGGCTTAAATTCATGGATGATCGCTTTTAAATCTTTTAGAACTTCCTCTCCTTTGTACGGCGCTCTAGGCCTAAACGCATTTTCATAGGGAACGGCCCTAACTTCTGTAAGCATACTTTTAACAGCTCGACTAACCCCCCAGTGATTATTCCATATGTTTAACGTGCGCGAATCAGGATAGCCCAAGAAGGTTAATTGTTCCGGTGAAAGACCCAATATTTTCGTTGCCGCTAGCGCCTCAGCATGCCTAATCAATCCCATGTTTTGCACCGCTTTTGGCAAGACGACAGGATGTTTGCGGTAAAGCAAAAATGACCATTCATTATTATCCCCATAAGTTAGAAACACAACTTTAATGGGGAGGTTCATTTTCTTAGCGCGCGCAATAATACCTCCAGCACCTAATACTTCATCATCAGGATGCGGAGCAAGAACAAGAATTCTATCTGAAGGCAACAACTGGATTGTATTATTTTTGACTGGAAGGGGCTGGGCGAGGTTCCCTGTACTATGCCCGAGAGGAATCATTATTCCAAAAGATAGAATAAAAACAAAAATCCCCAAGAATTTCTTAACTATCTTTCGCATGATAATTCTAATAAAAATAGCCCTAACCGGATCCGTCTTCGCCAAATACTTAACGTGTTTGGCTTCGCCGGATTTTAAAAACCAGGCGTAGCTCAACGCAAAAGCATTTGAGCGAAGACTGGTAGCCCTAACCGGATTTGAACCGGTGTTTTCTGCCTGAGAAGCAGACGTCCTAGACCAGGCTAGACGATAGGGCCTTTTCAGTTACCAGTTATCAGCTCCCAGTTTTCAGCTGGCTGCTGCTGATAGCTTAGAACTGATAACTGACGACTGAAAAATATTAACACATTTCCAAAACCGGTCAATAACAAAAACTTTGCTCCTCCCCAAGAATTTGACCACAAATTTTGGGATAAACACTTTAGATTAAGTCATAAAATGTTATACTTTAGAAAAGTTATACCGCGTTTCAAAAATTTACAATATTTTATTATGGAAAAGCGCGGTATTATCCCTCGTCTTTCTAAGATCAAAAATATTTCTAATATTACAAGATTAATGAAACGAGGGATAAACGTAAGGAAATTGATGGCCACAACCCACATTGGCATCGGCTTTAGCCAAGAAATAGATAACGAAATAGCCGCCCGCAATGCTGCCTTTGCAGCAAAAACCCAACTAAATCAAGATCGGATTGACTTTGTTCTTGTCTTAAGCACCATCCACTATGACCCCAAAATCACGCTTCCTATCATCAATCGTATTTTAAGTAAATCAAAAGTCATTGGGACATCGACGGCTGGAATCATTTTAGCTGATTCGATAGAAACGCGGGGCATTGCCATTTTGACCATAACCTCAGATACCATCAAGTTTGGCATTGGCTCTATCCAAAATATCGAAGACATTACCATTCGTGAAGAAGGAATGCTTTTGGGCGGCAACTCAATTGCTGATTTTGGAAAAATGGCCCGCCAAGTATTTCTCTATTTTATTGATAGTCATACAGCTAATAACTCTTTGTTCTTACGTGGTCTTCAAGAAGTTCTTGGAAGCCTCTTCCCCATTGTCAGTGCCGGCAGCTCAGATGATTTTCATTATCGAAATTCATTTCAAATTTTCCAAGATCAAATATTAAAACGTTCCGCTGTTGGCGTTGTCCTCGGTGGACATACTGGCGTTGGCATTGGGGGTCGCCATGGATGGCGGCCGCTGGGAAAACCTCGCATCATTAACAAGGTGGAAGGTAATATTATACGAACAATCGATGGCAAAAAAGCCTCTAGCATTTATGAAGAGTATTTTGGTCAAGAAGTCGAAGAATTGCGCGCCCACCATTTAGGCCGAATGTCAATTCTTTATCCGCTTGGCATTTATATCGAGCGCAGCCAAGAGTATTTGTTAAGAAATGCTATTGACATTCGTCCTGACGGGAGTATCGTATGTCAAGGAGACGTCCCCGAGGAGGCCGAGGTTCACATTATGATCGGTAATAAAGACGCCTGTAAACAAGCTGCCACTGAAGCTGCAGAAGAAGCGCATCAAAACTTATCTGGAAAAGAAGCCAAATTAATTATTGTTTTAGAAGGTATGGCGCGTTTAAAATTGTTGGGGCGCATGGCTTCCTCAGAAATCCAAAAGATCAGAGAAGTTTTTGGACCAAAAATCCCTATTATAGGAATGTATTCCAACGGCCAAGTTTTTCCTTTTCAAGCTGTTGAGAGAATTAAAAAACCATTTTTTCAAAACCAAAGCATTGTGGTCCTAGCTCTAAGTTAATATGGAAACATCCCTTCCTCAATTTATTCTAGTTTTTGGATTGTTCTTTTTAACAATCATCGCCATTGTTATATTTTGGTTAATTACAAAAACCGATAAGATCAAAGAATTACAGGCCGCCTTAAACAAAATGAAAGGCTCATTTAACGAACTCGATCAACAAGCGAAGCTGATCGTTAAAACAGATCTTGAACTCAACAAGGCCCAAGAAGAATTGGATAAACGTTTGGCTGGATTAGATGCGCTTCAAAAAGCCTCGCGTTTAATTAGCACAACTCTTGATGAAAATGAAATCTTTGAGCGCCTGCAACAATCCTTAATCGTTGATTTAAATTTTGAGAAGAATCTGGTTCTTGTTTACGATGACAAGAAAACTCTCAATGAAAAAGTTGTCGTTGGCTTTACCCCTAAAGAAGTATCAGCCATTATGGCTCAGCTGGAGACAAACAATGCGATTGTCAAAGATCTCAAGGAAGGCCAAACCCTTTCTTCTGCTCAAATCGCCAAACAAAAAAAAGAAACGATTATTGATCTTTTCAACGTTGATCATTTTGTTATCTCTCCGATTCTAACGCAAAATGGAACTATTGGCATTTTCTTCGTCGGCAATCAATCAGATACGTTAACCGTCACTGTTGGTGATGAAGAAGTCATTTCTATCTTGGCTAATCAAATTGGTCAATCTCTGGAAAATGCGCGACTTTTCGAACAAGTTTTTCGTTCCAGCCAAGCCTTGGAGTTAAAAGTTCAAGATCGAACCAGAGAATTGGCGAACGCTCTAGAGGACGTTCAAAATATTAGCAAAATGAAATCAGAATTTATCTCAGCCGTCTCACACGAACTTCGTACACCACTAACATCGATTAAAGGATATGCTTCCATTCTTATGACAGACAAGCTAGGCGCGGTGCCAGAGGAAGTAAAAAAGCGTCTTGAAAAAATCAATCATCATTCGGACAACTTGGTCAAGCTCATCAATGATCTTTTAGATATCGCCAGGATAGAGTCAGGCAAGGCTGAAATGCAGATGAGCGCTCATAATGTCGCAAACATGGTTGAAAATGTTCATGACCTTTTAACACCGCAGATGCGTGATAAAAATATACAATGGGCCGCAAAAATTGATTCAAATATTGCGCCTGCTTTTGTTGATAGCAGCCAAGTTGAACGAGTTTTTATCAATCTTGTTAGTAATGCCATTAAATTTACCCCCATTAATGGAACTATCAGTGTTGCCGCCAAGCAAAATGATGGGATGATCGATGTTGCCGTCTCCGACACAGGTATTGGTATCAACGAAAAAGATTTACAAAGATTGTTTGATGAATTTTATCGTGTCGACAACGAGATTAATCAAAATGTTAAGGGCACGGGGCTTGGACTATCCTTGGCAAAGAAAATCGTTGAGGCTCATAAAGGAAAGATTTGGGTGACCAGTAAACTGGGAACAGGAACCACCTTTCACTTCACTTTGCCAACAGAAGCAGTAAAAAAATCGTAAAGGTTTGTTATGAGAAAAGAAAAGATTCTTACCGTTGATGATGATCCAGATATTTTGGATGTTTTAAAATTAACCCTGTCCGAGTTTTATGAAGTCATTCAAGCCAATAATGGCGCGGAAGGCGTACAAATGGTGCAACAAAAACTACCAGATCTTATTGTCTGCGACTATATGATGCCTGTCATGAATGGACGAGAATTTTGCAAAACCCTTAAGAAAGATATTCTCTTACGACACATTCCAATTATTATGCTCACTGGTAAAGGAGAAGTTCAAGATAAAATCGGTGGAATTGAAGCGGGTGTTGATGATTACATTGTTAAGCCGTTTGCCCCGGATGAACTTTTGGCCCGTATCAAAATGATTTTACGACGAACAACCCGAAGTCTTGATGCTAATCCCCTTACTCATCTTCCCGGCAACACATCCATCATGGAAGAATTACAAAGATGCATTGATACAAAAAAGTCTTTCGCCGTTGGATACGCTGATCTTGATAAATTTAAAGCCTATAATGATAAGTATGGGTTTGAACACGGCGATCAAGTGATTCGAGAAACCGCGAGAATTCTTATTAAAGATGTCCGCGATAAATCTGGATCTGAGTCCTTCGTTGGACATATTGGTGGAGACGATTTTGTTTTTGTTGCTGAAGACAAAGATGTTGATGAAATCTGTCAAAAGATTATTGATGATTTCAATCAAAGGGTGCTCGACTTTTATAACGAAGAAGATCGCAAGGCTGGATTTATTCTAAGCCAAGATCGTCAAGGCAAAGAACAAAGATTTGGGTTATTGTCGATTTCAATTGGTATCGTTAGCACCGTCAATCACCCCATTACACATGTGGCGCAAATTGGGGAGATTGGGGCCGAACTAAAGAAATATGCAAAGAGTTTTGAGAAGAGTAACTTTGTTCGAGATAAAAGAAAATGTTAATGGGCACATTGAATATCGGCTAAACCCGGTGTAGGACAATCAACACAACACGTTTCTTGATTTTCCATAATGGCCGCATTACATGTATGATCTCCACAATGCGGGGGCTTTCCTTGAATACCATACGCAGTCCTATTCAAATAAACACCTGAAGCCCCTGTTACCCGAGGAAGAAACACCTTAAACCCAACCATAACAATAACAACGACAGTCATAAGAAGCAGCATATACTCAAGGGCTGTTTGGGCGTTATTTCTAAATAAAGCAATTCGTTTCATATGGATTACCTTAAGATAAATATACCATTCTTTGTCGAGATTTACGAATTTAACCCTTTAAGGTATTTAACTGTTTCTTTAGGGTTGTTCGAACCAAAGAAATAGCTGGCGGTCACTAAAATATCAACACCCGCCTTAACAGCGAGTGGAGCGGTTTCGGCATTAACCCCACCATCAATAGAAATATCCCCTTTAAATACTTTCTTTAACTCTTCAACCTTTGAAAGAACGCTACTGATAAATTTTTGTTTAGCAAACCCAGGGTTTACCGACATAATCAAAACCCCATCAAGAATATTAAACAATGGGCTAAAACATAATGGCGTTCCTGGATTGATCACCATAAACGCCTTCTTTCCTTTGTTCTGAATCTTTAAAATATCTTTTTTGGCTAAATCAACGTCAATGAAATCAACCTCTTTAGGAAATTGGCCAACGCCCCGGCAATGTTCTCTTCGCTTTCCATAACATTCCGCCTGGATGGAAACAATATCCGTTCCCGCCTCAATGAAACTATCAATGTACATTCCTGGATGTTCGATCATTAAATGAGCTTCGATGGGAAGTTTAGTGATAGGACGAATGGTTTCGACAATAATTTGTCCGATACTGATGTTCGGCACAAAATGTCCATCCATGACATCAACGTGGAGCATATCGGCTCCGGCATCTTCAGCTTTTTTTATTTCGTCAGCTAGATTTTTGAAATCAGCACAAAGAATGCTGGCGCTGACTTTGATTGGATTTTTCATAATTAATTTTAATGCGCGGGGAGGGACTCGAACCCTCATGCCTTGCGGCACACGCCCCTCAAACGTGCGCGTCTACCATTCCGCCACCCGCGCAAATTTCAAAAAATAAACAAAATTAATATTCCAGAAAAATTTACGCGAGTCCTGTCTTCCATAAAATATTTAGAGAAGACAGGGCCCGCGCACATACTACCGACCGCTATACTGAACCGCCGCCCCAATAAAATTCTTAAATAACGGATGGGCTCGGTCTGGCTTGGATTGAAATTCCGGATGGAATTGACAACCAACAAACCAGGGATGGTTTTTTAATTCGACAATCTCAACTAATCCCTGCTGACTATTAATGCCAGTAAAAATCATTCCCATCTTTTCTAATTGCTTGCGATACTGATTATTAAACTCATAACGATGACGATGACGCTCTGAAACAACTTCTTTCTTATACGCCTGAAAACTGAGCGAACTCTTAGCAATCTTACAAGGATAAGCCCCCAACCGCATCGAAGCACCAAGCGCCTTAACATTTTTCTGTTCTTCTAACAATGAAATAACTGGATGCGGTGAATCCTTATCAAACTCCGTCGAGTTGGCGCCCTTTAACTTACACATATTTCGAGAGAACTCAATGGTCGCCACTTGCATTCCCAAACAAATACCAAAAAATGGAATATTCTTTTCTCGAGCAAACGTAACCGCACGAATCTTTCCTTCAATCCCTCGATCCCCAAACCCGCCAGGAACAAGAATCCCATGCGTTCCATTAAAACGCTTTTCCATGTCACCTTTTTCTAAATCTTCAGAATCAATTTTGTTAATGTTAACGCGAACCCCATTAGCAACGCCACCATGGACAAGTGCTTCATAAATTGATTTATACGCATCTGGCAGGGCAATATATTTACCGACAACAGAAATCTTTACTTCCTTTTCTGTATTCTTAAGAACATCAACCATGACCCGCCATTCTTTCAAATCCTTATCTTCACGTTTAATGTTTAACTTCTTTAAAATTAAATCATCGACGCCTTCTTTTTTGAAAACCAGTGGAACCTCATAAATATGTTTCACATCGATGGCCTCAATGACCGCTTCACGATCGACATTACAAAAAAGGGCGATTTTATCTCGCTGTTCTTTACTAATGTGTCTTTCTGTTCGACAAAATAAAATATCAGGAATAATCCCAATCTCACGAAGCTTGCCGACGCTATGTTGAGTAGGTTTTGTTTTCTGTTCTCCAGCAGATTTGATAAACGGCAGAAGCGTAACATGGATGTTTAATCCATAATTCTCGCCTAACTCCCAGCGCATTTGACGAATGGCCTCCAAGAAAGGAAGTGATTCGATATCGCCAACCGTTCCTCCGATCTCAACAATCGTGACATCCACATCTTGATCATGAGCCACTTTACGAATGCCGCGCTTGATCTCATCGGTAATGTGCGGAATAATTTGAACGGTCTTCCCTAAATAATCTCCGCGTCGCTCCTTAGTGATGACCGAATAATAAATTTTCCCCGTTGTAAGATTGCTGTCTTTTGAAATTTTCGCGTTAGTAAATCTCTCATAATGCCCCAAGTCCAAATCCGTCTCCGCCCCATCTTCCGTGACATAAACTTCTCCGTGCTGATAAGGATTCATCGTCCCTGGATCAACATTAAGATACGGATCACATTTGATGAGCGTTGTTCGAAGGCCTCGTGCCTCCAACAATTTTCCAATTGAGGCAGCCGCAATTCCTTTGCCTAAACTTGAAACAACTCCACCTGTCACAAAGATAAATTTACTCATATAATTTTAACAAGCCCCTTCTAAAAGATACTTGCTCTGTGTCTTTGGAATTTCAACTGGATATTCCCCCGAGAAACATGCGTGACAAAAATCACCGGACTGTTTCATGACGGAAAGCATCCCCTCTAAACTCAAATACCCAAGCGAATCCACCTCGATGAAATCCTTTATTTCTTTAATCGTTTTATTTGATCCAATCAGCTCGCCCTTACTTGGAAAATCAATCCCATAAAAACATGGTGATTTCAGCGGCGGACAACTGATACGCATATGAATTTCTTTAGCGCCGGCATTGCGCAGTTCTTGAACACGGCTGCGGGATGTTGTTCCACGCACAATAGAATCTTCGACGACAATAATCTTCTTCCCTTTTAATACATCGCGAATAGGATTTAATTTAATTTTCACGCGAAGGTCACGCAATAACTGTGTGGGCTGAATAAAGGTTCGACCAATGTAATGATTACGAATGATGCCGACTTCCAGCGGAAGCCCAAGCTCTTGTGAGAAACCAAGCGCGGCATAATTTCCAGAATCCGGAATCGACATGACAAAATCAGCCTTAGCGGGATGTTCTTTCGCCAGCTGCGCGCCTAGCCGTTTTCTTACTTGATAAACATTGTCGTCGAAGATATGGCTGTCTGGACGGGCAAAATAAATATTTTCAAAAACACAATACGCTTTCTTTTCTTTCTTAGCCCCTGGCAAAAAGATTGACTCAATTTTGTCGCCATTAATAATAACCATCTCGCCAGCTTGAATCTCTCGAACATACTCTGCGTGGAGCAAATCCAGCGCGCAGCTTTCGCTCGCCAGAACATAATTACCGTCGATCTTTCCCAAGCATAACGGTCGAAACCCTTGAGGATCGCGAGCGCCAACGAGCGTATCTTCAACTAAGAAAATTAATGAGTACGCACCTTTAAGTTGTGTTAAAACCTCAACAAACCATTCTTTTAAATCGGTCTTTTTAGATCGCGCCAAAAGATGAACAATTAACTCTGTGTCCATCGTGGTTTGAAAAATTGCGCCTTCTTCTTCCAGCCGTCGATAAAGCTCCTCGGTGTTAGTCAAATTTCCATTATGCGCAACGGCAATAGGACGATTTTTATGTCGAACTAAAAAGGGTTGAATATTGCGAAAATTGCTTGAGCCAGTGGTTGAATAACGGCAATGACCGATCGCAGTTTTGCCTTTTAATTCCGCAATCGAACGCTCATCAAACGCATCCGCAATAAGACCAGTTTCTTTTTTGATGTGAATATCTTTACCATCGTAGGAAGTGATCCCAACAGCTTCCTCTCCACGATGCTGAAGGGCGTAGAGAGCTAAATAGACGAGCTTTGCTGCGTCCTTATGACTTGAAACTCCAATGATGCCGCACATGTTATCCCTCTCGTAAAATGGACAAAGATCAAACAGCCAAGGTCAAAGGATTACTCTGTCCTTTACTATCTGTCCGTTGAATTTCACTATAGTATTCCTGTAATGATTTTACAACAATTTCCTTACTACCCTTAACAAACTCGATCCCATTAACCGCGGCCCATGCCCCTTGTAGCGTTGTAATACACGGAACATTGTGCAAGATCGCTGCCGCTCGAATAGAGCGCATGTCATATTGACTTCCCTCACCGGAAGGCGTATTAACAATCAATTTAATTTCATTACGTTTAATCAAGGTCATAAGCGTTACCATGTTGTGTTTACCTTGATCATAATGATGCACTTCTTCGACATGAACACCATTGGCACGCAAAACTTTTGCCGTGCCCGGCGTTGAGACAATTGAAAACTTTAGATCTGCGAGTTTCTTAGCAATAAACACAATCGCCCGTTTGTCTTGATCTTTAACGCTTAAAAATATTTTTCCTTTTTTGGGCAGATTCTGATATGCGGCCGACTGTGATTTGGCAAAGGCCTCGCCAAATGTTGATCCGATGCCCATGACCTCGCCGGTTGATTTCATCTCTGGACCTAAGACAATATCCACTCCCGAGAACTTTGAAAATGGCAACACTGATTCCTTGACGGAGATATGTTGTAATTGATCCAGATAATCATACGAAAGCTTAAAATCACTTAACTTTTTTCCCGCCATAATCTGCGCACCAATTTTGGCCAAAGGAAGTCCTGTGGCTTTGCTCACAAATGGCGAGGTGCGTGACGCACGAGGATTAACTTCCAAAACAAAAATCTTACTTCCCTTAATAGCAAACTGAATATTAAGAAGTCCGACAACCTTAAGCGCCTTGGCAATCTGACATGTTTGTTTTTTGATCTGATCGATAAGCGATTGGCTCATTGTTGGTGGCGGCAACACACACGCGGAATCACCCGAATGGATTCCTGCGTTTTCAATGTGTTCCATAATCCCAGCAACAAACGCATTGTCGCCGTCAGAAATTGCATCTACATCAACCTCCATCGCATCATCAATAAATTTATCGATCAAAATTGGATGGCCTTGTGAAACCTCTTTTGCTTCATCGATAAATGATAAGAGAGCTTTTTGATCATAAACAATTTTCATCGCGCGTCCGCCGAGAACAAATGAAGGTCGAGCCAGAACTGGATAACCAATGCGCTCGGCAATATCAACCGCTTCTTTAACTGATCGCGCAGAACCATTCGCCGGCTGATTAAGCTCAAGCTTCTGAATTAACTGCGCAAATTTCTGACGATCTTCGGCTAAATCAATCGACTCAACACTCGTTCCAATAATTGGCACGCCGGCCCGATGCAAACGCTCGGCTAAATTAAGTGGCGTCTGTCCGCCAAACTGAACAATTACTCCGTCAGGCTTTTCTATATCAATGACATTCATAACATCTTCAAAGGTAAGCGGCTCAAAATACAATCGATCAGAGATATCATAATCCGTCGACACCGTCTCTGGATTTGAATTAACCATGATCGTCTCATAACCCATTTCTTTTAAAGCAAACGACGCATGACAGCAGCAATAATCAAACTCAATGCCCTGACCGATACGATTCGGCCCGCCACCTAAAATCATGATGCGCTTCTTTTTTGTACCGGCGCGCTTAACAAACTTCTCAATCTGAATCAAAGCTTCGTCTTCACTCTCATACGTCGAGTAAAAATACGGTGTGTACGCCTCAAACTCAGCAGCGCAGGTGTCAACCAACTTAAACGTCGCCACGATTCCTTTTTGCTTACGAAGCGCCCTAACTTCCGTTTCTTTGATCTTCATCAGTTGCGCCAATTGCGCGTCGCTGAATCCATATTCCTTGGCTTTACGTAAAAGCTCATCCGACAATGTTTTCGTTTTCTGAATCGCTTTAACCAATTCTTTTTCCACATCAAGAATTTGTTTTAGCTGCGCAATAAACCAAATATCAATTTTAGTCAGCTCGACAATCTTTTCAACGCTCCATCCCTTTTGCAGCGCATACTTAATATAAAAAATGCGTGAGGCGTTGGGCTCTTCCAACCTTGTTTTAACCTTTTCATCCGGGATCTGTTTATAATCTTGTTTATTATCAAAACCAATGTGACCAATCTCAAGTCCGCGCAAGCCCTTTTGCATCGCCTCTTTGAAAGTGCGGCCGATCGCCATCGTTTCTCCAACGGACTTCATTTGAATGCCTAAAATATCTTTAGCCTCTGGAAATTTTTCAAACGTAAATCGCGGAAGCTTAACCACACAATAATCAATTGTAGGTTCAAACGAAGCGGGGGTAACTTTGGTAATATCATTTTGAATCTCATCAAGTGAGTATCCAACCGCAAGCTTTGCCGCAAACTTGGCAATTGGAAATCCGGTGGCTTTGCTCGCGAGCGCCGAACTACGCGAAACACGTGGATTCATCTCGATGACAATCATGCGCCCAGTTTTGGGATCAATGGCAAATTGAATATTGGATCCACCCGTCTCGACGCCGATCTCACGAATAAGTTTTAGCGCCGCATCGCGCATGTCTTGATATTCACGGTCCGTCAATGTTTGGGCAGGCGCAACCGTAATGCTGTCACCCGTGTGAACCCCCATCGGATCAAAATTTTCAATCGAACACACAATCACCACATTATCTTTATTATCACGCATCACCTCAAGTTCATATTCTTTCCACCCGACGATCGATTCTTCAATGATAACCTCATTAATCAAACTGCTTTCAATCCCCAAAGACGCAATGCGCTCAAGCTCAGCCATATCTTTGGCAATCCCGCCGCCAGTTCCGCCAAGCGTAAAACTCGGTCGAATAATAACAGGGAATCCAATTTTCTTCGCCGCTTTCTTGGCGTCATCCAAATTATTAGCAAACGCGCTAATAGGAACATCGAGACCAATTTTTAAAACAATCTTTTTAAAACATTCTCGATCTTCTGCTTTCTTGATGACCTCATAATTGGCGCCCAACATTTTGACATTATATTTTTGTAAAACTTTATTTTCATAAAGTTTCATCGCCAAATTAAGCGCGGTTTGTCCACCAAGCGTTGGCAAAATAGCGTCGGGTCGCTCTTTCTTAATAATCGCTTCCACATATTCAGGCGTCAGCGGTTCAATGTACGTATGATCGGCAAACTCAGGATCAGTCATGATCGTTGCCGGATTGGAATTAACGAGAACAATTTCATATCCCTCTTCACGAAGCGCCTTGCAGGCCTGCGTTCCGGAATAGTCAAACTCACATGCCTGCCCGATTACAATCGGGCCGCTCCCTAAGAGAAGAATCTTTTTTATGTCTGTTCGCTTTGGCATTATTTTTTCTTGCCCTTATCCATCATGTCTAAAAAATAATTAAAAAGATACTGTGCATCATGCGGGCCCGGGGCTGCTTCTGGATGATGTTGAAACGATAAAATCGGAAATTTCTTATGACGCAGGCCTTCGAGCGTTTGGTCATTTAAGTTAAAATCAATCATCTCCACATCATTCTTCGATAAACTTTTAATGTCGACGCAAAATCCATGATT
>JAHFGL010000006.1:0-58607 GCA_023247445.1 Candidatus Omnitrophota bacterium | reverse complement strand
CATGATTTTGTGATGTAATCGCAATACGATTGCCCAACATATCTTTAACCGGATGATTAGCCCCATGATGACCAAACTTGAGTTTGTATGTCTTACCACCCAAAGCCAATCCAACAATCTGATGCCCCAAACAAATTCCAAAGACCGGCATCTTACCAAAAGATTTTCTAACCGTATCAATCACATACGAAACAACCGCTGGATCACCAGGACCGTTAGAAATAAAAAGTCCGTCGGGCTTAATGGACAAAATATCTTCAAAGCTTGCTTTGGCAGGAAACACATGGACCTCACAGCCAAGCTTAGTTAAAATCCGTAAAATATTAAACTTAATGCCGCAATCAATGGCCGCAACTTTGTATTTTGGTTTTCCCTTGCCCTTACTACCCCGAGCGGAGTCGAGGGGCCAAACATAGCGCTCTTTGGTCGTAACCGACTCAACCCAATCACTTCCTTCCATGTCGGGAGTTTTCTTAAGCTTATTGGCCAAGACCTTTAAATCAAAATCTTGCGTGGAAATAATCGCCTTCATCGCGCCCTTCTCGCGCAAATGTCGTGTTAACGCTCGGGTATCAATGCCTTCGATCGCAATAATTTTATTCTCATCTAAATAATCAATAAGACTTTTGGTGGCGCGGTAATTTGAATGCGTTCGACAGAATTCCTTGACGATAAAACCTTTAACATAAATCTTTTTAGATTCTACATCTTCTTCATTAACGCCGTAGTTGCCAATCAAAGGATATGTCATGACAACAATTTGACCAGCGTAGGAAGGATCGGTTAAAACTTCTTGATAACCGGTGAGGGCCGTGTTAAAGACAACTTCGCCTGCAGTTTCTCCGTGTGCTGACAGCGATTGACCAACAAAATGTACGCCGTCTTCCAAATATAGAATTGCTTTTGCCATCAAGTAACTACTAATCAGAGAGGTTGTATTGGGAAGGGCTATTCATCCGAAAAGCCTGGATCAATATAACATTTCACTTTATTTTGTCAAGAAATAATAGGCAGCCAAAACGACCTAAAAATGATTTTTATTAAGAAAATAATTTATTTATTTCTCCTCGGCAATTCCCTATTTTACAAGCTTGATATCCCAACGAAAGCCGGCGCATAAAAACATCATCAACCTTGACTGCCATCTCAACATCCCGCGCATAAACAAGCTGGGCTTTAATCACAGGAGAACATGGGCAAATGCGTTCTTTTAAGAGCGGATCACTAAGCACCAAAGACAAAACATCCTTATAGCGCGTGCCGTAGGTTTTGATCAACAGTTCCATTGTTTGAGGAGATAAATCATAATCAAGCGCTAGCTCCGCAGGATCTTCAGTGACTAAGCCAGCGCCATAAAGCGGATAATAATGTTGTGTGCTGATCAATCTTTTCTTTGATATAAACTTTAATGTGTCTTCGGCAATGATACGATACGTAGTATACTTGCCTCCCATCACATAGACAATCCCTGAACTAGATTCTTCAATAACATGTTTGCGTGAAACCTTAGAAGGCTGACCTTTCTCATAAACAAGGGGCCGTAAACCCGCAAAACTCATAATAACATTCTCAACGCTAAAATCAGCCCCCGGGAAAAGTCGCCGAACCTCAGCAAGAAGATATGTTACATCTTCTTCTTCAACGCCAACATGATCCGGATTCTTTGAATAATCTGTATCTGTCGTGCCGATCAAAGAATATCCGTGCCAAGGAATAATAAAGAATATACGTTTATCTTTTTCCGTTGGAACCAAAAGCGCATGTTGCGATACGCGCCCACGATGTACGATATGAATACCCTTAGTCGTTCGCACCTTTTGAGTGAGCTCTTCCTTCTGATCCTGGGTAAAAAAATTTGTCCACGGGCCAATGGTGGAAACAATTTTTTTCGCCCGAACATCAAACGTTTTTTGTGTCAATAAATCCTGAGCCTTAACACCAACAACTTTTCCATTTTCTTTAATTAATGATTTCACCTCAACATAGTTAGCCACATCCGCGCCAAGAAAAACTGCATTTAATACATTTTCTAAACACAACCTAGCATCATCCATCTGAACGTCATAATACAAAACACCACCAGTAAGATCATCTCTCTTAATCCCAGGAACTAATTTAACAACCTCATCTGACGTCAATGATTGATGTTTACCGATTGCATAAGCGCCGCTTAAAAGATCATAAAGAAACACACCGAGTTTAAGCAACCACAATGGTCGAACATCTGTTTTATAAACCGGAACAACAAAGGCAAGAGGTGCAACTAAATGCGGAACGCTTTTTATGTGGACATAACGTTCTTTGAGGGCTTCTCTAACAAGATCAAATTCAAAATTTTCAAGATAACGAAGCCCCCCGTGAAGAAGCTTGGTTGATTTGCTGGATGTGCCGCTGGCAAAATCATTTTTTTCAAGAAGGGCCACTTTAAGGCCGTTAAGCGCAGCGGTATTCGCAAGACCGGCGCCATTAATCCCGCCGCCAATAATTAAAAGATCATATTCGTTTTGTACAAATTTATTAATATCACGCTTCATAAAATCTTATGCCTTAGCCTGCTTAATCGCATCCAGCCAACCTATGTACAACTGATTTCTTTGCTGAGCGCTGATCCTCGGTGAAAAAACATGATCTACGCTAGCCAATCTCTTCAAATCGTTTTTGCCGTGCCACCAACCAATCATAACCCCCGCTAATTGCGCCACACCTAAAACCGTTGAATCAATTATTCGTGGACGGATAATCTTACAATTGAGCATATCCGACTGAAATTGCATTAAGAAATTATTTTTGCATGCACCGCCATCAACTTTTAATTCTTTAATTTTCTTACCCGATTCTTTTTTCATCAAATCAAAAACATCTTTAGTTTGATAGGCCATCGATTCAATGGCCGCGCGCATAATGTGCTTAACGTTTGCTCCTCGAGTTAAACCACAAATAATGCCTCTCGCCTTTGCATCCCAATACGGACACCCCAGCCCGGTAAACGCAGGAACAAAATAAACACCGTTTGTATCTTTGAGTCCTTTGATTGCTCTTTCAATATCCGCTGAATTTTTTATAACACCAAGTTGATCGCGTAGCCACTGAACAACAGCTCCGGCAATAAAAACCGATCCTTCCAATGCATATACAGGCCTTCCCTGATCATCGCTAGCAATTGTCGTCAGCAATCCTTTCTTTGACAAAATCATTTTCTTCCCCGTATTTAAAACCATAAAACATCCCGTGCCGTAAGTGTTTTTAATCGTTCCGGGATCATAACACCCTTGACCATAGAGCGCTGCCTGCTGATCACCCAATACGGCCATAATAGGAATGCCGTCGGGAAATCCATGATCAGCCTTTAGCGTTTCACCAAAATGGGATCCGGAATCTTTAACTTTCGGAAGAATTGTCTGCGGAATGTTTAAAATCTTAAGAAGCTCTTTATCCCATTTCAAATCACGAATGTTAAACACAAGTGTCCGAGAGGCATTAGTTACGTCGGTCGTGTGAGATTGACCACCAGTTAATTTCCAAATAAGCCATGAATCAATGGTCCCAAAAGCAATTGCTCCTTTTTGCGCACGCGCTCGCAAACCTTTGACATTATCTAACAACCATTTTATTTTTGTCCCAGAAAAATAAGGATCCAGAACCAATCCTGTTTTATTTTTAAAACTATGCTCTAGCCCCTTATCCCTAAGCCCAGAACAAATCTCCGCTGTCCGTCGACATTGCCAAACAATCGCCCGCGCCACAGGTTTAGATGTTTTTCGATCCCATAATACGGTTGTCTCCCTTTGATTCGTAATAGCGATAGCAGCGATCTGATTTGAAGAAATCTTTCCCTTTCGTAGCGCCCCCTTTATAACCGAAACACACGAAGCCCAAATTTCATCCGCATCATGTTCAACCCAGCCGGGCTTAGGAAAATATTGTTTAAATTCTTTATAATCGCTGGCCACCGGCCGACAATTTTTATCAAAAATAAAAGCCCTTGATCCGGTTGTCCCTTGATCAAGAGCTAAGATGTATTTCTTTATCATTTATTTTTTCTTAACGTTTAATGTATGGCGTATAGTGTTTAGTCTATTCGCTATCCACTATTAAAGCCCGAGCCTGGTCTTATTTGCTTCGTACATTTTATCACCAAGCAACTTCAGGGCTAAGGTATCTTTATCTTCTCCATTGTCAAAATCATATTCCAAAATAGCCACAAATCGCAAAACTTCTTTGAAAGGACGATTTAATAAACTTGGATTTTCTGCCGAAATGCCGTCGATCATTTGCACATAATACGCCGGATCCTTACTAATGGTTACACCCTCTTGCTGTTTATATAAATCAATTTGTCGCGTGACGGTTAGAGCCTTGGCATCATTTTCCATCATCAAAAGCCACACCTCGCTGGATCTCTCCATCGCTTTCCATATTTGGGCGATTGTGGTGGTATCTTGAATTTGGGAAGCGTCTATTTCTTCGTGAAAGATAATGGTTTGTTGGGCTTTAAGTTGCCCAACGGCCGCGGCTTGTCGAGCCGCCGCTACTTGCATCGCTTGTTGTTGCGCCTGTCGCTGTCCAAGAGCTTCTTGATAAATGGTTTGTTGTCTTTGCTGGAAGGCTTGTTGTTCTGCAGCACGCTGCTGAGCTTGACGCTGTTGGGCCATCTGCTGCTGAGCTGCTTGCATGGCCTGATTTCTTTGATTTAAGATTTGTTGAGTGACAGCATCTTGCTGCTGCTGTTGTTGTCGTTTTTTGTTATTAACAGCACCAGCGGCTTCGCTAATTCTCGAACTTAATAAAACATTCGCCGTGATGCAGAAGATAAGAAGATAGATTTTGATCATCTTGTTTTTATTCTCTCGTTGAAAACAAGATAATTATCTCTCGTTTTAAGAGATTTGCAATATCTAAAATCTCTTTAATTCTTAAAACCCGAGGTAAAAATAACGTGGGGAACAGAATCTTTCGTGCAGAAAATTTTGCTTAGCTAGAAAACTAAATCTTTGTTTGCACTTGCTCTGAAGTTTGTTTCTTAAGACGTTCTAAGAGCATGACAGATCTCTTAAAATTCTCTTCATCTTTCTTTTTCACATAAATTTCAATGCTTCGTTGGGCAGCTACAATGGCTTCCTCGTTACGGCCTTGGAAACTTCGGGCCACTGCGATCAAATAAAAAGTATCTCCATTGTCAGGATCAACTCTGGACGCACCAGTTAAGGCATCGACAGCACTATCATAATTCTTCAAACGCATATAAACCTCTCCAAGAACCAAATAATTCTTTGGATTCTTTGGATCTTGTTTAATCGCCTGATCAAAACTTCTGATTGCATTCTTTATATCTGAGTCTTGCAAATATTGCATCCCTTGGGCTAAATAATCTTTCTTCTCGGCAACACCCTGAAACCCTGTCTCTGATTGTTGCTGATTATTGCCACATCCAACGATAAAAAGAACACCTAAAGTTAAAATCAATCCTTTTTTCATTACATCCTCCGAAGATTAAATATTTAAAAAAATTTAAACATTAGCTGATAAATATTGATGAACACCCGCGGCCGCGGCGCGCCCTTCGGCAATTGCCCAAACAACAAGCGATTGTCCTCGAGTCATATCCCCTGCCGTGAAAACACCAGGAACACTCGTCATTTTATTTTTATCAGCCTTAACATTGCCCCGCTCATCTAGGTCAACACCAAATTCTAGCAACATGCCATTCTTAACAGGACCTAAAAATCCCATCGCTAACAAAACTAAATCAGCATCCATGGTAAACTCAGATCCGGCAACTTCTTTCAAAGCACTTCGCCCCGTTGCTGGATCTTTGGGGCCAAGCTCAACGCGAACCGCATGAAGCTTTTTAACTTTTCCGTCTTCGCCGCTAAAATGTTTGGTCATAACCGCATAATCACGATTAACGCCTTCTTCATGGGAAGTTGATTTTCTTTCAATAAAAGCCCAATTCGGCCATGGATTGTCCGACGCCCGTTCCTTTGGTGGACGTGGCAATAACTCAAAATTGGTTACAGAAGCGGCCCCTTGTCGATTCGCTGTTCCAATGCAATCTGATCCTGTATCCCCGCCGCCTAAAACAATAACGTGCTTTCCTTCCGCTGAAATTCTCTGCTTGGGATCAACCTTTTGTCCTAAATTAATTCGGTTTTGCTGAGTCAAGAATTGCATAGCAAAATAAATTCCTTCTAATTCTCGTCCGGGAACTGGCAACTCGCGCGGTGCCTCAGCTCCACCAGCCAAAACAACCGCATCATATTTCTCAACTAAATCTTTCGCCGCAACATTAACACCAACGTGAGCCTTTGTTTTAAACTTAACACCTTCTTTTGCCATGTATTCTAATCGACGAAGGACAATCTCCTTTTCCAATTTAAAATCCGGAATGCCTAAAGCCAAAAGTCCGCCAAGAACTTCATTCTTCTCATAAACTGTTACCAAGTGTCCTGCTTTGTTAAGCTGATCAGCACACGCAAGCCCTGCCGGACCAGAACCAATCACCGCGACTTTCTTGTCAGTTCGATGTTTTGGTTTCTGCGGCTTAATCCATCCTTCTTGATAAGCCTTTTCAACAATAGCAACTTCAATATTTTTAATCGTAACCGCCGGAGAATTGATCGCAAGAACACAGGCATTTTCACACGGGGCAGGACAAACACGGCCGGTAAATTCTGGAAAATTATTGGTTTTATGCAGACGCTCAATGGCTTCTTGCCACCTATTACGATAAATCAGATCATTCCAATCAGGAATAATATTTCCAATGGGGCATCCCGACTGACAAAAAGGGACGCCGCAATCCATACATCGCGCCCCTTGATCACGCAATTTCTCTTCGGGCATTATTTGCGAAAACTCTTTCCAGTGTTTAACGCGCCCTGCGACAGGTTCTTTGTCAAAATCTTTCCTGTCATATTTCATGAAACCTTTTATGTCGCCCATATTTATCAGCTTTCAGCTAACAGCTTTCAGTTATCAGCAGCCGACAGCTACTGATAGCTGAGGGCTGATGACTGACAGCCCCTTATTTTTTCACTATTTCTAGCGCTTTTTCACTTTTTGCTTTATTGGCTTCTTCAAGTACCCGTCGATAATCAACTGGATAAACTTTGATAAACTGTGGCAAAAGTGCATTCCAATTATCTAGAACCCGTTTAGCGACCGTGCTCTGCGTATATTGATAATGTTTCGTAATAAGCGCTGCTAACTCTTTGATGTCTTCTTGCTGTTCAACCGCAAAGAGTTCAACCATTCCTCTATTACATTTAGAAGCAAAATCTCCATCGATATCCCAGATATAAGCAACACCTCCGCTCATCCCGGCTGCAAAATTGCGTCCAGTTCGACCCAGAATAACAACACGTCCACCCGTCATATATTCGCAGCCATGATCGCCAACGCCCTCGACAACAGCCTGAACACCGCTGTTACGAACACAGAAACGTTCTCCAGCCAAACCTCTAAAATAAGCCTCACCAGAAATCGCCCCATATAACACAACGTTTCCAATTAGAATATTTTCTTCTGGAATAAAGGTCGCTTCTTTGGGAGGATAAACAATTATTTTTCCACCAGACAAACCTTTGCCAACATAATCATTACCTTCTCCTTCTAAAGTTAGAGTAACACCATGTGACAAGAAAGCTCCAAAGCTTTGTCCCGCTGAACCAGTAAACTTAATTTGAATCGTATTTTCCGGCAAACCAGCTAAACCATATTTTCTAGCAATCTCAGAGCTGAGCATCGTCCCGACGGTACGATTCGTATTACGAATCGGTGATTCAACTTTAATTGGCGATTTATTATCGATAGCACTACGGCATTTTGCGATCAGTGTATTATCTAAAGCCTTTTCCAATCCGTGATCTTGTTTACCAACATGATGGATCGCAACGCCAGGAGGAACATCAGGGCGATGCAAAATATTTGTTAAATCAAGTCCCTTAGCTTTCCAGTGTTCAATTAAATCCTGCGCCTCGAGCATATCGACGCGGCCAACCATGTCTTCAAATTTCTTAAAGCCAAGCTCCGCCATAATCTCGCGAATCTCTTCAGCGACAAAAGTAAAAAAGTTGACCACATGTCCAGGCTGACCGGTAAACCGTTTACGCAGTTCTGGATCTTGAGTTGCGATTCCAACTGAGCAAGTATTCAAATGACATTTACGAAGTAAAATACATCCCAAAGAAACAAGCGCAATCGTCGAGAATCCAAACTCATCAGCGCCTAACATCGCCGCAATGACAACATCTCGTCCTGTTTTTAATTGACCATCCGTTTGCACACGAATGCGTCCGCGCAAATCATTCATCACCAATACTTGTTGCGTCTCAGCAATGCCGAGCTCCATAGGAAGTCCTGCATGCTTGATTGAAGTTTGCGGCGAGGCTCCCGTCCCACCTTCGTAACCGCTAATAAGAACATGATCTGCTTTTCCTTTAGCAACTCCGGCGGCAATGGTGCCCACACCGACCTCCGACACAAGCTTGACACTAACATCGGCTTTGGGATTAGAATTTTTTAAGTCATGAATTAATTGCGCCAAATCTTCGATTGAATAAATATCATGATGCGGTGGCGGAGAAATAAGGCCAACGCCCGGTGTGGTGTAACGTGTTTTTGCAATTTCTTTACTAACTTTATAGCCCGGCAACTGTCCGCCCTCACCAGGCTTCGCTCCTTGCGCCATCTTAATTTGAAGTTGATCTGCATTAACTAAATATTCAATCGTGACACCAAATCGTCCTTGTGCCACCTGCTTAATACGACTTCGTCGCCAATCTCCGTTAGGGTCGCGTTTAAATCGTTCTGGATCTTCACCACCTTCTCCCGTATTAGAAAATCCGCCCAATCGATTCATGGCAATAGCAAGTGTCTCATGAGTCTCTTTTGAAATCGAACCATAACTCATCGCACCCGTCGCAAAACGTTTAACAATCTCAGACGCTGGTTCAACTTCGGCCAAAGGAACAGATTCACCTCTTCGAAATTTCAAAAGCCCACGAATATTCGCCAAGTTTGTTTCTTGCTCATTAATAACTTTGGAATATTGTTTAAATGCCTTAAAATCTCCAACACGTACCGCATGTTGCAAAAGCGCAATCGATTTGGGATTAAGTTGATGATGTTCTCCTTCTCGTCGCCAACTATATTCACCTCCAACGTCCAACATTTGATCATAAACATTTTCATCCGGATACGCCGTTTTGTGACGACGTAGCATTTCTTCGGCAATCGTTTCAATGCCAACGCCACCAATACGTGAAGGGGTAGCCGTAAAATATTTTTCAATAAATTCTTCATTTAAACCAATCGCTTCAAAAATTTGCGCACCACAATACGATTGAATAGTTGAAATCCCCATTTTCGAGATAACTTTAAACAATCCCTTACGCGTCGACTTAAGATAATTTTTCTGCGCCTCTTTAAATCTCAACCCTTCTGGATAAACCCCGGCGTTAATTTCATTTTCAATTGTTTCAAACGCCAAATATGGATTGATCGCGTTGGCCCCATAACCAATAAGAACAGCAAAATGATGCATCTCCCTGGGTTCACCTGTCTCTAAAACAATACTTACCTTTGTACGCGTTCCTTGACGAGTTAAATGATGATGCAGTCCCGCGCAAGCCAAGAGTGATGGCATCGGTACATTTTCTTTATTAACCCCACGATCGGATAAAATGATAATGCTATACCCTTTAGCAAGAGCTTCATCTGCTTCTTTGAAAAGTTGTGTCAACGCCGTTGCTAATCCCTTAGGACCATCCGCCAATTTAAAAACAATATCAAGCGTAATCGCCTTAAGACTTCCTCGTCGAACATGGCGCACTTTTTCCAATTCTTCATTAGAAAGAACTGGGCGCTTAATTTTTAGTCGATGACAGTGCGCGGGTGTTTCTTCCAGCAAATTACCCTCAGCCCCCAAAAGCACATCTTCCGCCATGATAACTTCTTCACGAATAGCATCAACAGGGGGATTGGTCACTTGCGCAAAAAGTTGTTTAAAATAATTAAACAACAGTTGGGCGCGATACGAAAGAACAGCCAAGGGCGTATCTGTTCCCATGGAGCCCGTCGCCTCTTCAGCTCCCGTGGCCATAGGATAAATAAGCATTTTTAAATCTTCAATGGTATACCCAAAAGCACGTTGGCGCTCAAGGAGCGTATGTTCATTTAAACCTTGCACCTTCTTTGGTTCAGGAAGATCCTCGATATAAATAAGATTTTCTTTAAGCCATTTACGATACGGCTTACGATTGGCATATTCATGTTTTAATTCAGCATCATCAATAATGCGGCCTTCTTGAGTATCAATTAAAAACATCTTGCCAGGCTGTAACCGCCCCTTTACTAAAATACGCTGAGGTTCAATCGGAAGAACTCCTGCTTCGGAAGCCATAACAACAATATCATCTTTCGTCACCAAATAACGCGAAGGCCGAAGCCCATTTCGATCCAAAACAGCGCCGATATAACGTCCATCGCTAAAAGCAATCGAGGCTGGACCATCCCACGGCTCCATTAAACACGAATGATATTCATAAAAAGCTTTTTTTTCTTCCGACATGCTTTCATGACCGCTCCACGCCTCAGGAATCATCATCATCATCGCATGCGGCAATGATCGTCCAGCCAAAACAAGCATTTCCAAAACGTTATCAAGCGTTGCCGTATCGCTTCCATGAGGAACGACAATTGGAAGAACTTTTTTAATATCTTCACCGAAAACATCAGAAATAAATTGCATTTCGCGCGCATGCATCCAATTGATGTTGCCACGAAGTGTATTAATTTCTCCATTATGCGCAATCATGCGATATGGATGCGCGAGCGCCCAAGTCGGGAAAGTATTGGTGCTGTAACGCGAATGAATAAGCGCCATAGCAGAAACCATGAGCGGATTAGCCAAGTCAGTAAAGAACCGATCAACCTGCTCAGCCATAAGCTGACCTTTGTAGACCATGGTCTTGGTTGATAAACTGCAAAAATAATAATAATTCTTTTGATTGAGCGTCGACTGGTAGACTTTATTATAGAGTCGTTTACGAATAATATATAACTTGCGGTCTAAGTCTTCGGGGCGTGTATTTTTTCCTCGACCAATAAAAATCTGCTTAAATTCTGGCTTAACGGATCGCGCAACTTTTCCAATGCCAGAACTTTCATGGGGAACTTCGCGCCAACCAAGAAATTTTTGACCTTCTTCATGAACAATATGCTCAGTCCATTCCTCCATCGTGTTGCGATCAGTGGAGCTCGGCGGCAAGAAAGCAATACCCGCCCCATATTCACCTAAAGGAGGAAGATCGATATGAATTTTGGCACATTCTTTACGTAAAAAAGCATCGGGCATTTGAATCATGATCCCAGCACCATCACCGGTTTCAGGATCACATCCGCAAGCTCCGCGATGCGTCAAATTTTCTAAAATTTGAATACCTTGACGGACAATATCATGAGACTTTTTCCCTTTTAAATGGGTAATAAATCCCACGCCGCAACTATCATGTTCCATTTGCGGATCATATAACCCTTGTTTTTTTGGTGGATAAAAAATCTCGCTCATTTTTACTATCCTTTAGTCGTTTTGGACCGAACACAACAGCTCATAATTTTACATATTTTTTTATAGAATGCAACGTTATTTTCTCTATAAAAATATACTTATTAGAGTTAAAAATCATTGAAGTTATTAAAGATACTTAATCCTTAATCGGCCTAAAACCAATCGGTTCTTTTGGTCTTTCTGGCGGTTCTATAAGCCTTTTAATAGCCTCAAAAACAACTTTAAACTGATGGTCATATTTTCTTTCCATCATTTCAATTTTCTCGCGTAATTCTTTATGAGTTGCCATAAGTTCCCTCAAACGTGTAAAAGCACGCATAATCGCAATATTCACTTGAATTGCTCGTTCACTCTTAAGTACGCTGGATAACATTGCTATCCCTTGTTCTGTAAAAACGTAAGGATTGACATATGAAAATTTTATTATGTTGAGGTGGTCACAATTTGTGACCACCTCCTGCTTTTCTTCTTCAGTAAGCTGAAACATAAAATCTTCAGGAAATCTTTTAATATTTCTCTTTACTTGTTGATTTAAACCTTTTGTTGTAACTTCATACAACTCAGCTAGATCTCTATCGACCATTACTTTCTTCCCTCGAAGAAAAAATATCCTTCTTTCAATTCGTTCGCTTGGAATTAAATCACTCATTTCTTGCCCCCTTTCAGTTCGTTAATATTATTCTCGTCTTCTTGAAGGCCAATTGGGCACATCAAGCACTCGTCAACGCAATCTTCTATTAAAATTCTCGATACTTATTCGTAATCGGCAAACGCCAATCTTTGCCAAAAGCGCGCGGGGTAATCTTAATCCCTGGCGCACCCTGGCGGCGCTTATACTCATTATGATCCACCATCGTAATAACCTGCTTAACCAAGGCCAAATCATTAGTTTTAACCATTTGATCCAAAGAGCTGTGTTTTTCCACATATTGCTCCAACATTTGGTCCAAGGCATGATACGGCGGCAGGGTATCTTGATCCTTCTGATTTTCCCGAAGCTCAGCGCTTGGTGCTCGATCAATGATAGTTTGTGGAATAATCGCGCCCTTTCTCTTGTTAACAAATTCCGCTAATTCATAAACCTTCGTTTTCGGAACATCTTTAATAACCGCAAACCCTCCCGACATATCGCCATAAAGCGTACAATAGCCAACCGCGATTTCACTTTTATTACCCGTTGTTAAAACAAGCCAGCCAAATTTGTTGGACAGGGCCATAAGAATATTGCCCCGAATTCTCGCTTGAATATTTTCTTCAGCCGAATTGGACTTTAATCCCTTAAAAGCATCAGCCAAAATTTTTAAATAACTGTTAAATATAGGCTCAATAGGAATCTCCAGAAACTGTATTCCTAAGCTTTCCGCGATTCGTTTAGCATCCAACTTTGTTCCTTCAGAACTAAACCGTGACGGCATCGATACGCCAATCACATTATTTTTGCCGATCGCATTAACCGCAATCTCAGCGACTAAAGCAGAATCAATCCCACCGCTTAATCCCACACAAACTTTTTGAAAACCATTTTTCTTAACATAATCATGTGTTCCCAAAACAAGCGCCTTGTAAATGCGTTCAATTTGACTTAAAGCCTTGATTGTTCGTTTTTCAACAAGTTTTTTCTTGCTAGAATTTAAGTCAACGATCAGCAAGTCCTCATCAAATTCTTTAGCCATCGCCAGAGTCCGCCCCTTAGGATCCATCACAAAACTACTGCCATCAAAAACCAACTCATCTTGCCCGCCGACGAGATTAACATAACAAACAAAAGTCTTTGTTTCCTTAACACGCCGCTTTAAAAGATTTTGTCTGGCTTGCAATTTATTTAAATCATACGGAGAACTTGAAATGTTAATAAGAAGCTTGGCTCCTTTTTTCGCCTGCTGATAATAGGCCGCCTTATCAACCCAAATATCTTCACAAATATTTATTCCAACCTTTACACCTTTGATCGAAAAAATCTTATTTTCATTTCCTGGCTTAAAATACCGTTTCTCATCAAAGACACCATAGTTAGGAAGTTCCTGTTTATGATAAACGCCTTTAAACTTTCCATTTTCAATAACCGCGGCCGCATTATATAAATTTCCATTTTTATCGCGATCAACAAATCCAACAATGGCGGTTACGCCTTTGGTGTGTTTGATCACGGCCTGCAAGGCTTTAATATTATCCGCAATGAAATGATCTTTTAAAAGCAAATCTTCCGGCGGATAACCTGTCAAAGCAAGTTCTGGAAAAATAACCGCATCAGCATGCTGAGCTTGCGCTTGCTTAATATAATCAACAATCTTCTGCTGATTGCCCTTAAGATCACCAACTATTGGATTAATTTGTGCGAGCGCTAGACGTAACATTTTTTGACCTTTTAATAATTTCTAAAAAATTCTCATAAATTTTTTCAGCCGTTTGATCAAACTCTCTTTTCTTAACAACATAATCAGCCATCATTCTTTCCATCTTAATCTTTAACTCAGCATGATCCTTGATATATTCCGTCGCCCACTCATTAATGCTAATATCAGTCACTTCAACATGAAACTGTAATCCATATGCACAAGGGCCAACTTTAAAAGCTTGATGTGGACAGCCCTTAGCCGTCGCCAAAAGTTTTCCGCCAGCGGGAATGTTAAACATATCTTCATGCCAATGATAAATATTTATCTTATTTTCTAATCCTTTAAAGAGCAGATCTGACTTGCCATCTTTGGTTAACTCAACATCAAAAAATCCAACTTCTTTAACCGGTGATTTCCCGACGGTTGAACCAGCAGCCCTTGAAAGCAATTGAGATCCTAAACAGATTCCCATAAACGGAATTTCTTGCGCGAGAACTTCTTTAATAAACTGATCTTCTGCCTTCAAAAATGAATATTTATCTTCTTCATACACATTCATCGGCCCGCCGAGAATAACAATCGCATCAACGTCTTTCGTTAATTTAGGTAATTTCTCGCCAGCCCCAAGATCAACAATTCTAAAGGGAATATTCTTTCGCCTTAAGAAATCTCCAAATGTCCCTGGACCTTCTATATCAATATGTTTAATGAAATAAATCATCGAAAAAATAAAACGGAGAGTGGTAAGCCCTAACTTTAAAGACCCTTGCCACTCTCCGTCGATTTTTGTACAACTAATAATTAATAAACAAACAACATTTCAGCGTAAGAAGGTAACGGCCAACTATCTTTCGGTGCTAGGCCTTCTAACGTATCAATTTTCTCTCTTAAGCTAGCCATCGCGGCGAGCGTCTTATCGGATTTATGAGCGGACACGGCTGATTCCAACTGATCACAAACAGCTAATGCGCCGTCAGTTAATGTGCTCACTTCTTTTAAAAGTTTCTTCATTGATGTTGTCTTTCCAGCAGTACCTACATTTTTAATCATCACAGCTAATTCATTTTGATAAGCAACGCAAGCTGGGATAATCATCGTCTTAGCAATCGTTAAGGCGCAATTGCCTTCGAGCGCGACGATGGTGTTGTAGGTATGCATATAAACTTCGTAACGAGAAAGCAACTCTTTACGAGAAAGCACACTATGTTTTTCAAAGAGCTTAAGCGTTTTTTCATCTTTTAAAACCGCCAAAGCTTCTGGTGTATTTTTCATATTTGGCAAACCACGTTTCTTCGCTTCGGCATGCCATTCGGCGGTATAATTGTCGCCGTTAAAAAGAACCTTCTTGTGCTTCTTAATTGTTTCTTGTAAAAGTTTTTGTAAAGATTGGTTAAAATCTTTTTTGGCTTTTACATCAGCTTCAAGCTGTGTACACATCTCATCAAGGGCTTCAGCGACGATTGTGTTTAACACCGCATTTGGCCAAGATAACGTCATGTTTGATCCAGCCGCGCGAAATTCAAACTTAGCTCCGGTAAAGGCAAATGGAGAAGTTCTGTTACGATCGGTGGCATCACGAGGCAGCGTTGGTAGAGAATCAACGCCGATCTCAATAACTCCGCCGGATTTAGAATTTTTTGCTCCGCCTTTTTCAATTTGTTCAATAATATCAGTTAACTGATCGCCAAGAAAAATGGAGATAATCGCTGGTGGCGCTTCATTAGCCCCTAAACGATGATCGTTTCCAGCATACGCAACTGAAGAACGTAAAACGCCTGCATACGTATCAACCGCTTTGATAATGGCGCACAACACCGCTAAGAATTTTGCGTTGTCATGTGGATTTTTCCCAGGATATAACCAATTTTTCCCGTCGGGTCCAACAATCGCCCAATTATTATGTTTACCAGAACCATTAACACCCGCAAATGGTTTTTCATGAAGCAAACAAACAAGTCCATGTTTTTCTGCTGTCTGACGCATAACTTCCATGGTGATCATATTATGATCAACCGCTAAATTTAACTCTTCAAAGATTGGGGCAATTTCAAATTGAGCTGGAGCTACTTCATTATGTCGTGTTCGTCCAGGAATTCCCAATTTCCATAATTCTCGATCAAAATCCTCCATAAACGCCATGATGCGACCTTTGATCGCGCCAAAATAATGATCTTCCATTTGTTGATGCTTGGCTGGTTTAGAACCAAAAAGCGTACGGCCAGTTTGGATAAGATCAAGTCGTTCCAAATAGAATTTTTTATCAATTAAGAAATATTCTTGTTCACCACCAAGTGTAGCAAAGGCTCTTTTACCTCTAACATCGATGCCAAATAGGGCTCCCAAACGGCAAGCTTGTTTAGATAAGGCCGCCATCGAACGAAGTAACGGCGTCTTTTTATCTAACGCTTCACCATGATAACCACAAAATACCGTCGGAATACAAAGAGTAGCGCCTTCTGGACCTTCCTTAATAAAAGCTGGGCTTGTTGGATCCCATGCTGTATATCCACGCGCTTCAAATGTTGCTCTTAACCCACCAGAAGGAAAACTAGAGGCATCTGGTTCCCCTTGGATTAATTCTTTTCCAGAAAATTTCAAAATAACACTGCCTTGACCATCAGGTTCAATAAAGGCTTCGTGTTTTTCAGCGGTTGTGCTAGTTAATGGTTGGAACCAATGTGTAAAATGTGTGGCGCCTTTGGAAACGGCCCATGTTTTCATCGCTTCAGCAACTTCATCGGCAATGCTTGGGTCTAACTTTCCGGCGTTATTAATCGTTGCGCTTAAAGAATTATAAGCTTTTTCTGAAAGATAACTGCGCATTGTTTTTAAACCGAAAACATTCTTTCCATAATAATTTGGTATTTGTGCCCCTAACGACGCTGTCCCCATCTCTTCCCCCTTAATTGACAGATCTTCGGCTGTCTGGATTTCTTTGATTCTTGATGTTGTACCCATAGCATGTTCTCCTTATGTTGAATTTTCCGTCTAAAACAAAAAATCCCGAAATCACCTTAAACAGTTTAAGGAATTTCGGGACATCAATGCCCCTGTCGATATTGAAGGGAATGATACATAAAATTTTTGGGACTTCTTCGCCCCTATAGCCCTGGTAAAAATATGGCTGAGTATACTAATAGCTAAAAATTTTGTCAAGATTTTTATACTGAGTCATCCTGAGGAGCAAAGCGACGAAGGATCTCAAAATACTTAAGAGCTTTGAGATCCTTCGCTTCGCTCAGGATAACTTTACCCAATCGCGTCGTGGCCTTCTTCACCTGTTCGGATACGAACACATCGCTCCAAACTCATGACAAAAATTTTGCCATCGCCAACTTTTCCTGTCTTACCACCGCGAACAATAGCCTTCACGGTTGGCTCAACAAAGTTGTCATTAACAGCAATCTCTAAACGGATTTTTCTAAGCAAGTTACCGGATTCTTTCGATCCACGGTAAAATTCATCGACGCTCTTTTCACGTCCATGACCCAACACTTCACTGACGGTAATTAAATTAACATCAGCCGCATAAAGAGCTTTTTTAACATCTTCAAGCCTATGCGGTTGAATTATAGCAATAATAAGCTTCATATTTTCCTCCTCTTAAGTTTAATCTAAAACAGTATAAGCTCGTTCATGATGTTGACTGACGTCAAGCCCTTCAACTTCATCAGCTTCATCTACTCTTAGGCCCATTACCATATCAATCACTTTACAAAGAACAAAAGTGACCACAAAACTATAAACAACCGTAAGCAGAACAGCTTTTGTCTGAATCAAAAGTTGGGCTGGATTACCATAAAACAATCCATCAGCACCAGCAGAATTTACAGTCTTGGTCGCAAATAAACCTGTTGCAAGAGCGCCCCAAATTCCACCAACGCAATGAACACCAAAGGCATCTAAGGAATCATCATATCCTAATTTTGGTTTTAAGAAACTGACTGCAATAAAGCAGAATACACTAACTAATAAACCAATATAGATAGAACCCATAACAGTGACAAAACCGGCGGCTGGTGTAACAGCAACTAGCCCAGCGACAGCTCCGGAAACAGTTCCCAAGATAGTTGGCTTACCATTAACCTTCCACTCTATAAGCGCCCAGCTTAAACCTGCAGCAGCGGCGGCGGTATTCGTTACGACAAAAGCACTAGCGGCTAAACCATTAGCAGCTAAAGCACTTCCAGCATTAAATCCAAACCATCCAAACCACAATAAACCAGCCCCTAAAACCGTAAGAGGAAGATTATGGATTGGAAAAGATTTATTTTCATACCCTTTTCTTTTTCCGATCGCCAAAGCAACCGCCAAACCAGCAATACCAGCATTAATGTGAACAACTGTTCCACCGGCGAAATCCAAGGTTCCAAAGCCACGTGCATATCCGCCAACAGCCCAAACCATATGGCAAATAGGATCATAAACTAAGGTTGCCCAAAGAACAGTGAAAACCAAAAATGCAGAAAATTTCATTCTTTCAGCAAAAGCTCCAATAATTAAAGCAGGAGTAATGATGGCAAACATTGCCTGAAAGATCATAAAAGCTTGATGAGGAATAGTCCCGGCATAATCTGTATTAGGCTCAAAACCTACTCCATTTAACCCAGCCCAGCTTAATCCTCCAATAAAAGCATTGCCTGGACCAAAAGAAAGACTGTATCCAAATAGAACCCACTGAAGACTAATGACACCCAAAACTGTAAAACATTGCATTAAGACTCCTAAAATGTTCTTGCGTCTGACCATGCCTCCGTAAAAAAAGGCGAGGCCAGGAGTCATAAGCATGACCAGTGCCGATGAGGCAAGGACCCATGCTGTATCGCCTGCATTAATCATGTCCATTATTGATTCCTCCTCTTTCTTGTTCTTATTGATTTCCCTATATATAAAGACCTTCTTGGGTCATATTAGGCAAAAACTTCCTTGCCCATCAAACAAGAAAATTCCTCACTTCGTTCGTCATATCTTCTTTGCTGTGTAGGAAAGGAATTTTCAGCAGTTAGGAAAGGCTTGTCCTTTCCTACACTGTAAAAAATCCCGAATCGACTAAGTTTCCTTAGATTAATTCGGGACCTCATTGCCCTTAAAATAAAAATGTCCGACTCTACATTTCACCAGTATCGTCGGACTTCTGTGCCCTTTTTAAATTTTCATCAAACCTTCGTTGGCTTGATGGTCAGAATATACAATTAATTAATTAACTTGTCAAATCTTTTTTCATTATCTCTGTAGCTTATTAAAAAATACTACCTAAGACGCTAGGTGCTAAAAAATTTATTTTTTCCGTATCTCATCCATCAATATAATCGACTCAGCAATCTCTTTCATCGATCGGCAAGAGTCCATACTCTTCTTATGAATTAATCGGTAAGCGGCTTCTTCCGCTAAATTATTCATCTGCATCAAAATGCCTTTGGCACGCTCAACCACTTTTCTTGTCTCTAAAGCTTCCTTGGCTCTCAAAGCCTCTTCTACAAGTTTTGTATTTTCAACCGCAACCGCTGCCTGATTAGCAACCAATTGTAAAACATCAATCTCTTCTTGAGAAAAATGATGCGGAATTTTTGTATACACACTAACAACACCAATGGCCTTTTCTTTAACAACCATCGGAACCGCCAAAAGAGAAGTTAAATTATCTTTGGTGGCAAGATCTTGATAGACAAACCGTTCTTCCTTTTTAACATCATTAATAATCATCGGCTGTTTGGTTTTGACCACCTGTCCGGTTAAACTTGTCTCCACCTTAACATTAGGCTTTCTCTTATATTCTTCACTTAAGCCTTGCGCCGCTTTCATGACCAACTCATGACCTTTTTCATCTAATAACATAATCGAACAAACCTTCGAGTTAAGCATTTCGGCCGTAACAACAACAATCAAACTTAAAATTTCATCTAAATAATCTTGCGAAGTAATTGAATTGCTAACCTTAACAAGACTGTCCAACTGAAGAGCTTTTTTCTTGGCTTCATCAAAAAGCCGGGCATTATCAATAACGCCACCCATTTGTTTAGCAATAATAGATATCAAATTTGTCGTCGCGGCAGCATACTCATGCGGCTTTTTGTGTTGAACATTAATAACGCCAATGGCACGATTCTTATGAAGAATGGGCACCGAAAGAAAAGCCTCATAACGATCTTCAGGAAGAACATCAAACCCCTTAAAACGCTTATCTTTGTATGCATTTTGAGCAATGGCCACTGGCTTATTTTCCTGAGCAACCCAACCTGTGATCCCTTCACCAACTTTAAGGGTGACTTTTCCTAACTCATGTTTATGCGGCGTTTTAGAAGCCATGAGCACCAAATGCTCTTTCTTTTCATCAAAGAGATAAACAAAAACGGAATCCGCTTTGGTCATGTCAGTCACAACCTTGACTACTTCATGAAGCGTCCAATTTAAATCCAACTCAGAATTTGTAATCTCAACGATACTTCGCAGGATCGTTAATTCTTGAATTTGAGTAATATTTAATTTCTTACTTTTGGTTGGTGACATAATTATCCTGTTCTTTCTATAATAATAGCGATAGCTCCACCACCGCCATAACAAACACAAGCTAAACCTCGGCGTAGTTTTTGATCAGAAAGCGCATGAAGAAGCGTAACTAAAATTCGGGTGCCGGCACCGCCCAAAGGATGCCCCAAGGCAAGATCGCCACCAAAAGCATTAAACTTTTTATCAGCAAGCCCAAGCTTGATTTTAGTTAAAACAGCTTGAGCGGCAAAAGATTCGCCAACTTCAAACAAATCGATATCTTTAGATGTTAAATGACATTTATGAAGGCATGCTTCAATCGCACCAATAGCGGCCTCAAAAGTCTGCTCAGGTTTAACACCGATCGAGACGTATCCCACAATGCGTGCTTTGGCTTTTAATTTATGTTCGTTAAGAAATCTTTTTGATGCCAGAACAACCGCCGCCGCGCCATCGCTTGGCGCAGAACTGTTGCCTGCGGTTACCGTCCCATTATCTTTGAAGGCTGAAGGTAAATCACGGAAGGAATCTATCCTGATATTCTGACGAGGACGATCATCCTTATCTAATGTCTTTTGATTAGAAACTTTAATAGAAACAATTTCATTCGAAAATTTATTTTGTTGCTGTGCCAAACAAGCCTTGCGATGACTTTCTAAAGCATATTGATCTTGTTCATCTCGAGAAATATTATATTTTTTTGCCAAATCTTCCACCAACTCCCCCATGCTCTTTTTGGAAATCTGACAATAAAGACCATCGTGAGTTAAGCTATCTTGGTGGTTCTTAAACTTTTCGTTTTCAACATCATCACGATCCAATAAAAATGGATTTTTTGTGGCACTTTCCGAAGCTCCCGCAATAACCAAATCAGCCTCTTGAGCTAAAATCGCCTGTGCTCCTAAAATAATCGATTGCAATCCCGAACCACAAACATTATTTACCGAAAATGCCGGGATTGATTCATCAAGATCTGCCAAAAGAGATGCTTGTCGCGCAAAATTCTGTCCCAGACCAGCAGAAACGGCGTTGCCTAAAACAACTTGATTGATCAAATATTTATTAACCTTATTTCGTCGGATAAGCTCTTTAATAACCAGCGAAGCGAGCGCAGCGGCGGAAAAACTTTTTAAACTTTTGTTAGCACTGCCGATTGGGGTTCGTGCCCCATCGATGATGTAAACTGAATTAGACAGGATATTGGGAAACATATTGTTTCAGCTTTCAGCTGTCAGTTACCAGCTATCAGCAGCTATCAGCTACTGAAAGCTGATAGCTGAAAACTGAAAGCTGTCTAAGCATTTTCTAGAATTGCATTCACATCCACATATTGCTTCACAAGATGTTTTGCTTCTTGAATTTTATCTTTATCTGTTTTCTGGATTTTACAAATAAGATGCTCTATTTTGCCAGCCACCGTGTACGTATCATTTTCCGTCAATAGAACAGGAATTTTACTTTTCTTAAGAAGATCGATAATTTTCGGATTCGGCATCAACCCTCCCGTTAAAATAATCCCCGCCACCTGATTGCCCTCTCCTCCGCTAACTAAATGCGAACTGACCGCAACCAAAATATTATCAACCCGATCGCCAGAAGTTAAAACGAGTGTGTTCTTCTTTAAATAATGAATCATGTTGTGCGGCTCCATCGCAGCCACAATAGTATGCGCAACCCGACGTGAGGTGTCAAGATCACCACACAGAAGCTCAAGCCCAAGTCTAATTTTAATTTCTTGCATCGTTGGAGAACTTAATAGCGGATCAAGCGGAATAACTCCCAACAAACGTAGACCTTTATTTTCTAAACCTTTCCCTAATATCGTTTTAATCTTTTCATACTTCTCTGGCAAAACTTTATTAACAATAACGCCCAAAATCTCGACGTTCTTTAAATCAAAAAGCGCCTTATTCAACATAATTTCATCAATGCTTTTGCCAATACCGCCTTCGCTAACAATAATAACTTTCGATCCCAATAGCTGAGCAACGTCCGCATTAGAAAAATCAATAACCGACCCCACGCCCGCATGGCCAGTTCCTTCGACGATAATCGCATCTTTTCCCTTAATCAGAGTTTTAAATGATGTTTCAATCGATTCTTTTAATTTATCCTTGTGGGGATTAAAAATATATTTTTCGGTATACCCGCGGCCAATTGTGATCGGACTCATTTCCTTAAATCTTTTATTACAGCGAAAGACTTCCCCAATCAAATATGAATCTTTATCAATATTTAAATCACCAACGCTGACAAACTGTTGACCAACCGGTTTCATAAAAGCTGTTTTTAATTTTCGTTCCTTAAAAACAGTATACAAACCAAGCGAAATGGTGGTTTTGCCTGCATCTTGATGAATTGAAGACAGAAAAATATTTTTTACTTTTTTCTTGGTCATAATAAGCCTTGGACAAAAAAAGTCCTTAAAGATGAGACTATTATAGTATCTTTTGAAAAAATTTAGAGGTTATTTTAATTTATTCTTAAAAACAGCGGGAATTTCATCGGGGAAATCAACAACGGTGACGCCAGCCTGTTTAAGAATTTCACGCTTGGCCTCGGCGGTAGAATCACCTGAAGAGATGATCGCGCCCGCATGACCCATGCGTTTTCCGGCAGGAGCCGTTCGGCCAGCAATAAAGCCAACGATAGGCTTCGTGGCATTTTTCTTAATATAATCAGCGGCGATTTGTTCATCAGCCCCGCCAATTTCACCAACCATGACAATTCCTTTGGTTTCATTATCACGCATAAACATATCCAGAACATCCACAAATCGCGTCCCAATAATTGGATCTCCACCTAAACCAACACAACTCGATTGACCAATATCACTTAATGTTAAATTATAAACAACTTCATAGGTAAGCGTCCCGCTGCGAGAGACAACACCAATCGGGCCTTGTTTATGAATATGCCCTGGCATAATTCCAACCTTGCATTTTCCTGGAGAAATAGCCCCCGGACAATTAGGACCAATCAAACGAATATTTTTCCCCACCATCGCCTTGCGAACTTCAACCATATCTAAAACTGGTACGCCTTCCGTAATACAGATGATTAACTCAATTCCTGCACGAATATCTTCAAGCATGGCATCTTTGGCAAATTTGGCCGGAACATAAATAACTGCAACATTAGCGGCTGTTTTTTCTTTAGCTTCCGCGACGTTATTAAATACCGGAATACCGACGACTTGCTGTCCACCCTTGCCTGGCGTCACACCCCCAACAACCTTGGTTCCATACTCCACCATTTTCTCGGCATGGAATGATCCATCGCGGCCGGTAATGCCCTGAACAATAACTTTAGAATTTTGATCTAATAAAATGCTCATGATTTCGTTAACTCCACAACCTTATCAACCGCTTCGCGCATCGTTGAATACGTGCTTAAGCCATTTTTTGCTAAGAGCTCTTTGGCTTCTTTTTCATTAGTTCCTGTTAATCGCACAACCAAAGGAACCGTCATCGTGATTTGTTTCTTAGCTTCTAAAATTCCTTTGGCAATATCATCACAACGGGTGATTCCACCAAAAATATTAATCAAAATAGCTTTAATGTTTTTATTGCGCAAAATGATCTTTAACGCATTTAAAACTTTTTCTGGATTTGAGCTTCCTCCAACATCTAAGAAATTGTCAGGGCTGCCACCGGTTAACTTCACAATATCCATCGTCGCCATGGCCAGTCCCGCGCCATTAACAATACAACCAACGTTGCCGTCTAGTTTGACAAAGCTTAATCCTTTTTCTTTGGCTTCTAACTCATCAGGATTCTCATATCTTAAATCACGTAGTTTAACTAACTCTTCATGACGGAAAAACGCATTTTCATCAAAATTGATTTTAGCATCCGCCGCCAAAATCTGGCCCTTGCCATCAATAACTAAAGGATTAATTTCCGCGATAGAACAATCGTATTCAAAAAAAACCTTAACAAGATTCTGAAAGATTTTAGTGGCAGCTTCTTTCTGGGCAGGATCTTCAAAAATGGAACGGATAAAAACCGGCCAACGGTGATGATCAATTTCTTTTTCACCTTGGAGATAAAACTTCTTAATCGCATCGGGATTTGTCTTCGCCGTCTCTTCAATCTCAACACCACCAGCCGCACTGGCAATGAGAACCACATCGTCTTTGGCACTATCAATGGTAATCCCAATATAAATTTCTTTTTTGATGTCGATGGCCTTAACCACCAAGATTTTTTCAACTGGATAACCTTTAATCTTAAGTTTTTTTAATTCTTGGAAAGTTTTTTCAAGTTCATGTTTGTCTTTAACAACCTTGATCCCGCCCGCCTTACCGCGGCCCCCGACAAGAACTTGAGATTTGAGGACAACTGGATAACCAATTTCATCAGCAATCAAGGCAGCGTCATAAACTTCGGTCGCAACCCGTCCGCTAATAACTGGGATTCCAGCTTTCTTGAATATTTCCGTGGCTTGATATTCGTGGATTTTCATAACTAAAGAGAAATTCTTTTATAACAGTGTCAGAATCATAACATATATTTTAAAAAACAAATAAAATAAATAATATTTTTAAATAATTGTTCTATTTGCCTTGCTACCGATTCACGGATGGGGCTTTGGTCTCTGACAAATAAAAAGATAATTGTTCAAGCGTTTTATACCCAATCTTGCCATCCGCCATCAAACCATGAACCTTTTGAAACTGCTTAACCGCAATAATAGTATTCTTCCCCACGCTTCCATCAATAGATCCAGGATTAAACCCTGCTTTTTTAAGAAGCTTTTGAACCAGTTTAATATTTAGATTTCCTTTAACAATTAATTGGTTTTCTCGAAAAACTTTAAGCTTAGACCATGTCGCATCATCAACATAGCGCGTTTCTTTTAGCCCATTCTCTTGTTGAAATCGAATAATAGCCCCGCGCGTCTTGGCCCCTATCGCCCCATCAGGCAATCCAGAATAATAGCCATAAATCTTTAACAATCTTTGAATTTCTTCGACGGCTGGATTATGCTCATAGGGCAAAGCCTGGCCAATGAGCTCTTTTTCCTGTGCCCCTTCTTTATCTAAAAACCGATAAAGACGATCACATCCTAAACAAGAGAATAAAAAGTACAAACAGGCAATTGGTTTAATCAAAATTCTCATTTTACAAATCGCAAAAAATGAATATTATAAATAAGCACACTATTCTCGTTTTTAAATCGAATTAATATAAACAAATAAAAATGAAAACAAAAAACATTTTCCTTATTTCTCTTGTTGTCCTAATTGCAATCCTCTATTTCGTCGTCAAACCATCTTTAATGAAAAGAGAAGTAACACGAATTGTCACAACTGTCCTAACCTCATGGCAAACCAACGACATGGACAGAACCTATGTTTACTGGAAAAACCCTTACAAATATCCGCCCGTCTTCAGCCTTGTTTCTTATCAAATCAAAAGCAAAGTTTTTGACAAGAAAAATAAGCGTCGTCACGCGCAATTTAATGTCATTCTGGAATTTACTCCGGGAACACACCTGCCGTCCGGCCAAGAATGGATTTTGGAATTAAGTCAAAGTCATCTGGGCTGGCAAATCACAGACTTTCGATTAGCCAACTAAAACACGCCTCATAAAAAACCAACCAAAACATACTGTCAGTTCTCTGTTATCTAAATATTTCCATCATTTACTTTATTTGGGCGACTGATTGTACTATGATACGCCTAATTGTTGGAGAAAATTTTATACCGCGTTTCAAAAGTTCTACAATGTTTTATTTCAGAAAAGCGCGGTATTATCCCTCGTCTTTTTGGAGTAAAAAATATTTTAAATGTTGCAAAACTATTGAAACGAGGGATATGACCGCCATTATTTTATTGACCATATCAAATATTTTCATGACCATCGCCTGGTACGGCCACCTTAAATACAAAAGCTCGCCTCTTTTTAAAGTCATTTTAATCAGCTGGTTTATTGCCTTTGTTGAATATTGCTTTCAAGTCCCCGCCAATCGTATCGGCAGTTCTCAATTTTCAACCGCCCAACTTAAAACAATTCAAGAAGTCATCACCCTTGTGGTCTTTTGCATCTTTTCCGTTGTCTATCTTAAAGAAGAAATGAAATGGAATTATCTTGTTGGGTTTTTATTTATTATCCTTGCTGTATTTATTATTTTCAAAAAATGGTAATCAACTAAGACAGGAGCGCTCGTGGAATTTATTTTAAAGTTTGTCGATCTTATAATTCATCTGGATCATCATCTTAACAACATCATCGAACATTATGGAACATGGACTTACGCCATCGTCTTTTTAATTATCTTTTGTGAAACCGGACTCGTCTTTACACCTTTTTTGCCCGGCGATTCTCTTTTGTTTGTTCTAGGTGCTTTTGCAGCGCAAGGATCTCTTGAAATCAGCCTCCTAATAGGGCTCTTATGTGTCGCCGCAATTGCTGGCGACAGTGTCAATTATGGGATTGGGAAAATGTTATCTAATAAAATATTACGCCGAGAACGAATCCCGCTCATCAAAGAAAGCCATCTAGAGAAAACAAAACACTTTTATGAGAAATATGGCGGCAAAACAATCATCATTGCGCGATTCATTCCAATCATCCGCACCTTTGCCCCATTTTTAGCTGGTGTTGGAAACATGAACTATGGCCGATTTCTAACTTACAATGTTGTTGGCGGGATTTTATGGGTCGTTGGATTTACGCTGGCTGGATATTTCTTTGGAAATTTAGAAGTTGTAAAACGAAACTTTACCTTTGTGATCTTTGCCATTATTTTTATCTCAATCCTTCCGGGCATAATCGAATTTATCCGCCACCGTCAGTCAAAATCATCAACCTAAAGGGGAAACATATTTTAACATAACCCAAAAATGACTAAGACTCCCCGCCATTACAAAAAAATGCCATATCTCATGAGCCCCAATGTGCACAGAAAGTCTTAATCGATCTGTATTAAAAATTATTGCGCCAACAGTATAAAAAACACCCCCTAGCACAAACCAAAAGATTCCCCAATTGGATAATACCTGCACCAGCGGCGCCCAAGCAATAAGACCGAGCCATCCAATAATAATATAAAAAGAAAAAAGTATGGCCACGATAACTCGGGGAGGATCCCTAAAAACTAATTTTAAAACAATCCCTGTAATAGCTAAACTCCAAACAACTCCCAACAAACTCCACCCCCATCCACCGCGCAAGGCAACAAGACAAATCGGCGTATAACTTCCAGCAATTAAGAAATAAATCATCGCGTGATCAAGTTGTTCTAAAGTCCGATTTGTTTTTTGAGAAACATTCAAGGAATGATAAAGCGAACTCATCGTATAAAGCGCAACTAAGCTAACACCATATATAGAGAAGGCAACAACATGCCACACGGTTCCATGCTGCGCGGCCTGTGAAACCAGAAAAACAAGCGCAACAATAGATAATAGCGCCCCAATAATATGAGTTATGCCGTTAACAGGTTCTTTAATTCTCATTAAATTTTCCTCGCTTGATAGTTATTGTATCACAATGAAGGACTTAGCTGCGTGGCGCATTCGAAGAAGTTAACGTTAATGATTTTAAAAATTCCTCAGGCGGAACCGGTCCGATAATGCGGGCGTCTTCGACTTCGTTTCCACTAGCGTCAATAAAAACAATAATAGGAAGACCAGGAACATTATATTGCTCTAAAACCTTTTGTACCTCTGGAGATTCGGTTTTAGTAGCATCAACTCTTAACTTAACAAACTCTGAAGATTCCCTTAACACCGTTGGATTTGAAAAGACAGTATCTTCTAACTCGTGACAACTAATACACCAATCAGCATAAAAATCAATCATAACGGGTTTATGTTGTTCTTTAGCCATCGCTATTTTGTATAATTTATATGGTTCCCAAACCAATCTTTCTTTACTCTTTGGATAAATAATAGGAGAGGCTAAAGAAATACCCACAACTAAACTTACGATGCCAACAATCCAACGAAATCGAACAAATAAAACATTTTCCTTTGGCGATTGTCGGAAAAATCCTAAATAAATCCCACCGCCAACAACCGTGCCTGGCAGAACCCATTTAATCAAATCTGAGTCAATCGCAATAGCTAAATAAAATAACCCAAAACCAAACAAGATAACACCAAACAAATGTTTAACCCAAATAAGCCATGGTCCCCCTTTAGGAAGTTTTTGAAGAAGCCCTGAAAATGTTCCTAAAATTAAATATGGTGTGCCGAGCCCTAACGCAAATACAAAAAAAGACGAGAACCCAAAAAATAAATTTCCCTTATCTACCACTGAAGCCAATAACGCCACAACCGGTGGGCCGATGCATGGCGCCGCAAAAATCCCAACAAACATTCCAGAAAAAAATAACCCTAAATAATTTGCTTTCCTTAAAGCCCCAAGCTTCTCTAATAATCTAGATGGAACTTGAAAATGATAAAATCCAAACATCGAAAAAGCTAAAATAAACATCAAAAAAGCTACGCTAACGACAACCCATTTATTTTGCAACATCCCGCCAAAAAGTGCCCCCGTCAGTGCCGCCACAACACCTAAAACGCTATACATCACAACCATTCCAAAAACATAAATGAAAGCCCTACCAAAAGCATGCATCGTGCTTAAAGCTTCTGAATCGCGAGGCTCAAACAAAGAAACTGTAACCGTTACCATCGGATAAACACATGGGGTAAGATTTACCGCAAGTCCTGCCAAATAAAAAGCTAAGAAGTGAAATAAATAATCAGACATTATTAAATAAAATTGTTTATCTTATTATTACTAAAATATGATTTTTTCTGTTGTAATTGAGAGTTCATAACCGTTGCCATGAAAGCATTTAAGTCTGCAACATTGTATCACTCCTACCTCAAGCTTCGGTAGGATTTATTTAAAAAACCTACTAGACCAACCATAAATCAAGAATATATATTTCCCTAGCCCTTGTTTTAATAACAATTATGTTTTACACTTCCAGTAGAGTAAAAAACGATAAAGGCAAACCCGGGGTAACCCGGGGACGCAAAACTAAAGGGGCCTTACAATGAAGTTAAGGGCTAGCCAGCTACCGAAGAAGCAACCTGCACTGATTTACCATCTCTCCCTTCTTTTCATTTCACCCCTAAATAAGATGATTCACCCTCGCTCGCCGTTTTCATCGACACAATCCATCTTATTTGAAAAATCAGGAGACCTCTCATGAACAACAAAATCACCTCGGGGCTCATCTTGGTTTTAAATGGATTTAAAAAAGCGGCGCGCTTTAAGCGGTATACACTTAGTATTTTGCTCGGCCTCCTATTTGCTTTAGGATCTCCCGTTCAATTTGCATTTGCTGATCACGTCCATGAGGATGAAAATGCCATTTTCCTTTTAACCAATGACATGCTTAAACAAATCGACCGTCTTATAAATGCGCAAGAAAACAACAAACAAAATCAGGTTCAAAAAATTACAGATTCAATTCTTAAAAGAAAAATGAAATTGGTTGAGCTTCTCATCAAGCATCCTGAGAAAGCAGCCAAACATCTTCTTCCCGATGAAATAATCGATCAACTTCCGCAAGAGATTAAAGAATTGTTGGAAGTTTCCGTTGATACCCAAGGGGAAATGACAACAACGATTGCCTATTTTAAAAATGGATCAACGCAAACATTCTATTCACTTCAAGATGCCAATGATCCAACAAAAACATTTGAACTTCATTTCGCCGACAATCCGATCAATGTTCCATCCGGATCAACCATCAAGGTTCATGGTAAAAAAATTGATAATCATATCTTACTTGAAGCCAACGGCACAACGACAACGACAACAACGCAAGTTGCCGCCACCAACGTTGCTGGAGATCAAAAAACAATTGTAATTCCAATTAACTTTCAAAATAGTGCCCTAGCATGTTCTGACGCAATGATCTCCTCAATATTTTTCACAGGAACATCATCCCTTAAAAATTATTATGCAGAAAGTTCATTTAACCAAATCAACATGGTTGGGGATGTGGCAAGTCGAGTAACCATTCCTTATAATAGTACAGATGCGTGTAATTATTCAGCCTGGTCTAATGCTGCCGATAGCGCTGTAACAGCGGCAGGAATTAATTTAAGTAATTATACCCGCAAAGTCTATGAATTCCCCGCATCAAGCTGTGGATATATTGGGCTGGGAACAATCGGTGGAAATCCAAGTAAGTCATGGCTGTTTCAATGCGATTGGCCAGATGTTGCCGCCCATGAATATGGACACAATTTAGGATGGCATCATGCCTCAACGGGATCATTATCAGCCGCCCAAGATGAATACGGAGATACATCGTGTATCATGGGATATTCTGGCGTTGGACTGCGTCAACCAAATACTGTTCATAAGGTTGAATCTGGCTGGATTCCCTCAGCGCGCGTTCAAACAGTGACCACTCCAGGAACATATACCATTTATAATTCAGAGAATGGAAATACAACTAATTTCCAAGCAATTAAAATCCCTAAAGCAGATACTAACGAAAATTATTATCTTTCATATCGCTATCCTACCGGATTTGATGCTGGACTAGGTGGGGGCTATGCCATGAAAACCAATATCCATCGCTGGAATGGTTTATCAGGGACAAAAACATATTTGCTTACAGCCCTTGATAATGGCACAACCTTTAGTGACCCGACGAATGGGATTGCTATCACACAGCTAAGCCATGATACAAATGTATCGGTTGTTTCCGTTACGTTTGCTCAAGCTTTATGCAGCATGAACAATCCTGTTGTTACTATTTCACCATCAAATAGTGGTGGTTCAAAAGGACAGACATTAAGCTACGGTGTTTCCGTAACAAATGCCAACAGCCCTGCATGCGCGAATAGCACAATACTATTATCCAGTGTTGTGCCAAGTGACTGGACAGGAAGCTTCTCTCCAGCAACATTAACACTAGCCTCAGGATCTTTAGGCGCGAGCACCTTTAATGTAACCTCACCAGCTACGGCCCTTAGTGGTAATTATGCCATCGCAGCAACAGCATCAGACAGCTCTGATTTAAGCAAAACAACGACGGTCAATGCCACTTATTCTATTTTAAGCGACACAACCCCTCCTGTTGTTAGTTTTATTAGCCCTGTGAATGGCGAATCAATTTCAGGACGAGAAACTATTGCAGTTTCAGCGACTGATAACGTTGGTGTCAAAAAAGTTGAATTTTATATTGATAATGTACTATTCAAAACAGACACATCTTCACCATTTAACTATGCGTGGTCGACAAAACCAGTTGCTAACGGTAGCCATGTTTTGACAGCAAAAGCTTATGATGCTCTTAGCAATGTTGGACTTGCTTCCATCACGGTCTATAAAAATGCCGGCGCTCTAAGGACGTCTGCAAAATAGTAAGTACGGGAAATAGGGACGGGAAATAGGGACACGTACCTTTTTTAAAAAGGTACGTGTCCCTATTTATGAAAATCCCAACAATCGACCGCCCTGGTAAACCAAGAGCGAAGCCAAATAGGCGAGAATAGCCATATAAACAAATTGGAATAACGGCCAGCGCCATGAACCAGTTTCGCGCCAGACAATGGCAATGGTGCTGATACACTGCAGAGCAAAAACATAAAATATCATTAAACTTAAGCAGACCAGGGGAGTAAATAACGGACGGCCGTCGGGCCAATGGGCCGCGGCAAAGGCCTCACGCAGCGTATCCTCTTTCGCATCATCACCTAAGTTAAACACAATACTCATCGTGGAAACAAATACTTCGCGAGCGGCAAAGGAACCAATAAGTCCAATGCCGATACGCCAATCAAATCCAAGCGGCTTAATAACAGGCTCAAGCGCTGTTCCCATCTGACCAGCAAAACTATTTTTAAGAATCTCACCGCTATCTACGCCTTTTTTCTGCGGATAACTCATCAAAACCCAAAGAATCACTGACATCGCTAAAATAATCGTCCCGGCGCGTTTTAAAAATAATCGACTGCGTTCCCACATTTGAATCACAACCGCTCGCCACGACGGCAAACGGTATGGAGGAAGTTCCATAACAAAAACAGGTTTTTGCGAACGCAGCAAAGTTGTTTTAAATAACCACGCCATCGCACACGCCCCCACAATCCCGAGCAAATACATAACCAGCATAATACCTGCTTTTTGAAATCCCGTTGCTACCGGCATAAAGACTGCAATCAAAATGGTGTAAACCGGTAAACGTGCCGAGCAACTCATTAGCGGGGCGACAAGAATCGTAACCAAGCGATCTTTGGGGCTTTCAATCGTACGCGCCGACATAATCCCAGGAATAGCGCAGGCAAAAGAACTTAACAAAGGAATAAATGATTTTCCATGAAGACCAACCTTACTCATCACGCGGTCCATAATAAACGCCGCGCGGGCCATATATCCGGTGTCCTGCAATAACCCAATAAAAAAGAAAAGAACTAAAATCTGCGGCAAGAAGATAATAACGCCTCCAACCCCCGCAACAATACCATCAACAATCAAACTGCGCAGCTGACCTTCCGGCATGATGCTTGTTACCCAATTCCCAATAGCGGTAAATCCACCGTCGATCCAATCCATTGGATAGGCTGCAATCGTAAAAATCATATAAAACATCACCACCATAATCCCCAAGAAAAACACCCAACCAAAAAATTTATGAGTAAGCACAGCATCAATACGTTCCGTTAAATCCAATCCCTTTTTGTTTTTATCAATAATACAATCCTTAAGAATCGACTTAATCCAATCATATCTGGCTTCAATCGCCGCCGTACGTGCGCGTAATCCTTTTTTACGTAAACGATCCTGAATCAAATTAATCTGATTAATCAACTCTTCTTTATAGAATCGTTTTGTCGAACTAGATTTCTCGTCGTTCTTAAGCTTTGATCCCAATGACATTAAAATGAGCGCCTCGGCAAAAGCCTCATCAGGTCCCATGTCTTGATGTTTGACCAACAGACGAACCAAATGCTCAACCTCTTCCTCAAGATCCGGCGCCATCCGCCATTGACGTTTATAGCTCGCCACAACGCCTTCGGCGATTAGATGCTTTAGCTCTTCAATCCCTTTATTTTGGTTGGCGACTGTCGGAATAACAGGCACGCCCAATCGTTTCGATAATAAATTAAGATCAATTTCTTTCCCTTGGCGCTCAACTTCATCCATCATATTAAGCGCAATAACCATTGGTAATCCAAGATCCTGCAACTGACTAACCAGATATAAATTACGTTCAAGATTTCCAGCATCAACAACACAAACAAGCATATCTGGTTTTGGGGTGTCCGGCGTGCGCCCCATTAAAACATCACGCGCCACCTTCTCATCAGGAGAACGCACCGCCAAGCTATAAGTGCCCGGCAAATCAATAACATTAATGACACGATCTTTGGCTAATACAAGCGTCCCGCTTTTTTTCTCGACGGTCACGCCAGGATAGTTTCCCACCTTCTGGCGCAATTTCGTAAACGCATTAAAAAGTGTCGTCTTGCCAGAATTAGGATTTCCTGCTAGGGCGATTGTTTTGATAGGAGTTTGTTGCGCTAATGGAGAAATATCAGTAGACATATTAAGAGATAAGTTCGACTTCAATTAAATCAGCTTCTTCTTTACGCAGTGATAAAAGATATCCTCGAATTTTTATTTCAATCGGGTCCCCCATGGGTGCATAACGGATCACCTCCACCGCCTCACCCGGAGTTACCCCCATTTCTTCAATCCGTTCACAATCATCGCTTTCAACTACAAAATTATAAATAACGGCCTTCTGCCCAACGGATAAATGGCTAAGCAAAACTTTTTTACCATTTCTAGGTGAAATCGAAGAAACATCTTTGACAATAATATTTTGGGCTAATTCTTTACTGATCGCAATCTTAGCATCGCAAACTTTACAGATAAGCGTTCCATGATCAGCAACTTTTTCAACAATCGCAGACTCACCAAATCCCATTTCACGTAAACGCTGACACACACCTTCTTCACCGCGCAAACATTTAATCTGCACACTCACACCAGATGGAGCATCGCTTAATGGCTGTTCAGCAACACCACAACCACACTCTTTTTTTGGGAATATTTTCTGCCAGATTTCTTTAAACATCCTCAATCCTTTCCACACGACGAGCAAGAAGATCCCTTGCCCTTCTTGCGCAAAGATTTCACCACCTGCCAAATAAGATAAGCCACACTAAGCGCCACAATTAGTCCAACGATTAAATCTTGCATGACATCTTATCCTTTTCCAAATTTGAAATTATTCTAACGTATCAATAGAGGTTGCACAAACGAATAAACGTTTTCAAAATAATTAATTTCTAAAACCGTGAAGACGCCCGTGTCTTTCTTCCAACGAGAACATGCCAAAGAAGAACCATAGGCAATAAGCATCCTATAATGCTATGCAAACCGCTTATCCACAACCGCACCTCTTCACTGCCGAGATAATATAATCCATAGCCACTTAAAATCAATAAAACACATACGCTGACGATGACAACCGCAGTTCTACGATTGCGCCCTCGTCCCCAAGCACGCTGCATATGAATGGGGATCAAGACACCTAGCACCATTAATGAAACCATCGCCGCAGCACCATGAATCTTCATCAATAAAGGTTCAAAGGAATTGTCTCGTATACCAAACTCATCGTAACGACCAAATAAATAATGCGCCGCCAACCAAAGCACGCCGGAAGAAAACAACACCCCAAAAATACCATAAAACCAACGCTTGGTGCGCAAACTAAAACGAATATTATTTTTCATTCCAACCGCTTCCTTCAAAATACATTATTTTGTTGTCGGGCCAGACAATAAATGCGCAAGCATCAAATTCAGTTAATAAGGATGCTGATTCTTCACCGAGGGCAAAAACTACTTTAGTTAACGCATCAGCCATAAGACAAGACTGTGCACGTACAGACACACTAAATGGCCGAGGCAAAAACTTGCGCGTGCGGCCATCAATATGAACGCAACCTATCCGGCCTAATCGATGTTGATAAGAATTAGCCGATGTAGCAAAAGCTGAATTTTTTAATGATACTAAGGGCAACAACTTTTCTGGTGTTTTCGGATGACGAACGCAAATAGGATATTCTTCTTCTCCAAAAGAGCGAATATCGCCGCCAGCGTTAACAAATCCATCAGCGATTCCGTTAACTTGTAAAGCATCAATCGCCTGATCAACGGCAAATCCCTTAGCAATCCCCCCAAGGTCAATTTTTAAAGGACGCAAAAACCGCACAAAATTTTCCGGTAACAATTCGATATCATTTGTTCTCCCGTAATAATCTTTTTCCTTTTTAAAAAACGTGTGTTTTGGTAATAAATCATTATCTACTAATTCAGAGGCAACGGTAATATCAAATATTCCTTGGGTGCGCTCATACAGTTCTTTAGCACATTTAAGCACATGGTAGGTTTCAAAACTAACAGAGATTTTCCGATGTGTCGCCAAAGAGTTAAGCCGTGAAATCTCACTTTGCGGATCATGAAAACTCATTAAATTATGCACGCGCTCAACGGCAACAAAAGCAGCATTTATGGCCGTGTGGGCTTGATCACTCTCATCATGTTTGACCGCCACTTCCACAAATGTCCCTAAAAGTGGACGACAACGCCGAATTTCATTTCTTAAGCATGCGTTCATACAAATTCATTATCCCTTTAACACCCTCCGTGACATGACGACAAGATAAGGTGGCTCCACTAATATTCACTATATCCTCATTAAGGTTAAGAGAAGCTGTGGCTGTTTTCCCAACAAATTGCCGTCGCCATCTTTTCTGCCGGATTTCATAACCGTAGGCTTCGCGATAATCCATGATTTCAATTTGACGTATACTGCCGTCTGGATTAATTCCTAACGCATAAGTGATCAGCTCATGTTTCCCAATAACTTTATCCAGAATAAAGAATCCACCATCTTCTGTCCGCCAAATTTTTTGTTTTAAGGTTCCCTCAATGGGCGTAAGATTTTGTCCTGGAAAAATCACTTGCTGAGCTTGTTCAATGGTTAAATAAACCGTAGCAAATCCTGGTGTCGCAACTATCATTACGATACCAGGGACAGAAACAAGATGAAAGGGAAACGCCTTGAATTTTTTTAAAATACTCATTGAATCCTTACACAGCAATTTTTCTAAAAACCAATGGCCATCGACGAAAGAAAGCCATTATTATCTCCTCGCTCTAACACCTCACCAGTGGTTTGATTCCACTGATATTCAAATTTGAATACAAAATTATCAACCGGGCGATAATTAAAACCTAATGTCCAACGATTTTCTTCGTTATCCCCCAATGACGCATCACTGTCATCGCTAATTAAACCCCAATCATACCGACCGACCAGCGTCAGTTTAGGATTCTCAAAACCTTGCCCGAGAAATGAATTATCAAGAAATTTCGGCCAAAAATCATAATTTAATTGGCTGTACGCACCTTGGAAGAAATTTGCCACATCGGTCGTTGTCTGGGCAACATCAAAATAAGCATATTCATTGATCCATTCTAATGGCCCAAATGTTAATAATGAATCAAAACCTAAGCCCGCAATATCATTACCAGCAGTGTCATACTCGCCCCAATAACCACTAACACCAACTTCCTGATTAAGCCAAGGACTCACAGCCAAACGGCCAACGACAGCTTTATCATCATTATTATCTGTTTTTAAGCTCGAGCGTGCCCCACTTAATCCTGTATCCGAAAAAGCGGCATCGAGACCATTGACCACATATAATTCATAATTTAAATTCAAATCCTCATAACTTCCCAAAACAGGATTAAATCTACCAAAGACACCCGCCCCAGCTTCTGTCCATGTTGTGGGGATAATATCTCTAGCCACAATCGGTCGTTCAGTTAAATTTTGTAAATCTGAATCATGATAAAGATTGTAACGACCGAAGGGAACTAAAAGCGCCCCGGCTCTTAAATTAATCGTATCGGAAATCAAATAATCCATGTAGGCCTGTTCTACTTTAACTTCTCCATCAGCATTGGGCACATTGGGCCCACCATATTCAATTTCTAATTCAGAGTTAAACCGCAGGCGCTCGTGAGGAAATGCGCCGATATTAATAACCCAACGATGCTGGGTAAAACTGGCATCTATATTTTCAAAGTCACCATACTCTATATCCGCATAACCACCGACCGAAACATTACCAAAACCAAATGGATTCCCAATAACAAGTCCACCCCTCCCGACAGGAGCATTGCCCCGGCCGACATATTCAACATTTAATGTTTTTGCTTCAATTTTTTGTTCGATAGAAGAAACCTGCTTATCGTGTTTGATTGTGATTTCCTCAATTTTTGCACTATCTTCCTGCTGTTGAGTACTGATAGTCTCTATTTTCGCTTCTAATCCTTTGATACGCGCTTCATACTCTCGCTTCATTTCTTCCATCGCGGTTTTAATGTCCTCGATAGTTTCAGCCCTGACAGGCAGTGACGCAAACACTGTTAAAACACAAATTCCAAACAATAAACTTGCCCTGATCATACTCTTTCTCCCGCCTTTCATTATTTTAATAGCGAGGCTCGCCAGCGTAGCTGGCGGCCTTTTCCTTCCGTTTCCTCTGTTTGTACAGTCGGTCATCAGACATCCTTTTTTAATTGCCCCACAGGCGCGGTAGCTATTTTTAAATTCATTTGAATCGTTTCTTCTCTTTTTTCTCTAACTGAACAACTTTCGAATTATAAACAGTAATAACAACTTCTCCATATTTAACGGCCCTTACAGCCGCGATGATTTCTTCCATAATTCGGTGTTCTGGTATTTCTTTGTGCTCTTTGTCTAAGTTCATATCCATTTCTACAACAATCAACAACTGATATAAGTCTTATGGTGACGTATTTGATTAAACTAAAATACCAAATACCCCTTATTTGTCAATAATTATCTATGTTAAGACAATTAACTTAAACAAAAAATGGAATACTCACGTCTATCAACTTAAAAATGTAAAAATAGCAGCTCACCATACACATAAATAATTAAAAATATTATACGTTATAAACTAGCTCAGTTTAATTCTCTATGAAAAAGGAGAAACAAGGTGGGACATAAAGCTTCTGCGGTTATTCTTAATAATATGCCAAACTCATCTTATTTTACACACATCTGAGCACACCAGCTCTCAACCTGATCTTTAATCTGATCTCTAATGACTCGTACTTTTTCTAATTTTTCTTCCTTGGTTCCTGTGGCTTTCGAAGGATCAGGAAAGCTCCAATGCAACCTTTTACTTGCATTTGGAAAAATTGGGCATCTTTCCGCACTGGCTTCATCACAAACGGTAACAACATAATTAAAAATTCCACCTTTTTTAAAAAGATCAAAAACGCTTTGGGTTTTCTTAGAAAAAATATCTATGCCCACCTCACCCATAACCTCAACAACGAGAGGATTAAGAGTCCCTGGCTCGAGCCCCGCACTTTGCGCCTCAAAGAAATCCCCACAAAAATGATTAAGCCAAGCCTCAGCCATTTGACTTCTGGCTGAATTATGAATACACACAAATAAAACTTTTTGTTTAGCCATCTCTATCCTCCCTTAACAACAATCAATTTCTCAGGGCACATCCGACTTCGTCAATGATTCACACATGTGCATCATGTCTTTAGGCCAGAAATTTGTCAATAAATTATTTACAAAGAAAATGCCCACCTCAACACGAGGTGGGCAAAATTAACTTTTCTTATTAACTTAAGCTACTTTTTAGCGACCGCCGCTATCCTTACGTTTTGAATAGCAATCTCTGCAGTAAATTGGACGATCTCCTCTAGGCTTAAAAGGAACTTCGCACTCCTTTTTGCAATCTGAACAAGTCGCTTTGTGCATTTCCTTTGGTTGTCTGTCATACCCACCGCCACCTTGAAAACCCATGTTAACTCCTCTGTTTGATACCCCTCTTCGAGTATCTGGTTAATAAAAGAACGTTTAGCACCATGCCATAACGCTCTTAAAAATTATTGCCAACTTTATCGAGCCGCTTGTCCTCGATCTTTGTTTTTATTATAAAATGGTTTTTTCTTTGCACCAAACCCTCGATTCTCAGTGCTTGGATGTTTACCAAAAGTCTGTCCGGCAGAAAATCCCCCTGATCTAGAATTGCCATCACGATCTCCTCTAGCATGACGAGGAAAACCTCCTTCTCTAGGACCACGCCCACGTTCTGCAGCACCACCATGACGGTTAGCTGGACTAAAAGTCCGGAAAGGTTTTGAAAAACGTTTTTCTCTGTTTTCCCGAAAAGCCGGTCGTTCGGAAGGCTTGTTGATCAAGCTGTCAATTTTCTTTTCTAAAACAACTAGTTGCTCTTGTATTTTTTTAATCAATGCAACCACATCCGATTCACCTTGTGAGGAAGCATTCTGATTGAATTGTTCGCTCATGTTACTCCTTTTCCTTAATGGCATTATCGGCCACTAAAGTTCTCTTTGTATGTGCCTAAAGGCACGTTATTCTTTTAAAACAAGGTCTCTAATGACACCAGAGCCAGCTGCAATATTAACCGCCACCCCCAGACGAGTCAAGCTATATAATATTGACCAAACTGACGAAGAATCTAACTAAAAGTCGATCATGTTTCAACAATAAAAGATTTAGGAAAAAATCATCTCTGAAGTAATTCGTTGGCGGTTGGAATAACCATCATCATGTCCATGAAACCAGGCAACTTCTTTTTCATCGCAGCGCCAACACAAAAGCATTTCTCTGCCATTAATGACGGTTGGAAAATCAACCAGACCAATTTCAAAATTCCAATCCTTGAAAGAACATCCAATGGCCTCGAGCTCCAATAATAGAACTTTTATCTGGGCATCCAGCTCTTCTATCTTCTGTTTCATTGTTGGCGTCGGGTAAGGCATCAGTCGCAGGGCCTTTCCTTCTTTGCCTTTGGCGAGAATATCCGCAACGACTTTTTTAATGTAAGGAAGTCTGCGATTAGCTTCACTGGGAGTAAAAAAATGTGGGGTCATTTTTGCAAAAAATCCTTTTTTCTTACAAATGAAATAAATGCCCCAGATCCAATGGCATTAACCAAAATGTCATACCACCTTGCAAAACGTGACGGAACAAACATCTGTAAGAATTCATTAAAGGCTCCAAAGCAAACGGCAATGGCAAAGGCCATCATCAATAATTTATTTCTTTCATTAAAATCGATTTTCTCAAAATACAAAAAAGACCGTAAGAGTAAATATGTAAGTATGCTGTACGCCACAAGATGCCCAAATTTATGAAATACCTGCGAGGAAATCGATGCCCCACTGCCCTGACTTTCTGGACGGACTGAAAGATACACGATGGCGCTCATCTCGAGAGCGGTAAAAAGAATCCAAATTGTACGATTAAGTTTAAACATAATAAAATCTTTGTCTTAATGCTGCCATTGGGCTTGCCTTTCGACGTGTTCGCTTTGCTCACAAGGCCCCCGACAAAGTCGGGCTGCGTCGAAAAGCTGCCATTGAGCTTTTCTAAAATCATGGAAAACAAGTGCTGCCTTTGAATTTCTCTAAATTTGTTGTAATTCAAAGACTGCCAAAGCTTCGGCCCATTTTATCAAATGGGCCTTCGCATCTTGGCTGCCCCGCCAGGATTCGAACCTAGACAAAGTGATCCAGAATCACTTGTGCTACCATTACACCACAGGGCAAAGCTACTACAATTAAAAATTTTTATATTAGAGAAGCTTTGCCCAGTCCCAACTACCAAAAATATTTCCAGAAAAGGAAGGGCGGGACAAAACCACCCAAATTAGAAACTTTTACATTGGAAAGTTTTGTCCAGTATTTGTTTCAATAAATTTCTATTCAGAGAAACAAATGCAGGGCAACCAAGCTCAACCTTCACCTAAAAAACAAAAACACAAACAGCATTTGTTTGTGTTTTTGTTTTTAAATTCTCTCACCCACAATTACCACATGTTCTCTTGCATCCACGCATCTACCTTACCGGCACTTTTCCAATCTTCCTTAAATCCTTCCGCGCCACCCTTCGCTGCTCCACCAACCGTTGCACATCCCTGCAAGAATAGCACACAGCCAAGAATAACAAAGATAAACCATTTAGCCTTCATGCTTAATCCTCCTTAAACCCTATGAACAAAAGCTCCTGATAATCTTTGAATCGTTTTTTCTTTACCTAAAAGTGCCATTGTTTCAAATAATCCAGGACCAACTTCCTTACCGGTTAGCGCGACTCGAATCGGATGAACCAAATCAGAGGCCTTAATTCCTAATTCTTCGACGAGTTCTCTAAACTTCTTCTCAACCGAGGTCGTATCAAAACGGTCTAATCCACCAAGCCTTTGGCTTAACAACGTAAATTCTTTACTTTTGTCTTGAGCCAAATATTTCGCTCGAACGGCTTCATCCAAAGCAAAATCATCTTTAAAAAGAAATTCGGTCCAATCAAAAAAATCTTCAAGCGTCGTCATTCGACCTTTAAACAAGTCTACAATATTTTTTAATTGTTGACCATCAAATTTCCCATTAATATAACCTTTTTCTTTTAAATTTGGCATCAACAGCTCAACTAATCGCTGGCTATCAATTTTCTTTAGATACTGACCATTAAGCCATTTTAATTTATCCATCGAAAATGCTGCGCCGGCCTTATTAATTTTTTTAATCGAAAATTTCTTAATAGCCGCATCTAAATTAACCATCTCATCATTGTTGCCCGGCGACCAACCCAAGAGCATCAAATAGTTTACAATGGCCTCCGGCAAGAATCCTTGTCGGCGATAATCAGTGACAGCAACAGCCCCCGCGCGCTTAGAAAGTCGTGCCCGTTCATCATCTAAAATCAAAGGAAGATGCGCAAACTTAGGAATTTTAAAGCCAAGCGCTTCATAAATTAAAATTTGTTTAGGCGTATTGGAAATATGATCTTCGCCACGAATAACACACGAAATTTCCATCAGCGCATCATCAATGACGCAAGCAAAGCTGTACGTAGGCGATCCGTCGGATTTCATCAAAACCTGATCTTTAATTTCTTTGGAATCAACTTGAATCTCATCACGGATTAAATCGTAAAGCTTAATTTGCTTCTCAAGAACTTTAAGAATAATGGCTTCGCCATCTTTGTACGCCTTACCTTCTTCTAATAATTGGTTGGCATACTTACGGTAAATCTCAAATCGATCGCTCTGTTTATAATACTCATCCCAATCAAGCCCCAACCATTTCATGCTATCTAAAATCTCGTCAAGAAATTCTGCTTTAGAACGCAGCTGATCCGTATCTTCAATCCGCAAAATAAATTTACCACCCTGCGACTTAGCGTACATCCAATTAAAAAGAGCAGTGCGCGCCCCACCAATATGAAGGTAACCGGTTGGACTTGGAGCAAATCGAACTCTAACCATTTTTAAAATCCTGTTTTGTATTTGCTGGGAACATCAACGAAGATCGTGTCGTGAAGATTTCTGAGTTGATTAGGTGTAGGGTGTTTGAGCACCAGCGCTAGCCAAACGTTTAACAATTTCCTCTAATCGCTGCTGTTCTTTTTTATCTAAACTATCAAATTCAATACCAACATCAAAAAAAAGTGGCTTATTCTTGGACGTGCTTGTCCGACGAATATTCCACACAACCTTTCCCTTACATTTAACATGATTGCCTAAATCTAACAGATCTAATTCAAGTTCAACAGGAGAAAACATCCGCAATTCTTTCTTAAGGGTCACACAAACCCCACCAATACCGACATTCTCGGTATGAGTTAACAATACTTCGCCGGTAGCTTCACCATCATGACGCAAAACAATGAGACATGGATAATTGACCCGAGGAAATTTCCGTCTATCTAAGCCTTCCCATTGATTCATGCGATCCCCCCTCAAGATACTTTTAAGATCTTAAAATTTCAAAGTTGTTTGGATTATAGTACAACTTGAAAATAGCCTCAAGACAAATGTGGTCGAATTTTAATTTCGATAAAGAAAGATCAGCCGTCTTCTTTTTCTAAATCCACAACCGGGCCCGTAAAAGACTTCTGAACACGAACAATTCGATTGGTCTTGCCGGTTTTTTCATCAATATCAACCACAACGCCATGAAGCTTAACATCATCTTTGGCCACGCTAAATTTAATAGGCATGCTTGTTAAAAATCTTTGAATAATATTTTCTTTGCCCTGGCCAATCACGGAATCATATGGCCCGCTCATCCCAAGATCTGTAATATACGCAGTGCCTTTAGCTAAAATCTTTTCATCAGCGGTTTGAATATGCGTGTGCGTGCCAAAAAGCGCAGACACCTCGCCATCAATGTAATGCCCAATGGCTACCTTTTCACTCGTTGCCTCCGCATGCATATCAACAACAATAATATTGGTCTGTTTTTTTATTTCTTCGACGATTTTTTTTAATTCACGGAAAGGACAGCTGACATTGTAACGCATAAAAACGCGTCCCAACAAATTGACCACCCCAACTTTTTTACCGGACGCTGTTTCCTTAATACACCAGCCACGGCCGGGAACGCCTTCGGGGAAATTCGCCGGACGAATAAGATACTCGGCTTCCTGCAGATAAGGTTCTAATTCTTTCTGATCCCAAACATGATCCCCGAGGGTCAGAACATCACAACCAATGCTAAAGAAATGTTTGGCCATGCGAGAGCTAAGCCCCGCCCCGCCAGCCGCATTTTCCGCATTGACAATAACAAAATCGACGGCAAACTCTTTCTTTAAATCAGGAAGAAGTCCTTCGAGCGCCGCTCGACCAGGCTTGCCAACGATGTCACCGATGCAGAGAATATTCATATTTTATTTAGCGTATTCAACCGCGCGTTTCTCGCGAAGAACCATAATCTTAATTTGGCCGGGATATTCCATTTCCTCTTCAACCTTTTTACGAATATCGCGAGCTAACACAATGGCTTCGTCATCATTAATTTTGTCAGGATCAACAAGGATGCGAATTTCTCGTCCAGCTTGCAAAGCATAAGATTTGCTAATCCCTTTAAACGAATTCGCAATCTTTTCTAAATTTTCCAATCGTTTGATATATGTTTCTAAAGATTCGGCGCGTGCTCCTGGTCGAGCGGCGCTGATAGCATCCGCGGCCGCAACAAGGGTTCCGTACAGCGAAGTCTTTTCAACTTCTTCATGGTGTGACTCAACAGCATTCGCGACTTCTTCTGATTCACCATATTTTCTAGCTAGCGTTCCGCCGACAATCGCGTGAGTTCCTTCTTCAACCTCTTGCGCGACAACTTTTCCAATGTCATGTAAAAGTCCGGCACGAATCGCAATCTTTGGATTAAGCCCAAGTTGCGCGGCAATCGACGAAATAAGTCGCGCCACTTCCTTGGTGTGCTGTAACCCATTTTGCCCGTAACTTGTTCTAAATTTAAGTCGCCCAACGAGCTTTAAAAGCTCAACATGCATGCCGTGAATCCCAAGTTCAAACGCAGCCTTTTCTCCTTCTTCCTTAATAAGCTGTTCCATTTGAGCCTTGGCTTTTTCAACGACCTCTTCAATTCGTCCAGGATGAATACGGCCGTCAGCAATCAAACTTTCCAAAGCGATCTTAGCAATCTCACGACGATACATGTCAAACCCCGAAATAGTTACCGCTTCTGGGGTGTCATCAATAATAATGTCAACGCCAGCGGCGGCCTCAAGGGCGCGAATGTTGCGTCCTTCTCGTCCAATAATGCGCCCTTTCATCTCATCGCTAGGAAGCGCAACAACCGTGACCGTTGATCCAGCCGTATGCTCTGAAGCACATCGCTGAATCGCCACCGAAATAACGTCGCGCGCTCTTTTGTCACCAGACTCTTTAATATCTTCTTCCATTCTTCTAATTCGTGTGGCTTTTTCATGCAAAAGCTCTTCATCAACGCGAGACAAAAGAAGTTTGCGCGCATCTTCTTGGGTCATCGACGAAATCGTTTGCAACCTTTGCTTCTCTTCTCCAATTAAACGCTCTAAATCCTCTGCTCTTTTTTTGATCTTATCTTCACCCTCATGCAAAGCATTAACACGATTTTCAATATCCTTTTCTTTCTTCTCTAATAAATCAACGCGCTTATCAAGATTTTCTTCTTTCTGCAAAATTCTTTTTTCCGTTAAGCTTAATTCTTTGCGACGATCTTCCGTGTCGCGTTCAAAATCTTGGCGAAGCTTAATCACCAAGTCTTTACTGTGCAATTCTGCTTCACGTTTACGAACTTCAGCATCTTTTTTAGCCACTTCAAGTAAATTGGTAGCCTTATTTTCCGCCTCGCTTATCTTTTTGCCAGCAAAAAACCATCGCAAAAGATATCCAGCAAAGAAAATAATAATAGCGAAAAGAGACAGGATAATACTCTGGGTGTATATGTTGATTGCTTCGAACATAGGTTTTACTCCTCGTTAATTGTTTCCTAATTATTCGTCATCCTGAGCGCAGCGAAGGATCTCAGAAATTCTTAAATGTTTTGAGATCCTTCGTCACTACGTTCCTCAGGATGACGGAACATACAAGTTCATACATGAATTTAAAAATTAGCTGACGAGAACATGAGAAACAGCTTGATCATGTTCATCAAGATGGGGTAGGCGATCAACAATTTGAAAATCAAAGGCTAAGCCAACTGTAGGAATACCTGAAGGAACCGTCGTTAAAAAGCGGTCATAGTAACCTCCTCCGCGCCCTAAGCGATTATTGCGCTTATCAAAGGCAACTCCTGGAACGATTACCATATTAATGTCCTTTAAATCAAGAACCTTGTCTACGTTTATCCGCGGCTGTTTAATGCCGTAAGGTCCCTGTTCGAGATCGTTGTCCAAAGAATCAATTACAACCGGCAGAATCTTTCTTTGGGTTTTGTCAATTCTCGGTAAGGCTATTTTCTTTCCTAGTTTTAATGCTTGGCTGATCATTTCAAACGTATCCACTTCCCCATCAAATGAGGCATAGAACAAAATCGCTCTTGCCTCCTTAAACTCCCTTAAATTTAAAAGCTGCTTAAGAATTTCCCGGCTTTTTCGAAACCGTTTTTCCTCCTCTTGATTTCTTAAAAGCGTTAATATCCTTTCCCTGAAGTCTTGTTTTATTTTATTCACTTAAAAAATAGTTGTTAAGTTGCCTTGATCCAATTTTACTGTGCCGTATATTATCATTTTTCAATTAAATGTACAACTGGAAATTCGTAGCAGTTCATAGCCGAACTCGCTAAAAGTGCCTGGCACAATTGCTTACTGAAGGTTTAAATCTTCAGCCAATTTTTTAGCAACAACGCTATAAGCGAACGGCGATGGATGCTGATCCTCAACGGATATGGCATAAGGATGGGTATTTCGATTAAAAAGTTTAGAATAATCTAAATAATCAATATTAAGTTTTTTTAATTCGGTGATTAATGACTCGGGATAGAGACTACTCGGATAAATAAGCACAAGAAAGCGACTATCAGGATATACTTTCTTGATATTTGTTTCGATATTCTTTAAAGACAATGCCGTTAATTCAAAATGTTTTCTTTGAAAACGCAATGGGAAATTAATTTTCAAAGTCTGCAAGATTTCGCTCTTCGCTAGAAAGCGATACAACTTGGTCAACAGCGGACGACCCGTTTCAAAACTTCCCGCACGCACTAACTTACCGTCAATTAAACGATAAAAAGGTTCGGTGCGTTTCCAAGACATAATACGCATGGAGCCTGCCACGCGATGCAAATGACCATCGATGTAGGTATAAACAAAAAGGCCATTATCTTCTTTAATCTGTTCTTTGAAATTTGTATGTTCTGTTACAGCCAGGACATCAAAGGGTCCTAACCCATGAAAACCATAATTATATGGTCGATATTTTTTGGTTAAGCGTCCAACATAATAGGGCAAGGTTTCATCGCCAGCAACCCCCTCTCCGTAAGTAAACGAACATCCTAAAAAAGCCAAAAATTTTGATTCTTCTCCAGAGTCAATCCTAGGCGTTATTCGATGATGATATTGATCGATGTCATAATATTCGTCCCAAATGGTTTCTTTGGAAGGAAGCCGTCGAGCGATCAGCTGGTGCTTACCAACCGATGGGCGTTTCACCCCAAAATCATGAAAATCATAATAACTTGGAGGATATTCGACATCAAATTTAGCTGCGTTAACATTGAAAAATTTTAGAATAAACTCGCAGCCTACGATGAGAATGATGCTTACTAATATCCCAAAACTCACTGCAATGATTTTAAAGAAACAGCTTTTTTTGTTCATAACATACGCCTGTCATCTCGCGCAAGATGTGGATTAAGAAGTATTTGCCTACTAAGCGGAACTTTGATTTTTAATTTTTGCTAACCACTCTTTAATCTTTTTCTCAAAACCCATCTCGGTTGGATTGTAATAAGTTGCCTTAAACGGCATGTACTCCTGCTCAACGTAATGGTTGGGAAAATTGTGGGCGTATTTATAATTCTCGCCTCGGCCCAATTTCTTTGCCCCCTGATAATGCGCATCTTTTAAATAGGCGGGAACTTCTTGGGTTTTCTTATTTTTAACATCATCAAGCGCCTTATCGATGCCTAAATAAACTGCGTTTGATTTAGGTGCGCACGCAACGTAAACGGCGGCCTGCGCGAGCGGAATCCTCGCTTCGGGAAGGCCAATAAATTCTGAAATCTGTAGCGCGGCGTTCGCCACAACAAGCGCCTGCGGATCGGCGTTGCCCACATCTTCTGCCGCACAAATACAAATCCGTCGGGCAATAAAACGTGGATCTTCACCAGCATAAATCATTTTCGCCATCCAATAAAGTGTCGCATCGGGATCTGATCCGCGCATCGATTTAATAAACGCAGAGATCGTGTCGTAATGCTGGTCACCATCTTTGTCATAGTTGACTTGTTTTTTCTGAATAGATTCTTGCGCAACCTCAATTGTAAAATGAATCATTCCATTTTTATCTTTAGGTGCAGTTAAACAACCGATCTCTAAGGCATTAAGTGCCTTGCGTGCATCTCCGTCGCAAATCTCTGCCAAAAAGCTAATGGCAGCTGTGTCCGCTTTGATTTTTAAATCCCCCAAGCCACGTTCTTCATCTTTAAGCGCGCGTGTTAAAATTTCTTCCATGTCCTCTTTGGTTAAAGATTTTAATTCAAAAATCAGTGATCGCGACAGAAGCGGGCCAGTTAACGCAAAGAATGGATTAAAGACGGTCGCTCCAATTAAAATCAAATGACCAGCTTCTAAATCCGGCATGAGCACATCCTGCTGCGCTTTATTGAAACGATGAATTTCATCAATGAAAACAACCGTCTTGCGTTGAGTCGTAGAAAACCGATGTTGGCTGCCTATAATGATTTTACGTAAATCCTCAACGTTAGAGCTAACGGCGTTAATTTTTTCGAAAAAAGCTTTTGTTTTTTGACTAATACAAAGGGCCAGAGTCGTTTTTCCAACGCCCGGTGGGCCGTAGAGAATAATCGAACTTAAACGATCTGAAGAAATGGCGCGCGGCAAGAGTAGCTCAGAGGACAAAATATGTTTTTGACCGGTATATTCTTCGAGCGTGCGAGGACGCATCCGCGCAGAAAGCGGTGCATTTTTTAAGGCGTGTTCTTGATTGGCGGCAGTAAATAAATTTTCGTTTGAATCTTTAGCTTGCGAGTTCATCTTCATCGGTAAACATCTTTTCGGTGTCGAACAAGACTAATGTCTACCACCCTTTTTGCATCATCAACTGAATAAATCACGCGATAATTTCCTATTCGAATACGCCAAAGATCTTCTTTACCCTGCAGCTTAACACAACCCGATGGACGAGGAGTAATTGTTAATTGCTCTAACTTTAAAGAAATTCTCTTAAGAAGATTTGAATCTAAAACAGTTAATTCTTTTTCAGCAGATCGAGAAAGGGTGAGTGAATAGGCAGGCATGGATTTATAACTTACCAGCTTTTACCATTTTTTCTTTGAAAGCCTGAAAGGTAATCCGCGGCTCATGCTTTCGTTCTTCAACAATCATCGCATCATAAAAATCTTCCCATGTTTGTTTATGTTTTCTTAGATTAATAATAACCGCTGTTTTTTGACCTTTTCTATTCGTAACAAACTTAATTCCAACCATAGCGCCCTCCTATCCTTTAACCTATTCAAAATATATCATCTGAGTCCCGCAAAAACAACGTTGAATCAGCTTACTAACATGCCCCCACCTGTGCCGTCGGAATGATAATGGTGAACCAAGCTCACCAAGTGGGAATCGCTCGGTATGCCCAAAGGCTACTCGAAGTCTACATCCCATAATAAAAGTGTTGGTTCTTTTAATCGCTCCTAACAAACACCGCAGGGGCAATCGCAATTATATTCCTGGTTTCAAACAATTTCAACACTAAAAATTTTACGCGCGCGTAAGAAGACGCAATTTTTATCTTTTGATTACGCCCAATTCTTTGACAAGAGCTTCAATGATGCGGTTATGGATGGAACCAACATCTTCTTCGCGTAGAGTTTTCGCAGAGGATTGATAGACGAGCGAAAAGACAAGACCGCGGTAGCCGGTGGCAATCTTTTCACCTAAATATTGTTCACTAAATTTTATCGATGCTAATATTTCCTTGCCATGAACAAAAACTAAATCTTTGATTTGGGCAAAGCTGACATTTTCCGGCACGGCCAAGCTGACGTCGCGGACAATCGCCGGATATTCTACAATAGGGTTAAATTTTTTGATTGTTTCCTGGCTTTTAAAAACTTCGTCAAGCTTGACCCAGGCAAAAAAGATATTCTTTTGCTTAATTTCCCAATTTTCTAAAATCTCATCCGAAATCTTTCCCGCGAATCCAATTTTATGATCTTTGACAATGTCAGCAGCTTGGCCGTCGTCAAAAATCACGTTACTCGCTGCGACAAATTTAACTTGAGGCACGCGTATCCCTTCGAAAACCTTCTCAACGCTTCCCTTTAAATCAAAAAAGTCAATCTCCTGCTTTCCTCGTCGCCAATCATGCGCATGAATGCCGGTTGCCAAGCAAGCCAATACTTCTCTTTCCTTGCCGCCACGGTAAATCTTGCCAATTTCAAAAATCTTAATGTCCTTTTGCCCGCGATTAAAGTTTGTCTGCACAACCTTAAGTAAACTCGGCAGAATAACCGGCCGCATCATTTCTTGCTCTTGGCTTAATGGATTTTGAATCTTCGTCCCAATCTGATCCTGCAACCTTGTCCGATCAATGCTGCGCTGATCAATCATCGCATAGGTAATCACCTCAGAAAATCCGCTAGCCACAAGCGTCTCACGAATCTTTCGATGGACTTCACGCTTTGGACTCGACTTCTGCGCAGAAACTTTAATCAGTGGCAAACTCGATGGAAGCTGATCATATCCAATAATACGTGCAATCTCTTCAATCAAATCAACATCCTGTTTAATGTCACCACGAAAAGATGACGGAGTTGCCGTTAAAATATCTTTTTTAACCGCCACACCAAATGCGAGCTTCTCTAAAATATTCTTGCACTGTTTCGCTGTAAAATTCCCTCCCAAGCAACTACTGATTTGCTTAAGCGAAACCGAAATCGCTCCACGATGGATAACTTTTGTCTTTACGCCAAGCACGTTACTTCGTTGGGTCATTTTCCCGCCAGCCGAATCTAAAATAAGTGTCGCCGCGCGATTCGTGTTAGCCTCAAGCGCTTGAACATCAACTCCGCGTTCAAACCGATACGATGAATCGCTAGACAAGCCCAACTTACGCGAAGCCCGACGAATTAAAATCGAATCAAACAGCGCACTCTCTAACAAAATCTTCTTTGTCATGGCTGTTACTTCCGTGTCCTTACCCCCCATAATTCCAGCAATCGCAACCGGTTTTCGTTCATCAGCAATAATCAAGATCGATGGGTCAAGCGTCCGCTCAACGCCGTCAATGGTCACAATCTTTTCATCCTGCTTCGCCCGACGAACAACGATCTTCCCGCCAGCTAATTTATCAAAATCAAACGCGTGCATGGGCTGACCGGTTTCCATCAAAACAAAGTTGGTAACATCAACGACATTATTAATCGATCGCGTGCCCAAGGTCGCCAGACGCTTTTGAATCCAATCAGGCGTTTTGGCAATTTTTAGGTCTTCAATTAAAGTTCCAATATATTGAGCGCAACCTTCCTTATCGAGAATTTGAACATCACATTTTTTTGTCGGAAAGGTTAATTTCTTAGCTTTGGGGAGTTTGCAGGTTTTATTTAAAATCGCAGATAATTCTCGGGCGATGCCGATCATGTTTAAACAATCTGGGCGATTCGGCGTAATCTCTAATTCAAAGGCCGTGTCGTCACCAACGGCTGAAATTTTTTCAACCTCAAGCCCTGCCATGGTAAATTTATGAGCAATCTCCGCCGGCGAAAGCTTAATATCCAAATAATCTTTGAGCCAATTTAAACTGATTTTCATAATTAGAATTGATTTAAAAATCTTTGATCGTTCTCGAAGAACAATCGAATGTCGTTGATTCCATATTTAAGCATCGTGATGCGTTCAACACCCAAGCCAAATGCAAGACCCGTATATTTTCCTTTTGGATATCCGCAAGCTTCAAAAACTTTTGGATGCACCATGCCGCAGCCCATAATCTCAAGCCAGCCTTTTCGTCCACAAACCGAACATCCTTTGCCATCACAGATGTAACAAGAAATGTCGACTTCCGCGGATGGCTCAGTAAATGGAAAAAAATGCGGACGAAAACGCATTTTTATTTTTTCGCCAAACAATCGTTTACAAAAAGCTGTCAAGAGTCCTTTTAAATCCGAGAACTTCACATCCTTGTCGACAAGAAGTCCTTCAATCTGGTGAAACATAAATGAATGGCTCGCATCCACCGCATCAGGGCGATAAACTTTTCCGGGAATGATAACAGCTAAGGGTGGTGTCATGTCTTTCATGATTCGAATCTGCCCCGGCGAAGTGTGACTACGCAAAAGAAGATATCTCCCCTTATTATTCGGATCCGGCTCTTCTAAATAAAATGTATCAAAGGCATCGCGTGAGGGATGATCGATGGGGATGTTGAGCGCCGTGAAATTATTAAACTCCGTCTCAATTTCAGGCCCGTCCGCAACAACAAAACCCAAATTTTCAAACGCCAAACAAATCTCGTTAATTGTTTGAGTCAAAATGTGCGTGTGACCAATAGTAGACGAAACCCCAGGAATCGTAACATCGATGGATTTGTGCGAAGATTTTTTTTGCTTCTCTTTTAAAATTATTTTTCTGTCGTCAATAAGCTGTGTGATTTCATTACGAAGTTCATTTGCTTTCTTGCCGACCAGAGGCTTTTGATCATTGGAGAGTGTTGGCAGACTGGCGTAAATCTCTTGAATCAATCCTTTTCTTCCCAAATACTTAACGCGTAACGCTTCAAGTTCTTGGTCAGCTAAAACGCCTGCAACTTCTTTGCAAACTGTTTCTTGGATCTCTTCAAAATTCCAATTCATAACACCCCTTACAACAGTGCGGGCCCTAAACATTAGGGCCCTAAATAAAAAAGTAATGCTTTGATTTTATTTGGCTGCAACTAAGTTGGACTTAGCTAAATCAACAATCTTCTTAAAAGATTCTGGCGAATTAATAGCAAGCTCTGAGAGCATCTTGCGATCAATTTCAACCTTCGCCGTCGATAACCCCTTAATAAAACGGCTGTAGGTAATTCCTAATTCCCGGCAGGCCGCATTTAAACGGGTAATCCACAATCTTCTAAAATCTCGCTTCTTGGCCTTACGATCACGAAACTCGTACGTCAGAGATTTTAACAGCGATCGTTTGGCTTGTTGATGACGTTTACTTCTATGGCCAAATTGTCCCTTGGTTTGCTTAAGGACACGTTTAACTCTTTTTCGACTTGAAACACTGGTTTTAACTCTAACCATACGGCAACAACCTCCTCATCTTCTTCGCATCGGCGCTAGAAACATAACTGTTCTTGCGCAAATGGCGTTTGCTCTTTCTTGTTTTCTTTCCCAAAATGTGTCCTCGTTTGGCACTACGCTTTTTGAGCAGGCCAGATTTTGTAACACGAAAACGCTTACGGGCTGAGCGATTTGTTTTTAACTTTGGCATGATGCTGATCCTTTCTTCCTTAATAAAATAAATTCCGAAAATCAAAAATTGATATTCGAAAATTTATCGTTTTACAGGTTCTGTAGAAGTCGCATTAAAAACAATATACATGACTTTGCCTTCCATAGCCGGTGGCTTTTCTGGTTGACCATACTTCACCACATCGGAAACCATGCGATCTAAAATCTTTCGTCCCAACGCTTGGTGCATTAATTCTCGACCACGAAAGAACATATTAACCTTAACCTTGTCTTTTTGGTTCAAGAAATCAACAACCTGTCGAAGTTTTACTTGGTAATCATTTTCTTCAATATGCGGCTTAAGTCGAATTTGTTTTAAATGAACAACCTTTTGATTCTTTTTAATCTTACGTTCTTTCTTCTCTTGATCATATTTAAATTTGCTGTAATCCATAATGCGGCAAACTGGGGGCTTTGCTGTCGGAGCAATTTCCACCAGATCAAGTCCATGTTCATTGGCCAACTCTAAAGCTCGTCGGATAATAACCACCCCTAATTGTTCGGCATCGGGGCCGATCACTCGAACCTCAGGTGATCTAATGCGATCATTAACTCGGATAAACTTTTGAATAGTAGCACCTCCCTTAACTTATTTGCTTCGTTGTTATTTCGTTTTGAATGTTTTGAATAAAATTTTCTACTAAAATAGCTCCCTGATCTCCGGTACCATACTTTCGTACGGAAACTTTTTTCTCTTGAACCTCTTTGTCACCGAGGATTAACAGATAAGGAATCTTCTTAACCGTGTTTTCCCGAATACGCTTGTTTAAACTCTCGTTGCGCGCGTCAATTATAACCCGAACACCCGCTTTTTGTAAATCTTCTTTTATTTGACCTGCGTACGCCACTTGTTCCTCTCGAATAGGAACCAAAACAACCTGCACCGGTGCCAACCACACCGGAAACGCGCCACCGTAATGCTCAATCAATGTCCCAATAAAGCGTTCCACGCTTCCCAAAATCGCGCGATGAATCATGATCGGTCGACTCTCACCGCCCTCGTCGTTAACGTAGTTTATTTTAAATCGTTCCGGCAAAGAAAAATCACACTGAATCGTCGCGCATTGCCATTGACGATTGATTGCGTCTTTTAATTTAAAATCTATTTTGGGTCCATAAAATGCGCCGTCGCCTTCGTTAATTTGATACGCCATCTTCTTTTCTTTAAGTGCATCTTCTAGCGCATTGGTCGCTGTGTTCCAATTTTCGATCGTTCCAATAAATTTTTCCGGGCGCGTGCTTAATTCAATATCAATATCTTTAAACCCAAAATCTTTCATCACATCAAAAACAAAATCAATGACGTCCATGACTTCCGCCTTAATCTGATCTTTGCGACAAAAGATGTGCGCATCATCTTGAGTAAACCCGCGCACACGAAGCAGTCCATGCAAAACACCAGCCTTTTCTTGACGGTAAACAGTGCCTAATTCAAAAAAACGGATCGGCAAATCGCGGTACGATCGAGTCTTTGATCGATAAATCAAAATGTGCCCCGGACAATTCATCGGTTTAACGGCAAATTCTTCTTGATCGACTTTGAAAAAATACATATTCTCACGATAATTTTCCGCGTGGCCACTTTCTTCCCAAAGCTTTCCTTTTAACATGTGTGGCGTCATGACCAAGTCATAACCGCGTTTGATGTGTTGCTCGCGCACGTAATCTTCAATGATCTTACGCAGCATCGCACCAGCTGGATGATAAAAAACAAGTCCGGCCCCGGCAGCCTCGTGATAAAAATTAAAAAGATCAAGCGCAACGCCTAACTTACGATGATCTCTTTTTTCAGCCTCTTCTAAATTCTTTAAATATTCATCTAATTCTTTTTCAGAAAAAAACGCGGTGCCGTAAATACGTTGCAACTTTGCCTTCGTCTCATCGCCTCGCCAATATGATCCAGCAACCGTCAACAATTTAAATGCTTTGATTTGCCCGGCGTTATCAACGTGCGGACCTTTACACAAATCTAACCACTCATCGCCAGTTTTAAAAATGGAAACCTCGGCATCCGGAATGCCGTTAATCAATTCAATTTTGTAATCTTCATTTTTTTCTTTAAACAATTTAATCGCATCTTGTTTAGACATGAACGACTGCTTAAACGATAATTTACGATTAATAATGTTCCACATTTTCTTTTCAATTTTCTTTAAATCCTCGTCAGAAAACGGTTCGGCCTTGTCAAAATCATAATAAAACCCGTTGTCAATCGCCGGGCCAATCGTGACTTTCGTTTCTGGCCACAGTTCTTTCACCGCCTGGGCCATCACATGCGAAGCACTGTGTCGCAATTTGTCTAAATCTGTTTTGTAGTCCATAAAAATGGTGGACCCGACAGGACTCGAACCTGTGACCTTTTCCATGTCAAGGAAACGCTCTAACCAAGCTGAGCTACGGGTCCAATTTTCAATAATTAAAAAATTTTATTTCAGAAAAAATTGGGCCAGTCCCGAGCCACAATTACTATTCTCGATGGCAAGGGACGGGTCCAATCTTTATTAAACAAGAATGGGCAAGGAGGGAGTCGAACCCTCACAGCCTTACGGCCACAGGATTTTAAGTCCTGCGTGTATGCCATTCCACCACTTGCCCAACACAACATTTGGAGGCGAGGACCGGACTTGAACCGCGCTGACTTACCTTAACTAATATTATGGTAGTCAGCACTGCACCAACCTTTTTTCAATTAGAAAAAGTCAGCGCAGTACCAACTTCCAAATAATCTTTAAGGAAAGTTGGTGCCGGTGCATAGAAGTTTTGCAGACTTCTGCCTTATCCCGACGTTTCCAAAAACTTTAATTGAAGTCGGGACTCCGCCTACCATTTAAATTAAAAACCAAAGAACTTAGAAGGCGCGGGTCGGAATTGAACCGACGCATAGAAGTTTTGCAGACTTCTGCCTTACCTCTTGGCTACCGCGCCGTTATTAAAGTTTTAGTCGGAACCCCGCCTACCATTCAAACATTAAGATTGGCGGGGCCACTTGGCTACCTCGCCTAAAAATTAATCTTTCAAAATCTTTAAAATCGCATTAACGATATCTGTTTCCGACGCAATATGTCCATCACCCGTTGTTCCACAAGCCAACTTTCCCTTAACGGGTTCGATAAATTTCACACCTAACTTTTTGAGCTTCGCGCAATTTTCTTGAATAGTTTTGTGGGAATACATTTCCGTATTCATCGCTGGAGCAATTAAAACGGGGGCTCGCGTAGCTAAAAAAATACAGGTCAACAAATCATCAGCTAACCCCAAAGCCATTTTGCTAATAATATTCGCCGTCGCTGGAACAATAACCACAGCGTCAGCCTCCTGGGCTAAGCTAATGTGCGGCATCTGCCAGGAGCGTCCCTCGCTATCAAAAGACCCACGATAAACTTCTTCGCCACAAAGGCTAGATAAAGTTAAAGGGGTTATAAAGCATTCGGCTTCTTTGGTCATGACAACCGAAACTTTAAACCCCTTTTCACATAAACGTCTTAAGATGTCTGCTGATTTGTAAGCGGCAATGCTTCCGGTGACGCCCAGAACAATTTTCTTTTGTCTCGTTGTCATCGGTGTTAAGTATTCTTACCCTTAGAAGACTTTTTTTCTGCAGATTCTTTAGCGATGATCTTTCCGTGCATGATTTCTTCTAAAGCAATCGTAGTTTCTTTATCGGAAGAATATTTTTTAATCAACTTGGGTTTTCCTTCTGCAATCTCCATCGCTCGATTAGCAGCCATACGAACAAGTCGATACACGCTTCCGCCAGCTTGCGGCAATAATCTTTCAATTGGTTGATACCCCATGTTGCCAACCTCCTTTAAAGGCTAGGTTAAAATAAAAATTCTCTATTATTAACAGTATAGAGAGCTTGTATATATATCATATGCTCTCGAGCTTGTCAAAAAAAACTTAAAGCCCCCTAAAACCTGTTAAGTTCCTTATTAACAACGGTTTCTAGTTTTTGATAAGCATGGTTTAAGCTGTCATTAACAATAACGTAATCATACAATTTAGCTTTTTTTAATTCTTCACAAGCTGTTTTGATGCGCAGCTCTAAATCTTCATTATTTTCTGATCCGCGGCTAACCAAACGCTTCTTTAAGATAGCCGTTGAAGGTGGTTTAATAAAAATTTTGATGGCTTTTGGGAACTTGTGCCAAACAACCTCGGCTCCCTTAACATCAATGCACATCAAAACATTTTTTCCCTGACGCAGAAGGTCATAAACGTTCTTTTTCGGCGTCCCATAGTAATTATTAAACACCTGTTGCGATTCAAGAAAATGGCCCGCCCGTTTTTTATGTTGAAACATTTTAGGGCTGACAAAAAAATATTCACGCCCATGCTGCTCTCCTTCTCTAGGCAGACGTGTTGTCACCGATATTGTCTTAATGAGATCTTTGTTCGACTCAAGCAGTTTTTTGTAAAGCGTGGTTTTACCGGAGCCCGAAGGGCCGGAAATAATAAAAATTTTGCCCTTCATAATTTTGCGGGAAAATTATTCTACGTTTTGTGATTGTTCGCGAATTTTTTCAATCTTACTTTTAATCGTAATGACGGCATTGGAAACAATTTTATCTTGAACCTTAGAACCAATCGTATTTGTTTCCCTTTGCATTTCTTGCGCAACAAAATCTATCTTTTTACCGACGGGAACATTGCTTTTTAAAAGAATTTTTAACTCATCAATGTAATGTCCCAATCGTGACATTTCCTCATTAATATCTGTGCCTTTTTGGAAAGATTGAAATTCTTCAGAAGTTAATTTCTTTTGTTGTTCTTTGATAATCAAACTTTGCCTTTCGCGAATTTTTTTCATTTGAGCATTCATTAGCTGAAGCTTTTCTGAAATATCCTTAACCAAAGATTGGCCTTCCCGCTTACGCATGGTGACAACCCCTTGCAAAGATTTCAACAAACCTTTTTCAAGAAAACTCCACAACCCCTCCGGATCAAGAGATGTTTCTTTTGTCTCTAAAACACCTGGTAAACGAACAATATCTGACAATGATAAATCATTTTTTAAACCAAATTCTTTTTCAAGCGATTTGGCATACTGAAGAACTGTCTTTACATTCTTTTTATTCAAAAATATTTCGTGAGAAGATTTCTGCGCAATCTTTATTGAAATTGTTACGCGTCCGCGTTCAATATGTTTTTGCGCAAGCA
>JAHFGL010000005.1 GCA_023247445.1 Candidatus Omnitrophota bacterium | reverse complement strand
TGGATGTTTTGTGTACGGATAAAACGGGAACGCTAACGATGGATAAGATCATGTTGGAGAAATATTGTGATGTGGTTAGAAACGAGGACAAGGATGTTTTGCGTTTGGCGTATATTAATAGCTTTTATCAAACAGGGCTCAAAAATATTTTAGACAAGGCGGTTTTAAAATATGAAAAGTTAGTCGTCAAACAATATAAGAAAATTGATGAGATTCCTTTCGATTTCTCTCGTCGACTGATGTCGGTTGTCGTTGATGTAGATGGCAAGCATCGGATTGTCACTAAAGGTGCGCCAGAAGAAGTTTTCAAAAGATGCACCAAATATGAGTTAGAAGGAGAATTGCTCGATATAGAACCGTTTATCCTTGCTGATTTGAAAGAAGAATATGATTCGTTAAGTTCTGAAGGTTTTAGGGTTTTAGCCGTTGCGTATAAGGATATGGAAAATAATAAAACGGTTTACGCAAAAGACGATGAGCAAAATCTTATTTTAAAGGGTTATGTTGCTTTCCTTGATCCGCCGAAACCAACAGCGCGTAAGACCATTGAGGCCTTAAGAAGTTTAGGAATAGAGCTGAAAGTATTGACGGGTGATAATGAGCTGGTTACAAAGAAAATCTGTAGCGAAGTAGGACTTAATATTAAAGGATTTTCAACAGGTGAGCAGGTTGAGAAATTAACAGATGATCAGTTAAAAGAATTGGTTAAGACAACAACCGTGTTTGCCCGACTTTCTCCGCTGCAAAAAGAACGTATTATAAGCGCGTTGCATCAGAATCAGCACATTGTTGGTTATTTGGGTGATGGGATCAATGATGCGCTTGCTTTAAAATCGGCTGATGTTGGAATTACCGTTAATAATGCGGTTGATATTGCCAAGGAATCAGCGGACATTATTCTTTTGCACAAAAGTCTTTTAGTCCTTCGCGATGGTGTTCTGGAGGGGCGTAGAACGTTCGGAAACATTCTTAAATATATTAAAATGGGATCGAGTTCAAATTTTGGAAATATGATCAGCATGACGGGTGCAAGTTTAAGTTTGCCATTTTTACCTATGTTGCCCATTCAGGTTTTGTTAAACAATTTTCTTTATGACGCTTCTCAAGTTGCGATTCCTTCGGATGATGTTGATGAAGAATATTTGGCTAAGTCACGGCCATGGAATATTGCTTACATCAAAAAGTTCATGATGGTTTTTGGTCCTATAAGTTCGATTTTTGATTTTATTACGTTTGGAGTTTTATGGTTTATTTTTCAAGCGTCACCAGCGCTGTTTCATACGGGATGGTTTTTGGAATCGTTGTGTACTCAAACACTTGTCATTCATATTATTCGCACGGGAAAAAAACCGTTTATTGAAAGTAGGGCAAGTCAGTTTTTAATGTTTACGTCCATTTATATTGTCTCGATTGCGTTAATTATTCCATTTACGCCTTTAGGTAAACATTTTGGGTTTGTTGTCCCTCCTGCAACATTCTTTATTGCGTTAATCATTATCGTGGGAGCCTATTTGTTTACGGTTCAAGTTGTAAAAAATTGGTTTATTAAGAAATATGGTTATGAATAATTAATAAAGACATATAAATATGATTAGTTCCTCGAAGTTAACAAATAATAATCTTGACATTGATAGTCATGTATGTTAAAAAAATTAACAATTAAAGAAAAAAAATTATTAATATTAAATAATTTAATTAGTTAAAAATCATTATAAGGAGATGTAGGGCAATAACACCGCTCTACGACGGAGAATAAAGAATCGATGCAGAGAACACGTGAAGAGGGACCTTGGGCAGTAAAAAGGGGTTCCTTTTTTTATTTTTTAAAAATTAGAAAATAATATGCGTAAGATTATCGGATTGACATATGATTTAAAAACAGATTGGGTTGGAAATCCAGGCGACCCTGTGGATGCCAATGCTGAACTTGATTCTCCGGCAACGATGGAGCGTATCGCCTCAACCCTTGAGCGTGCTGGATACTCAATCAAAAGAATTGGTAATGCAAGAAAACTTTTAAAGTTAATTACTTCTGATGAATTGGATGTTGATTTAGTTTTTAATATTTGCGAAGGGTATCACGGTCGCAATCGTGAATCAGAGGTTCCGCTACTTCTTGAGATGCATGATATTCCTTTTGTTGGTTCTGATGCCCTAACGATGGGAATTTCATTAGATAAAATTGCGGCCAAAAAATGTTTCATTGCCGATGGCGTTTCTACGCCGAGATATTTTTGTGCGTATAATTCAGATAATTTAGAAAAATTAAACAAAATTGGATTTCCGCTCATTGTTAAAACTCGACATGAAGGAACATCAAAAGGGTTAACGAAAGGTTCGCGTGTTGAAGATTATGCGTCACTCAAGCGCCAGATTGATATTATAACCAAGCAATATCATCAACCAGCGTTGGTGGAAGAGTTTATTAAAGGATCTGAGTTTACGGTTCCTGTTCTCGGCAATATTGATCCTAAAGCGATGCCGGTTGTTCAGGTGAGTATTGATGGAAAAACTAATTTGGGTGATGAGTTTTTTACTTTTGATCGCGTCATTATTAAAGAATCAACGGTTAAGTATATTTGTCCTGCTGAAATTTCTGAAAAGTTAACTAAAGAAATGCAAGATTTAGCGGTTCGTGCTTATCAGTCCATTGATTGTCGTGATTTTGGTCGAGTTGATTTTCGCGTCGATGAAAAAGGTAAGCCGTATGTTTTAGAGATTAATCCGTTACCAAGTTTGGCCGAGAAAGATGTTTTTAATATTTTTCCGTATGCTATTGGATCCTCTTACGATGAAGTTCTTGCTAAGATTGTGAATTTTGCTTTAGAACGCCAAGGAATATTGGATAAAAAGGTAACAGGAAAAGATCGGGTTAAACAAACGGCTAAGAGTAATTTAGTCAAAGTCCGATAATATTGGACTTTAGGGAGGAAGGTTAATGAATCCTGCAGAAACAGTTCATAAAGAAGCGCACACCGATGAGCATGCTATTGTTAAGCCTGCCGTCAAATTAACGCCTAAGGAGAATCGCGTAATTTCATTCTTTAAAGATGCGACTCCGATGGATTGGGAAGATTGGCGTTGGCAGCTTCGTAACAGGATTCGTACCCGTGAAGTATTAGAGAAAATTATTAATCTTACACCTGAAGAAATTAAAGGAATTGACGGATGTGGCGATAAATTGACAATGTCGATTCCTCCATACTTTGCCAGTCTTATTGATCCTGAAGATCCCAACTGTCCAATTCGTCTGCAAAGCGTTCCGCTAGGTTATGAATTAGAAACATCACCTGAAGAGCTCGCTGATCCGTGTGGTGAGGATAAAAATTCGCCGGTGCATGGCTTAGTTCATCGTTATCCTGATCGCGTTTTATTTTTAGTTAATGAGATGTGCGCGATGTATTGCCGTTACTGCACGCGTTCCAGAATGGTTGGTGATGGTAATCGGACGCTGAGCATGCAAAGTTATGAAGCTGCTTTTGATTATATTCGTTCCAATAAAAAAGTCCGTGATGTTTTAATCTCCGGGGGCGATCCGTTAACTTTAAGTGATCGCGTTTTAGAACACATTATTAAAACACTTAAAGAGATTCCACATGTTGAATTTGTGCGTATCGGAACACGTATCCCTGTCACATTGCCACAACGAGTCACTACGGAGCTTGTTACGATGCTCAAAAAATATAGTCCTATCTGGATGAGTATTCATTTTAATCATCCTAAAGAAATCACCAAGCGTGTCAAATTTGCCTGTGATCTTCTTGCTGATAGCGGAATTCCCATGGGAAGTCAGACGGTTCTTTTAAAAGGCATCAATGATAAACCATCGGTGATGAAGAAATTAGTGCATGAATTGCTTAAAATAAGAGTAAGGCCGTATTATATCTATCAATGCGATCCAATTTTGGGTTCAAAACATTTCCGCACGCCTGTTTCAACAGGGATTGAGATTATCGAGAAATTAAGAGGACATACAACCGGTTATGCGGTTCCTACCTATGTCATCGATGGCCCGGGTGGCGGAGGTAAGATTCCCCTTTCGCCTAATTACGTTGTTTCGCGTGATGACGAGAAATATACGTTACGTAATTTTGCCGGCCAGCAGTTCGTCTATTACGATCCCAAATAATTTTATCTTACCCTCGTATCAAATAATTGGCGATTCCGAGGTGTTTGTGTTAAGATTTTTTTGCCCTAGATAATTAGAGAAGGGAAGATTTTTTTAAGGAGATGGTATGAAAAAGATTGAAGCGATTGTTCGTAAAGATAAATTTGAAGAAGTTTATAAAGTTTTGGAAAAATCTGGTGTTGGTGGCATTACGATTACGGAAGCCAAAGGTTTTGGTCATCATCGTAATGGTTTGAAAGAAAAGGTAAAGATTGAGATCTATGCCGATGAATTTCAGGTTGATAAAGTCGTTGAGATGATTCGTAAAGCAGCTAAAACAGGAACGACTGGTGATGGGAAGATTGCGATTCTAGAATTAGAGAAAATTTACCGTATTAGAACAGGTGAAGAAGGCGCCAGCGCCATCTAAAAAAATAATTTCCTTTTAGGATGCTTATACTATCCTTCGCTTCAATAAATTTGTAATAGTAAAAACACTATACTAAGAGCAGCGAGGGATAATACTGCGCCTCCCCATAAATTTATATTGCAAATAATGAAGCGCAGTATATAATACCGAAACGTTTGAAATTAAAATAAACCCAAAAGGCGGTGATTAGTCAATGATTGAAGTTAAAGTTACAGATCCACATAATTTTGAAAAGGCGATGAGAATTTTCAAGAAAGCCTGCCAAAAAGATGGTTTTATGATGGAAATAAAAGAACGACGCTATTATTCCAAGCCATCCGAAAAAAGACGAACTAAGGCCAAAAAGAAGTTTTAACGTTATTGTTTTTCCTGTCAATTTGTGAACTCTCGCAATTTAATTCGAAGAAAGGGCAAGCTTTAAATTTACTTAAAGCCTGCCCTTTTTTTGTGGAGGTAGAAGCATGAAAAGCCAAGCTAAGCGTATTGCTATTTTAGTTGAAGATCAATATCAAGTTTTGGAAGTTTGGTATCCCTATTTACGTTTGCGTGAAGAAAATATCGAAGTTCAATTCATCGGAACAGGAACCAAAGAGACATATGGCAGTAAAGAAGGATATCCTGTTAAGGCGCATGCGGCGATTGATAAGGTTTATACCAAAGATTTTGATGGCGTCATTATCCCTGGAGGGTTTGCGCCGGACTTTATGCGACGCAATCCTAAGATGGCGCAATTTATAAAACAGATTCATGATGAAGGCAAGGTTGTCGGTTCCATTTGTCACGGGGGTTGGATGCTTGTCTCCGCTGGAATTTTAAAGGGAAGAAAGGCTACCTGCTTTTTTGCGATTAAAGATGATATGATCGCAGCAGGTGCAAATTATGTTGATGAAGAAGTTGTGGTGGATAAGAACTTAATTACTTCTCGTAAGCCGGAAGATTTAACAGCGTTTATGGTTGAAATTATTAGATTTGTGAAACGTTGTTTGTGAAACGTGAAGCGTAAACATTTCACGCTTCACGTGGCGCGTTTCACGATAAAGGAAAATAAATGATCAAAGTCAAACGAGCTTTAATTAGCGTTTCGGATAAAAAAGGGTTGATCATTTTTGCTAAGGGATTACATGCCTTAGGTGTTGAGCTTTTATCAACCGGTGGAACGGCTAAACAAATTAGAGAAGCAGGAATTCCGGTCATTGAAGTTTCTGATTACACGGGGTTTCCGGAGATGCTCGATGGCCGTGTTAAGACACTGCATCCTAAGATTCATGGTGGTCTTCTGGCGCTGCGTGATAATCCAAGTCACATGGAACAAATTGAAAAACATAAGATTGGTTTGATTGATATGGTGATTGTTAATCTGTATCCTTTTGAAAGTGTGATTAAGAAAAAGAATGTTTCGTTAGAAGAAGCTATTGAGAATATTGATATCGGTGGGCCATCAATGCTACGTTCGGCGGCTAAGAATTATAAAAGTGTCGCGGTTCTTTGTAATCCCGAACGATATGAAGAAATTTTAAAAGAGTTAAATCAAAATACGGGCCTTTTATCCGATGCTGTTTTGTTTAATCTGGCGATTGAAGCTTTTGAACATACGGCCAAATATGATTCGATCATTTCTGATTTTCTCAATAACCGTTTGCGCAGCGCAGAATTTAATCGACTTCCGAAAGAAATCGAATTTAAATTCTCAAAACTTCAAGATCTGCGTTACGGTGAAAATCCTCATCAAGTGGCTGCGTTTTATAAAGATCATGGAGACATAAGTGGTCTGGCGGGGCTTAAACAACTTCATGGTAAGGAATTATCGTTTAATAATATTTTAGATTTAAATGCGGCCATTGATTTTATTAAGGATTTTGACAAGCCCATCGCCGTTGTTATCAAACACAATAATCCGACGGGAATAGCCGAGGACACTACGTTATCAGCGGCCTATAAACAAGCTTGGAGCACAGATCCAATTTCTGCCTTTGGGGGGATTATTGGCTTAAACAAGGAAGTTGATTTGGCCACGGCTAAATTGATTGTTAAAAGTGGTTTTATGGAATGTATTGTTGCCCCAGCATTTAGTAAGGATGCATTTAATTTGTTAGCAACGAAAAAGAATCTGCGTCTTCTTGCAATAGATTTCAGTCAAATAAAAAAGGGCGGTTATGATTTTAAAAAAGTTTATGGCGGATTACTGTTGCAAGAAAAAGATGAGCGGAAATTAACTTTGGAAGAGTTAAAAGTTGTGACAAAACTTAAACCAACCAAACAACAAATTGAATCGATGATATTTGGTTGGAAGGTTGTGAAAAATATTAAATCTAATGCCATTGTTTTGATTAAAGGAAAGAAAACGGTGGGCATTGGTTGTGGTCAAACTAGCCGTATTGAAAGTATTAATATTGCCGTCGATAAAGCAGGTAAAAATGCTAAGGGATCAGTTCTTGTCTCCGATGCATTCCTTCCTAAGTTAGATAATGTCAAATTAGCGTCCAAGGCCGGGATTAAGGCCATTATTCAAACCGGTGGATCAATTGCGGATGAAGAAGTAATCAAAGAGGCCGACCGCACGAAGATTGCGATGGTTATGACTGGCGTTCGACATTTCAAACATTGATTTTTAAAAATCCCAAATTCCAAATTACAAACAAATTACAATCGCCAAATAACAAACAATTTTTGTAATTTGCTATTTGGAATTTGTATATTGTTTGGTGTTTGGGATTTGTGTATTGGGATTTATTATGATCAAAGATTATTTAGATTCCTTTATCAATCACGAAAAAGATTTAAACAATCTTTCTACAACGGAATTTAAATTAGACCGCATCAAAGAGTTATTAAATCTTATTGGAAATCCGCACGAGAATTTAAAAGCAATTCATGTGGCCGGCTCAAAAGGCAAGGGATCGACGTGTGTTTTTATTGCCCACATCTTAAAAGAAGCGGGATATAAAGTTGGACTTTATACTTCGCCTCATTTAAATGATTTTAACGAACGAATTCGAATTTTAGGATCACCAGTTCATGCAAATCAAGAATCAATCTTTTCTGATAGCATCACCAATGCTGACCTTTCTGCGATTGTCGAAGAGATAAAACCATTTATTGAACAGTTAAGGGAAACACCCCAGTGGGGACGACTAAGTTTTTTTGAGGTTTATACCGCGATTGCTTTATGTTATTTTCAAAAACAGAATGTGGATTTTGTTGTTCTGGAAACAGGTTTGGGTGGTCGTTTGGATGCAACCAATGTTGTGTCTGCTTTGGTTTCGGTTATTACACCGATTAGTTTGGAACATACGCAAATTTTGGGCGATAGTCTTGTAAAGATTGCCGAGGAGAAAGTAGCGATTGTTAAGGGAGACGAAAAAGCTGTTGTTGTTTCGCTGCAGGAAAATAGCGTGAAAGAAATTATTAAAGATCATTGTCAGAAGATAAATGTTCCACTGCTTTTTATTGATGAGAAATTTAAATGGCATATGGGTGTCCAAAATGAAGAAGGTCAGACATTCGATATTATAAGTGCCAATAGAGAATATTCTCAATTACGATCATCATTGTTAGGCCAACACCAAGTGGCTAATGCCGCTGTTGCAATTGGTGTTATCGAGAATTTGCAGCTCCTTGGGTTTAACATTTCTTTCGAGGCTATATATAGAGGAATAGCAACCGCTTTTTGGCCAGGACGTTTTGAGATTGTTGGGCGAAATCCGTTTATTGTTTTAGATGGGGCGCATAATGAGGCGTCGTGTAAAGCGCTTGTTCAAACCATTTACGAAACTTTTCCCGGGAAGAAGGTTAATTTAGTTTTAGGTATCTCGAGCGACAAGAATAAAAAAGTGATTTGTGAACAATTTAAGAATATAGTTAACCAGGTTGTTGTTACGAAAGCGAATACGCCACGGGCGGGAAGATTTCGGCAAGAGGAGCTGGTCCCACTATTTCCTAAAAGCCAATGTTTCATGACAGAAAATGTTTCTGATGCTGTACGTTTAGTTTTAAATCAATCTAAAGAAGAAGATGTTGTTTTAATTGCCGGATCGTTATTTGTTGTTAGTGAGGCTCGTCGCATATTATGTATCAACTCAAAAGTTTAGAAGACACAATTGTTGCCATCTCAACGGCAAATGGTCAAGCTGGAATAGGAATCATTCGCTTAAGCGGAATCCAAGCCGTGACCATTGTTGACGGCATTTTTCTGGCTAAAAACAAAAAAAAGTTATCGGCGTGTAAAAGTTTTACTGTTAATTATGGGTGGATCATGGCGTACCCTTTAGACAAAGTGATCGATGAGGTTTTGGTGACGGTCATGCGCGCGCCAAAAAGTTATACGAAAGAAGATGTTGTTGAGATCAGTTGTCATGGTGGCATTGTTTCTCTGCGTGCCATTTTGCAGCGCGTGTTGGATTCAGGTGCGCGCCTAGCCGAGCCAGGAGAATTTACCAAACGTGCTTTTTTAAATGGCCGCATCGATTTAACTCAGGCCGAAGCGGTTCTCGATATTATTCAATCAAAGACCGACACTTTTTTGCAAGTCAGCACCAATCAACTTAAAGGTGAATTGTCCATTGAGCTCGAGTCGATTAGAGAAGCTCTTACAAAAGTTTATATTGAAATGGAGGCGGTTGTTAATTTCCCCGAAGATGATATTGATAGTAAAGGCCGCGCTAAATTATCAGCTGACATTGAGAAGGCCAAACAAAAAGTTGAGGGCTTATTAAAATCTAGTGAACAAGGACGAATTTTAAAAGAAGGAATTAAAATTGTTCTTTGCGGAAAACCCAACGTTGGCAAATCATCATTATTAAATGTTTTATTAAAACAGCCTCGGGCGATTGTTTCCGCGATCGCTGGAACAACGCGCGACACCATTGAAGAAACTGCACAGATTCGCGGAATTCCGTTTCAACTCATCGACACGGCAGGAATTTTAGAACCTCGCGATGTCATTGAAGAAGAGGCGATCAAACGTAGCCACATGTCGATTAAAAGCGCTGATTTGGTTTTACTGATGTTGGATGCGAGTTGTCCGCTTGAACAAGAAGATCGTGATTTGATGTCAAAGATCAAAGGACAAAATATTATTGTCGTTCTTAACAAATGTGATTTAAAGCAACAGATTGAAGAATCACAGATTCAAAAAAGTTGTATGAGCGAAAAGATGGTTAAAGTTTCCGCCTTAGAAAAAAAAGGCGTTGATGCACTAGAAAAGATTATTGTCGAAGAGGTTTGGCATGGGAAAACGGTTGAGGTTCATGGCATTTTAATTAGCAATGTGCGACACATTACTGCTTTAAAAAAATGTTTTGAGTCACTAGATAAAGCACGATCTTCATTAAGCAATGGATTGTCCCTCGAGTTTGTTTCGGAAGATATCAAAGTGGCCGTGAATTATTTAGACAGTATTACGGGGCGAAATATTGATACAGATTTGTTGGATAATATTTTTTCACAGTTTTGTATTGGCAAATAACGGCTTACTTGGTTCTTGGTTTATCCTTTTTTGTGTCTTCTTTTTGATTCATCTCCATCATTTTTGTCTGCATCGCCAAGAATTTTTTTAAGAGTTCTGGATCCTGCATAATTGCCTGTATTTTAGGATTTGATAAAAGTTCTTTAAAATTTTTATCTTTAATTTGTTTGATGGTTTCTTCATCCGACATCAAAGCATGGATTTTCGGATTAGAAATTAGCTCATCATATTCTTTTGTTGATTGCAGCCGCATTATTTTGTCAGTGTCGTTTAGTGTGTTTAGAGTCTTTTGGATGTCTGTTGGGGTTTGATTAAGTTTCTTACCAGTCAGATGATTAACTAAAAAATATGTTTTTGAACGTAAAATGTCATTTTGCATATTTTTAAACCAATTAGAAGGAACGGGGGCAAGAATAATACATATTAATGTCAGGATAACCCAACAGCCATTCCAGAGCATATTAATCATTCCAGCCCAGAATTGACTTACGGTAAGAGAGGATTTTTCTTTTTTATCTGTGGATTTCTTAATCTTTAATAGGAGAGCAAAGGTAAGATTGATAAAAAACGGGGCAATAATACTGATTAAGAGGCTAATAATGATATTTTGTGTTTGTTTATAATATACAAATGCAATGATGCCACCCAAAATAAGAGCAATTGGCCCTAATAAAATAAGTAGAAGCCCTTTGCGCCAACCAGCGTAGAAAAAATAAATAAGCAGGATAAGAATTATGGAGTCTGTGAGTGAATGCAAAGCGGTCTCCTTTTAAATTCAATAATGGCAGAGTATAACATCAGCCCAAAATCACTTCAATAAATACAAATATCATTTTTTTAATATATTTTCGACCAAAGGGTTGCATATTTGGAATTTATATATTATAGTTTATCTGCCAAGCAAGCGTTTTCTTAAAATTGTGCGGAAAATTATAAAAAAAGTATTGCTTATTAGTATTAAAATAATACAATTAATTTAGAAAATAAAAATGTCTAAATATAAGATATGAAAAAACTTAAAGAAAATAATAGCAATAAAAGAAAAAGTCAACGACAAACCTGCCTTGTCCCAGTAGATGGCAAGCAGGGAAGTCCTTTTGATAAAACCCAAACCATAGATATTAGCAAGGGCGGCATTGGATTTATCTCTCCTACGAAAATTTCCCTCAATAAAGAAATCGCTATGGAAATTGAGCTCAGTCCGGAAGGCGAAACAGTTATTGTCGTCGGAAAAGTTCGCTGGGTTCATCCGATTGCTGATTCTGATAAGTACCGTATTGGACTGTCATTTGAAGATGTTTTAAGCGGATCTAAATCTCGTCTTAATCAATATTTCCAAAAATAGGAATTATGTTGGAGGATCGACAGAACTTTCAGGAAGAACTTCCCCCCTTAAAGCTTATTGTGGATAGTGAGCGAAGGATATTTGACCGCTTTGATGTCCGTTTACCTGCCAAATTTAAAGATACCCGTGAAGATTTTGGAACCCGCGTTTATATCCGTAATGCTTCCGCAGAAGGAGCGCAAATTGCCTCCCGCGATCATTTGTATGTTAATGACAATATTACCCTAGAAGTTAAGCTTCCCGATGGCAGCGAACCACTGCCAATCAAGGGAAAGGTTGTTTGGGCTAAACGCGACAATCCTAATATTTGGGATATTGGTTTAAGGTTTCATAATATCAGCTTGCTACAAATGTCCCGCCTTTATAAATACACCACAGAGTCTAAGTAAATTCTCTCGATTAAACTTACGAAAGCCTTGACCACAGAAATCCCCTATGTTAGACTTCGTGATAATTTGTAACCTTTCCTAAGATAACAACTTTGTATTTGAAATAAATGTCAGCAACAAATAAATTATATACTTTTTTAACTGACAGAATAAATTTTGTCTCGCAAAAAGCAACCTTCTTACGAACAATTTATTTCCCTCTCTGCGGCATTGATTCCAAAAGCATTAAATCCTCCATTACTCCACACCTAAGCGGAGATATCAAGCTCGATAAAAATCATTATTTAACAAAGCCTGTATCGACGGAAGATTTGCGTCAGGATGTTCGCAATTTTTTTGTTTATATCGAAGGTAAAGGTGTTGTGTCCGCGGCTCAGATAGCGGATGAGCAATCTGCGCATGTTGAGATAGGCCCACTTTGGCAGAAACTTGTTCGAAAATTTCCAGCGTTTGGTTTACAAATGGAGGTTTCTAATTTTGTCCCGGTAACTGGCGAAAATGTTGAGTTGATGCGTGTTAAAGTTACCAACGTTTCGAAAAAGAAGATAACCATTATTCCAACGGCGAGCATTCCAGTTTTTGGCCGATCGTTAGCGAACAAACACGATCATGAACATGTGACATCGTTACTTCATCGAACTAAACAACGTAAAGAAGGTGTGTTGGTTGAACCCACAATGTCTTTTAATGAACAGGGACATCAAACCAATCATATGGTTTATTACGTTTTTGGGATTACGGATAAAGCCGAGCAGCCTTTGGGAACATTTCCAACGTTTAAAAGTTTTTATGGAGACAGCGGAACAGCCGTTTCTCCAGAAGCTGTTACCCAAAATTTGACACCAAAGAATTTGTCGAAAGAGGCTCTTGATGGCAAAGAAGCGATCGGCGCACTTCGATTTAAGAAAAAAGAATTAAAGCCAAAAGAATCGAAGGAATATCTTGTGACAATTGGCATTGAGTCCAGCCCAGAGAGGGTAACGGAGACATTTAAGAAATTTAATTCTACGGGAAAATTTGATCAAGCGTTTAAGATGCATCAAGCCTACTGGTTAGAGAAGTCAAAGGCGATTGCTTTTGAAACAGGCGATAAAAGTTTTGATTCATGGATGCATTGGGTTACGCTTCAGCCTGTTCTTCGGCGGATTTTTGGCTGCTCTTTTTTGCCTGATCATGATTATGGCAAGGGCGGTAAAGGTTGGCGCGATCTTTGGCAAGATTTGTTATCGCTCATTCTTATTGAGCCGGAAAATATTAAAGGAACGTTATTAAACAATTTTATGGGCGTGCGTATTGATGGTTCAAATGCCACGATCATTGGATCAAATCCGGGTGAATTTGTCGCTGATCGCAATGATATTAGTCGTGTTTGGATGGATCACGGAGCCTGGCCATTTTTAACTTTGCTTCTTTATATAAATCAAACTGGCGATTACGATATCCTGTTGAAAGAAATTTCCTATTTTAGAGATCCGCATTTGTCTCGAACGTTTGAAAAAGATATTACTTGGACACCAACCTATGGCCATCATCTCAAAGATAAAAAAGGTAATGTTTATTATGGTTCAGTCATCGAGCATCTGTTAATCCAAAATTTAGTTCAGTTTTTTAACGTGGGTGAACATAATATTACTCGTTTAGAAAGCGCAGATTGGAATGATGGACTGGATATGGCTTTTGAGCGTGGCGAGAGCGTTGCTTTTATGAGTTTTTATGGAGGGAATTTACTGGCCTTAGCTGATCTTTTGGCGGGACTATCGAAGCGAAAAGATATTCAAAATATTCAATTAGCTCAAGAGGTCGTGATTCTTTTGGATTCTTTGACAAAAGAAGGAATTGATTACGATAGTGTGGCGAAAAAGAAAGAGTTGTTGTTTGATTGTTATTTCTCTGCCGTGCAGCCGAATGTAAGTGGAGAAAAAATTGAAATAAATATTCAAGAAATTATTGGAGATCTGCGCAAAAAAGGTCAGTGGATATTTGATCATATTCGTAAACAAGAAAAAGTAACAGTTAAAGAAGGGAAAGAATCCCATACTTGGTTTAATGGATACTACGATAACAAAGCCAACCGCGTGGAAGGAAAACCTGATGGTAAGGTTTGGATGACGTTAACGGGTCAAGTTTTTCCTGTGATGAGCGGTCTGGCCAATCAAAAAGAAACCGATAGCGTTGTTCGCGCTGTAAAAAAATATTTGCAAGATAAGAAGCTGGGTGGATTTCGTTTAAATACTGACTTTGGGTTGCGTCATTATTTGGATTTAGGCCGAGCGTTTGGTTTTGCTTATGGCACAAAAGAAAATGGCGCTTTTTTTAGCCATATGACCGTTATGTACGCGTACGCTTTATATAAGCAGGGTTTTGTTAAAGAGGGACGTGAAGTTTTGCAGTCTATCTATCAGATGTCTATGGATACAGATAAGAGCAAAATTTATCCAGGCATTCCTGAATACTTTGATTCGGAAGGAAAGGGGATGTATCACTATTTGACAGGATCGGCCAGCTGGCTGGTTCTTACACAGTTAACACAAGTTTTCGGCGTCCGCGGAGAAAGTGGAGATTTGATCCTATCGCCCAAGCTTACAAAAGAAGAATTTGATAAGAAAGGGTTGGCAACGGTTCACTGTCAATTTGCTGGAAAGAAATTGATCGTTACCTATATTAATAAAGGTAGATTAGATTATGGTAAATATTGCATTAAAGAGGTTTTGTTGGAACAAAAATCTATCCAGTGTAAGTTTTTAGGAACTTCTACGATACAAATTAAAAGAGAAAATATTCAAGAAACATCATCGGTTGTTTCTATTAGAGTTGGCCTTTTTCCCTTTTGACATTTAATAGGGCCGATGATATACTCTGAACTTTGGCTAACCTCTAACTTAGGAGGATTGATGAAAAGATTGTTCTGTGTTGTTTTGGGTATATTCCTTCTTACTGGTTGTGCAAAAAAACCAGAAGAACAAAATACAATTACATTTTGGCATTGGATGACCGATCGCCAGAAAGCCTTTGAAGAACTCGCCAAAAAATATGAAGAACAAACAGGCATCAAAGTTAAAGTTGATCTTTATGCCCCTTCCGACGCTTATACCCAGCGTATTATTGCTTCCGCCCAAGCAAAAGTCCTTCCAGATATTTATGGTATTTTAGATAAAAAAGAAATATTCGCTTCCTTTATTGATAGCGGTTTTGTAGCTGACCTGACAGCAGAGTTTGCCAAGGATAACTCTGAATGGGAAAAAGCAATATTTCCTAAGGCCATCGATGTCAATCGATTTACGGAAGGCAATATTTATAAGGTCAAGCCAGGCATTTATGGCGTCCCCATTGATGTTACCAATATTCAAATGCTTTATAATAAAAAGCTTTTAGAAAAAGCAGGCATTAAAAAAGCTCCTAAAACTTTTGATGAATTTCTTGCGGCCATTGAGGCATTAAAACGCGTTGGAATTACAGGAATGGTTTCTGGTTGGGGAGAGTTGTGGATGCTTGATTGTTTTGCCTCTAATTATGCTTTTAATATTATGGGTGAAGATAAAATTATGGCGACTTATCGTGGTGAGGTTCCTTATACAGATCCTGATTGGATTAAAGTTTTTAATGTTTTTAAAACACTTCGAGAAAAGGGCGCCTTTATTGATGGGATTGTTACGAAGTTAAATAAATATTCTGAGCAAGATTTTGCTTTAGAACGAGCTGCTTTTAGTTTTAATGGTTCTTGGTGTGTTAATGTTTATAAAGATATGAATCCTAATTTGCAATATGGAGCGATGCTGCCGCCAGCCATAGAGAGCACTTTTCCTCTAAAAATTTGGGGAGGAGCTGGCTCATCGTTTGTTGTTAATAATAACTCTTCACGTAAAGATAAGGCCATTGCCTTTTTAAAGTGGGTGACGGCGAAAGAACAGCAAGCTTATTTGGCTCAGGAAACAAAGAATTTACCTTCTAATCGTCAGGCCTTATCATCGATTCCAGAAATTTTATCAGATTTCGCTGGAGTTATGGATCAAACAACACATCCAACGATTTGGTCACATAACGAAAATCCTTTAGTTGCGGAACGATACATTAAAGGGATTCAATCCATCATCATTGGTGAAAAGACGCCTGAGCAAGTTGCTAAAGAGGTTCAAGAAATTAAGGAAAAAGAATTAAAGAAGTTGCGCAAAGAATAAATAGAATGTCTACTAATCCAGCCACTGCAAGAAGAAACCTTTTATTTAAAGATAATTTTGAGAGTTTCGCATTTATCCTTCCCGCGGTTATTATTTTTTCTGTTTTTTATATTTATCCATTTTTTGAGACCTTTGCTTTATCAATGCAAAAGTGGAATGGGATTAGTTTGCATCGGACATTCATTTGGTTCAACAATTTCATAGATTTAAAAGACGATAAAATATGGTGGAATGCCCTGGGACACGCGGGGTATGTTACGTTTATTGCCTTAACCTTGCAAAATGCTTTGGCTTTTGCTTTGGCTTTGGCCTGTGATCGTGAAATTCGCATGAAAAGATTTTATCGGGTTGTCTTTTTTTTACCGCCTGTTTTGTCTGAGGTTGTCGTTGGTTTAATTTGGCAATGGATTTTGTATGCTGGAAAGCAGGACGGACAGCATATTGGTTTGTTAAATCATTTTTTAGATAAAACAGGATTCAGCCATTTAATTCATAGTTGGTTATCTGATCCGGATACCGCCTTAACGTGCATTGCGGTCGTTCATAGTTGGAAAGGATTTGGATGGGGTTTCATTATTTTATTGGCGGGTTTGCAGACCATTGACCGACAGCTTTATGAAGCCGCGAAGGTCGATGGGGCAGGAAGTTGGCGTGTTTTAAGAAATGTAACGATTCCGATGATGATTCCGGTAATCTTTGATGTAATTGTTTTAACCATCTTAGGCTCGATGCAGGTATTTGTCTTAATTATTTCCTTGTTAGGTAATGGACTTGGTGATCATACCGATGTTCCAGTTACACGTATTTTTTCTGCAATGACAGGAACAAACCAGTTTGGTTATGCCTGTGCGCAGGGAGTTACGTTTGGATTAATTTTAATTTTTGTTTCATTTACTTTTAAGAAATTATCGACAAAATTAAAACAAGCTTAAAGGACATGCTGTGGGAATAAATCGTTATCAAGTTTACAAGTTTTTTAAATTAACTTTCATTCAAATATTTTTAATGAGTGTCGCGGTCACGTGTTTATTTCCATTATTTTGGATGGTTCGATCGGCTTTTATGACCAACGACACGATTTTTACTGACAAGTCTTTTATCCCAAAAATTATTCAATTGGGTAATTTTGCCCAGGCATGGACGGATGGAAATTTTGGTGTCTATTTTTTAAACAGCATTATTTATACAGCTTCAGTGGTCACCGGCATTGTTATCGTATCATCTTTAGCTGCGTATGCTTTTTCCCGACTTAACTTCCCTGGTAAGAATTTCTTTTTTTATATGTTTGTCGCGGCCATGATGATTCCTCTTCCCGGGAGCTTCGTTCCTTTATTTGTTTTGATGAATAAGCTGGGTCTTGTCAATACGCGTATAGGTTATATACTTTGTATGATCAATGTTGGATTGTCTTTAAGTATTTTCCTGCTAAAAACATTTTTTGATAAGATGCCTGCTGATTTAGAAGATGCCGCGCGTATTGATGGTTGTGGTAAGTTAGGCATTTGGTGGTATGTGGCTTTGCCTTTGGCTCAACCCGCCATTGCCGTTATTGTTATTTTTAATTCTTTGAATGTTTGGAATGAATATATATTAGCCAGCCTTTTACTCAATGATAATTCAAAGATGCCTTTACAAAAAGGGCTTATGGTTTTCCAGGGGGCGCATAGTGTTGATTATCCTATTTTGATGGCCGGGTTAACCATTGCGGCTCTTCCAATTATATTGATTTATTTAGTAATGCAGAAACATATCATTAAAGGCCTTTCATCAGGAGCCATTGTTGGGTGAAAATTTTTAAATCTTTTTCCCGTAGTCATATAGTCATCGTTTGCGTGGTTAGTTTTCTGAGCTTCTTTTTTTGTGCCTGCCAGGGAAAATCTCAGGAACAAATAAGTTTGTCCTCTCTTGAACCCAAAGAATCTCTTCTAGAAACACCTTCTAACGCAACCGTAAATGTTATCGAAGATTCAACCAATTCTGATACCCTTGGCATCGAGTCTTATCAAGGACTTTCTTCCGAGGAGCTCGTGCGCTTAGCTTGGGAGGCCTCTAGTAAAAATGATTTGAGCAAGGTTGATGAATTAGTCGCGCAATGTCTGGAGCTTTATGGCAATGAGGCTAAGTTGCTTCATGATCAACTGAAAGATTTTCCTGTTCGTGGTGAAGAGAAAAATTATCAAGCATTAAATGATGTTGCGACGTGTTTATTTGTTCGTGGAGAGATTTTAATGAATCAGGGAAAAAAAGAAGAGGCCATTGAGCAATTTCAAGATATTCTTGATCATTATAAATGGGCGCAGTCATGGGATCCCCGCGGGTGGTATTGGTCGGTGGCAGAAAAAAGTCAAGACAGTATTGATGTCTTAACCGGTAAGGCTGAAGAAGAGTTGCAGCATGTCCCCACTAAAGCTATAGGGACGACGATCCATCTTAATTCTCCAGGGAAAGATAACATTATTGACTACACAAAATATGGAAAGTTTTTAAATATTGGAACAGTGGATTATCATTATTCTATTACTGACCCTGAGGGTTTAACGGCGGCTTCGGGTGAAGGAATTTATCCAGATACGAAATTAGTCTATAGTGACCCGCAATATAAGGCCATTAAGAATACGCCTAGATTTCAAGGGAGCCATTGGGATTTTGTTAATAGTGATGATCTTGAAGCGGCATTTTATAAATGGGCCACAGCATCGGAATCCTGGGGTGTTAAATTATTTTATATCGGTTTAATTTTTGAAAAAGCTAAAATGTATAATGAGGCAATTAAGGCGTATCATGCCTTGGTTGTTCATTTCCCGAAAACAGTGGGTTGGACCTATTGGCAAACACCATGGTATCCCGGACAGGCGGCTATTGCAAAAATTAGACATATAATTCGTTCTCATCCAGAATTAAACCTTAATGATATGTGGATGAAAATTGAAGTGCATAACGGCTTTGATAATGATGATAAAAATGACATTATTGTCACATATCCTGGAAAAATTATTGAAAAGGGATTGTTGGATAAAGTAAAAGACACATTTCATTTAGAAAAAGACATGATTCTATCAAAGATAACTAAAAAGGTTGGCGATGGTGACGTGCGCTTGGTTCAATATGATAATGGCCATTGGCAATTATTAGTAAAAGATCAGCCGTATGTTATTAAAGGGATAACATATTCTCCGACGAAAATTGGGCAGAGTGCGGACAAAGGGACGCTTAAAAATTGGATGGAAGAAGATGAGAATAATAATGGTCTTCCTGATGGCCCTTATGATTCTTGGGTTGATCAAAATCGAAATAACGTTAGGGACGCCGATGAACCCATTGTTGGGGATTTTGAGTTAATGAAACAGATGGGGGTCAACACACTGCGTATTTATCATCATCCATTTAAACCTAATAAAGAGTTGTTGCGTAAAATGTATGATCGATTTGGCTTCCGGGTCATTATGGGAGATTTTGTTGGAAAGTATACGCATGGCTCCGGCGCAACGTGGTTGGAAGGAGCGGATTATGATAATCCTGAACATCGTAAGAACATGCTTGAATCAGTTAAGCAAATGGTTATGGAATATAAAGATGAGCCTTATGTTTTAGTGTGGCTTCTTGGTAATGAAAATAATTATGGGGTTGGTTGTAACGCCGATAAGAAGCCGGAGAGCTATTTTAAGTTTATTGATGAAGTTGCCCAGTGGATTAAGTCGGTGGATAAAAATCATCCTGTAGCTATTGGTAACGGCGATACACTATATCTTGATATTTTTGCTAAATACGCTCCTCATGTTGATATTTTTGCGGCGAATGTTTATCGTGGCGATTATGGATTTGGATCATTTTGGGAACAGGTTTTTGATGCCAGTGGTAAGCCTGCGTTTATTACAGAATATGGGTGTCCAGCATTTGCTCAGCACTTAACGCTTGATGAGGGTGAAGATGCTCAGGCCGAATATCAACGAGGGAATTGGTTGGATATTGAAGAAAATACGGCGGGTCATTCCCGGGGTGTTGGTAATGCGTTGGGCGGCGTTGTCTTTGAATGGATGGATGAATGGTGGAAAGGATATGAGCCATTTCGACATGATTGGAAATCAACGGCTATCGGTCCATTTCCTGGTGGATATTATCACGAAGAGTGGTTTGGGCTGATAGGTCAAGGGAATGGTACGCAAAGTCCATTTTTAAGACATTTACGAAAGAGTTATTACCTATATAAAGAGCTGTGGAATTAGGGAGGGTTTGTACGGGTTTGTCGTATTGAAATTTAGATTAATAGATGTTATCCTTTACCTTGAATAAGCAGTTCCAAAATTTAAATCAAATATTTTAATATTAATCATTTATTTAAATTATCCCGCAGGAGAAACAGGTATTGGTAAAGAATTTGAAAGTGGAGTATACTTACCTTTATAGAACAAAAATAATTGACTAACGGAGGAGTTATTATGAAAAAAGTATTTCTTACATTAACAATTTTATTGACAAGCCTTATGATTGTTTCTCCCACGAGAGTTATGGCCGCGTATAATTTTGGTGACTTTCGTTCGGAAACTTTAATCACAAAGGCTTGGAAGGCAATGCAAGATAATGATATGGAAGCCGTCTTAGCTTATACAAATAAATGTATTGAGCTTTATGGTGAACAAGCTAAGAAAATGCAAGCCAGTCTTACCGATTATCCAAAGGGAGAAAATAAAGAAATTTTTAGCTATTGGGCATTAAATGATGTGGCCACAGGTTTATTTATTCAGGGAGAGATGTATCGCAAATCTAAGATGAATGATGAAGCCAGTGCGGCTTATAAGAAGATCATTGATAACTATTCTTTTGGTCAAGCGTGGGATCCTCAAGGTTGGTTTTGGAAACCAGCGGATGCTGCTAAAGAGAAATTAGCCATGCTTGAATCAGGTTCTGATTTGGATTTTGGTGATTATTCTTCTTCATTTCTGACATCTCAGGCATGGAAAGCTTTAGCCAGTAATAATACAGATGCTGTTGTTACCTATGTTAATAAAATTTTAGAACTTTATTCTGACAAAGGCAAAGATATGCAAAAATCTTTGACAGAATATCCTTGGGAGTCTAAAGATAAAATTTTTAGCTATTGGGCTCTTAATGATACAGGAACCGCCCTATATATCGAGGGAGAGGCGTATAAAAAAGCAGGTCAGACCAATGAAGCTAAAGAAGCTTATAAGAAATTAATTGATGAATATTCTTATGCACAATGCTGGGATCCTCAGGGATGGTTTTGGAAACCTTCAGAGGCCGCTCAACAGGCTTTAGATGGACTTGAAGATATTTAATAGTTTTTAGAGTAGAGGGTAAGAGGAAATTTTAAATTATTATTTTTTCGCCTCGATGATCATCGGGGCGAATCTTTTTGGCCCGATGATTTTAGTATCACTTCCGATTAAAAGATGTTGTTGTAGAAAGGTTTATCTTAGAATGCAATTCGTTTCTATCTTGTTGATTCTTGTTTTACTCCCCCTTTATTCATGTCAGAGAGCTCCAGCTAAAGCGACTTCCGTTGTTTCTAATGAGCAAGTTGAACCAACAATTCCTCAGAGTAATATTCCTTCTGAAAAGGCCTCCATTAATCTTAATTCCTTTTCGCCTTTCTATGTTTATTCGGAAAAAGAATCTAAGCAAAATCATTATGTCCCATCGGGGTTTATGCCTAATGGGAAATGTATTGCCTTTAATGATATTTGGGTTGAAAAGTGTTATACGGGCAAAACATGTATTCGCGTTGATTATGATGTTGACTGTTCACGCCGTGATCAAAAGTGGGCGGGTATTTATTGGCTTAATCCGGCAAATAATTGGGGACAAAAGAAGGGTGGTTTTAACTTAAAAGGGGCAACCAAATTAACTTTTTGGGCCAGGGGAGATAAGGGTGGTGAGCAAATTGAAGAATTTACCGTAGGAGGTATTTCTGGGAATTATCCGGATTCAGATACCTCACTTATTGGTCCGGTGATTTTAACCTCTGAGTGGCGACAATATACGATCGATTTACGTGGGAAAGACCTTTCCTATATTAGCGGAGGATTTGCTTGGACAACTAATGAAAATGTTAATCAAGAATCCTGTATTTTTTATTTGGATGAGATCAGATTTGAATAATCCCGGATTTTGCAATAGCAAAATCCGCCCAAAGGGCCGACAAAGTTGATGCCGTAAGAGACATCAACAACTTTGGCGGGGTAATCCCATAATTTTGAACGCACATTTTTGTGCATAAATTATGTGTGCGTGCAAAATTTGGGATAATTAATTTAAGCATTTACTATGTTGGTGAATTTACTCATGGGACAAATCATTTGTCCCATTTTTTATTTGTATTTAAGAGCAAAAAAATAGGTTTTCTTCTTGTATAAAAATTAATCCTTTGTTATATTCATAGTAACTTTATACAGTTATAAATTATTAAATGTCAATGTTTTGCCTTGCATGAATATTCTCGACGTAAAAATCAAAACACAAGAGACTCTCAGGGTCATTAATATTTTAAGGAGAAGATATGTCTAAAGCTGCAAAGCTAATTGTTTTTATACTTATTCTTCTTGTGTTGTTAAGTTTTGGTGGCGCAGGATATTATTTTTTAGAAACAGATAAAGCTAAAAAAGAAAATGAAAGATTAAGTCAACAGCTTAGTCAATCTCAGGATCGAGAAAAAAAGGGTGTTGCGGAAAATACTAAATTAAAAGATTCGCTGGCTAAAAGTGAAGCTGAGCGAGTCAAGCTGGAAGGCAGAATTAAAACGACTGAAAAAGAAAGAGATGATCTGTTTGCCCAAGTTACAGACTTAACAGATAAAAAAGATAAATTAAAAATACAATTTGATGAGATTGTCAAAAAGAATGATGATCTTATGCTCAAGATTAAAGAGGCTGAACAGTTAGCAATCAAAAAAGATGAAGAATTAAAAAGTAAGGAACAACCGGTTGCTCCTAAACAAGAAGAAACGCCAACGGCACAACAAGCAAATATTCAAGGTGTTGGTAATGAACAATATTGGGCCGCTATTTTGAAAGAAAAGGCAGAGTTAGAAGTTCAAATTGAAAATTTTAAACAAGATTTGTCTAAGAACTCGGTGGAAATCGTTGAGTTAAAACAAGGCAATGATGATCTAAAGGTTAAGTTGGCAAGTTTGCAAAGTGATAAAGATTCATTGGATCGAGAAATAAAATATAAAAGTGATTTAGCCAATAATTTGGCTTTAGAATTAGCGCGAACAAAAAATGAAAAGAAATTTATATCTGATAAAGCAACAAAGTTATCATCAGATAATCAAGAATTGTTAGGACAGATCAAACGTCTTGTTTCAACCAAAGGGGCCCTGGAGAAATCAGTTCTTCGTTTAACTCAAGACAAGGGGACGATGGAAAAGAAACTTGATCAGACTGAGACGATGGTTCAAAACAAAATCGATGAGATATGGGAAATTAAAGACACGTTAGATAGAACATTTGATTCTGTGCCTGGCAAGAGCGGTGATGTGGAATTGCCCCCTATTGTTGTAAATTCAGAAGGACAGGCATTAAATTTCAATAATGGATCAGAAAAGCCCGGCTTAAACGGACGAGTTGTTAGTATTAATACAGAGAATAATTTTGTTATTGTTGATCTAGGTGAAAATTCTGGAATTCGTATGGGGGATACTTTAAGCGTGTATCGTGATTCTAAATATATCGCCCGTTTACAAGTAATTCAAATCCGCAAAGATATTTCCGCCGCTGATATCAAAGATCAATGGTCAAAGATTCAGGTTGGCGATATTATTCAATAATCTAGAAAAGTAAGCTAAAAAACGTGCATACGAAAAAGGTTAGTATAACTGATGTTGCTCACCGCGCCAAAGTTTCTATTACGACAGTTTCCCGCGTTTTAAATAACTTCCCAACGGTTTCTGAAAGAAATAAAACTAAAGTCGAAGAGGCTATTGCCTTTTTTAAGTTTAAACCCAATGTCAGTGCGCAACGATTAGCTAAGGGAGTTAACAATTCTATTGGCTTGGTAATGCCAGGCTATCCTGGTATTTTTTATTCTTTCTATGCGATTGAATTAATCCGTGGCGTTGGCCATGGGTGTGAAACGGCCCATCTGGATATGGTTTTTCACATTACTAATGGATTTAATCCTCTTAATTCTAGTAGTGTTGGGGGAGTTATCTTTGCTGATATTATTGAAAATCGTAAGCAAGTGGAGTCAGCCCTTGCGATGGGGACATCATCAGTTGTTATCAATAATAAAGTAGAAGATTTGGATGTAAGTTATATCGCTGTTGATAATACTCGTGGGGGGGAGATTGCGGCTGATTATTTAGTAAGCTTAGGACACAATCGTATAGCCACGGTGACAGGAAATCTTAATACTCAATCGGGATTAGAACGATTTGAAGGTTTTAAGAAATATTTACAAAAGAAAAAAGTCAATTTACCTACGGAATATGTTTATCAAGGAGATTATTCAAGGCGTTGTGCGCGGGTTGCTGTTGAACAATTTTTAAAACTTAAAGAGCCGCCAACAGCAATTTTTGCCGCCAGTGATGATATGGCTTTAGAAATTATCGCTGCTCTTTTAGAGAAGAAAGTAAAAGTTCCCCAAGATGTTTCCGTTATTGGTTTTGATGATAACCCCGCCTGTTTATACGGATCAGTTGCTTTAACGACGATTAAACAACCCTTGTTTCAAATGGCGGAAGAATCTGTTCGCTTGTTAAGCAGCTTAATGAGCGGAGAGATCAAGACGAAGAAACATATTATCATGCCTCCGGAGTTGGTTATTCGCGAGTCCTGCGCTCCTCCTAAAAAATAAATTCCACATTCCAAGTACCAAATTCCAAACAATATATAAATCACAAATCTCAAACAACACAAATTATGATGACCAAACAAATAATTTTGAACTTTGGTCATTGAAATTTGTGTATTGTTTGGTATTTGGTATTTGTATATTGGGATTTCGTGAAAGAATGCTTTCTTGACAAAGTCTTATTTGTACGTTAACTTTATGAACTATGAATAAACACTACGATTGTATTGTCATCGGCGCTGGTCATGCGGGTGTTGAAGCGGCTTTAGCCAGCAGCCGAATGGGTTGCTCAACACTTATGGTGACGTTGTTTTATGACACCATCGGTCAAATGAGCTGCAATCCAGCTATTGGCGGCGTTGGCAAAGGGCAATTGGTTAAAGAGATTGATGCTTTAGGTGGTGAGATGGGTTTAGCGGCCGATCGGACCGGTATTCAATTTCGTCAACTCAACGCCTCTAAAGGCCAGGCCGTTCGCTCCTCACGCTGCCAATCCGATCGCAAACAATATAAGCTTTACATGCAAGCAGTTGTTAAGAGTCAACCGAACTTAACTGTCCTTGAAGATAAAGTTGGAGAGATTGTTGTTACAAATGGCAAAGTTGTTGGTATTAAAACAGAATCTGGCGTTGAGATTGGTTGCCAAAGCGTTATTGTTACGACGGGAACATTTTTAAAAGGACGGATGCATGTTGGAACGAAGATTACAGCTGGCGGTCGTATTGGTGAACCCAACTCAACGCGCCTGGCTGATAATATTAAAGATTTAGGATTTGAAGTTTTATTTTTTAAAACGGGAACTCCACCGCGCTTAGATGGAAAGACAATTGATTTCTCCAAACTAGAAGCTCAGCATTCCGATGACCGGCCGATTCCATTTTCTTTTCGAACACCGTTTATTCCCAAAGAGCAAAAGCTCTTGCCTTGCCATATTACGCATACAACGAATCAAACTCATGAAATTATTCGCGCGAATATGCATTTGTCGCCGATGTATTCCGGCCAAATTCAAGCAACGGGTGTGCGTTATTGTCCTTCCATTGAAGATAAATTAAAAAAGTTTGCCGACCGCGGCAGTCATCATGTTTTCTTGGAGCCTGAAGGTTTAGATACAGATGAATATTATCCAAATGGAATTTCAACGGGTCTTCCCGAAGAAGTCCAGGAGCAAATGGTTCATTCCATTGTTGGTTTGGAAAAAGTAAAAATTAATCGCTATGGTTATTCCATTGAGCATGGCGTTGTGCCGCCGACGGAATTACGACCTTATTTGGAAACTAAAAAAGTTCAGGGATTATATTTGGCTGGGCAAATCAATGGCACAACTGGATATGAAGAAGCGGGCGCGCAAGGCTTGGTGGCGGGAATCAACGCGGCGCTTAAGGTTAAAAATCAGGAACCGTTTATTTTAGGACGAGATTCTTATATTGGTGTTTTGATCGATGATTTAACAACCAAGGGAACAGACGAGCCGTATCGAATGTTTACCTCACGGGTTGAATATCGATTGATTGTTCGTGAAGATAACGCCGATAAACGCTTGTCACATCATGGTCGAAATTTTGGTTTATTAACTGATGCCGATTGTCGGAAAGTAGAAGAGAAGTATATCGCTATCGACAAAGAAATTGAACACTTGCGAACGACACGAATTTATCCAGGCAGTGACTTGGATAAAGAATTGGTTAAATATAATAGTAGTCCGCTACGCCAGCCAGCAACGCTTAGCGACATTTTAAGACGACCAGAGATAAGCTACTCGATGATCGCGCCTTACGATGGCATGCTCAAAAATTTCCCCCAGGAAGTGATTGATCAGGTTGAATATGAAATTAAATATGAAGGATTCATTGTTCGCCAATTAAAAGAAGTTGAGCGTTTTCGTCACATTGAATATATCCGCATTCCTAGCGATATGAATTATGATGTCATCCACGGACTTTCGCACGAGATTCGTCAGAAACTGCAGCGCTTTTCCCCAATGAATTTAGGCCAGGCCAATCGTATTTCTGGGGTTACCCCGGCGGCAATTTCTATTTTGATGATTCATTTAAAGAAACTCCGCGAAGGAAGATCGCAGGAAACGACTTCTTGACACATCATTTTTGCCGATGTTATAATCCCCCTCAACTTCTTAATTTGTATTTATTTTTAAGCGAGTAATCTGTCATGCCCGAATGTTTTTGTCGGGCATCCAAAATTTAGATTCCCGCGGGAATTTACCCCGCTTAGATACCCGCTTCCGCGGGTATGACAACGCGGGGCGGAAATGACATAAGAGATCAAAGGTACATTGCACTATCAATTTAAAATCTTTGTCCGTTAATAATTTAATAGGGAGGATAAACATGGGACCAACAGCTACGGAGAGTAAAATGAAAATAGCGAATGATATTACAGAACTTATTGGCAAAACACCGCTGGTGCGATTAAATAAACTGACACAAGGCTGTGTTGCTGATGTCGTTTTAAAATTAGAATTTTATAATCCATTAGGATCCGTTAAAGACCGAATCGGTTTGGCGATGATTGAAGCCGCTGAACGCGATGGGAAAATTAAAAAAGATAAAACAGTTATTCTTGAGCCGACTTCTGGAAATACGGGAATTGCGCTGGCTTTTGTTTGCGCTGTTAAAGGTTACAAGATAACTTTAACAATGCCTGAGACGATGAGTTTAGAGCGACGGGCTTTACTTAAAGCTTTAGGCGCTAATTTGATTTTAACTCCTGGACCGGAAGGGATGAAGGGGGCTATCAAGAAAGCTAAAGAATTAGCTGAATCTGACTCAAACTATTTTGTTCCGCAGCAATTTGATAACTTGGCGAATCCTGAAGTTCATCGAAAGACTACCGCTGAAGAAATTTGGAATGACACCGATGGCAAAGCAGACATTCTTATTTCTGGCATCGGAACCGGCGGAACGATCACGGGTGTTTCTGAAGTCATCAAGAAAAGAAAACCTTCGTTTAAAACAATTGCCGTTGAACCCAAAGGTTCTCCGGTTCTTTCCGGCGGACAACCAGGGCCACATAAGATTCAAGGGATCGGCGCTGGATTTGTTCCAAGTATTTTAAATACAAAGATTATTGATGAAATCATTCAAGTTAGTAATGAAGAAGCCTTTGAATATGCGAAACGACTTATCCGCGAAGAGGGCATTTTGTGCGGGATCTCTTCTGGTGCGGCTGTTTGTGCGGCGTTGCAAGTTGCAAAGCGTCCAGAGAATAAAGGTAAGTTGATCGTGGCTATTATTCCTAGCACCGGTGAACGATATTTGAGTACAGACCTATTTGCTGAATTTAGAACATAAAATAGGGTTTAGGTTTTAGAGATAAAAGGGGACAAGATACAATTAACTTGTCCCCTCTTATTTTATCTAGAATAAAAAGGTCATGAATATTGTTGTACTCATGATATTTATAAGTAATATTAGATCAAATAGTCACATACTAATTATTTTTTAGGAGCGGCAGCTTATGTCAGATTCAGTGAAGAATATTTTCATTATATTTATTGGGGCCGTTGTTTTTATTTATAGCTGTAACCATTCGAAGTTATTTAAATCGGACAAGGTTAAAGGTTATGGGTATACTTTTGTTATTCCAGCTGGTTGGGAGAAAAGTGCAGAGTTAAGTCATGAAGGCAAATACAGCGACCCAGAAACCATGACAAGAACAATTGTGCTTATCCCGGTGGATCAAAAATCACGCAAAGGTGGCCCGAATACGACGATTAGTCTTTCGTCAAAGAAGTTGGAAAGATCTTTTTGGATTGAAGATGAGTTCCCTCTTATTATTAATGCGCTGACCAATCAAGGATTTAGGATTATTCAAAAAGGTGAAATCAAGATTAACGAACAATTATCGAAGTGGGTTCTTTATCAGGATATGGGAACAGCCCAGTTGACTTTGGATTTTTATATGATTTCGGAGAACAATATATTTTATGAAATTAAAATGATTACGGATCCAGAAAACTTTGATAAATATCGACCAAGTTTCGAAGAATTAAAATCAACTTTTAAGAGCAAGATGCTTTCATTCTAATTCAATGCGCCGCCAGTCGGTAAGGACAGGATCGAGGTTGCGTTTCTTCAAAAGTTTAATGACTTCATCAATGGAGCGATGATCTTCTACGTCAAACTGGGGATCTTGTTCTTCGGGTGTTTTAAGTGTATATCCGCCTACAGATGTGTTTGATCCCGCCGATATTTTAGTGATGCCAAGTTCCAAGATGTTGTTGCGCAACTGGGCACTTTCCCTCGTAGACAAATTAATCCCAACGCGAGGAAACAAAATCCGCGTTAGACAAATAATCTTGATAAACGTTTTATCGTCCACGTAAGATTGAGCAAAGTCTTCCCCTTTGATGGTTTTAAATCGAGGGAAAGAAAGGCTGTATTCAACGCCGGGATAATCTTTTTCCATGTCATGCAGATGGCTGTAGAGTGCAAAAAGATCTTGCGCGACATCGGCTAGCCCCAACAAAATTCCTATCGAAATGTTGCGAATACCCGCTTTGGCGGCGCGCGCTGGCGTCCCATAGCGATAATCATAATCCGCTTTTTGACCACTGACATGGACTTGTGCGTAACGAACGCGATCATATGTCTCTTGATAAACCGTTACACCATCAACCCCAGCGACAAAGAGTTCTTTGTAATCATTCTCATCCATCGGATGAACTTCAATGCTAATATTTGAAAAATATTGCTTGGCGACGCTTACGGCTTCTTTTAAATAGGAAAGCGGCGTCACGTTGTAGGACTCGCCGGTTAAAAGCAAAATATTTTCTATGCCTTGCTTGGCCAGGAAATTCATTTCTTGGTGCATTTCTTTTTGGGTTAATTTAAATCGTTTAATGCGGTTGTGACTGTGAAAGCCGCAATAGGTACAATAACTACTGCAGTAATTAGATAAATAAAGAGGGGCGTAAAGAGCAATCGTGCGACCAAAAAATTGTTCTTTAATTGTTTTGGCCTTCTGAGCTAATTGTTCAATGAAATGCGGATCATTATTGTTTAAGGCGCTTTGAATTTCTGTCAGTGTAAACATGGTTATTCGTAAAGAAAACCTGTTAATGGTGAAGAAGCGGTGGCGATATCTTTTTGTTGCGGCAATTTACTTAAATAAGCTAAGCGGCCAGCGGCAACCGCCATGGAAAAACTTTTAGCGAGTGTGGCTGGATCTCCAGCAGTGGCAACCGCGGTATTAACGAGCACAGCATCGGCACCCATTTCCATCGCTTGCGCAGCCTGTGAAGGCGAGCCAATGCCGGCATCAACAATAATGGGCACGTCTTTAATTTCTTGAATCAATATCTTAATAAATTCTTTTGCCTTTAATCCTTGATTGCTGCCAATAAGTGACCCTAGCGGCATGATGCTTGCGGCTCCCGCTTTAACAAGCGCGCGCGCGGCATACAAATCAGGATACATATAGGGAAGAACAACAAAGCCTTCGGCGGCTAAAACTTCGGTGGCCGCAATCGTTTCATTATTATCAGGGAGTAAATATTTACTGTCATTGATGACTTCGATTTTAACCCAATTGCCATAGCCGGATTCTTTAGCCAATCGGGCAATGCGGATGGCTTCTTTCGCAGTACGCGCCCCGGAAGTATTTGTCAGAAGCGTAACGTTGGATGGAATATATTCGAGGATATTTTCTTCGTGGCGTTCTAAATCAATTCGTCGCAAGGCGACGGTGACAATTTCGGTTTCAGAAGCAAGGATACTTTCGGCTAGATCGATTTTATTTTTAAATTTGCCTGTGCCCAGAAGAAAGCGATTCGAAAAGGATTTGCCAGCGATGACAAAGGGTGTGTCGTGCATTTTTGTATGTGTTGTTTTCATAAATAGCTTTCAGCCTTCAGCTCTCAGCTATCAGTAGCTTTCAGCTGAAGACTGCTGGCAGCTGAAGGCTGATAGCTGGTAGCTGTAAAACTATCCGCCGCCGACGAAAGTCACTAGTTCAATTGTGTCGCCATCTTTAATGGTTGTCGAAGGCCACACAGGGCTTTTAACAATCTCGCCATTGACCTCAGCGATGACACGTGAGCAGTCTTTGGAAAATTGAGTAATGATCTCGTGCAAGCTGGATCGATCGTTTAGTTCTTTAGATTGTCCATTAATTGTAATTTTCATGAATGTTCTTCGGGCTCCAGTGAAGTGCCTCATTGTAAAATAATTCCGTTTAAATTGCAAACGATAGTCTCATGTGAGACAAAATTGTCATGCTCCAATTCTTATCCTTACGAATCTATCTAACGTAATCTTTTGACGAAAGCTGCCCTTATTATTTGAAAGAGAGATATTAACGTCAGTATTGTTAAAAAAGGAAATATTAAAATTAAATCTACCCTAATATTACATTCACCAGAACAAGTAATTCTAAGTAAATTAAGAGTTTCGTATACAGAGTAAATGATCCACAAGAGAGCCGTTATCCCGACTATATTTTTTTTTAATTTAAAATAAACGATACCCAAAAAAATTGCAGGAATTAGCGCCAAATAGGGATAACCGATAAGTACGGCGAGTGGTGAAAATATAATCGGTAAAAGTTCAGACATAATTAGATAGGATTACTCTTTCATCCGGACCGCGAGGCTTTGATCCAGAAGGTGCTGATTTAAATATACTCCGCTTTGGATGATTTCATCGTTGTTGTTTTGGTTTACTTTAAAGAATACATCCGCCACAAACCGGCCGTGGGTATCAGTACGGGTTTTGTGGGATTTAAGAACAATCGCTGACCCAACGGGCAGGAGGCTGGTGACATATCGCTTGGCCTTTTCACCCTCGGGGGTGCCCAGCTCCGGACAATCAATGCCGCGCAGCCGCAATTTGTCGTGCATGATAATGCCGAAACCCACCTCAACTAAAACAATCAGCGTGTCGCCATCGACAATGCGGTCGATGGTGGCCGCGTAGGTGTAGGAGGGAGTGTCGCTAATAACGAGGTCAGTTAGAGATTCTTTTTTAACAGGCCAGTTGACAAAAAATCCGCAGTCAATAAGGACAAAGTCCTTGTCAATTTTGGCCGTTAATTTTGATCGAGCAAATGTGTTAAGTTTAAGATCCATCGGACGCTTTAAGGGCGCAAGTGCTTTGGCGGATTTTGCGGCGGGAGTTTTATTGATCTTTTGAACAATGCGGCGAATCTCGCGAGTATTAAGATCTTCTTTAACAGCGCGCTGTTCCAGACGTGTGCGTGTTTGTTTATCCTTAATCGGCAAAAGTTCGACATAATCAGTCCAGTCCAATTTAGCCGGCGCCGGCTGAATTGGATTAAGCGTATAAAATTGACGCATCTTTCGTAACGATTCAGGAGAAAACCCCTGTCCAAACTTTTTGGTAAGTTCTTTCGAAATTTTAGGGATCAGTTTCGAGCCATACGCGGCGTGGACGTCGCCGTCCTGCTCAACCTCAACAACACGTCGTCCCAGCTCCCAGGCGAAACGCACCTGCGCTTGCCGGGCTGTTGTATAAATACGCGCGATGTCATCGAGTAGTTTGTTGAATTTGGCTAGCGCGGGGGCTTTGGACATGATTGCCGTGATTATAAGCGAAGGGGAAGATTCGCGCAAGGGGCGCGTTTTGGATTTAAAGAATTTATAAAAAAATATTAAACCCAAGTAGATTTCATATATAATTAAATCACTTTCACAGCCAAAAATAATATTGGAAATGTTTTTAAATTTGTAGTATATATGTACTTCATTATGGATACCAACCGAACCAAACAATTCTATTTCAAGTTTAGCTATTTTTAACATCATTAAAAAAGGCTAGGTAAAAATGAGTCAATCTGCTGCTGGCAGTTCCCAGGTATTTGGTTTTCAATTGTTACTCGATTTGTATGGTTGTAAAAAAGGTGTTTGTGATGATTTAACCCTTTGCTATCAATTCCTCGATGAAATCGTCGGTTATCTGGGAATGGAGAAGCAAGCTCCCCCCAATATTTTTCGTAGTGATGAAGTTAAGTTCCCCGATAAAGCCGGTCTTTCTGGCTGGGTTCCATTAATTGAAAGTTCTATTGTTATTCACACCCTTTCTCCGAAAGATTTTATTACTATTGATATTTATTGTTGCCGTTCATTTGAAATAGAGAAGGCAAAAGAATTTTGTGCGAAGTTTTTTGCGCCGCAAAAAATGGATACACAATATATTGAGCGCGGGTTGAATTATTATAAGGAAGATTCAACATACCACACGATGACAGTTAAGAAGGGCAAGAAGCATCCAGAAGTTTCCATTGATAAAAAAGAACCGCAGCTGGCGTTAAAATAGATTAGAGGGAAGCTTCCGTTGAAAGAGGGAATAACGTTTGCTAAAAGTTATTCCCTCTTTGCATTAAGACGAGGATCAAAGGTTAAAAATATGGATTACTCAATAGAAAATATTCACACGATCGAAGCAAAGTGGCAAAAGGTTTGGGAAGAGGCGAAGGTCTTTAAAGCCACCATCGATGCCAAGAAAAAGAAGTATTACGTCTTGGAGATGTTTCCTTATCCGTCTGGAAAGATTCACATGGGTCATGTGCGTAACTACACAATCGCTGATGTGATTGCGCGGGTTAAGATGATGCAGGGCTTTAATGTTCTTCATCCGATGGGTTATGATGCCTTTGGCCAGCCGGCGGAAAATGCCGCCATTAAACGCAAAGTTGATCCTGCCGAGTGGACCTATTCTTGTATTGATCAAATGCGCACAGAATTAAAACACATGGGATTTTCTTATGATTGGGATCGCGAGCTGGCCACGTGCGATCCAGAATATTATCGCTGGAATCAGTGGATATTTTTAAAGATGTACGAAAAGGGTTTGGCTTATAAGAAAGCGTCATCAGTCAACTGGTGTCCAAGTTGCGACACAACCTTGGCTAATGAAGAGGTAATTAATGGCGAATGTTGGCGGTGTAAGTCGGAAGTGAAGCAAAAGGAATTGGATCAATGGTATTTAAAAATTACAGCTTACAGTGAAAAACTTTTGGAAGATTTAAAGCAGTTAACGAATTGGCCGAGTCGTGTTGTAGCGATGCAAGAAAATTGGATTGGAAAAAGCTTTGGCGTTGAAATTAATTTTAAGGTTAAAGGCAGTGACGATATTATTAAGGTTTTTACCACGCGCGCGGACACAATCTTTGGCGCAACCTACGTTGTCTTAGCCCCCGAACATCCTTTGGTTAAGAAATTAATCGCCGGTTCAAAAGAAGAATCAAAGATCAAAACTTTCATTGAGAAGGTCGCTAATGAAAGTAAGAGTTTGCGCATGTCCGGGGATAAACGTAAAGAAGGGATGTCGATTGGCCGCACTGCCATTAATCCCGTTAATAATGAAGAGATTCCCATTTATATTGCCGATTATGTTTTGATGGAATATGGAACTGGTGCGATCATGGCGGTACCGACGCATGATCAGCGTGATTTTTCTTTTGCCAAAGATCATCAGTTGCCGCTACGTATTGTTATTTCCGATCCAAAAAATCCAGCGCAAAGAGCCGAAGACATGAAAGCTGCTTATGAAGACGAAGGCGTTTTAATTAATTCAGCGCAATTTAATGGATTGAATAATAAAAAAGCGATTGAGGAAATTGGAAAATGGATGTCCGCCACTCCAGCTCCGTGGAGTGGCGAGACCTCGCCAAAAATGAAAGATTTTTGGCGGGGAGAAACGGCCATTGGCAAAGTAACGATCCATTGGCGTTTGCGTGATTGGCTCATTTCTCGTCAACGATATTGGGGAACGCCTATTCCATTTATTTATTGCCCAAAATGCGGAACGGTTCCTGTTCCCGAAGATCAGCTGCCGGTGGCCTTGCCGAAAAATATTCAGATCACAGGCCAGGGGGGAAGTCCGTTAAATTATGTTTCAGAATTTGTGAATGTGAAATGTCCGAAGTGTAACGCCGCAGCTAAACGCGAGACGGACACAATGGCAACATTTTTTGATTCATCGTGGTATTTCTTACGTTTTTGTTCACCAACTAACGATAAAAAAATATTTGATCAAGCGGACGCTAAATATTGGATGCCGGTGGATCAATACATCGGCGGGATTGAGCACGCGATCTTGCATCTTTTGTATTCGCGATTTTTTACAAAGTTTTTTAAAGATTTGGGCATGATTGATTTTGATGAGCCCTTCACGCGACTTTTAACGCAAGGGATGGTTCTAAAAGATGGTGAAGTTATGTCAAAATCTCGAGGCAATACTGTTGATCCCGATGAGATTATAAAAAAATATGGCACGGATTCGCTTCGACTTTTTATTTTGTTTGCTGCCCCACCTGAAGATCAATTGGAATGGAACGATAATGCCATCGACGGTTCGTGGCGATTTTTAAATCGAGTTTGGAATCTGACACAAAAACGATATCGTTTCGTAGAAGATAAAATTTTGGCGGATCAAATGGATCAAGAGGATAAGGATTTAGAACGCGAACGTAATTTAACGATCAAAAAGGTAACGGAAGATATCGCTGACGGTTTTAAGTTTAACACGGCGATTAGTAGTTTGATGATTTTGATGAACCGACTTGATAAATATAAAGGTGAAGAAAGCAATTCCACCAAACAAGCGATTCTTAACCGCACGATTAAATCAATTGTTTTACTTCTGGCGCCTTTTACGCCGCATATTTGTGAAGAGTTATGGCAGAAGATTGGTAGTAAAGAAAAAAGTGTGGCCAACGTTTCTTGGCCGAGCTTTGATGCGACCGCGATTAAACAAGATTTGATTCAAGTTGTCGTGCAGGTCAACGGCAAACTGCGCGGCAAGTTTGATGTTGCTGTCGATATTAGTGAAGCCCAGTTAAAAGAAATGATTCTGGCTGATGTAACCATCCAAAAGTTTCTTGCCGGCCAGCCGATAAAGAAATTTATTTATATCCCCGGGAAAATTGCGAATTTGGTTGTGTAAAACTGGTGGACTGTTGTGTCTGTCATCCCCGAATGCTTTAATCGGGGATCTTGGGGAGGCGCTGATTTTAGATACCCGCTTTCGCGGGTATGACATAAAAATACAGTGTACTAGAAACGATTTTGTTAAATCCTTATGGCCAAAACGACGTTAAAGCAGAAATTAGCATTGATTGGCCTGGGGATTCTTTTCACCCTCATTGTTTTAGAAATATTTCTTCGTTTAGGCGCCGGCCTATTCTTGTTTATTCAAGAACAACGTAACCAAAAAGGGTTCTCGCGCAATAATACTTATATTATTTTGTGTTTGGGGGAATCGACGACAGCCCTTGGTGGAGAGAATGCGTATCCTTACCAGCTTGAACAAATTTTAAATCAAAAAAACTTATCACGGAAATTTAAGGTCATCAACCGTGGTATTCCGGCCATCAATTCCAAAACGATATTAAATAAGATTAATGACAATCTTGATCGTTATAAACCTGATTTAGTGGTTTCAATGATCGGGATTAATGATCATTGGCACACAAAGAAATTGAAAGTTACCCTCTGGCAGAGAGTTGCTATTTTTCTAGAGAATTTTAGAGTTTATAAATTATTTAATCTGTCGATTTCACACCTTCGCCATAAGCTTGATGAGATGAAGATCGTAAAATACTACGAAACTCCGTATGAAGCTCAGTATGATGCCTTGGCCGAGAAGGATTTTAAACAGCAGATGTCCAATCATGGGTTGGGTGGGGCAGATCTCACGCAGAAACATTCAGAACCTTATGAGAAAACTATTTCAAAGATTCATGATTTTGAACAATTAAGAAATGTTTTGATTTTAGAAAAAGCGAAGCTTGATCAACTTGGCAAAGTCGAAGAAGCGCAAGATATTTCTAAGAAGCAATATTTTGTTAGCTTGCGATTGTATGTTTATTTAGTTGGGGCAGGATTTTGGAATCGAGAACGTGGAAATTTTCAGTTAGCCCAAGAATTTTGTGAGCGAGCCATTGTCTTGTTGCCGAACAAGGTTCCCGCCTATTTGGAGTTAGGAAGAATTTATAAGGATCAGCAACATTACGAAAAAGCCATTGCTATATTTTTAAAAATTATTGAAATGACTTCTCAAGAACCAAATGCCTTTTTAGAGTTGGGTCGAAGTTGTGAGGCTATTGGCGATTATGAAAAAACGGCCAAGGCTTATAAAATATTATTAGATACCGAAGGACTGCAAGATTGGATTTATTTAGAAGTTGCCCAGTGGTATGACAAAAAGAAATTATGGAGCTTTGCCGAGCAGGCTTATAAAAAAGTTTTGGCCAACAGTCCTGGCAATTTGCTTACGTATGATAGGCTGGGAGATATTTATATTCAGCAGAATCGACTTAGTGAAGCGCAGGCTCTGTTGGAGGATGCTATTAAGAAAAATGAGAAGGAAGAAATTTCTTATCAACGACCGATATTGTACAAAAAGTTAGCCGAAGTTTTAGAAAAAGAGGGGAAGACTCAAGCCGCTGGGGAATATGTGAAAAAGTCGCAAGAATTTGTTGCTTCACGATATCTTCCGCAAACAGTGCAAAATTATAATGACACGGTTAATCAGATCTTAAAAAGAAATATTCCTGTTATTGTGATGCAATATCCTATGCGCGCGTTGGATCCTTTGAAAGAAACTTTTGTTAACAAAAACAAAATTATATTTTTGGAAAATAAGAAAAATTTTGAAGAGGCCTTGCATTCATCAAGCTATGCCGACTATTTTCAAGATAATTTTGCCGGCGATTTCGGTCATTGTACGCGTAAAGGAAATTTGTTGATCGCAGAAAATTTAGCCGAAACAATTGTCCAAAAACTTTTGAAGTAGCGCCTAAATTTTTATTTACAGTTTAGAACTATAAAGCTACACTAGCGTTAGAAATAAATTCACCCACGTAGTTGTCTCTCTCGATCCCCCCAATATTTATCCACTATGATTGGTTTTACTCGACAAGAACGGCTTGTTGTGTCGGTCTTGGCCCTTATTATTTTTATTGGGTCGATGATTCACTATGTCCTTAAAGAATATCCACAGTTAAATGATATTGTTAATTTAATTGATGGGGATGAACTCTATTCCAAAGTTGATTTGAATACAGCCTCTTATGATGAGCTCTTGGCGCTTCCTTTTATTGGTCCTTACACAGCCCAGCAAATTATCGATTACCGTAAAGCGAAGGGATCGTTTACATCGGTAGATCAGCTCAAGCAGGTCAGGGGAGTGAAGGAAAAGAATTATGAAAAATTTGTACGATTTATTACGATTAGGGTGAATTGATTGTCTGTCATCCCCGCCCTGCGTGTCATATCCGCTTTCGTGGGGATGACTAACACGGGGGCGGGCATGACATAACGTAGAACAGGAATGATATTTTATGATTTATACTCATCGTCCACTCGTTTGGATCACCATTTTCTACGGACTTGGGATTGCCATGAGTCAGATTATTCCGATGTCATTTGCTTGGTTATGTTTTTTATCAATGCTTTCTTTTATTATGAGTATCGTTGTTTTAAAGAAATCAACCCTTTCGGTGGCAGCACTGCTTGTGACATTTATTCTTTTAGGAGCCACGTATACACAAAGTCGAATGATGCCGGCTAAAAACCATATCGCGGGCGTCGTTAAGTTTTATCGTCATCAACCATTTATTGTTAAGGGGGTGATTGTTTCCGATGTGCAAAAGCGCAATTTTGGAAGGGGGCGAAACTCAACATTTACGTTAAGAATTAAAATGTTAAAAACGCCCTATGGCTGGCAGGAGAAGTCGGGAGAAATCTTGGTTAATGCCTTTCGCGATATCGATTGTGTTTATGGAGATTATATTCTGATCGAGGGAAAACTCCATCAGCCCTACAATTTTTCCACCAACGAACATTTTTCTTATGGAGATTATTTGCGCAATAAAGGTATTTATTCCATCTTAAGTGTAAAGAAAGATGCGCCTATTGAGATCTTGGATTCACATCGGGCCAATTTTTTATTAGAAGGTGCAATTAGATTTAAGAATAAGTTGGAGTTTCTGTTGGCGCAAGGCCTTTCGCCTAATGAAGCTGGTCTTATGCAGGCCTTTTTATTGGGAGACAGAGTCAACATTTCGCCTCGTCTTCGGGACTTATTTGTTCAAACAGGAACAGCGCATATTTTGGCGATTAGCGGGATGAATGTTGGTGTTGTTGCTGCTGTTTTTCTTATATTTTTGAAAATTATTCCCTTACCGCGGTTAGTTCAGTTCTTAATAACGATATTTCTTTTAGTTGGATTTTGCCTTTTAACCGGGGCAAGCCCATCGGTTGTGCGGGCAACGATCATGGCGATCGTTTTTTTGATAAGTTTTATGTTGGAGCGTGAGGGCGATTCCCTTAATACGCTTTCTTTAGCGGCTCTAATCATTCTATTGATTAATCCGTTAAATTTGTTTGATGTGGGCTTTCAACTATCTTTTGTTTGTGTCCTTTCGATTATTTTGTTTTACCCAATTTTTAAAAGTTTATTTGATAAGCCACCCAAGACCGAGCACAAGAGCTTGCTGAGACCTTGTATTGAATCTATATGTTTGTCAATGGCGGTTTGGTTGGGGGTTGTGGGTCTTATTGCCTTCTATTTTAATATCGTGACACCGGTTACCATCTTGGCAAACCTTATTGTCGTTCCTTTAAGTTCACTTTTAATTATCTTAGGCCTAAGTTTAATGTTGGTAGGGGCCATTTTCCCTATGTGGATTCTTCCAATTTCAGCTTGTATCAAATTAACGTTGAATATACTGGTTGGAAGTATCTATTTGTTTGCAAAAATACCAATGGCTTACTTTTATATCAAAAATGTAAACCTCTGGTTATTGGCTGGTTACTATATAATTCTTATAAGTGTTTTATATTTTTTATATCATAAAAGAAGCATCTTTTACGAGGGGGATTCTAAGCTCTATTTAGGTCAGATTAATTGACAAGAAACAGAGAGTATGATAAAGTTTGCGAGATGAAAAAGCAATTCTTCCTATTATTTCTCTTAATATCCATTGCCTTTCCAGCTTCTAGTTTCGCCTTCTGGGTTTGGACGCCTGAAACGAATAAATGGGAAAATCCCAAGTATTCTGTTAAAGAAACCCCAAGTGAACAGCTTGCCTTTGCCTTAGAGTTTTATAAATCTAAACAATACAAAGAAGCCATTCGTGAGTTTAATAAGCTCATCACCCACTATCCTAAAGCCCGTGAAGCTCCCGAAGCCCAATATTACATCGGTTTGTCCATAGAAGAGCAAGGTCGGCTTTACGAAGCCTTTAAAAGCTATCAAGTTGTCATTGATAAATATCCTTTTAGTGAGCGTTCCGCAGAAGTTGTCAAAAAAGAGTATGCTATTGGTGAAAGACTTTTAGATGGAGAGAATAAAAGTGAGTTTATGTCGACTTTAACAGGAGCAAATTACAACATCATTGATATTTTTAAAACAGTCATTAAAAATGCACCATATGGTCCGTTAGCTGCTCCATCTCAATATAAAATTGGGTTGTATTTATTAGAACAGCATCTTTATCAAGAAGCTCGTGACGAGTTTGATAAGGTTATTAATGATTATCCAGATAATGAATGGGCAAAGGCAGCCAAATATCAAATTGCGATTGCTGATTCTAAGCGTTCAACAGATTCTCAGTATGATCAAAAGGTTACCAAGGCCGCGGTGGCCGAGTTTAATGAATTCGTTAAACAATACCCAGAAGCCGAGTTATCTGATAAAGCCAAGGAACATGTTCAAAATTTAAGAGATAAAGAAGCTGAAAATAATTTCATCGTTGGACAGTTCTACGAGAAGCAAAAGAATTATAAGTCTGCGCAAATTTATTATCAAACTCTCGTTGATGAATATCAAGATTCCAAGTGGGCTGGTAAAGCCTTAGAGCGTTTACGTGAAATTAGTCCCAAAATTCAATGAAACGATATTCTTGTCTAATTTTATTAGTTTTGTCTTTTATCGCAATTAGCTGCGGGTATACCTCGCGGTCAACCTTGCCGAGTAGTCTACGAACAATTCATGTGGAACCATTTAAAAATAATGTTCTCTATGATCAAGAGGGTGGTCGTAATGTTTATCTGCCACTTTTGGAGCAAAAGGTTAGAAATGAAGTTATCAATCGATTTTTATTTGATGGCGCTTTAAAAATTGCCAATATCGATAAGGCTGATCTTATTTTAAAAGGAGAATTAAAGAATTACGAACGCGTGGCTTTGCGATATACCGATAATGATGATGTTGAAGAGTATCGAGTGACGATTACTGTTTCTTTAGAATTATGGGATCGAAAGAAACAAGAGCTTGTGTGGTCGGAATCAAGTTTTTCCGGCGAAGCCACTTTTTTTGTCGTAGGGGCTCAAGCTAAATCAGAAGATGCGGCTGTCCAAGATGCCATGGTTGACTTAGGTCGCCGTATTGTTGAGAGAACGGTTGAGGATTGGTAGTCGTTCGACGCCCACCAGTTTATCTTTATTAGGAATCAACATGATTTATCTGTTACTCGGGGAGGATGCTCAGGCCAAAGATCAAAAGATCACTGAGCTTAAAAAAAAGATTTTAACCTCCAAAGAATCTTATGATTTTGACTATGAAGTTTTGCATGCCCTCAAATTAGATCCAGCCATCCTAAAGAAATCCCTGATTGCTTTACCAGCCCTGAGTAAAAAAAGATTAGTTCTTATTCGTATACTTCAGAAACTTGATGCCAAAAATAAAGAGCTCATTTTAGATTTTATCCAAGAAAAGCAAGATTATTTGGATCTTATTTTAGATGCTGATCAACCCGAAGCCATTGAGAGTTTTATTGCAAAGATTTCTCCTAAGGCGCAAGTCTTTAATTTTTCTAAAGGTTCGGTGCAGAATGTATTTGATATAACCAAGGCCATTGGTCTACGCAATCCAACGGAGGCGTTAAGAATATTGGAAGAGCTGATAAATCAGGGGAGTCATCCGTTACAAATTATGGGAGGGATTGTTTGGTTTTGGGGGAAGAATCGTGGGCGATTGTCTGCTGATCAATTCAAAATCGGCCTCTTGATTCTTCAAGAGGCCGATTTAAATATTAAACGTAGTCGCTTAGTTGCTCAACAGGCGGTAGAAGTAGCGGTTGTGAAGCTATGCGCGTTATAACAGCTAAGAATTGTCATCCCCGCATGTTTAAAGCGGGGATCTAGACCCCCGATAAAAACATTCGGGGGGTGACAGTATGTTGAGCTGACGTTAAGATAAATTTTGTACCAATTTGCTGAAACGTGCTTTTCGTCGGGAAGCGGTGTTGTCATGCAGAACTTTACGTTTAGAAGCTTTATCTAATTTTTTGTAGAGTACAGGAAGAAGAGATTGAGCTTCGGTTTTATTCTTGCTTTCGACAGATGTCAGAAATTTCTTAATAGTTTTTCTAAGCTCAGTCTTAATATTCAGATTTTGCATGTGTTTCGTACGGTTTGTACGTAAATCTTTAATCGCTGTTCTTCGTTGTGGCACTTTTGATCTCCTTTTTTTGTTACGTGAAACGTTATTCGTGAAACGTGAAGCGTAAACGTTTCACGCTTCACGTGGTACGTTTTACGAAGTAGGAGAATATAGCAAATAGGCTTATATATGTCAACTGATAAATCTCCCCACCCAGACGCTGTTCTTAGCCAGGATTCTCATCGGTCTATTATTAAATCAACCTCGATTATTTCGCTGGGAACCTTATCTTCGCGGATTCTAGGTTTTATACGTGATATTATTTTAGCCAAATTGTTAGGGACTGGGTTTAGGGCGGATGCTTTTTTTGTCGCTCAAAAAATTCCTAATCTTTTCCGTGATCTTGTGGGGGAAGGGGCCACTAATGCCGCAGTTGTTCCTGTTTTAGCTGAATATCGAGATAAAAAAGATCCCCAAGAGTTTTGGCGTTTTGTCAGCATCGTTTTTACACTGGGATTGATTCTTTTGAGCGTTATTACAATCTTAGGAATTATTCTTGCCCCCTGGGTTGTTCGTTTAATGGCCCCAGGATTTATTGCCGATCCAGAAAAATTATCGTTAACGATTACTTTAACGAAGCTAATTTTTCCCTATTTAATTTTTATCGGATTAACCGCCTACAGTATGGGCATTTTGTATACGTTTCGTTCTTTTGCTTATCCCGCTTTTAGCCCTTGCCTGCTTAATATCTCCGTTATCATTAGCGCGCTTATTTCATTTAAAACAATGAAAGAACCTGTCTTTGGCTTGGCTATTGGTGTTTTGGTCGGTGGACTACTTCAATTGTTATTTCAGCTTAAGCCGATGATGAGTTTTGGCATGCGTTATGAGCGGCCAAAAAAATTAAATCATCCCGGGGCTATTAGAATTGGAAAACTTCTTATTCCAAGAATGTTCGGCGGTGGCGTTTATCAGATATCGGTGTTCATTGATACTTTTTGTGCATCGTTGTCATCAATTGTGGGCAGCGGTGGGATCTCGGCCATTTATTATGCCAATCGTATTATTCAGTTTCCTATGGGGATTTTTGGTGTGGCGCTTGCCTCAGCTGTTCTGCCGACATTTTCTGGGCTGGCTAACAAAAAAGATTATGAATCGATGCGAAAAACCGTTATTTTTTCTTTGGAAAATATTTTCTTTGTTATGTGCCCAACGACGGTTATTTTAGTTCTTTTGTCCACACCGATTATTCAGACGCTTTTTGAGCGAGGAGAGTTTGATGCTTACTCAACGCAAATTACATCTTCAGCGCTTTTATTTTCTTCGTTGGGGCTGTTTAGTTTTGGTGGGATTAAAATCTTGGTTACGGTTTTTCATGCGCTGCAAGACACCAAAACTCCGGTTATCGTTGCGGCGGTGTGTTTGGTTATTAACACTGTTCTTAATTTTATTTTGATGTGGCCGCTTAAGGTTGGAGGGATTGCGCTAGCGAGCTCGATTGCTGGAACAATTGATTTCTTAATCTTGTTTTTTATTCTTGATAAACGATTGGGGGGCTTAAAATCAGATTTGTTTGGTTATTTTGTTAAAGTAACTTTTGCTGCTTTTGTCACGGGCATTATGGAATATTTAGCCTGGCATTATATTCAGTTTGATGGACAAATTCTGAGATTATGTATCATTGGAACTTTGGGATTTGTTTTTTATGAATTTGTCTGTCTTTCTTTGAAAGTCGAGCAAGCACAAAAAATTGCTCATTTTATCCAAAACGGCGGGAAGTACACAAAATGACAATAGAATTTTTTTTAAAATTGTTATGCCCGAATGTTTCTGTCGGCACTGGTTTTCCATAACTTTTATTTTTGTAACCAGTACTGCATTGACTTTTTCTATTAGAAAAGACCAGTGCAGTATTGACTTCTCAAAACTTATATTAAGGTAAGTCAATGCGGGCATCCAAAGGAGTTTACCCCGTGATTAAGATCCCCGATTAAAGCATTCGGGGATGACAATAAGATAAATGGACATTGAACAAAAACTAAAAGTTATTCCAACGACAAGCGGGGTTTATTTGATGAAAGATGCCGTTGGAAAGATTATTTATGTGGGCAAGGCGGTAAGTTTACGTAAACGTGTTCAGTCGTATTTTCGTAAGGCCAAGCATCATTCCAAAACAGATTTTCTCGTTTCTGAAGTAAAAGATATCGAGACGCTTGAAACCGCAAGCGAAGCTGAGGCCTTGATTTTAGAAGCAAGCCTGATCAAAGAACATCATCCCAAGTTCAATATTGAGTTGCGTGACGATAAAAGTTATCCTTATATTGAAATCAGTGGAGAGAAGTTTCCGCGGATATCCGTAACCCGCCCGCATGAAAAGAATAAGAGTTCTAAATATTACGGCCCTTATGTTGATGCTAAGTTAATCCGTGAGGCGCTAACGATCATCCGTAAGATTTTTCATTTTCGTACCTGCGATCCATTTCCTAAAAAAGAATGTCTCGATTATCATATGGGTCTTTGCGATGCCCCTTGCATTGACAACATCAGCCGCGAAGATTATTTAAAGAATATTAGAAATGTTTCTTTAATTCTTGAGGGAAAGAAAGATGTTCTTTATAAAAGTTTAAAAGAAGAAATGCAGACATTAGTTAAGGCGCAGAAATTTGAAGAGGCGGCGAAGGTTCGCAACCAGCTTCAGGCCATCGGCGCTCTTTATTCCGGGACAAAAGATGTTAATTATTATAAGGAGGCCGAGCAGCTGCAGCGGGCCTTGAATCTTTCGCGACGGCCTGAGCGCATCGAGGCTTTTGATATTTCGAACATTATGGGGAATCAGGCGGTGGGATCGATGGTTTCTTTTTCGCAAGGTAAGCCCGATAAAAGTAACTACCGACGTTTTCGAATTAAAACAGTTGAAGGCATTGATGATTTTAAGATGATTGCTGAGATTGTTCGCCGGCGTTATCTGCGTTTAAAGAATGAAGCAAAATCTTTTCCTGATTTGATTTTGATCGATGGTGGCAAAGGGCAGTTAGCCGCCGCGTGTGATGAGTTGGAAAAATTGGATGTTCGAATTCCGATTATCTCGTTGGCCAAGCGCGAAGAGGAGGTTTTCTTGCCGAATAAACGTAATTTGACTCGACTGGCTAAGGATTCGTTGGGACTGAAGTTGTTACAACGCGTGCGTGATGAGGCGCATCGGTTTGCCGTGTCGTATCATCGGGTTCTTAGAAAGAAGGATGTCTTTCACAATTAACTTTGTTTGCTCTCTCATTCTGGGCTTATGAGAGAAAAAGAAAAGATAATCGCTAAACAGCGGAAAAAAAGGTAAAATGGCCGGCATAAGATTGAGGCCGAAAATATTTATTAAAGAAAGAGGCAGCGTATGAGAATTCAAGAATTTCTAAAAATGATGGTTGAAAAAGAGGCGTCTGATCTTTATCTACGTACGCGGGCCTATGTGCGCGCGCGTATTAACGGTCGGATTGAAACAATTAGCACAGATATAATTAGTCGAGAAGAGATGCAATCGATCACCCTTTTTCTTTTAGCCAACGAAGAGCGACAAGAAACGTTGCTGGAACAAAAAGACATCGACTTTATTCATGAAGAAACAGGCCTTGGACGGTTTCGTGTAAATGTTTTTATCCAAAGAGGCACGCCATCTATTGTCATTCGACATGTCCATTACCATATCCGAACCTTTGAACAATTAGATTTGCCTGCCGATTTATTTAAAAGCTTTTGTGATGAATCTAAAGGACTATTTTTGGTTTGTGGGCCAGCGGGTAATGGTAAGTCTACCGCGATTGCGAGTATGGTTGAATACGTTAACGTAACGGCTCCTCGACATATCCTGACGATAGAAGATCCTATTGAATTTCTTTTTCAAGACAAGCAAAGCATTATTAATCAACGTGAATTGGGATTAGACGTTCCTACCTATACCGATGCGCTAAGTCACATGACGCAGCAAAGTCCTGATATTCTTTTTATTGGAAACATCCGTGATGAGGCCACCATGCGCGCCGCGATTATGGCCACCGAGTTGGGGATGTTCGTCATGAGTACATTTCATACGATCAATGCTGTTCAGACAATTATTCGGATTATTAACTTTTTCCCGCCGCATTTACATGAAGAAGTTCGGATGCAGCTTTCGATGATTTTAAAAGGGACGATTTCTTTACGACTACTTACGCGCAAAGACGGCACAGGCCGAATTCCCGCTTATGAAACTATGGTTGTAACGCCGACAATTGCTCGTCTTATTCGTGAAGGTCGTGTCCAAGAGATTCAAGGCTTTATTGATCAGGGTGAACTTTTTGGTATGCAATCGTTTAAACAATCCTTGGTTAAGCTTGTTAAGGATGGAATCGTTGATAGGGAAGAAGCCAGGCGCCTTGCCGACAGTAAAGACGAATTTGATTTGGCGATGAAGGGGATTAGAAGTAACTTTTCTTAACCTGAGCCCAATTTGACAGAATATTCTAAGCATGCTATCATTTTGCTATCATTTTAAAAAAAGGACGGTGAGATCGATGTCGAGTATTCTTGTAAGAGATTTGGATGCTAAAATTGTTAATAGATTAAAAACCATTGCCAAGCGCCATGGGCGATCTTTACAGGGGGAGATTAAAGCTATTTTGACTGAAGCTGCATCTTTTTTGATGGGAGAAGCGGCGTCGGTATCTGCAAAATGGCATAAAAACTTTTCCGGCCGAAAATTAAGTGATAGTTCCACGCTTATTCGTGAGGACCGGAATCGTTGAACGCCTGTGTTGTTGATGCCAGCGTGGCTGTCAAGTGGTTCCTTCCCGAAATACATTCAGAAGCTGCAGGGAAGATTTTAGAAGCCAGACAAAAACTTCTGGCCCCTGATCTTATTTGGGCTGAGGTTGGCAATACACTTTGGAAGAAAATTCTCCGAAAAGAAATTACAACTGAAGAATCTAGCGGCATTCTCAAGGATTTCTTGCGTTTTCCTCTGCAAATCTATAGAACCAAAGGTTTGCTTGATGCAGCATGGAGTTTAGCCATCGAGTACAAGGTAAGTGTCTACGATAGTTTGTATCTTGCGCTGGCGATTGGGCATGGATGTTCTTTAGTGACGGCCGACCGAAAATTTTATGAATCAATGCGCAAGGAAGCGATTGGTAAGAAGCTTATTTGGGTAGAAGATGCAAAATAATATAAATTGGGTTACGGTCTAAGAATTCCTGATGGTTGATATTAAAATGGATTATGCTATACTCACTTTTCTATGCTAGACGACATTCAAAAGAAAATAATTGCACTCGAGAAAAAAATTCAAGATCTCAGGGGGTTTCTTTGACCTGCCGCAAAAAGAAGGGCGCATTAAGGCTATTCAAGAGCAAATGACTTTGGCCAATTTCTGGGACAATTCGACGGAATCCAATAAGCTAATGAGGGAGTTGAAATATTTAAAAGGATGTGTTGAGCCTTTTTTGGGTGGTGTCAAAAAATTGGATGATATTAAAGAGTTGGCAACGATTTCGCAAGACGAGGCTGAATTTCTCATTCAGATTCAGCAGGAATTAAATGAGTTGGATAAAGAAACTAGTGCGCTTGAGCTTCAAACGCTTTTAGCTGGACCATTCGATCGAAGCAATGCGATTTTAAGTATTAATGCTGGAGCGGGCGGAACAGAATCGTGTGATTGGGCGAGTATGCTGCTTCGGATGTATAGCCGTTGGGCGGATGAACATAAAGCGAAGGTCAAGGTCATTGATATTTTGTCGGGTGAAGAGGCCGGGATTAAGAACGTGACGATTCATATCGAAGGAGAGATGGCCTACGGATATTTAAAGACGGAAAAGGGCGTTCATCGGTTGGTGCGCATATCGCCTTTTGATTCTAACAAGCGTCGACATACTTCTTTTGCGTCGGTTAGTGTTATTCCGGAAATTGAGGATGATTCTGTCATCGTTGTTAATTCAGAAGATTTGCGTATTGATGTTTATCGTTCTTCGGGGCCTGGCGGACAAAGTGTTAACACAACGGATTCCGCTGTTCGCATTACGCACATGCCCACAGGTATAATTGTGGCTTGTCAAAATGAACGTTCACAGTTACAAAATAGGCAAACCGCGATGAAGATTTTACGCGCGAAATTATATGAATTAAAAGAACAAGAGCAGGAAGAGCAGATCGCGAAAGAACATGGGGCCAAACAAAAGATTGAGTGGGGAAGTCAAATTCGATCGTATGTCATGCATCCGTACTCCATGGTTAAAGATCATCGCACCGACGCAGAGACGGGCAATGTTGCGAAGGTGATGGATGGGGGAATTGATCTTTTCATTGAGGCGTTTCTTAAGATGAAGGCAAGTAGTTAGGAATTATAAACAATATCGAGGAGAATTATGTTTGATTTTTTAATACGAAATACCATTGTCAGCGGTGCACAAAAATTTATTGATCAATTAAATCCTAAGGTGGATATTCACGTCCCACCAGATTTGCTTTTACCTTCCATTGCGCTACTTAGAAAAATGTCAGCAACTGTTTCTAAGATTAACAGTCTTGAATCTCAAATCAGCCAATTAACTAGCGATCAGTTGCGCGCTAAAACAGAACAATTTAAGGCTCAATATCAAAAGGCTGTTGAAAAAGAGAGACAGGAATATGATCGTATTTTAGAGCTTTATAGAAAAGCTCCCGAGGGAGAAGGTAAAGAAGAAATTAATCTACAAGTAGAGAAGGCTAAAGAAATTTTAAAGAAGGCTAAAGGAGATTTTTTAAATAAAATTTTGCCGGAGGCCTTTGCCATTGTTCGAGAGATGGGCAAGCGTGTTTTAAACATGCGGCATTTTGATGTGCAGATGATTGGTGGAATGGTTTTGCATGGCGGCAATATCGCGGAGATGACGACGGGGGAAGGAAAGACACTTGTGGCCACATTGCCGGCGTATCTAAATGCGTTAACCGGCGATGGCGTTCATGTGGTCACGGTTAATGATTATTTGGCTAATCGTGACCGCAATTGGATGGGTCCTATTTATGAATCGCTTGGATTAACTGTTGGTGTTATTCAACACGATATGGATCCTCCTTCGCGTCAAGCGGCCTATGGATGTGATATTACCTATGGAACTAACAATGAATTTGGTTTTGATTATTTGCGCAGCAACATGGTCAACTATAAGGAAGACATGGTGCAGCGTGCTCACCATTTTGCGATTGTTGACGAAGTTGATAGTATTTTAATTGACGAAGCTCGCACCCCGCTTATTATTTCTGGCCCGGCAGAAGAGTCGACCGACACGTATTACAAGGCCAATGTGATTTGTAAACAACTTAAAGGTCGACGGATTACGGAAAATGATCAAATTGAGGCAAAACACAAAGAGATTGATTTAGCCAAAGGATATGATTATCTAGCGGATGAAAAGAATCGATCGATTTCGCTGACCGAAGAAGGTGAAACGAAAGCGGCGCAGCTTTTTGGCATACCGAATATGCATGACATGGAAACAATTGAATATCGCCATCATATTCTGCAAGCTATAAAAGCAAAAGAATTTTTTAAGATTGATGTTGATTATGTCGTCAATGACGGCGAGGTTATTATTGTCGATGAATTTACCGGGCGTTTGATGCCGGGCCGACGTTGGTCGGATGGGCTGCATCAAGCGGTAGAGGCTAAAGAAGGAATTAAGATCGAGCGTGAGAATCAGACTCTAGCGACGATTACCTTCCAAAATTATTTCCGTTTGTATGAAAAATTAGCGGGGATGACGGGTACCGCCGAAACAGAAGCTAACGAATTTAAACAAATCTATAATCTCGACTGTATTGTTATTCCACCAAATAGAAAAGTTCAACGTGTTAATCATGCCGATTGTATTTATAAATCGTTAAAAGAAAAGTTTACGGCTGTTGTAACGGAAATTGAAGATTGTCATAAACGTGGACAACCGGCCTTGGTTGGTACAATTTCTATTGAGAAGTCGGAACTTTTATCTCGGATGCTTAAAGAGAAAGGGATTGCGCATCAAGTATTAAATGCTAAGTATCACGAGATGGAAGCGCACATCATCGCGCAAGCGGGCCGGTATAGGGCGGTCACAATCGCCACCAATATGGCCGGACGTGGAACGGATATTGTTTTGGGAGGAAATGCAGAATATTTGGCAAAGAAATTGGCTGAAGAAAAATCAAAAGATTCACAAGATAAAGATGCGCAGGCTCAATTGGTCCAGAAGTTTATTGAACAATTCCGTCAGCAAGTTAAAGAAGAGCATGACAAGGTTGTCGCTGCTGGTGGGTTACATGTCTTGGGCACGGAACGTCATGAATCGAGACGGATCGATAATCAGCTGCGCGGTCGTCAGGGACGTCAAGGTGATCCAGGTTCTTCGCGCTTTTATGTTTCTTTGGAAGATGATTTAATGCGACTCTTTGCTTCGGATCGAATCATGGGACTTATGGAGCGTTTGGGAATGGACGAAGGTCAGGCGCTGGAACATCCGTGGTTAAGTAAGGCGCTTGAAACAGCGCAGAAACGTGTTGAGACACATAACTTCGAGATTCGTAAACATCTTTTGGAATACGATAACGTCATGAATCTCCAGCGTGAGGTTATTTATAGTTTGCGTCGATCAATTTTAGAAACAGATAATGTGAAAGATCTTATTGTTGAGGCGGTGGGCGATACATTATATGCCGCGGTTGCCCAATATTTGGTTTCAGAGAAAGAAGGCGTTGAGCCGGATGTTGAAGGATTGGCCGTTTATTTAAAGACGACATTTAATTATGATGTTACGTCGCATAAAGAAAAATTAAAAAGCATGGGGCAACAAGAGGCGTCTGATTTTATTATTAAAGAAGTTAATGAAATATATAATCAAAAAGAAAAAGATATTGATCCAATCCATTTGCGACATCTGGAACGGATGTTTATGCTTCACACCATTGACTCAAAATGGAAAGATCATTTGTATGCGATGGATCAATTAAAAGAAGGAATTGGCCTTAGATCTTATGGTCAACGTGATCCTTTGATTGAGTATAAGAAAGAAGCCTTTGCGATGTTTCAGGTGATGTATTCATCGATCAATCAAGAAGTGGCGGAAATGATATTTAAGATTCAGCCTGCTGAAAAAGAAAGTAAAATTAAAGGCGTCTTTAGTTCATTGCCACAAAAATTAGTCCATGATGAAATTTCTGGTTTATCCAATGCTGCTTTAATGCAGCAAGCTCAAGCCCAAGGACAAGTTCCTCCGTCAGCTCCTCAATCTGTTCCCGTGTCCAGCTCAGCACCGATGCGCAATGAAGGTCCTAAAGTTGGCCGCAATGATCCATGCCCATGCGGGAGTGGAAAGAAATATAAGAAATGCTGTGGTCAATGAAGATCTACAATCAAAAGGCCAGTAGTCTTCTAATAAACCCGGATTTTGCAATAGCAAAATCCGCCCAAAGGGCCGACAAAGTTGATGCCGTTGGAGATATCGACAACTTTGGCGGGGTAATCCCATAATTTTGAACGCACATTTTTGTGCATAAATTATGTGTGCGTGCAAAATTTGGGATAAATCAACGGGTTCGGGGTTGATCGTATGATCTTAAATTATTTTCTGTCGTTACTTTCAGCGGTCCTACTCGCCTTAACTTTTCCCCAAACAAATATTTGGATTTTAGCTTGGATAGGGTTTGTTCCTTTATTTTGTCTTTTTGATAAACAAAATTATAAGCAAGCGGGTAGTTTTGGATTTTTGAGTGGATTCATTTTTTTCTTCATATCATTTTTTTGGTTAACGAATGTGACGGTTGTTGGCACAATTCTCTTAAGCCTCTATTGTGCTATCTACTTTGGTTGTTTTGCCCTCGGATATCAGTATTTTTCCAAACAAAATATTTTTTTTAAGATTATTGTCATTCCCAGTTTGTGGGTTGCTTTAGAATATACACGAGCGCATTTATTTAGCGGATTTGGTTGGGCGGCACTTGGGGAATCGCAATCGAAGGCATTGCCGCTTATTCAAATCGTCGATATTACCGGTATTTATGGTTTATCGTTTCTAATTGTTATGGTCAATGTTTTGCTAAAAGAATTTTTTAATGGGCGGTTTCTTAAAAAAGAAATATATCAATCAGCGATTGTTGTTCTTCTTGTGTTGGGGATAGTCCTTTCTTACGGATTTTTTCGTTTAAATCAGACGAAAGAAAATTTACCGCAAATGTCTGTGGCTGTTGTTCAGGCAAGCATCCCGCAAGAAATGAAATGGGTTGAATCTTTGTACTCAAAAATCTTAAATGATCACCAAACGCTCACAGAATTAGCCGCGCAAGAGAAACCCGATCTTATTGTTTGGCCCGAGACATCTTTTCCCGATATTATTGGAGAGGACGAAGGATTATTTGCGCAATTACAGGATTTTGTAAGAGGGGTCAAGATTCCTCTTCTTTTTGGTTCAGTGCTTATGGAAGATGATGCTTATTATAATTCGGCAGTTCTTTTATCAAATAGAGGAGAGGTAGTTGATCGTTATGACAAGATTCGATTGGTTCCTTTTGGAGAGTTTATTCCTTTTCGTCATACATTTCCCGCTTTACAGTTTATTGTTCCCATCGCCGATTTTACGGCAGGCCATAAGCATACAATCTTTTCATTTCCCTCAGTAAGAGAAGCTAATGGTTCGACAAGCTCACCACTAAGGTTTTCTACATTAATTTGTTTTGAAGATACACTTCCTGCACTCGCCCGAAAATTCGTTAATCAAGGAGCACAATTGTTGATTAACATTACAAACGATGCGTGGTTTAAAGATAGTAAAGAGCCATTTATGCATCTGCAAAGCTCTGTCTTTCGAGCGGTTGAGAACAGACGGGATCTTATTCGTGCGGCCAACACAGGCGTCAGCTGTTTTATTGACCGCTTTGGGCATATTACTAAATATGTGGAAGATACTCATCATAAGAAAACATTTGTCATTAATTATGCTGTTGCCCATGCTCAGCTTAATTCTGAAAAAACCTTTTACACAAAATTTGGAGATATTTTTACATATTTTTGTTTTGGATGTATACTACTGGCGGTTTTAAAAACGAGACGACATGAAAAGAATTCTTCCTGATTTAAAAATTATTGGATTCGCCTTAACCATTCTTTACGGGGTTTCTCTGCTTGTTTTCTTAGGCGCGATTCGCGTTCCCGGAGATGATCACCTACGTACTTTTGTCTACATTGTACTTTCTGCCGTTTTATTTATCTGTTCTCTAGCCGTCATTTCTCTCAAAGACTGGGGTAGACGCTTAATTGTCATTTTAAATATTATTATGTTTTTTAGTTTGATTACACCGTATATCCCGAAACTTCATATAATTCCCATTTATTTTGTTTTTATGAACATTGTGGTTTTTTTGTATTTCAGTCAGGAAAAAGTCAAAATACAATTTCATGACAAAACGACAAAAGAGTGGCGAAGCATTTTGATTGTTGATGATGACGAAATTCATATTAAAACGATTCGACCTATTTTGATGACCAGTGGATATGCTGTTTTAAGCGCGCCAAGCGGAGAATATGGTTTACAGATTGCTAAGGCACAAAAACCCGATTTGATTCTTTTAGATGTAATTTTGCCAGGGATTAAAGGACGAGAAGTTTGTAAACGCCTTAAGAATGATCCTTCAACAAAGAATATTCCTGTTGTTTTTCTGACATCGAAAGATTCCCAAGATGATATTCAGGCTGAGATAGAGGTCGGGGCTGTTAGTCATTTAACCAAACCAGTTAATCCCAAATTATTAATCTCAACGATAAAACAAATATTAAATTAGCTCCAAGACACATTCTTTTCTTCAGAACATAAAATAGAATGTGTTTTCTTTTTCATTATTATGAGCTTTCATGATCGTCTAAAAAAGTTTAAACGCACCATTGCCCGCAATAGTCTTTTTACCTTCTCCTGGCTGTTTAATTGCTTACCCTATTCTTTTGTCTCGAGCCTTGCGAATGGATTCATCGCCATAGCTTATCGCGTCGCGATTAGGCAACGAAAGATTGCTTTTGAAAGTTTGAACATTGCCTTTGGTAAAGAAAAAAGTCCGCAGGAGGTTGAACAAATCGCTCGAAATTGTTTTGAGAATTTAGGACGAGGGATGATTGAGCTCATTTATTTTATGGATCATCCAGCGATGATTAAAGAGCGTGTTGTTTTCGAAGGCAAAGAAAATTTGGATAAGGCTTTTAAGGAAGGCAAGGGTGTCATTGCGGTCAGCGCGCATTTTGGCAATTTCCCTTTAATGCTCATTCGATGCGCGCAAGAAGGATATAAAACTAATGCGATCATTCGGGCAACCCGTGATGAGATTATTGAAAAACATTTTCAAGCGCAACGAACGCGATTAGGGTTAAACACGGTTTACAGCCATCCACGTTCAGAGTGTGTTAATACTTCGATTAAAGTTTTGCGTGAAAATCAGCTTCTTTTTATTCCTTTGGATCAAAATTTTGGCAGCGGCGGCGGCGTGTTTGTTGATTTCTTTGGTCAAAAGGCAGCGACAGCAACAGGGCCAATCACCTTTGCCCGACGCACAGGCGCTCCACTTATCCCGATGTTTATCATCCGTCAAAAAGATGATACGCATAAAATTATCATTGAGCCACCGCTCATTTTAGAAGAACACGCGGATGATAAAGAAGCACTTACCGTTAACACAGCAAAAATTACTAAGGTTATTGAAGACTATGTTCGCCGGTATCCTCAGGAATGGGGATGGATGCACAGGCGATGGAAGAGTCAGCCGCCGTCTTAACAGCTGTCAGCTCTCAGTCGTCAGTTATCAGAAAGCTGCTCAGCTACTGATAGCTGAAAGCTGAAGACTGATAGCCCCTTAAATTATGTTTAACAAATCTTTAAAATTTATTTTAGGTTTTGCCATTCTCATACTAGGCATCAGTCTGGTTCTAGTCTGGTGGAAGGATGTCGTTATTTTATTTCGCGGAGTGGTGGGGATGGTTCTGGCTTTAGCTGGACTGGTTATTCTTTATATGATGAAAGATGCTAAGCATGGCAGCTAAGATTAGGCTCGTTATTTTTGATTTGGATGGGACGCTAGTTAATGCTTATAAGGCCGTTGCGCAAAGTGTAAATTTTTCTTTGAAAAAAATGGGATATCCTTCGCTGACTGATGAAACGATTAAGCGAAGTGTCGGTTGGGGTGATAAAAACCTTATCAGTCGATTTGTAACCCCTACAGATGTTGATGGGGTTTTAGCCATTTACCGCCGACATCATAAAAAATCTTTGAAAACAGGGACAAAGTTTCTACCTGGCGCTAAAAAGCTATTATTTAAACTTAAGAAGAATGGTTATCGATTGGCGATCGCCAGCAACCGTCCTAGTTTTTATACAAAAATTATTCTTAAACATCTTAATATTTCGTCTTTGTTCTCATGCGTTATTTGTGCTGATCAAGTTAAGCGTGGCAAACCTGCTGGCGATATTTTAAAGGAAATTTTAAAGAAATTATTGTTAAAACCCCATGAAGCGTTATATGTTGGCGATATGACCATTGATGTACAGGCTGGTCAGAAGGCGGGTATTAAAACGGTGGCGGTCGTAACCGGATCGAGTTTTAGAAAAGAGGTTGTTTCGTTTAAACCCTTTAAGATTATCAATTCGATTGGCGCAATAGAAGGCGTGTTACAAAAGATAGATTTTTGAATTCTTCGCTAGAACTAAAAGCTAAATCATGTATAATTTAGCCATTGAAACCAACGGGTAGTTGTAGAAAGGATATTTAGATGAGTAAAAAAAGAAAACGACGAGGAAAGTTAAGCTGGAGATCCAAGAAAGCTAATCATGGTAAGAAGGGAAACCTAGGTTAACTTTTAATTCTTAGTGAGGGGTTAACGTGAATTTTTTAAGGTCGTGGGATAGATTTATTAAATGTTCATTATTTTCTTTGCTGGTGCTCTCTTCCTCCGGATGTGTTTATATGATTATTGGTGGAATAGGGGCGCTGGGAGGCTATGTGGTTAGCCCGGATACGGTTGAGGGTGTTTCCAATAATGAAGCTTCAGCGGCTTGGGATGCGGCGGTTGATGTAATTTCGATAATGGGAACAATTAGTGAACAGCAGCAAGAGGCCGGGATTATCATTGCCCATGTTCAGGGGGCAAAAGTCACGGTGACCATTTCTTCGATTAATCAATCGAATATTAAGCTAACGGTTAAAGCACGTAAGTCGTTCTTGCCAAAGATTTCTATTGCCCAAGATGTATTTGTCAAGATCATGACCCACCTTAATGAATAACGATTAACCCAAATAGATTCAATTGACATTTTATAGACGCTTATATAAAATGGGGCATTTGTTGAGAGGGGAATTGGTCTTTTAAATTTGATTGTGGAATACATTTGCCGCCCTGTCTTCTCTAGAAGTTTTGAATAGAAGACAGGACTGCAAGAATTTTTTCTTAATGGTTTTTAGTGGAAAATTCTCGCCGAGATAGCTCAGTTGGTAGAGCGAAGGACTGAAAATCCTTGCGTCCCCAGTTCAATTCTGGGTCTCGGCATTCTACTACGCCCAAATGCTTTCGCTTTGGGCTTCGTAGAATGCATTCTATTATGTCTTTGAAAGATGAGGGCGTAGTAGAATGCTCTACGAAGCCAAACGCGGAAGCCAACCGCGGAAGCTATTTGGCGAAGTAGAGCACAAAATTATAAAATGTATTATGTTTATATTTTAACTAGTAAAAAGGATTCCACTAAACATTACGTTGGATTTACAACAAATCTGAATCAACGTTTAACGGAGCATAATACAAACTCTATTGGTTATACCAGAAAGTTTTCTCCCTGGCAGATTGAAACATATATTTCATTTAGTAATAAAAAAATTGCTTTAAGTTTTGAAAGATATTTGAAAGTGGGATAAGGACACGCTTTTTTAAAGAAAAGATTGATTTAGTAGCAGCAATGCGGCACCACCTTTTTTTAATGTTTTTCTCAGGTTTCTTAACGGTTCTGATGATGTTATTAAAAAGACAAGAAGTAATAACATGAGCCAGTAAGAGGCCTTTTTTATTGCGCCGCCCTGGCTTTTCTAAATTTTTTAATGGAAGTCAGGACGGCAAGAATTTTTCCTCAATATAAGATTTGTTTTTTTTGAAAATTCTTGCTGGCGTAGCTCAGTTGGTAGAGCAGCGCATTCGTAATGCGCGGGTCGCAGGTTCAATTCCTGTCGCCAGCTTTTTAAGAACAATACACCGTGTAATGCGTGGGTCACCGGCGCCAACTTTCTTTTAATTAATGATTATGGTAGTTGGCACTGCATTGACTTTATCTAGAATGAGTTGACGCCGTATTGACTACAATAATATTTTTAAAGGAAAGTCAATGCGGTTCAATCCCGGTCGTCGGCTTCATCTTTCCCCAATGAATAAATTATTCAACAACCTCCTTAAATCCAACCTTACAATTTTTTTGATCCTCGGCATATTGGGATTTTCCCTTTATAGTTTAATACTTCATGCCCCGTTTAAAACGATGGATGATTATTACGCAATCATTCTTAATTCCAAAATTAAAAGTTTCCAGTATGTCGGTGAAATATTACGATCGTCTTTTTTTGGAGAAAACTCGTATTATCGTCCGTTGGTTTATCTGAGTTTTATGATTGAGTATCATTTCTTTAAACTTGATTCATTTTTTTACAATTTAACCAATGTTTTGCTTCATGTAGGGAGCTCAATTGGAGTCTTTTTGATCATTGAGAAGCTTCAGGGCCGACGCATCGTGGCCTTACTGACGGCAATATTATTTGTTATTCATCCTATTCATGTTGAGGCGGTGGCCAATATTCCTGGCCGGGCAATTTTGTTATGTGCTTTCTTTATGTTGTGGGCGTTCTATCTTTTTCTTTTATCTTTGGAACCAACGAGAACGAAACTTCCGTTTCTAGTTTTATCGTTAATTTCTTATATGTTTAGTCTTTTATCCAAAGAGTCTGCGGTAATGTTGCCCTTTCTTGTCTTAAGTTATTTAGTTTGTTTTAAAGATGAAATTAAAGTTAATCAACGCCAAAAGTGGGGAATATTTTTTACTTTTGTGGCCACGACTGTTTTTTACTTTGTTTGGCGCAAGATATTGGGGATTACCGCCGTTTTTCATTGGCCACTGATTATGGTGACGATTTTAGGTATCGGAACATTTTTAAAAGCAACGGTGACCTATTTGCAATTACTTATTTTTCCTGTGGATATGTATTATGACCGATCGATGGCAACTCTAAAAAATTTAGCTGATATCCAATTTCTTGCGGCATTAGGGGCATGGTTGGCCTTAGGAACATGGGTTGTAAAGTTTAGACGACGAATTTCAGCTGTGATAAGTTTTTTTATTCTATGGTTTGTTATTAATCTCTTGCCGGTCGCGCAAATAATTCCCGTCAAAGTTTCTTGGGACCGGATTTCAACCGCCGATCATTTCTTGTATTTGCCTTCTGTTGGGATATTTGTTTTGTTAGTTTTAGCCGCACAACAACTTATTTCAAAGATAATGGAAAGAAAAACTGTCGGCACAGCGTTTATGACAGGTTTGATTATTGGTTTTTATGTTTTTCTTTCACTGACAACGATTCAACAAAATATTTATGCTACACAACAAATCGCAATGTTTGAACATTCGTTAGAACATAATCAGAATAACGCCCGCGTACGCAATTCTTTAGCGGTGGCTTACGGATTATGCGGTCGTTATGAGGATGCTAAGAAACATTTTCGTTATACTATCGATAAAGATCCCTGGGATGCCCGTGCCCGGATTGGTTTGGGCAAGGTTCTTTGTGATCAAGGGAAGTATTTGGAAGGAATTCAGGAGTATGAGAATGTTAAAAATGCCGGCGAACTGGAACACATTCTTAAAAACAATTTGAATTTAAGTTACCAGATTCTTATTGAACTATATTTGAATCGTCTTAAAACAGAACCGGATAATGCCGGACTTTATTACAGCCTTGGAGTTATGTATTGGAAAACCCAACGTCTTGATGAATCAATGGCGCAGTATGAGAAGGCCTTGGCCCTTGACCCATTTTACAAAAATGCATTGTTTAATTTAGCCGCTAGTTATGATTCGAAAGAAAAATGGCAGAAAGCTATTGAATACTATGAACGAATGGTTAAATTAGAGGGAGAGAAGGATGAACTTGATGAGCGTGCTTTGCGGCGATTGGCAGAAAGCTACCATCAGCTTGGTTTTCTTGATCAGGCGAAAGTTTATAACAAATCGGCAGATGATTTAAGCGAACAACTAAAGGAAAAAAAGTAACTGTGATTAAGGTTTTAACTCATCATGAAAATCGTAATTTTTTGCGGCTTTGGCTGGCGCAGGTAATTTCTCAGTTCGGCGATCGTATTCATCAATTGGCGCTGGTAGGACTCATGGCTGAACGCTTTCCTGGTTCGCGCATTGAGCTGGCAAAATTAATGGCTTGTACGATTATTCCCGTTTTCTTTATCCAACCGATCGCGGGTATTTTTGTCGACCGCTGGGACCGCAAGACAACTCTTTTTGTTTGTGATCTTATTCGCTGCGCGCTTGTTCTTCTTATTCCATTTGTTTTCATTTATAAAACTTCGATGGTTCCGATTTATTGTTTAGTTTTTTTAATTTTTTCCTTCAGTCGTTTTTATGTTCCGGCGAAAATGTCCATTATTCCTGATTTGGTTACTAAAGATAATTTATTATCGGCTAATTCTTTAGTAACAACAACGGGGATGATCGCTTTTGTAATGGGTTGTGCACTCGGTGGATTTTTGATTGATAAATTTGGGGCCAGAAACGGTTTTATTATTGATGCTTTTACTTTTTTAATTTCAGGCGCACTTATTTTCTCTATTGATATGCCACTAAAGTGGAGGCTTAATAGAAAACAGATTCTGAGTCGTGGACGAGAAATGTTGGGAACTATCAAAAGATCATTGTGGGATGAATTTAAAGAAGGATTAGCGTATCTGTTTCAGCACAAAGATATCCGTTTAATTATTGTGATGTTATCAATTTTGTTCGCTGCCGCCGGGGCCATTTACGTGGTGTTGATTGTTTTTATTCAAGAATCTTTTAAGAGTGTAACGAAAGATTTAGGTGTCTTAGCGGTGTGTTTGGGCATAGGGTTATTTTTGGGCGCAATCCTTTATGGAAAGTATGGTAAAAAGTTTAAATGGTATAACACCATTTTCTTTTGTCTTATTTTTGGTGGATGCATGTTGGTTTTCTTTGCGTATTTTGTACAGCACTATCCTAATATTAAAATGGCGATGGTGCTTTCTGGTTTGTTGGGGTTAATTGTTGGACCTATTTTTATTGCGACTAACACGACGATTCAAATTGTCAGCGATGAGTCTATGCGCGGGAAGGTTTTTAGTGCGCTTGAGGTTATTATTCATCTGGCGTTTTTGCTATCGATGTTTTTAAGTTCATGGCTATCAAAATTTGTTGGGTGTGTTTGGATTTTAATTGGCGTTGGGATTATCTTTGCCTTGGTGGGAATTATTGGTTTTATTATTGCGAAGCTAAAAGGTGGATTTGCTTTCTCGCAATAGAACATGGCATAATTGACTTAGTAAACGTATACGTTTACTAAGTCATCCTGAGTCCACCAGAGGTGGACGAAGGATCTCCGAGTTTCTTGAGTGTATAGAGATTCTTCGCACCAACTTTCCTTTAAATATTTTAGATGAAGTTGGTACGTACTGACTTCATCTAAATATAAATATGGCAAAGTCAGTACGCTTTGCTCAGAATGACGATAAAATGAATAAAGGAGCTTTACGAAATGCGTTTCGCAGTTTTCGCCTCCGGAAACGGAAGCAACTTACAAGCAATCATCGATAGCGTTAAAGCGGCAGAGATTAAGGCCGAGCTAGTGCTTGTCTTCTCTAATAATAGAAAGGCCTATGCTTTAAAGCGGGCCGAGGAGGCAGGCATCAAAACGCTTTTTGTTGATCCCAAACATTACGCCACGCCGCAAAGCTACGAACGGGCTATTGTTATTCATTTAAAAGAAGCAAAAATTGATTTTATTGTATTAGCAGGTTATATGAAATTGTTAACACCATTTTTTATCCGCGAATATCCGCAAAAGATTTTAAACGTTCATCCATCGCTTTTGCCATCTTTTAAAGGAATTGATGGAATCAAAGATGCGTTTACCTATGGCGCTAAGGTAACAGGCGTGACCATTCATTTTGTCGATGAGAAAATGGATCATGGGCCGATGATTATGCAGGAAGCCATCAAAGTTGCCGAAGATGAAACGTTGGAATCTCTGGCCGAGAAAATCCACAGTGTTGAGCACAAAATTTATCCTAAAGCGATTGCTCTCTTTGCCCAGGGGAAGTTGAAGGTTAAGGGAAGGAAAGTTACTGTTGAATAAGACCGTCATCCTGAAGGAGCGAAAGCGACTGAAGGATCTCCGAAGAGATCCTTCGCTTTGCTCAGGATGACGACCGATTGAAACTTAAGGGCAGATTTTTTTTCGCAGTTGTAAAAAGTATTTCTCCAGGTCGTTAATTTAATTCTGTCCTTAAAATTGTTGTCGTCTTTAGCTTGTCCAAATCTTCCAACTCAACCGATTGATAATCGCGAAATTCATAAGCTTGGAAGGTTTCACTTAGGATACTCTTGATTTCAGTGACGGGATCGTTTTCGGGAGGGAAGGAACTGCGTTGATATTTAAAGTTGATGCGATTGATGATCTGTTTAGCGAGAAAATTGGGCATCGTGATCTCTAAATATTTTAAATGTGTCCCAGTGGTGTCGTTAATAATGTCTAAACTTCCGCGCAAGTCAGAAACGACGCGCTTTAAATATTCTTCAGGTGAGACCGTTAGAGATTCTTTCAGATCTTTGAAATATAGAATATTTTCACTTTCAACACCGTTGGTGATATCTGCGATGACAAAAACAATAAATTCTGGCCCAGGATTGGCCTCCAAATAAGCCCGCGAAAAGGCATCGAAGATTTGACGCTGTTTTCGTTGATAAATTTCTGAATAAGAGGACGCATAGCCATAACTTTTGCTATAAATTTTGTTAGAGATAATATCGTATTTAATGTGGAAGCTCTCGTCTTTAAATGATCCATCGATAAAACGAACGACCTGTTTAGTTTTGGGATCTTTGTTTTCTTCTTCCGATGGACGGCTAGCTTTGATCTCAAACATATTTTCTTTCATGGGAAAATAAATCCAGAGTGTTTTGCCCACGTCTTTTAACGTAATGTTTTCCTTGAATTCTTCCTTACAGATTTTAATTAATTTTTGATGCGCTTCAGATGATGTTGGGGGAGGAGGAGACTTTTTTGAACAGCCCGTTAAGCTGATTAAACAAATAACAAATAGAAGATAGCAAGATCTGTTTAGTTTCATTACGAGACCTTGGGTGGTCTTGTCAGCGGCTTTAATCCAAATTTATCAAATATGGCAACGATCTCGTCATATTGCAAATCACCTTTTTTCAAAAGTTCTTGAGTAAAATAATCCAACAGATCTCTATGTTTGGTCAGAATGTCCATCGTTTCTTTGAGGCTTGATTGTAATATTTGTTGCACATCATTATCCAATGTCTCTTTTGTTTTCTCAGACATATAAAGCTCTCCATGTTGTGAGCCAATGGAAAGAAAGTTGCCAAGAAATCCAGATTTACCCATGCCTAATTCCCAGACCATACGATGCGCATATTGCATGATATGTTGGAAATCGCCCCAAACACCTGTGGTCACTGTTCCATAAACAATTTTTTCAGCAGCATAACCAGCTATAGAAATTTTAATTTTAGCGAGTTCTTCTTCTATATTGGAAGCTCCTGGTTCAAAATCGTCCGCCTGACGATAATAAATGTATCCCAAGTAATCCTTGCGAGGCCTAATGGTTGCTTTGATGACTTCGTCGGTAGGATGGATGAGATAGGTCATGATGGCGTGCCCGGCTTCATGATAGGCCGTCATGGTTTTTTCTTTTTCCGAATAACGTGCGTTGGATAATGACCCGATTGTAATTCGATCATAAGCTTCCGTCATATCGGTTTGGTTGATAGTATCCCTATTGTTGCGTAAAGCCAAAAGTCCTGCCTCACGGATTAAATTATCAATTTCAGACGGTGTAAATCCAACCGCAATCCGTGCCCAGGCTTTTGCCTCGACACCCGCATTAATTTTTACTTTAGCCAAATAAAAATTGAGCAAATCTGTTCTCTCTTGGAGGTTGGGGCGTTTGATATAAATTTTTCTTTCAATTCTTCCGGCCCTTAAGATAGCAGGGTCGAGATCTTTTTCTTTCACATTTGTGGCCGCTAAAACAAAAATATTATTTTCCTGCTGTCTTAACCCATCGAGCTCTGTCAAGAATTGATTGATCGCGGCGTTGTGACTTGTCATTCCGCCGCCGCCCATATCTTTTCCACGCGGGGTTGCGAAAGAATCTATTTCATCAAAGAAGATGATACATCCGCCTTCGGCGCGGGCCATCGCTCGAGCTTCTTTGAAAATATCTTTCATCTTTCTGGCGCCTTCACCCACCCAAACACCAACAAGATCGCTTCCCTGGGCAGTCATAAATGGAAATCCAGCTTCTGTCGCCATGGCCTTAGCCAAATATGTTTTCCCGCAGCCGGGAGGACCAAACATAATGACACCTTTAACGATTTTTCCTCCGACGGCTTTGACCATATTTCGGTCTTTAAGTAATTTAACAATTTCCCAGGCTTCTTCTTTGGCATCGTTCATGCCAATGACTTCATCCCACTTAACATTGACTTTGTTGCCAAGGATTTTATTTTCACCCGTGTGTTCAATCGATATCATGACACGATCCAGCGCTTTTTCTAAATCGTCCATTGAGATAATTTCTCGTTTTTCTCGTAAAGCTAAAATGCCGGACTCTCTGACCATATTATTAATATCAGCGGCTGAAAACCATTTGGCTTTATCCGCAAGGTGGGGAATATTTACGGTTTCATCTGTTTTTATTTTAGAAAGATAATATTGGAGTAATTTTTCTCTGTCTTTTGAAGAAGGTTTGCTGAAATAAATCTTGCGATCAAATCGTCCTGAGCGCAGCACCGCTTCATCAAGATTTCCTTCATCGACGTTAGTTGCCGCCAAGACAACGACATTTCCTTCATCCATATTTTTTAGACCGTCCATTTCTGATAGAAACTGATTGACGGTAGCGTTGGAATGACGATCACCCCCGGGTTCAACTCCTTTTTGCTCGCGCGGACGAATGAGCGCGTCGATCTCATCGATAAAGATGATGCATCCGCCTTCGGTCTTGGCCAGTTTACGGGCTTCTTTAAATAATTCTTTAATCCTTTCAACGCCAGAACCCCAATATTTGCCTGTGAATTCTCCACCTGTGGCGGTCATAAAGGGAAAACCTGATTCGGTCGCCATGGCCTTAGCCAAATAAGTTTTGCCGCATCCCGGCGGGCCGATCATGATGACACCTTTAATAATTTGGCCGCCGATCACTTTTAAGCGATGGCGATCACGCAAAAGTTCTACAATTTCCCACGCATCCTTTTTTGTTTCTTCCATGCCAATTAATTGATCCCACTTAATATTGACCTTCTGGCTTAGGATTTTTGCTCCACCAGTTTTTTCAATTGAGGATATGACACGCTGTAGACCAGCATTTAAATCTTCGTTGGCAATAGCTTTATGATTATTTCTAATGGCAATGACTCCGGCTTCTCGAATCATGTTATAGATATCGGAAGGGGAGAACCATTGCGCCTTTTCGGCAAACAATCCAATATCAAGATTTTTATCTGCTTCAACTTTCGAAAGATAAAATTTGATTAAGGCTTCACGTTCTCGAGCGTTTGGTTTCTCAACATAAATTTTTCGATCAAAGCGACCGGATCGCATAATCGCTGGGTCGAGTTCATCTTCTTCAACATTGGAGGCGGCCAGAACAATAATGTTATTTTCTTTTTTGCGTAACCCATCAAATTCAGTTAGAAATTGATTGATGGTGGCATTGTGGGATGTTGTTGCCCCACCGCCCATTTCTTGCTGGCGGGGACGGGCAAAGGCATCGATTTCATCGATAAAAATAATACATCCGCCATGGATTTTAGCTTCAGAGCGGGCCTGCTTAAAAAGGGATTTCATTCTTGCGGCCCCTTGACCCATATACATCGCCACAAAATCACTTCCTGTCGCTGAGATCATGGGAAGTCCACATTCGGTGGCGATCGCCTTGGCCAAATATGTTTTCCCGCAACCTGGAGGTCCAAGAAGAATGGTTCCCTTGATAACATTTCCACCAATAGCCTTTTGCATCGAGTGATCTTTAAGAAATCGGATAACTTCTAGCGCATCTTTTTTGGCTTCTTCCATGCCAATAATGTCGCTCCATTTGACATTCATTTTAGAAACTTCGGGTTTTTTAAACGTTCCAGCGCCGCCGCCCGTCATGATGTAGTAATACATCGCAAAGACAAAAGGAAGCGTAAGAAGTTGAGAAAACACCATCATCGGCATGTACATCGCCTGCGTACCCGCGACTTGTTTTTTTGTAAAATTTTCAAGGCCAAGGTAGCTTTGGTAGATATAGGTACAATAGGCAATAAGGCTGGCGAGAAGTAGGGTAAAGAGGACGATTAGAAGGATTTTTAACCAATTAATTTTGAGCCAAATAATAATCTTTTGCATGTTTTATTCTTTCTTTAAATTATTAGCTGTTCAATTAATTTCATAATTTATCATGATACTAGAGTAAAGTATATCATAAATTCTTGAATATAGCGGCTGGCGGCAAATTTGTCTTAACTTGCACAGCATCTAAGTCTTGGCGCTTGACTTTAGAGATAAACTATGTTAATTTGGCGACTAATCTTTTACATCAGATTAATTCATTTTAAGAAAAGGATTGTTTCATATGCTGAAAATTAAACAAGTTAAAGCCCGCCAAATTTTAGATTCCCGTGGTAATCCTACAGTTGAGGTTGATGTTATTTTATCCAATGGTATTTTAGGCCGAGCTGCTGTTCCATCGGGCGCTTCTACCGGTGAACATGAAGCGATTGAACTGCGCGATGGCGACAAATCAACCTATATGGGCAAGGGTGTTTTAAAAGCGGTTAACAACGTTAATAAAATTATTGCTAAAAAGATCATTGGGAAGATTTCTTGTTATGAAACCATCGATGAGATTGTCTTGAAGTTAGATGGGACAGAAAATAAAGGCAATTTAGGCGCCAATGCAATTTTAGGTGTTTCGATGGCTGTTGCTAAAGCTGCCGCGATTGAAAAGAAATTACCTCTTTATAAATATTTAGGTGGACCTAAAGCGAATATCCTCCCGGTTCCTTTGATGAATATCATTAACGGCGGAGTTCATGCCGACAATAATTTAGATGTCCAAGAATTTATGATCATGCCCATCGGCGCGCCAACCTTTAGCAAAGCGCTTCAGATGGCGACAGAGGTTTTCCACACGTTAAAAAAGATTTTGCATGATCGCAATTTAGCCACATCTGTTGGAGATGAGGGTGGTTTTGCGCCAAATTTACAATCGAATGAAGAAGGTATTACCGTTATTATGCAGGCCATCGAAAAGGCTGGATACAAGCCTGGCAAAGATATTTTTATCGCCCTTGATGCTGCGTCATCTTCATTTTATGAGAATGGCAAATACAGTTATGATGGAAAAGATGTCAGCGCACACGATATGGTTGAAGCATACGCACAGATGGTCAGCAAATATCCAGTTGTGTCGATCGAAGATGGTTTATATGAAAACGATTGGAGCGGATGGAAAGCTTTGACGAATCGTTTAGCAAAAAAATGTCAATTGGTCGGCGATGATTTGTTTGTCACTAATGTTAAGAGACTCAAGATGGGCATTGAACAAGGGGTAGCTAATTCCATTTTGGTTAAGGTCAATCAAATTGGCAGCTTATCTGAGACGCTCGAGACGATTAAATTAGCGAAGAAAAATAAATATACATCGATTATGTCTCATCGTTCTGGAGAAACAGAAGACACCACGATCGCGCATTTGGCGGTGGCCACAGGCGTCGGACAGATTAAAACTGGATCGCTTTCACGAACTGATCGTTTGTGTAAATATAACGAACTTTTACGTATCGAAGAAGAGCTCGGCAAAAAAGCAGTTTATGCCGGAACACGTTGGGGAAAGATTTATTAAACCCTAAACTCTAGAATGATTAAGAACGCAATCGGGTTGTTCACAATTTGTTTTTTGGTGTTGTTATATTTTCTGCCGTCGTTTACGCAGATGCAGGATTTGAAGGAAAAGAACAGAAAATATTTAGAAGAGATTAAGCATCTAAAGCAAAAAAATAATGAGCTTCTGGTTGAGAAATATCGGTTAGATAATGATCCCGCGTATGTCGAGAAGGTTGCGCGGGAGAAGATGGGGCTTATTAAAGAAGGCGAAATGATTTATCGCATGTCACCAGCCAATGCGACGAAGTAAAAATTAATTGTTCTTTAAATAAATTTTCTAATTCCAAAGAAGCAAATAGAGCCGCGGGGCAACTTTTCTGAAAACGAAGGTTTCAGAAAATAGTCCCGCGCAATATGTGCTTCCCCGGAATAGATATTTTTGCTTCTTACTTAAAGAAGCACATATTGCGCGGGGTGGAGCAGTCCGGTAGCTCGTCAGGCTCATAACCTGAAGGTCTCGGGTTCAAATCCCGACCCCGCAACCAGCTTCAATAAAAGGGACGTTATCATGGATAACGTCCCTTTTCCTTTTTAGAGAAGCTGGTTGCAGTACTTGGTTTCCAAAGATAAAAGAAAAACCAAGTGCGCAACCAAAATCGAAATCCCAGCATTCGCTACTAAAGAAGAGCGTGAGGGCAACCAGTTCTCCTTTGCCCTCCAAGTGCACAACCAGTTAGCTGAGTCAGAACGAAGGCCGTTCTTTATATTTTTAGTTGCCATAACAGCGTGAGGATTGTTACAGGCTAAGTGTGTAACTAATTTCTCCTTCCCAATTTTAAGACCTTTGTTATAATCCCATCTGTGCCAATCACTGTTGTCGAATAATTACATAAGAACATATAAGGGAGAAAAATTATTATGCTTAAAAAATTTTTTATCATTTTTGTCGCCATTGTTATTATTTTTAGTGTTATTGTTTCCATGCAACCATCGGAGTTTAAGGTAGAGCGAAGTATTACGATTGCTGCTGCGGCACCGACTGTATTTGCCCAGGTTAATGATTTTCGCCATTGGGCACAATGGTCCCCGTGGGAGAAAATAGATCCGGCGATGAAAAAAAGTTTCGAGGGTGCGCCTTTGGGTGTTGGAGCTATCTATTCTTGGGTTGGGAATAACGAGATCGGTGAGGGACGCATGACAATTACAGAAAGTATGGGTAGTGAGCTCATCCGAATTAAACTTGAATTTATCAAGCCTTTTACCGCCACAAACGATACGCTGTTTACGTTTAAGTCGGAAGGAAATCAAACGGTTGTGACATGGACAATGTCCGGCAAAAATAATTTTATGGCCAAGGCCATCGGTTTATTTATGAACTGCGAAAAAATGGTCGGCGACCAATTTGAGAAGGGTCTGGCGCAATTAAAATCACTGGTGGAAACAACATCGACTATGAGGAGATAAGGAGAAAATGAAAAATTTTATTACACATGCACGTATGTACATCTTTCGTGGGTTGATTGGTATTATTCCTATTTTGTTGTGTGCCTTTGCCCTTCAACTGCTGTATGTATTAATTGATAAAAGAATTGTGGGATTTTTGAATAATTTTATTCAAGTTCGTCACATCCCAGGATTAGGTGTTTTGTTGGTTCTGATTTTCCTTTATCTTTTAGGCTTGATTCTTAGTAACATCGTTGGCCGTCAGTTTCTCAGATTTATTGACGGAATAAGTCAGCGGATTCCGCTTATTAAGACAATTTATGGAATAGGTAAACAATTGTCACATGGTCTTTCGGCCGTTGATTCAGAAAAACAGGCTTTTAAAAAAGCTGTCTTGGTTAAACTTAATGATACCGGAATTATGGTGCCTGCTTTTGTGATGAATTCGTTGATCGACCCTAAAACAAAAGAAGAGTATTTATTTGTTCTTGCTCCAACGGCGCCAACGCCGGGATCTGGTTTTGTTTTGGTGGTTAAAGCCTCTCAAACGGTCGATCCGGGCTGGACGATCGAAGAAACTTTAAAAGCGATTGTTTCCGTTGGCATCATCGCACCGAAAGAGATAAAAGAAAAAATATAAATCGAGATTAGTTAAGGTTCAAATTAAATGATGAAAAAACAAAACGTCATTTCTTCATCCATCCTTCTCGCCGCGCTGGGATACTTTGTTGATATCTACGATTTGATCCTTTTTAGTATTGTGAGGGTGAAGAGTTTAAAAGCAATCGGCGTGCTTGATGCGGATCTTTTGTCGCAGGGGGTGTTACTTTTAAACATGCAAATGAGCGGGATGCTCTTGGGTGGAATCTTTTGGGGCATCTTGGGTGACAAACGCGGGCGGCTTTCGGTTTTGCTAGGATCCATTTGTTTGTATTCAGTGGCGAATATTGCCAATGGTTTTGTTAATGATGTTACTTCCTACGCGGTGCTACGTTTTATTGCGGGCATCGGTTTAGCTGGTGAACTGGGTGCTGGGATTACACTTGTCTCTGAAGTCATGTCCAAAGAAAATCGCGCGTACGGAACTATGGTCGTGTCGGTCGTTGGAATCTTGGGCGCGGTCGTTGCCGCTTTAGTTGGCGATTTGTTCGATTGGCGCACAGCCTATTTTGTCGGTGGCGGCATGGGGATTGGATTATTACTACTGCGCATTAAAGCGAGTGAATCTGGAATGTTCCGGCAAGTTGCCGCTACAGATATTCGTCGCGGCAGCTTGTTGCTTATCTTCAAATCATGGCCCAACATTTTAAAATATTTACGCTGCATCTTAATCGGCATTCCGCTTTGGTTTGTGGTTGGAATCTTGATCACCTTTTCACCGGAATTTGGTAAGGCGCTGCATATGCCGCAGCCGCCAGTCGCTGGCAAGGCGGTCATGTTTGCTTATATTGGACTTGCACTGGGAGGCTTAATCAGCGGATCGTTGTCGCAGATCTGGGGGAGTCGCAAAAAAGCGGTTCTTGTTTTTATGTTGTTAAATGTTATGTTTATGGGCTTGTACTTATTTTATCCCCAGCCAAGTTTGGAGATTTTTTATTTATTTTGTTTAGGGCTTGGAATAGCCAGTGGATATTGGGCGGTGTTTGTCACAATCGCGGCGGAACAGTTTGGGACGAATATCCGTTCAACGGTGGCAACAACGGTTCCCAATTTTGTTCGCGGATCGGTTGTGCCGCTTACCTTAAGCTTTCAATCCTTAAAAGTTTCGTATGGCATTATTAATGCCGGTTGGATCGTTGCGTTATTTTGTGTTGTTGTTGCTCTTTTGGCTTTGATTGGTCTTGCCGAAACCCACGGTAAAGATTTGGATTATACCGAAGGGCTTTAAAAATTATGAAAATTCTTAGATAATTTATCTCCAGTAGTTTTGTTAACTTGCCTCGTTAATAGTTAAGATTTAGAAAAGATACGTATCCTATTTTATCCAAACAAAATTTCATTAGGTCAAACAGCCCTCTATCCCTATAATAAAGAACCTTTTAATTGTTAATAGGAAAATTATTATGCTTGATTCAAATTTAAGTTTTTATCATTTAGGAATTGCGCCGGATATGCTTAGCGTCCTTGAACGCATGAAGTTTGTTGTCCCGACGCCAATTCAGCACAAGGCGATTCCTTTGGCGCTTGAAGGAAAAGATATTGTCGGCATCGCGCAAACAGGGACCGGTAAAACATTAGCGTTTGGTATCCCGATGGTGCAGCGACTTGCCGCTGAAGGTGGACGGGCGCTGGTTCTTGTGCCAACACGTGAGCTCGCTATTCAAATTCATGAGGCGATCAAAGATATCTTGCGTCCATTCAAAATGTCGAGTGTTGTTTTAATTGGTGGCGTTAGTATTTCTCCGCAGCTTGCTGATCTTAGAAAGAATCCAAACATACTAATCGCAACTCCTGGACGTTTACTTGATCATATTTATCAAGGAACATTTGATCTTGGCGATATTAAAATTCTTGTTCTTGATGAAGCTGATCGAATGCTCGATATGGGTTTTGCCCCGCAGGTTGATAAGATTCTTAGTTGCTTGACCGGGAAAAAACAGACCATGCTTTTTTCAGCAACGATGCCGGTTGATATCGTAAAACTTGCAACCGCACATATGCAGATGCCTATTAATGTGGAAGTGGCCCCGCCTGGAACGGCTCCCAAAGCTTTGAGTCAGGAACTCTTTATCGTCGAAGAATCGGTTAAAGTTAAAGTCTTGAGAATGCTTTTGAAAAAATATCGCGGTCCGGTTTTGGTTTTTATACGCACTAAAATAAAAGCCGTAAGAGTGGCGAGGAGTATTGCGCAGATGGGAGAAAAGGTCACCGAGATTCATTCCAATCGTTCGATGGGTCAGCGTGGTGATGCCATGGAAGGTTTTAAGCGCGGACGTTATCGAGTCTTGGTTGCAACGGACATCGCTGCCCGAGGCATTGATGTGAGCATGATTGAGCTTGTAATCAACTATGATATTCCCGATGATAGTGAAAACTATGTGCACCGCATTGGTCGTGCGGGACGCGCGGGATGTGCTGGACACGCAGTGACGCTGGCCACACCTCTTCAAAGTGAAGATGTTGAGAAGATTGAAAAACTAATGAAGATGTCTTTGCCTAGATCGAAAAGTCCAGAATTTCCCAATAATCAGTTTGTTCCTAATGTAGAAGCCTCCCATAGTTCATCATCCGGACCACATCGGCCAAAAAATAAATTTAGTTTTTTGAAGCCTGGGAATAAGCGTCGCACTCACTCTCCTTAACTTTTTAAGGTAGTGAGTACTGCATCAATTTGATCTTATTAGAAGAAGTGAGTGCAGTATCAATTATAACTGTTTGTAATAAGGAAAATTGATGCCGCCCTGATTATAAGTCGAGATAAGGTAAAAGAAACAAAGCTTAGATAAGCCTGATCTATAAAGATCAGGCTTTTTCATCCGCCTTTGCCAAAATGTTTCTACGTTTGGCTACGGCGGATGTTCGCCGTTATTTAAAAAAGGCGGATGAACCCGGCGAAGCTCCTAAACAAAACTGTTGGAGCGAAGATGGGTCATTTAGAAGGTGCCACAGCTTTAACTGTGGGCTCCATTTGGAAGGTCAGTTTTCTTACCGCAAAATAGGTCATCGTAAAAATTCCTGCCTCAATATAAGAATAAGAATATATTAAGAGAAATATTAAGGGAAGACCGATCATGGCCATCATGATATGAATATTGGAATAGGTATGTGTCTTGCCCGCTACCAATAAAAATTGTACACGAAAGGCATTGGAGTTAATAAAAAATACAGAGACTAGTAAAAGTCTCAAGGATAAAACGGTCGTAGGGTAATCCTTACCGCAGATAGCCTTGACAACGAAATCTGCAAAGATAAAGATTAGTGGTAAGAAAATTAAAGAGATAATGATCGTGATTAGTTGGATTTGTTGCATAATTTTTAACGCCAGCATTTTGTTTTTGTGAAACATTTTACTTAAGCGTGGAAAAATCGCTTGGGAAAAAGCCGTTAGCGAAATGTCCAGACGGCATTGGCAATTCTTTCTGCAATAGAATCCTGTGAGCGTATTGTTGGTCAAAAGTCCAAGCTTTTCTGCCCCGATTGTTCTAAAAAGATAGGGCCGGATGATAATCGGCAACAGATACGTTATGACTTGTAGCCATGAAAGAGAAGCAACATTCTTCATGACTGCTTTGCTCTCTTGGGGCTCAACCATCTGGTAAGTTTTCTGAATAAGTCTTATTAAAAATCTTATACATATAACTTACACTTTCTCTCGACTTAAATAAATATATTTTGGCAGATTTCTTTTGGGTGATGTTATAATTTGCTATGTTTAAATTTCCGCAAGATTTCTTTTGGGGCGCTGCAACTTCTTCTTATCAGGTCGAAGGAAATAATTCTAACGCTGATTGGTGGCCATGGGAAAAGAAGGTCGGACATGTCAATTCCGGGGAGGCCTGCCGTCACTACGAACTGTATAATCAGGATTTTGATTTAGCCAAAGAACTCAATCACAATGCTCATCGGCTTTCCATCGAATGGAGCCGCATCGAACCGGAGGAAGGAAAGTTTTCAGAAGTAGAAATAAAACATTATATCGATGTCATTTTAGCGTTGCGTGCACGAAACATCGAGCCGATGGTTACGCTGCATCATTTTACGAATCCGATTTGGTTTAGTAAGTTGGGCGGCTGGGAAAACAAGAAGTCTGTTGATTGTTTTTTACGGTATTGCGATGTTGTGACACGGGCGCTAGCTCCTTATGTTCGTTATTGGATGACAATTAATGAGCCAACGATATTTATTTCCCATTCGTACATGTTTGGCTTTTGGCCGCCGCAGGCAAAGTCGAATTGGCGGGCGCGGGCGGTTCATGATCATCTTATTGTGGCTCACATTAAAGCTTATGCGCTCATTCATAAAATTTATAAAGAATCAAACTTGGGAAAACCAGCTGTTAGTATCGCCCAACATATCTCGGCGCTTGTTCCATGTTTGTCGAGTGCGCGAAATCGTTTTGCCGTTTACCTGCGTGATTGGTTATATAATTTTGAGATTTTGAACAAAATAAAACACAGTATGGATTTTATTGGACTCAATTATTATTCGCGGCAATTAGTCGATACAGAAAGTTGGTGGATTGGAAGTCTATTGTGGGACGTTTGCAAAAAGAATCATGATCCGGTTAAGAAGAATTCCTTGGGTTGGGATATTTATCCAGAGGGGCTGTATCAGATTCTTTTAAAGCTCAAGAAATATAATCTCCCGGTCCTTATCACCGAAAATGGGATTTGCACTGCTGACGACAATCTGCGATGGGAATTTGTGTCTGATCATTTAAAGAGTATTCATCGTGCGATGGAAGAAGGCGTTAATGTGAAGGGCTATCTTTATTGGTCGCTGTTAGATAATTTTGAATGGGACAAAGGTTTTGGTCCGCGGTTTGGCTTGATTGACATCGATTATAAAACGCAGAAGAGAACGGTTAAGGAAAGTGCAAAGAAATTGGGCCAGGTTTCTAAAACGGGTGTGCTGCCGTAGACACTATTCATTTTCTTTTCTGACATCGACACTAACTATTTCATCTCCAGACAGGCGTAATCGCACGATAATTGGCGCACAGCAGGTCTCACAATCAACAACAAGACTTTGGCGCGATCCACCGGTAATATCAATCGGCAGTGAATTGGCGCTACCGCAGTGAGGACAATCAAAATCGAAATTTTCATCGATTGGCATGACGGTATAATACCACAACATCAAAATATTTTTATTCACAATTTTTGCTATGCCAGAATATCTCTGTCCACATTGTAAGAATCCGATTTTTGATGACGAAGCGTTGTTATGTCATTTTTGCGGCGAAAGCCTTCGCCGCGGCACAGGTTTTATGGGGAAGATCAAATATTCAAAGCCAAAGATAATTATTATCGCGGTTGTATTGTTAGTCTTGGTATCTTTTCTTTTTATGATGGTGAAATAATCATTTAGACAAGTTAGCAAGACTAATGTCGTTCATCCGTTCTTCGTCTTTCTAAATAGAATGAAGGAAACTCGAACGGAAATTCACTTCCATTAGTCTTGCTAACTTGTTAAGAGTTTGCTCCGCAATTTCTCTCTTGTCTAAATTATTCCTCCGTGTATACTAGGGCCTTATGGCTTTGATCAGTTTACAAGAAATATCCGTCGCCTTCGGCGGGCCGTTACTTTTCGATAAGCTAAGCTTGCAGCTTGAGCCAGGCGAACGTGTCGCTTTGTTGGGGCGTAACGGTGCTGGTAAAACGACTTTAATGAAACTTATCGCTGGTCAATTTGGGCCTGATGAGGGCGAGATTGTCCGTCAACAAGGCGTGACCGTTACTCACCTGCCGCAGGAAATTCCACCTGGGGTTACTGGAAACGTTTTTGATATCGTCGCCTCTGGTTTAGGTAAACGCGGCGAGCTTCTGAAAGATTTTCACCACATTAGTCATCGTTTGCATACCGAGCACACGCCAGAACTCTTGCGCCAGCTTGATAATGTTCAAGAAGAATTAACGCGCACTGACAGTTGGGATGTTAATAGTGAAGTTGAACTGGTGATTGAGCACATGAAGCTTGATCCGGAAGCAAACTTTGAACATTTATCCGGCGGGCAAAAGCGCCGTACGCTTTTAGCCAGAGCCTTGGCTCTTAAACCTGATATTCTTCTCTTGGATGAGCCCACCAACCATTTAGATATTGAATCCATCGATTGGCTGGAAGGATTTCTTAAGAATTATTCCGGGACAGTATTATTTATTACTCACGACCGTATGTTTATGCGACATTTAGCCACGCGGATTGTTGAGCTGGACCGCGGCAAGATTTTTAGCTGGAGTTGTGATTATGAAACATTTTTGCAGCGCAAAAAAATGGCGCTTGAAAATGAAGAAGTTCAGCAGCGTGAGTTTGACAAGCGTTTAGCGCAGGAAGAGATTTGGATCCGTAAAGGCGTTAAAGCTCGTCGTGTTCGTAATGAAGGCCGAGTGAAGGCGCTTGAGCGCATGCGCGAAGTCAAAAAAGCGCAGCGTAAAGAAGTCGGCAAAGTTAATATGCTGGCGCAAGAAGCGGAACGCTCTGGACATTTGGTCGTTAAGGCTGCCAACTTAGGTTATTGGTATGATGAGAAATGTTTGATTAAGAATTTTTCAACAAACATCATGCGCGGCGACAAGATAGGAATCTTGGGTCCAAATGGTTCAGGAAAGACAACACTTCTTCGTATTCTTTTTGGAAAACTGGCGCCTATCCAAGGCAAGGCGAAGTTAGGAACCAATATCGAAATTGCTTATTACGATCAATTGCGTGAACAGTTGGATGAAGAGAAGACCGTTATCGAAAATATTTGCGGCAATAGCGACACAATCATGATTAATGGCAAGCCGCGGCATATTATTGGTTACATGCAGGATTTTCTTTTCTCACCGGATCGTGCGCGCACGCCGGTCAAGGTTCTTTCCGGCGGTGAACGCAATCGATTGCTCCTGGCGCGATTATTTACTAAACCATCGAACGTTTTGGTTATGGACGAACCCACCAATGATTTGGATGTGGAAACGTTAGAACTTTTGGAAGAATTGTTACTCGACTATTCTGGAACGCTGCTTTTAGTCAGTCACGACCGCGCGTTTTTAAATAATGTGGTTACGAGCACGATTGTTTTAGAAGGCGAAGGTGTCGTTAATGAATATGTTGGCGGCTATGATGATTGGTTAACTCAGCGTGAAGCTAATATTAAGGAAGCGAAACAAAAGGATTTAAATAAAGAAGAGAAGCCAGAAGTTAAACAAGTTGTTAAAACGGAAAAACAAAAGCCTCACAAACTATCGTTTAAAGAAGAACAAGAGCTGGCCGCCCTTCCTGCCAAAATCGAAAAACTCGAACTCGAGCAAGATGAACTTTATACATTGATGCTCGATCCCGCTTTCTTTAAGAAAGCTTCTCAAGAAATCGCTCAAACGAAAAGTAGACTCGAGCAAATTGAAGACGAGCTTCTGAAAGTCTTTGAACGTTGGGAATTCCTCGAAGACTCCCGAAAAAATGGTTGATCTCGAATAGGTTTGTGGTCAATAAAATAAAAAGTTGCAATTAAGCGAAGGCACGATAAAATAACTTTTAATAAGTAGTTCAATTTAACCCGTTCTTATCCCCAAGCGGAAAAGAGCGGGTTTTTATTTTTTGGGCAAGATGTGTTTTATGTTTACAATAGACCATATTAATATATGTATAGAAATATTGCTAAATAATATGTTTGAGGTATACTTGATATGAGGCAACATGAATCTGATTTTGTATGGGATCCTGTGAAAGAAGAAATTAATATTAAAAAGCATGGGGTTGATTTTCGTACGGCAGCAAAGGCGTTTAGAGATCCGAAAAGAAAGATCTATGTTGACGCAAGACATAACCAGCAGGAAGAACGTTTATTCTGTATTGGACAAGTTGAAACTAGAATCATCACTGTTCGTTTTATTTATCGTGATGGGAAAGTTAGAATTATAGGCGCTGGTTATTGGCGCAAAGGAGTCTCTTACTATGATAAGAAAGATTGAAAGAAATAACGACAAACCTGTTGGTAAATTAACAAAGGTTAAGGATTTTCTTCCCCCGCCTCACCAGTTGATTATGCCAGATGAAACCGTTAAGGTTACCTTATCATTGACTAAGACTAGTCTGGACTTTTTCAAACGACAAGCACAAAAGAATAATATCAAATATCAGAGAATGATCCGTGAACTGGTGGATCGTTATGCCAAGCAGTTTACATCCCCTTGATAAATTTTACCTGCCAAATTCTTGAGATCTAAAAACTCCTTGCCTGAATAATAATCCCTAGTCTATAATGACCCGAAAAATTTTATCGTACAACAAGATACTAATGAAAGGATCATCGATGAGAAGAGTGATCAGTTGTTTAATACTTTTAACGTTTATTACGCTTAACTTTTCACCCCTAGCGATGGCTTCAACAGAAGTTTGGCAACAGCCTGTCAAAGATAAAATTCTCTGGGGGCGAACGACTGTTTATGGAACATTGCTCATCGGAGCGAAGGGATCGCTTTCGAGCTACAATCCAGAAACCGGCGAAGTGATGTGGACGCGTGAAGACTTTTCGAATTTGGCGCCGTATGAGGTTCGCGAAGTTTCGGGATACCCGATTCTTATTGTTGTGCAAAGCACGGGAATTGCAGGGAGTAAATCAATTATCGAAGCTATTGATATGGGTTCTGGCCAGACAAAATGGAAGACGGATAAAATGTTTGGCGCACCTCTTGGGATTTATACAGTTCCTGATAAAACCATGACTATCTTTGTTTCCAATGTTTATACGGACAAAAATAAAGATCCTGGGATTTATCTCTTGGCCTTTGATGCGGTGACCGGTGAGCAAAAATGGGAATCGCCGTTTCCGGTCAATCCAAAGAAAATTCCACTTTATGTCGCGGATAATTCTGGGATGTTTAGTGTGACACTTGATTTGGGCGGTTATCAAGATCCTGTTTTCGACGGCAATAACGCTTATTTTTCTATTGCTGGACTGCACTGCGTGGATGTGACCACAGGAAATATTCTTTGGGGTGTTGAATTTCCAACGGCCGATAAAACTTATAAAAAATCTTATGCGGCACCGATTATCGAGGGAGATGTTGTGTATGCCACTGGTAATGGAGAAGTTTATGCGGTTGATAAAAATACGGGCGAGGTGAAATGGAAAAGTGAGAAAGTTCGTTCTGGACTTATTTCACAGTTAATCGTTGCCGATGAAATGGTGTTAGCTAAGATTGGTGGAAACTTTTTTAGTCCAGGCGCTAAGGATTTCTTGTTGGACAAACCTTTAGCCGTTAAATCGTATAACAAGACCGATGGATCAGCTTTGTGGGAATATACCGGTGCTAGTGGTGGGTTAACAAATTTGGTTTATTTGCCAGCGCTACACACCGTTATGTTGGCTGATGCAAAAAGTTTAATCGGGATTGATAGCCAAAGTAAAGGTAAGGTTAAAGAAGCATTTAAAACTCCTTTAGAATTTAAACGCAGCATTGGGACGACCGATGTCGCTTCCGCCGGAGTTAAGGCATTAACGGGAGGGTTGGGTGGTCTTCTAAAAGCTGGAGCGAAAATGGCTGTTGGGAAGGAACGGGAAGATCCTCCTGTCTCGATTTCTGGTCAAGATAATGGGGCCGTTGTTATTCGTGGACGTCAGCATATTCTTTCGTTTGCTCCAGATACAAAAGAAATCAATTGGTCGTTGTATTATCCATCACCAGGGCCATCGACTTTAGGCACGGCGCTGATGGTTGGTGTTTCGGCGTTTGCTGCTTTAGGATATCAAATGCAATATGCAACGGGACAATCTTCGATGTCAGGAGCTTCACAGAATATTACCAGCACATTCGCCCGTATGGATAGATATATGGATAAACGTTATTCTAAATCGCAAAGTGGTCAAGAGCATGCCTTTATTCTGACGAAAGTTACAGGAGAGGAAGGCAGTGGGATTGGGATCCTCGCAATTAATTTAGCAACGGGAAATACTGACGGTGAATTTATATTTAATGAAAAAGAACCAGAGTATACGGTTGATCATCCGGGTGGACGGGTTTATTTCTTTAAAGGGAAAAAGACAATCGTCGCCTACGATATTAAGTAGGTAAAGTGTAGAAAATAGGACAGACATTTTAAAAGTGTCTGTCCTATTTTTTTGAGCAAAAAATAAGGATTTTACTTATTTTAAGTTAATGGTTAAACTTGGATCAAAGTGAGGAACTTATGCCAGACATAAAACAAATAACCCAAAAGATAAAACAATTTAGAGACGAGCGTGATTGGAAACAGTTTCATAATCACAAGGATGTGGCGTTGTCCTTGGTCTTAGAGGCGACAGAAGTGCTCGAGCATTTTCAATGGAAGTCGCTGGCTGAGGTGGAAACGCATGGCGCAGAGTGTAAAGATGAAATCGCCGATGAGCTAGCTGATGTGGCAATGTTTTTATTTGAGCTTGCGGATAATTTAGAAATTGATTTACTTGCCGCCATTGATGTGAAAATGAAGAAGAATGCGCTTAAATATCCAATCGAGAAATCAAAAGGCAAACATACGAAATATAATAAGCTTTAATGACCACTAAATCCGTCAAAGAAATAACTTATACTAAAATTCGTTGGGATGAGAAGGGCCTGCCGCATTCGACGGCCTTTGATGATAAATATTTTTGTCAGGATAACGGGTACGATGAGTCACAGTATATTTTTTGTGGCGGTAATCAGTTAAAAGAACGTTTTGAAAATCTTTCTGCCCAGGATTCCAATTCCTTTGTCATTGCTGAGACAGGCTTTGGCACCGGACTTAATTTCTTATGCGCTTGGCAACTCTTCGAACAATGTGCACCGACGGCCGCAAAGCTTCATTATATTTCCCTTGATCAGTTTCCGCTAAGCGCTGACGATTTAATCAAAGCGCTAAATCTTTGGCCGCAACTGCAGGAATATTCCACACAACTTACTGTTCAATATCCAAATATTAATATCGAATCTCAACATATTATTTTTGTTGGTGGAAGAATCAAGTTGACTTTAATTTTTGATCATGTGTTAAGCGCGCTGGCCCAGATGCGCCAAGCGTCATACGCGGTTGATGCCTGGTTCCTTGACGGTTTTGGGCCTTCTAAAAATCCAGAGATGTGGTCGCCGGAGGTCTTTGAACAAATGGCGGCGTTAAGTCGTGCGGGGACGACAGTGGCCACCTTTACTGTCGCTGGCCACGTCCGTCGCGGTTTAGCGCAAAAAGGATTTAGCATGACTAAGACCAAAGGTTTTGGCCGAAAACATCAGATGTTGCAAGGCATCTATGCGGCGAAAAAGATAGCAGACGTTTAAATAAGTCTATGCTAAGCTAGAGCCCTAAAAGAAAGAATATTTAACAAAAAATAAATTTGTCAAACTTAACAATCTATTCAAGGAGAAAGCAATGAGTCTAAACAGTGTCAACATTATGGGAAACTTGACGAGAGATCCAGAATTAAAGTATACGCCATCGGGAAAATCAGTTTGCAGTCTTTCGATTGCCAACAATCGCGTTTATACCAGTAAAGGTGAGAAGGTTACGGAAGTATCTTATTTTGATGTGGAAGTTTGGGGACCAACGGCAGAAAATTGCGTTAAATATTTGAAAAAAGGAAGTGGAATTATTGTTGAAGGTCGCTTAAAACAAGATCGTTGGGAAAAAGACGGCAAGACACAAAGCCGTGTTAGAATCACCGCTGATAATATTCATTTTTTACCTAAAAGAGCGGAGTCCGGTGGACAATCTACCTCTGAGGCAGAAGTTGTTCAAGATGCTCAACCGGCAAACTCGACCGCTTGGGATGAATAATATAGAGAAAGGGATGAGGGATGCCACCAGGATCTTTTAATAACAACCAGCGAGAAGCTCAACGATTCGCGCTTAATTTGTCGATTGAAATCAGCTTAGGTCCACAAATTACTTTGAAAGGACAGCTTAAGGATCTTTCCTTTAAAAGTGCATTTATTAAAATTAAACATAGTATTTATTTGCAAATCAACGATGAGCTTGATTTTACGATTTATTGTTCGGCAACTAATGCTAAGGAAGTTGTGCAAGGCTCAGCGCGTGTTTCTCGGATTGCTGTTGGGGAAGGGATTGCGATCTATTTTATGAAGATGGATGATGGTTCAATCAGTCGACTTAAGAAGTTATTAAATATTCGGGCATAAATTTGTTTGTTTTGGCAGCGAAATTTATTTGCTACAAATAAAAAACCCTCTGAGAAATACCGCAGAGGGTTTTTTATTTATGATCGTAAAAATTATTTCTTTTTTGCTGTCTTCTTTTTTGCTTTCTTTTTTGTAGCCATTTTTAATTCCTCCTTTATAAAGTTGCTGCTTTATTTGTACATATAATAGCACAGCACAACTAAGATCATTAAGTTATTTCAATTATTTTAATCGAGTGTATTAACATATTATCTGATATACTGAAAACAAATTAGAAGATCTCAAGTTGCAAAGAAGAGCACTAACCTTTGCCACTTTTTTTGGATCTTCAAAAGGAGTAATATGAAAAAAATAATAACCTCTCATAAAGGACGAAAGTGTAAGCAGTTTCGCTGCAAACAGATTTTAAGCATTTATAATCATGAGGCTTATTGCCACCTGCATTCTAGTCATATATCACAAGATCAACGAAGTGCCGCCGCGATAAAACGAGATTAGATGACATTAAAGGAATACGTTTATGACGGAGTCGCGTGATTTTGGGCCACAGCCGCTGGTGGCGGTAATGGCCCGGCTGAATTTAACAAGTCATGATCTGGTCGCCGCATCAAGTAATCAACTAACGTATAAAATGGTAGCCAAAGGATGTAAAGGAAGAAAACTCACGGTTAATGTACAGAATAAAATTTTTTCTGCCATTATTGCCGCCCACCCCAAAAATTCTATTACCCTCAAGGACCTTTTTAATTATTAAGATTACTTTTAAGAAAATTGTTAGGTAAGCCTATTGAGTTTGCTTGGCTAATAATTTGTTGAGTTTCGGCTAGAATTTGTCTAAAATGTCCCACAGTTTAGAGGCCATCATAAATATTAAAGGAGAAGAGTATGACAAAAGCCAGTGCGCGACATATTTTAGTTTCAACGGAAACTGAATGTTTAAAGTTAAAAAAAGAAATTGAATCAGGAAAGAATTTTGCAGAAGTGGCGAAGGCCCATTCGCAATGTCCTTCCGCGGAGGATGGTGGTGATCTTGGTGAGTTTGAACCAGGTCAGATGGTTGAAGAATTTGATACAGTTGTTTTTAAAGATGCTGTCGGGAAAGTTCATGGCCCAGTAAAGACAGAATTTGGATATCATTTAATTGAGATTACAAAAAGAAGTTAACTAAACGATCGGTAGAATATTTAAGTAATGCATCCAGCCAAGCAAATTGCCGCAGCAAAATATACAGAAGAAGAAATTCAGGCATGTATTTCTCTCCTTGAAGATTTAGTTCAGAATAGCGAACAGCTTGCTCATTTATCTGCGCAGCAAAGAACAGCTTTAATTATCGCCACCGGACAACTCTCCCGTCCTCATCGTGATGAACTGCGAAAAAGAAAAAGAGATAATCGAAAACTTGAGCGTCAAAAAGTTGATAATTTCGAACGGCGCGCTCGGGCCGCAACCGGAATCCGCAGTGCCCGTGAAGCCACGGTTTTTACTGCTCCTTTACGGATTGCAGATGCTAACGCTGATTTAAAACGAGAGACTATCGAGTTAAAAACGCCTCGCAATTGTTATATCTGCAAGGCAGAGTTTACACAGTTGCATCATTTTTATGATGCGATGTGTCCATCTTGCGCGCAGTTAAATTACGCAAAACGTTTTCAAACAGCACCCCTTGATGGACAAGTAGCGCTTATTACGGGATCACGTCTTAAAATCGGTTATCAGTCAACACTCATGATGTTACGCGCGGGAGCTCACGTTATTGCGACGACACGATTTCCTGTTGATTCAGCGCTTCGGTTTGCCCGTGAAAGTGATTTTTCAAAGTGGGCGGATCGGTTGCATATTTATGGATTAGATCTACGACATACACCAAGCGTTGAAATTTTTTGTAATTATATTGAACAGAATTATCCGCGATTAGATATTTTAATTAATAATGCAGCGCAAACGGTTAGGCGGCCGCCAGGATTTTATACGCATCTGATGGCCAATGAAACATCGCGATTTGAAGATTTGCCACCGCATGTGCAATCACTTCTTCGTCCATTTGTCACATGTAAGGCGAAGTTAAGCCCCAGCGCGCAAAATAATTTGACCAGTGAATCTGCACTTGCCATTAGTTGGAATGGAAAAATGCCTGGGATTGGGTTGTCCGCCTCTGCCCAACTTTCTCAAATTCCTTATGTCTATGATCACACACTTCCTGTAGAAAAAGTTTTTCCTAAAGGAAAACTCGATGCTGATTTACAACAAGTCGATTTACGTGAAACCAATAGCTGGCGTTTGCGGTTGGGTGAAATTCCAACTTCTGAAATGATTGAGCTACAGTTAGTCAATTCGATTGCGCCGTTTGTTTTGTGTAATAAATTATCGACGATGATGAAACGCGAGAATACGGGCATGAAACATATTGTCAATGTCTCTGCAATGGAAGGGAAGTTTCATCGTTACACAAAAACAGATCGTCATCCGCATACCAATATGGCGAAGGCAGCGCTTAACATGCTAACGCATACTTCAGCGAGTGATTTGGTTAAATCTGGAATTTATATGAATGCTGTCGATACTGGTTGGGTAACGGATGAGGATCCCATGGCCTTGGCCCTACGAAAACAACAGGCGCATGATTTCCAGCCGCCCTTGGATATTGTCGATGGCGCGGCCCGCGTGTGCGATCCATTTTTTAATGGAATTTTAACCGGCAAACATTGGTGCGGCAAATTTCTTAAAGATTATTTCCCCGTTGATTGGTAATCATCGTTTTAGTGCGGAAATTGATTTTATGAAACTAAGTAAGATCTTTTTAGTATTAGGATTTTTATTTTTCGTTGGAGGCTCATTTGTTTTGGCCCAAGAAGAGAAGAGTGGTTTAGTAACAGCTCTTTCTTCGATCGGCACATCTTCGCCATCAGACTTTTCCTGGGTAAACTTAATTGGTTCTGTTATTTTTGGTGGGATTGGATTTGTAGCTTTTATTTACGGAAAGAAACAATCAAGCTATAAGCCGCTTTTTATCGGGATAGTGCTTATGGCCTATCCGTATTTTTTAAAAAGTATTTTCTGGATGTATACCGTAGGAATTGTTTTGTGTTTATTATTGTTTTTCTGGCGAGATTAATATTTATTAGCGCGTATTTTTTTTCGAAGGGCGGCAACAAGTCCACCACCTAAAAGAAATAAGGATGCGGGTTCTGGGACGACGGGGGTTGAAGGGGCTGCATTAAATGATATTGTGCGCAGTTCAGCCCCATTTGAAAGATTGTTATTATCAAACATAAACGCAACATATCCAAGGGTACGTGTCACGTCTGATGGCCCTACTGTTCTAAAAATAATAGATTGACCAAGTCCTAACGTGAGACCATCCGTGGGAGGTGGAGCCGAAAATCCGACACCTGTGGTTGGATGTTGTCCAGGAGCTAGATTAAATCCATAAGCATTATAAGCTGCGGATGCTACTGGAGGAGCTGGGAAAAGAGTTGATGCCATTCCGGTAAATGGTACGAGATCAGCAGCGCTAATTGTCATGCCACCCGCCAAATTAAATGTACCACTGCCTGTTGGATCAAATGATAAGAAGTTCGCTGTAGGAAAAAGCGTTGATTGTCCTACTACAGAATAAAGCGCGTTTGGTGTCCAAAGAAATTCAGATAAAGCTACAGGTGGGTGATAGTTGCTAAAAGGAGTAACTCCAGCAACATACTGTGTAATGATTTCTTTGTTGTCATCAGTGTTGCTAATAATTGCATAGATGGAGTGGTCTAAAGCCTCGTATGCCCCCATCATTCCAGCGGATGCTGGATGGCTTAGTAAGATAATTAAAGAAGTAATTGTTAGGATTTTTTTCATAAAAGAATGTTTATTTTTGTATCAATTGATATTTGGAAGGATCCCCAACTAATTATAAGCAAGAAACATGCCAAGGTTGTTAACTTGATAAGCAGTTTAATATAACATAAACAGTAGAAGGAAGTTAAAACTTTTTAATCGTCCAGGTCGAGACGCTTCTTTATTTAATATAAGCGCTGTTTGTTTAACTTATTAAACATATTGAATAAAAAGTGTGGTATAAAAAGGAATTCATTGGACATTTAATGGACATATATGCCGATATATGATTCTTGGAAATTAATTTTAGAAACTGCCCGCTATACGCCTTCGCCCCACAATGTCCAGCCCTGGAAACTTCGTGTTATTGATCAGAAGACGGCCCAATTATTTATTGATCGTAATCGAATGCTGCCAGATGAAGATTTGACGGGGAGTTTTATCTATTCGGCCATGGGAATGTTTTTGGAAGCGCTCAGCATTATCGGAAAGAATCATCAACAAAAAATTCATTACGAGCTACTCAATGATAATAAAGAGGGGCGATGGATCCCCTTTGCCTTGTTGACCATGGAGTCAGATATTTCTAACCATCAAAGCGAATATTTGGATGAAATTTTTTTAAAACGAAGAACGTCAAGGCTGGCCTCATTGCCGACGCCTATCCTTCAAGAAGTTTTAGAAAAAATAACACGATTAGCACAGATGTGTGGCCAGAATTTTAATTGTTTCACGGATCCCAAGATAATTAGCGAGGTCATTGAAGCAAATATTACGGCGTTATTTGAAGATCTTAACTCGCCACATTATCATGATGAAATTGTTTCATGGTTTCGTTATACACAAAAAGAAGGTAGGAGCAAGAAGGATGGTTTAGAAGCGCGGTGTATGAATTTGAATCCGTTGGAATTTTATTTTACGGCAAAATTTCCATGGATATTAAAATTACCGATCAGCAGCCATTTGATGCGGGGAGTTTATCGCAAGAAAATAGGGGCAATGTATTCTTTGGGAATTATTTCTGGAGCGTTTTGGACAAAAGAAGAAGCGATTGTCGCCGGCAAATTTTTGTTGAGGTTTTGGCTAGAGTTGGCTAAACATGATGTGTTCATTCATCCTATGGGGAATTTAGTGACAAATTTAAAGGCCCGTCAGTGGTTAGAAGAGCGAACCCAAATTAAAAACATATGGCTTGTCTTTCGGATGGGATATACCAAGCCCGCCCCGCAAAGTCATCGATTGGATGTCAATGATCTCTTTCTTGAATAATTTTTTTAATTTTATTTTGGTTTCGATTTTTGCCTTAGTATTTCGGCTGATGAGAAGAATCATCGAATCCAACATGCGGTTTTTTACTTGTTTAGGGCATCCGGCCATTCAGCCTCTTTTAGAAAAGGTTGGTTGCATCAAAGCTTACGAAATTTATTTAAAAGCTAAGAAAAATTGTCCAGCTTATCAGCAGTTTCTTCTGGAATATTCACAAACACCACCACGTTCACCGAATCAGTTGTCTTACTTGCCGGAAACAAATAAGGAAAACTATATTAAGAAATATTCGATCGAACAAAGGTGTTGGCAGGGCAAGATTCCTGACTGCGGGGTGGTGATTGATGAATCCTCAGGATCAAGTGGCACTCCTAACAATTGGGTTCGTGGGATAGAAGAGCGTCGGGCCATTAAACGAAATATTCAGATTTCGTATGCACTGCTTTTTAATCAGCCTCGATTCTTTTTGATCAACTGCTTTGCCTTAGGTCCTTGGGCAACGGGGATGAATGTTTCGATGTCGCTGGTCGATGTCGCCATTTTAAAATCAGTTGGTCCGGATAAATCGAAAATTGAAAACACTCTTAAAGTTTTTGGTAATCACTATCGTTATCTTATTATGGGATATCCGCCGTTTATGAAAGATTTTGTGGAGACAACAACGCTGAATTTGAAAGATTACGAGCTACATTTGATCGTTGGTGGAGAAGGGATTTCGGAGGGATTGCGCAGCTATTTTCTTAAATTTTTTAAGACAGTTCACTCTTCTTACGGGGCATCGGATTTGGAAATTAATATTGGAGTAGAGACAGAGTTGACGATTGCTTTGCGAAAGATTTGTTTTGCGAACCCAAGCCTTTCGCAAAAAATATTTGGCCGCGAAGATGTTCCGATGATTTTTCAATATAATCCGGCGGATTATGTGATTGAACGTTCCCCTCAGGGAGAATTGATTTTTACGATTACGCGGCTGGCGAATGCCGCTCCAAAGATCCGTTATAATATTAAAGATTTAGGGGGTGTGGTCACGATTCGTCATTTGATCACATTGTTAAAATCTGCAAACGTTAACCTTAATGATTTAGCCGAACGATATCTGGCCTTTCCAATTCTTTTTACTTACGGCCGCAATGATCTTTCCGCTCCCTTTTATGGCGCGAAAATATTTCCCTCTGATATTCAACACATTCTTGATAATGATGAGAAATTAATTGCCAATTATGCATCGCACCGGATTAAGGTTAGAGAAGATGACCAGCTAAATAAAACTTTAATTGTTGCGCTAGAAAAGTCCGTAAATATTAAAGAGCAATTTGAAAACGAATTTCTTAAAGATATTTTTTATCAGAGACTCAAAACTATCAACCAAGATTTTCGAGAGGTTTCGAAACTCTTTACCAAAGATCAGTTGGTGATTGAACAGTATGATTTCGGTCAAGGCCCGTTTGCTGTTAAAGATATTCGGGTCAAAAATAAATATTTTCTGGATTAATAAAATTTAAAAGAGGAAGGATAAAGTTATGGTGAAATGGTTGTATCTTGGCGTAGGTGGACTTGGCGGGACGTTTGCCAGATATATTTTGGCAGGAATTGTTTCCCAAGCTTTTGGAGCACAGTTTCCGTATGGAACATTGATTGTTAATTTGATTGGTTGTTTTTTCGTTGGGTTTCTTGCCGTCTTGGCTAATGAGAAATTTTTATTGGATTCGAATCTACAATTGCTTTTTATGGTTGGTTTTTGCGGAGCGTTTACAACATTTTCAACTTTTATTTTAGAAACAGCAAATCTTATCCGTGATGGCGAAACATTAAAAGCGTTGGGCAATGTCCTTGTCAGTGTCCTCATCGGATTTTTAGTTTTTAGATTAGGCGTCTTGCTTGGTGACGTTATATAGAGACGAGTTTATTGAGTCTTAGGGAAGGCGGACGGCTTTAGCAAAATCTTGGGATTGAAAGGTCCATTTGTGTTGTTTAATAACGGCCGGTAGGTCTTGGCTATCATTGACTCGTTCAATAGTTACTTTTTGCGGTTCTTCTTTAATCATGACAATTTCTTCTTTGGCTTTTTCCTTCACCGAAGGTAGAGAGATCAAAATTCCAGATGAATCAAGAGCCTCGGAATTTCTTTTTGCCACAATAATATCGGGAATCGTTGGATAGGCGTTTTGCCTTTCTCCTAAAATATAATGACCTTTTTCCTCGGCTGAATACCAATGGTGTGAACGACCAGCACTAGAGAAGAAATAGGGATAATAACCGTGGATCATTCTATATTTCTCTTTATTTTGTTCTAAAAATCGTTGGTATTTGTCTACGTTGTATTCGCACAGAGCGTACTGGTGAGTATACCCTTTTGAAGAAAAGAGCAGGGCCAGCAAACTTACGAACACAATTAAAAATGTTTTTTTCATTCCCATTTGTCCTTTGGGCCTTTATATATAGAGAAGTAAGGCCGTTTCCTACCTATCTTTCCAGTTAATGTATAACATATGAATTGGGGTAATGACAAAAATAAAAAAGGTGGCCCCAAAAGTCATGGTTAGTCCTCTTGACAACATCTGGGCCATCATGTATCTTCTGATGGTTGCATATGCAACTAAGAAAGTAGAATATGAAGAAAGATATTTTTGAAGAATCTTTAGGTTACGCGATGGGGCGAGCGGCCAGGTCTTTGGGCACGCGGCTTAATCGTAATTTTGTTGAGGCTGGACACGATGTTACCTGCGAACAATGGTCAATTCTAGTTAATCTTTGGAAGAAAAATGGTCAAAGTCAGCAAGATCTCGCCGGCACCACCTGCAAAGATAAAACCAGCATGACCAGGCTTATTGATAATATGGAAAACCATGACTTGGTTGTGCGTATTCCCAATAAAGATGATAAGCGTCAGAAACTTATTTATCTGACGAAGAAAGGGCTTAATTTGCAAAGCAAGCTGGTTAAAATTGTCCAAAAGACATTAGAAGAGATTCAGAAAAATATCAATGTGAAAGATATTGAACTGTGCAAGAAAGTGCTACATCAGATCTACGAAAACGCAAAAATATAAACTTTTAAAAGGGTGATGGTTGACTATGCAACTTAAAATTTTTAAACGAAATTACATTTTATTTTATTTACCGCTACTGGTTTTACCCATGCTGGCTGGCTGCGGCCAAAAGAAAGCGGCGGGTAAAGGAGGTTATGGTGGATTTGCCGTTAATGTTGTTGCCGAAGCTGTTAAACAGGAAAAGATCGAAGATAAGATTTTCTTGGTGGGAACCTTGGCCGCCGATGAAGCCATTGAAATTAAAAATGAGGTTTCCGGCGTTATCGAAAAGATTGGATTTGATGAAGGGCAAGCGGTGAAAAAAGGACAGATGCTTTTTACCATCGATGCCAGCAAGCTTAATGCGTCTTTATCACAGACAGAAGCGAATTTGCATCTTGCTCAGACAACCTTTGATCGACTTTCTTCTCTTATTAAAGCCGGCGCTGTTTCGCAGCAAGAATTTGATCAAGCGAAATCAGATTTAGACGCGAAGAAGGCTGAAGTTGATTTAATGAAAGCGCAATTGGAAGAAACGGTGATTTTGGCATCTTTTGATGGAGTTGTCGGTGAGCGTAAAGCGAGTATTGGTCAATATGTGAGTCAAGGAACGAAATTAACGTATCTTATCCGTCAGGATCCGATGAAGGCAGAGTTTCGTGTGCCTGAACGATATTTAGGGCAACTAAAGGAAGGTCAAGATATTGAAGTTACGGTTGCGGCTTATTCTAATGAAAAATTTGATGGTCAGGTTTATTTTATAGATCCTCGTGTTGAAGAGCAGACTCGGACAGCATTGGTGAAGGCCAAAGTGCCTAACAAAGAAGCAAAATTGCGCACAGGAATGTTTGCCAATTTGGATTTAATTGTCAGTGTCCGACAAGAGGCCTTGGTTGTATCAGAGAGGGCTTTGATTCCTCAAGCGGATGATATTTATATTTTTGTTGTTGATAGCGAAAGTAAGGCTCAAAAGAAATTGGTAAAAGTTGGTGTGCGTTTAGCGGGCAAGGCAGAAATTACAGAAGGTTTATCTGTTGGTGAAAATGTTATTGTCGAAGGTTATCAAAAAATTGGCCCAGGATCTGCTGTAAAAATTAAAGAAACCAAAGATGAGAAAACTCCTGCACAATGAAATTATCTGACATAAGTATACAGCGTCCTGTTTTAGCCACGATGATGAGCTTGGGCTTGATTCTCTTTGGCGTCATCGGTTTATCTCGCCTTCCGGTGCGTGAACTTCCCGATGTGGATCCCCCGATTATTAATATTACATCGGTATATCCTGGCGCAAGCGCGGCGGTCGTTGAGGCCCAGGTGACAGAAGTTCTCGAAGAGTCTTTGTCTTCCATTGAAGGGATTCGTACGTTAACCAGTGAATCTCGTCAGGAAGTCAGCACAATAACAATTGAATTTGATTTGTCCCACAACATCGATGTTTCTGCGCAAGATGTCCGTGATCGTGTCTCACGTGTGCGAGGACGCCTTCCCGATGATATTAAAGAACCGATTATCGCTAAGCAAGATGCCAATGCTCAACCCGTATTGTGGGTCGCGCTTTTTAGTGATCGTTATTCTACGCTTGAACTAACTTCTCTCGGTGAGAATATTATCAAAGATCGTTTACAGACGATTAATGGCGTAAGCTCGGTTATTTTTGGCGGCGCAAAACGTTTTGCGATTCGTATATGGCTTGATGCACAGAAAATGGCAGCGCGCGGAATTACGGTTTTAGACGTCGAGCAATCTTTAAAGAAGCAAAGCATCGAACTTCCCAGTGGTTTAGTTGAGAATTTGGAACGATCATTGTCGATTGAAACACGAGGAGAATTAAAAACTCCGGAAGAATATAATAATTTAGTTATTAAACAAGATGGTTCCACTTTTGTGCGGCTCTCAGATATTGGTCATGCCATTATTGGCGTTGAAGATGAACGGTCTGCGGCGCGTTTTAATTCCAAGCCATGCGTTGGCATTGGTGTTATCAAACAGTCGAAGGCCAACACCATTGATGTTACAAAAAAAGTTAAAGAAGAGATTGAACGTCTGCGTCCACTTTTGCCTCAAGGCATCGAAATGGCCTTTCCTTACGATGAGTCTATTTACGTCGAGCGTGCGATTAAAGAAGTTTGGGAAACACTTTTTATCGCCTTTGGGCTAGTTGTGTTATGTATCTTTTTGTTTCTTCATGATTGGCGTTCAACGCTTGTTCCCACCTTAACGATTCCTGTCTCGATTATTTCTACCTTTGGCGTTTTATATGCGATGGGTTATTCGATTAACATCGTTAGTATGTTGGCCTTTGTTTTGGCGATTGGTTTGGTCGTTGATGATTCCATTATTGTTTTGGAAAATATTTACCGCCATATGGAAGAAGGAATGAAACCAATGGAGGCGGCTGTCCAAGGGATGAAGGAAATTGGATTTGCGGTTATGGCAACGACGATTGCGCTTGTCGCAGTTTTCCTTCCGATGGCTTTTCAAACAAGTGTTACGGGACGACTATTTATCGAATTTGCTGTCGCGCTTTCGATGTCTGTTATTATTTCTTGTTTTGTGGCGCTTAGTTTAAGCCCCATGCTTTGTTCGCGCATTTTAAAACCTGTTCAACATGCTTCAAAGGGAAGCTTTCTAGGTTTCTTCGAACGATTATTAATTAATACAACTCAGTGGTATGGTCGTGCACTCAAGTGGTCATTAAGTTGTCCCGCCATTATTACGACAGTCACGATTATTACAATCGGGTTAACTATATTTTTCTTTTCCCAACTTAAAAAAGAATTTATGCCGGATGAAGATAAGGGGCGACTATTATGTTTTGCGCTCACACCGGAAGGATCGACGAGCGAATATACGGATCGTATGGTTCGGAAAATGGAAGAAATTATTGCAAAGACACCTGAGGTCGAAGGATATTTTTCAGCTGTTGCCTTGGCGCGCGGCAGTCCGGGAAAGACTTCACAAGGATTATCGTTTATTCGTCTCAAAGATGATCCGAAAAGAAAACACATTCGTGACATTGTTGGCGGACCAACGGGACTTGCGGCACAGTTTTTTAGTCAAGTTGAAGGGGCCTTTGTTATTCCTATTATGCCTAAATCCATCGGTCGTGGTTTTTCTCAGCCCTTTCAGTTGGTTATACAGAGTCAGGATTTAATGGCACTTAATAAATACGCCGAGGAGTTAACGAATAAATTGCGCAGCGCTGGATTTTTGCTCAATGTGCGTACAACCTTTGAACTCAATAAGCCTGAATTACGAATCAATATTAATCGTGATCGCGCCTCCGCCGTTGGTGTGACGGTTGAAGATATTTCACGAACGATGCAGATTCTTTTTGGCGGACAAGATTTGGTTACGGTCAATATTAAGGGAAAAGAATATCAAGTTATTGTGCAGTTAGAGCGCGCTTCGCGGTTAACACCATCTGATTTAGAGAAGGTTTATATTCGTAATAGCCGCGGCGAATTGATTCAGTTAAACAATGTTATTAATTCAGAAACCGGCGCAGGCCCAAGTGCGATCAACCATTACAATCGTTGGAGATCAGCAACGATTGAAGGAACGCCGATGGGTGTGACGCTTGGGACAGCGATGGAGAAATCCATTAAATTGCTTAAAGAGGATTTTCCCGATGGATTTCGTTATGAATGGACAGGTGAGACTAGAGACTTAAATGAATCCAGCAGCCAAATTTATTTTGTTATGATTTTGTCAGCGATTGTTATTTATATGGTTTTAGCGGCGCAGTTTGAAAGCCTTGTTCATCCTTTGACGGTAATGCTAACGATTCCTTTGGCAGCCTTTGGCGCTTTCGGCGGATTGTGGATTATGAGTTTGATTAGCGATACTCATTGGTTTGGTGTAATTCCGGGGATGGGGCTGAATCTTTTTAGTCAAATTGGGATGATTCTTTTGTTTGGACTCGTTACGAAAAATGCTATTTTGCTCGTCGACTTTGCAAACAAGCAGATGGCGCAAGGAAAATCTGCCGCTGAAGCTATTCATCAAGCTGGACTTATTCGACTACGCCCAATTTTAATGACAGCGATGGCAACGATTGTTGGTATTTTACCTATTGCCATCGGTTTTGGAGGCAGCGGTGAAGCACGCCGACCGCTGGGAGTGGCGGCGGTCTTTGGAATGGCGATAAGTACTTTCTTAACGCTATTTGTGATTCCAATGGTCTATGTATTTTTTAGCAAAATTACTAAAAGACAAATTAAAACAGCAACGCATCTTTTAGTTGTTGGGATTGTGTCGGTGATATTTACTGGCTGTAGTATCGGCCCTCGATTTATTAAACCAAAACCATCGGTTAAATCATCTTGGAAAAATCAGCTTTCAACGACAAATCCTGTTTCAATTCCGCAAGATTGGTGGAAAATATTTTCAGATAAAAAACTTAATGAGTTAGAAGATTTGGCGGTTAGAAATAATCAGGATTTGGCGATTGCGGTGGCCAATGTCGATAAGGCGCGCGCCCTTGCGCGTATCGATTTTTTGCCTAAAGTATCGGCTAATCCATCTTACGAGCGTGAGCGATTTTCTCAGAATGCGACGGGTTTCTCTACAGGCGCAATAATAAATACCTACAAAGTTCCACTCGATTTAAGTTATGAGATCGATATTTGGGGAAAAGTTCGTCGATTCTTTGCAGCGGGTGTTAAACGAGCCGAGGCCGAAGAGGCGGCCTTACAAACTGTGCGGTTAACTTTAACGGCGGATGTAGCCCGAACTTATTTTTCTATCGGTGCCCTAGATGCAGAGATTGATGCGTTAACGGAAGCGGTGACGCTACGGCAAAAAGCAGAAGATATGCTTAATTTAAGATATCAAGAGGGAATAAATAGTGAACTTACCTTTTATCAGGCACAAA